>JANNVW010000001.1:0-10938 GCA_031408295.1 Ferruginibacter sp.
ATGGCAGTATATTTTGCCACAAAAGCGTATGTGTTAAGTTTTACCGAAGCGGTTAGCAATGAAGTGAGCGACAAAGGAATTTCAATAACAGCTCTTTGTCCGGGTCCGACTGAAACTGGATTCAAAGCCGAGGCAGCAATGGACGAAAGCCAACTTTTTAAAGGTAAAAAATTGCCAACGGGTAAAGAAGTTGCCGAATATGGTTATGCTTCCATGATAAAAGGCAAGACCGTTGCCATACACGGAATCCTGAATTATCTATTGGCTAACTCCATAAGATTCTCACCAAGAGCAATGGTGTTAAAACTTTCACGAAAAATAATAGATAAAGCCTAATATTAATTTGTTGAAATGAGGAAAAACGACACACCCTCAATATTTTTTCTGTTTTTTATCAAAAAATATATTTTAAAATGAAAACAATTACAAAACCCAGAATAGAATCCATTGATATCTTACGAGGTATCGTTATGGTCATTATGGCGCTTGACCATACCAGAGATTTTTTTCATGTTACAGCTTGGACAGACGACCCCCTGAATCTACAAACCACTACACCAGCATTGTTTTTTACGCGATTGATTACGCACTTTTGTGCACCAATTTTCGTGTTTTTGTCGGGGACTTCCATTTTTTTGCAGAGCCAAAGAAAAACTTCCAATGAATTATTTAAGTTCTTAATAATAAGAGGATTATGGCTAATTTTTATGGAAGTTACATTTGTTACTTTTGCAATTGCATTTGATATATACTTTCAGTTGATTGTCTTACAAGTAATTTGGGCAATAGGTATTAGCATGATTATTATGGCATTTTTGCTAAAAACTTCTTACCGTTTTATCTTGATAATTGGCTTAGTCATCGTGTTGGGGCATAATTTATTGGATATTTTAGAGGCAGCACCCGATTTCAAAGGAGGCTTTTGGTGGGATATATCGCATCATGGAAGTTTTTCTGCCATGTATCCCATTTCAGAAGGTCATACACTTGTGCTTATGTATCCATTTTTACCTTGGTTGGGGCTTATGCTTTTGGGCTATTGTTTTGGTATGTTTTTCACCAATAAATACATACAAAGCCAACGCAAAAACCTTTTTATAAAAATTGGCTTGGGAATGTTGGCATTCTTTATAGTTTTGAGAGCCAGTAATTTATACGGAGACCCATTCCCATGGACACAGCAGGATACTGCAATTAAAACAATGTTGTCATTTCTAAAAATCAATAAATATCCACCCTCTCTACTGTATATGTCACTCACAATCGGTATGGCGATTTTGGCTTTGGCCTTTTTAGAAAAAATAAAAAATGGCTTTGCTGCCTTTTTCAGAACATTCGGGCGGGTGGCATTTTTTTACTATCTCATTCATTGGTTTGTGCTGCATAGCTTGGTCTTATTGTATTTTCTTGCCAATGGGCACAATCAAAAAATGGCAGATGAATTGCTACAAACGGTACCTCAGAAATACGTTGTGCCTGCCGATGGATTATCATTGCCCTCTGTTTATTTGATATGGATTGCGGTAATAATAGCTTTATTTCCATTGTGTAAATGGTATGATAAATACAAAACGACCCATCCAGAAAAATGGTGGCTGAGTTATTTGTAAAAAAATAAAATCACTTCTTAAAGAAACAACATAATGACAACAATCACAAAACCCAGAATTGAATCGCTTGACCTGTTAAAAGGCTTGGTAATTGTCATCATGGCAATTGACCATGTAAGAGATTATTTTCATTATTCATCTTATTTCTTTGATGCAACTGACCCTGCACTTACTACCATTCCCCTTTTTTTTACACGGTTTATTACCAACTTTTGTGCCCCTGCATTTAGTTTTTTGGCAGGGGTTTCTGCCTTTATCATTGGTAGAAAAAAGACAGCAGCGGAATTATCCAGCTTTCTACTCAAACGTGGACTTTGGCTGGTTTTTGTAGAATTGGTTATTATGAATTTTGGCTGGCATTTTGATATTACCTTCCATTCAATAAGTTTTCAGGTAATTTGGTCATTGGGTATCAGCATGATTTTGTTGGCAGGGCTGATACACCTTCCTAGAAAAGCGATATTAATTTTTAGTTGCGTATTAATTTTTGGGCATAATTTGTTGGATACTATTCACTTCGATAACATTTTATGGACATTTCTTCATGAACGTAAAGTGTTTTTGACAACACTGGACCACGAGTTTAGAGTCGGTTATGCTATCATACCGTGGGTGGCGGTAATGTCATTGGGCTATTACTTTGGTTCATTTTACAGAAATACTTATGAACCATCAAAACGAAAGAAGCTTTTTAACAGTATTGGCATAGCTGCCATTATATTTTTTATAATTCTGAGAAGTATTAATATTTATGGCAACGTATTGCCTTGGAAAGATTATGGCAATTTAACCCAAACCCTATTTTCATTTTTCAATTTAAGCAAATACCCACCATCGCTTTTCTTTTTATTGGTAACATTGGGCGGGGCACTCCTGTTTTTAGCCAATTCCGAAAAACTGAAAGCTAAAGCTGTCAACTTCTTTTGTGTGTTTGGAAGAGTTCCTTTTTTCTTTTACATCATTCACATTTATCTCATTCATTTTTTAGCTTTGATAGTTGCCGAATTTGCAGGTTTTGGCTGGCAACAAATGATTTTGCCTGCATTGCCTTGGAGAGTAGAAGCCTTAAAAGGTTTTGGTTTTAATCTTTTCGTCGTTTACCTGATTTGGATTTTGGTTATTGCGATGCTTTATCCTTTATGCAAAAAATTTGATGCCTATAAACAATCTCACAAAGAAAAATGGTGGTTGAGTTATTTGTGAAAATTAAGTAAAAATCGAATTATAATAATAATCCCCAAAGAATATTTTGGCATATTAAAAATATAATCAAAAAAATAATATTAGTTTTATGAGTACTATATTTTTTTGTGATTATCAAGTAACCCATTTCAAATAAAATAGATATGTCAAACTCCCAAATAGTAATTTACAAAACTGAAAATGGTGATACAAAACTAGATGTGCGTCTAGAAAACGAAACAGTTTGGCTAACCCAAAAGCTAATGGCAGAACTATTTCAAACAACCGTTCCAAATATAAATATGCACTTGAAAAATATTTTTGAGGAGGGTGAGTTAGACCCAAAAGCAACTATTAAGGATTTCTTAATAGTTCGTTTAGAAGCGAGCAGAGAAGTGAGCAGGCAAATTGAATTCTACAATCTCGATGCCATCATATCAGTTGGTTATCGAATAAAATCGAAAGTAGCGACCAATTTCAGAATTTGGGCTACTCAAAGATTGCGAGAATATATTGTAAAAGGCTTTGTGTTAGACGATGAAAGATTAAAAAATCCAGATTTACCTCAGCCTGCGTTCGTGTCTCACGAATGCAAGGTGTGGTTCGTGAGACACGAACCAAGGCGTGGGCTATGATCTTACCCAAATTCGTTACAAGCGTTGAAGCTCTAAAAGGTTATGGCTATAATTTGATAACGGTTTATATTGTATGGGTTGCCGTTATTTTATTACTCTACCCAATTTGCAAAAAGTTCGACAGGTATAAACAATCGCATAAAGAAAAATGGTGGTTAAGTTATTTGTGAAAAATAGTTTTACCCCCTAAGTATTTTCTCAATTTTTTAATCAATAAAACAAATTTTAAAATGAAAAACAAACTATTGATTTACCTTTTACTATTACTATCAACATCTTGCTTTTCGCAAACACTGCAAGACACGCTGACACTCATTGACAAAGCAATGAGCATTTATTTACCTCAAAACCCAGGTTGTCAGTTGTCCATAAAAAGAAATGGAGAAATCATTTTTTCAAAGGCTTATGGCATGGCAGACCTTGAACATAATGTTCCTTTAACAATAACATCAAAAATTGAAGCTGGCTCTGTTTCAAAACAGTTCACAGCCGCTGCAATACTATTGTTAGAGCAACAAGGTAAGTTATCCTTAAATGATGATGTAAGAAAATACATACCCGAATTACCAGACTATGGTTATGTTATTACACTTGAACAGATGATGCACCATACCAGCGGTTTAAGAGATTGGAGTTCTGTTGCATCACTAGCAGGTTGGGAAAGAACCACAAAAAACTATACCAATGAGGATGCTTTGGAAATTATTAAGGTTCAAAAAAAATTGAATAATACACCAGGTGCAGAATTTATTTACAGCAATTCAAACTACAATATTTTTTCTATTATAGTACAAAGAGTGAGCGGACAAAGTTTGGCTGAGTTTGCCAAACAAAACATATTTACCCCTGCTGGTATGACAAGTACTGAATGGAGAGATAACCATAACAGAATTGTAAAAGACAGAGCAATTGCCTACCGTTTAAGAAAAGATGGTTACGAAACATTTATGCCCAATGAGGATGCTTACGGTAATGGTGGATTATTAACAACAACCGAGGACTTATTAAAATGGAATGATTTTTATCTGTCGGGAAAACTCGGTACATCTTCATTACTTTCAAAACAGACCAAAGTTGAAAAGTTTAACAATGGCACATTGAGTGATTACGGTGCAGGTTTGTTTATTCAATTATTTAGAGGGCAGCGTCATATTCAACATGAAGGGGCAACAGCAGGGTACAGAGCCGTTTTAGAAATGTTCCCTGATAAAAATATTTCCATTGCTTTTTTATGCAATACTTCCGAGTTCGATACTTCAAAAAATAATCTAACTAATCCTATTAGAGATATTTTTATTCCTGAAAAAAAAGTACAAAAAAATAATACAAGTCAACTAAAAATAGCTATTCCTGAAAAAGTGATGAAAGCTTATGAAGGCTGGTACAAAAATGACAGAGACGGATTAGAAGCTTAGGTTGAAGTAAAAGATAACCGTCTATTGCTAAATAATGTTTTGCTTACACCACAATCTGAAAAAAAGTTTAAATTGGCAACACCAGATAGATTAGTCGAAATAAATGACACAAGAGGAATGCTATATATTATTCCAGATAGAGATAGCATTCACTATTCCAAAGCAGAAGCATCTATTATTACAAATGAATATTTAGAAAAATATGCTGGGAAATACTTTTCAACAGAAACGAATTCTACCCTTACAGTTTATCTCAAAGATGGAAAATTGATGATGAATGTAAAACCAAATTTGGATATTGAATTAAACCCAACCTATAAAGACGGATTTAATTTTAATGTATTTAGAGTTAGCGGCAATTTATATTTTAAAAAGGACAAAATAGCACTAATGAATGTTAGCGTTTCAAGGGCAAGAAATATTGTGTTTGAAAAGTTGAAATAGGTATAATAGATAAAACTGCAAACCCCACTCAGTATTTCCTTTAATTTTTTATCGCAAAACAAATTTTTAAAATGAAAAATAAAAAAACAATCCTCGTATTTATCGCACTGATAAATCTATTTTCTTTTCAGCTTTTGGCACAAAAGAAATTTGAGTTAGCAGACATGGATAAAATCTATACACTAACCGACCCACAAATATCGCCTGATGGTAAATCAGTTTTAGTAGTGGTATCTAAACCTGATACAACAACCAATAAAAACAAATCTTTTATTTATAAAGTAGATGTGGTGAGTGGAGCTGTCCATCAGTTAACTTATGAAAGGACATTGGTTAGTTATCCAAGATGGTCGCCATCTGGTAATGCTATTGCGTTCATAGCTGCCGATGCAAACATGAAGGCACAACTATTTTTATTATCGATGAATGGTGGAGAAGCAAAGAAAATTACTAATTCTTCTATGGGTGTAACGCAATTTGAATGGAGCCCTGATGGCACTGTGTTTGCTTTTGTGCAGCAAGACGAAGTAACAAATAAGAAACAGATAGATAAAGGGTATGATGGCTTTGAAATAAAATACAATAGTATGTTTATGAATGCCAGGCCAAATCCATCTCATCTCTGGCTTATAGCAACCGATAGTGGTGAAGCCAAGGGGCTTACGGCCGGCAATTGGACAGTTCCTGCTGCAGTTTCTAATTCCTTTTCATGGTCTCCTGATGGAAAAAATATTGTGCTTCAAAGTAATGAATCGGCCTACTCAGGTGAACTTGTTTTTACGATTAAAACGGTTGAGGTAGCCACCGGAAAAATTAATAGAATCACTACCACCCAAATACCACCTGATGCAATGCATAGAGAGAGGCAGCCTGCATTTTCTCCCGATGGAAAGTCCATTGCCTATCAGCGCAATTTAGAAAATGTCGGCTATGGCTATGATGTTTTTCTTACATCACCTAATGCTGGTAATGGAATTAATCTGACTAGTAAAATTGACCGCTGTTTCTTTCGGGCAGAATGGAGTAGGGACAGTAAAGCTCTTTTTGTAGCGGCAAATGATTTCAATACTGTTTCATTGTGGATGCAGCCACTAAATGGGACTGCAAAAAAATTAAACCTAAACAACTTATGTATCTCAGGAGCCTATTGGTACAATTTTAATGTAGGAAAAAATAATGCCATCGCTGTAATTGCAAGTACGCCTCAATCTCCACAGGAGCTTTACTTTATGGCCAATCCGGAATCGGCACCAAAACAACTAACCAATTTTCATCAAGAAATGAAGTCTGTCCGATTTGGCAAAGTGGAAACCTTTAGCTGGAAATCCGATGAGTTTACACCCAATGGCATTCTTACATTTCCACCCGACTTTAACCCAACTAAAAAATATCCATTGGTGGTGGAACCACATGGCGGACCAAGGTCTACATCAAAAGAGTTGTTCAATTCATCAGCACAATTAAAAGCTGCTCATGGATATATTGTTTTTCAGCCCAACTACCGTGGCAGCGATAATATGGGCTACCGTTTTTCGGAATCCATTAATGGAGATGCTGGACAAGGACCAGGTAGAGATGTAATGAGTGGTTTGGCAGAACTTAAAAAGCGTAATTATATAGACAGCTCTAAAATTGCTGTTACTGGTTGGAGCTATGGTGGCTTTATGACTACATGGCTAATTGGAAACTACACCGGATGGAAATGTGCTGTAGCAGGTGCAGCAGTTACTGATTGGTTGGCTCAATATACCCAAAGTGACTTAGGTAGTATGTATCGATTTGAGTATGGAAAAGGCAAGTCGCCATTTACAAATAAAAAAGTAAAAGAAAACTGGATAAAAAATTCTCCCATTACTTATGCTGAAAATGTAAAAACACCCACACTTATTTTATCAGACATTGGCGATGAAAGAGTGCCTATTTCTGAGTCTTACACTTATTTTAGAGCGTTGCAAGACAATAATGTGGAATCTAAATTTATTGTTTTTCCTATTGCCGGACATATACCAACTGACCCAATTAGAACCAAAGAAATGAATAGGTATATTTTGGATTGGCTGGATAAGTATTTGAAGTGAGGCTCAAAGAAAAATACTGGTTGAGTTATTTGTAACACTTCAACCATCTTACCCCACGCCTGCGTTCGTGTCACACGAATGCAGATTATGGTTCATGAGACACGAACCATGGAGTGGGCTCAAAGAAAAACAGTGGTTGAGTTATTTGTAAAACTCAACTACACTACCTTTATGAAAACGATATTAAAAACAACTAGTATGAACAAAACACTAACCATTACCTTACTATTACTCATTTTTTGCAATGCCATCATTGCACAAACCTACATCACCAATGTAACCATTGCCGATGTAGAAAAGCAAAAATTAATTCCCAATCAAACGGTGGTAATTGCAAACGATTTGATTACAAATATTCAACCAAGCAGTAAAATAAAAATACCTGCAAATGCAACTTTAGTGGATGGTACAGGAAAATATCTTTTACCAGGAATGACCGACGCACATATTCATTTTTTTCAAAATGGCGGTTTGTATGCACGCCCCGATGCCATTGATTTGAGAAATAAAATGCCATACAATAAAGAAATTGAATTGGCTCATCAAACCATGGAAGACAAATTGAGAAGGTATTTGCAAAACGGCATTACCAATGTAATAGATGTAGGCGCAACCAATAATTTTTTAAAGCAAAGAGAATTATTTAAAAATGTAAATTATGCACCATCCATTTATATGACAGGGCCGCTATTGACTACATACGAACCAAAAGCATTTGAAAATTTAAAAGATGATGAGCCATTTAGTTTGGTAAAAACGATTGAAGATGGTATAAAAATGATACAGCAACAATTGCCTTACCATCCTGATTTTATAAAAATTTGGTACATAGCTGGTGCAGATGGTTTAGGCATTGAAGCAAGTGCAAGAAAAAATTTGCCTATTATAAAAGCCATTATTGATGAGGCGCATAAAAATAATTTAAAAGTAGCCATACACGCTACGCAAAGAATTACGGCACAATTGGCGGTAGAAAATGGTTGTGATTTTTTAGTACATAGTGTGGATGATGAAATTGTAAAAGATGATTTTATACAATTGCTCAAAAAAAATAAAACCATTCTTTGCCCAACTTTGGTCGTTCACGATGGCTATGCAAATACTTTTGGCCAGAAAAATAATTTTAGCAATTATGAATTGTTGAAAGCTGACCCACATCAATTGGGTTCGCTTTTAGACTTAAAACATTTACCAGATACATTGCTTATAAAAATATATAAAAAGCAATTTAATGCTGAAGCAATGGTTGCAAACGGAAATAAAACAAATGCCATTACATTAGAAAATCTTAAAAAATTATCTGATGCAGGGGTGCTAATTGCAACAGGTACCGATGCAGGAAACATAGGCACTTTGCATGCTTCGTCTTTTTTGGCTGAACTAAAAGCCATGCAAAAAGCTGGGATGAGCAATTGGCAAATCATACAGGCATCTACCATTAACGGTGCAAAAATTCTGGGTAAAGAAAATGAGTTTGGTACAATTGGTATTGGTAAAAAAGCCAACCTTATTTTATTGGATAATAACCCTGTTGAAAATCTTGATAACATCACCAAAATAAATCGGGTTATTAATCGTGGCGTAGTTTTTAATCCCAATGAATTGATAAAAGAAACACCCACAGCATTGGCACAACGACAATTAAATGCTTACAACTGTAGAAATATTGAAGCCTTTTTAGAACCCTATGCAGACGATGTGGAAATTTATACTTTCCCTGATAAATTACAAAGTAAAGGCAAAGATGAAATGCGTAAAGGTTATGCTAAAATGTTTGAAAATACGCTCAATTTGCATTGCGAATTATTAGGAAGAATTGTACAAGGAAATATTGTAATAGACAAAGAGCGGGTTCAGTTTGGGAAAGGTATAATAGAAGCGGTAGCAATTTATCATATAGAAAATAATAAAATAAAGAAGGTTTATTTTATTCAATAAAGTTATGAAGAAAAATACAGGTTGATGTATTTATAAACCTATAATTTATACTATAATTTTTAGTAATAGCATAAATAAAATTGGCATCTTTAGTACAAAATAATTTTGTAAAAAAATCATATAATCAATGAACGATATTCGGCTTTTTGAAAGTAAAAAAATACGCAGCCAATGGGATGCAGAAGTAGAAAAATGGTATTTTTCTATTGTAGATATTATTGAAGTATTAACGGATAGCCCTAGACCACGTAAATATTGGAGTGCCTTAAAAACCAAGTTAGATCAAGAAGGAAGTGAACTGTCCCATAAATTGGGACAGTTGAAAATGATTGCTGAAGACGGTAAATTGCGTGTAACTGATGTAGCCGATACGGAACAACTATTTCGCCTAATACAATCTATACCATCGCCAAAGGCAGAGCCATTTAAACAATGGCTAGCAAAAGTGGGCTACGAAAGAGTAGAAGAAAGCCAAGACCCTGAGAAAAGTATAGACCGTGCCATGGAAAATTATATGAAGCTTGGCTATAGCAAAGCATGGACAAACCAACGTTTGAAAAGTATTGAAGTAAGAAAAGACTTGACAGATGAATGGGAAAATAGAGGCGTAAAACATGGACAAGAATTTGCAACTTTGACTGATATAATAACTCAGGCATGGAGTGGCAAAACGGTGAAGCAATACAAAGAACATAAAGATTTAAAAAAGGAAAATCTTAGAGACAATATGACTAATCTTGAATTGGTATTGAATATGTTGGCAGAAGCTACTACAACAGAGATATCAAGAGAAAAGAACCCGAAAAATTTGGAAGAAAATAAAATTATAGCAAAACAAGGTGGCACTATTGCAGGTGATACAAGAAAAGCAATAGAAGCAAAAACGGGAAAGAAAGTAGTGAGTAATTTGAATGCAAAAAAATTTATACAAGATAAAGTAAAAAAGAAAATTGCGGGATAAGTCATTTATAAAATCTAATTTTTATTCTCACATCAATAAAAAATCATGAAAAAAAATATCTTCTCCATTTTACCAATTCTAATCTGCTGTAATGCTATTGCACAAAAAAATACATCCACCAAAGTAACCGATGTTTTAAAAACCGAATCGGCAACAACTATACAAGCAGGATATGATGGGTATAAAAAAATTGCACTAAGTATTTGGGATTATGCAGAGCTGGGGTATAAAGAAAATAAAAGTTCGGCATTGTTACAAACTACATTAAAAGAAAATGGCTTTGCTATACAAGCAGGTGTAGCAGACATGCCTACTGCATTTGTAGCCACATATGGTAGCGGCTCACCCGTTATTGCCATACTAGCAGAGTACGATGCATTGCCAGGTTTATCGCAAGATAATTCTCCCACCAAAACAGCTATTGCCAATAAAACAAGTGCTCATGCTTGTGGGCACCATTTATTTGGTACTGGCTCGGTAGCGGCTGGTGTTGCTGTAAAAAAACTATTAGAAACAGGCAAAATAAAAGGCACGATAAAAGTATTTGGTTGCCCTGCAGAAGAAGGCGGTAGCGGAAAAGTATATATGGTAAGAGAAGGATTATTTAATGGTGTAGATATAGTATTGCATTGGCATCCAAGCAATGAAAATTCGGTAACTTATACAAGTGCATTG
>JANNVW010000002.1:0-2983 GCA_031408295.1 Ferruginibacter sp.
ACCGAATTGCAAACTGAAAACCAAACAGAATTAACAACAGCAGAAACAAAATTTGCCGAAAAAGAAAACGACACACTCAAAAAGAAAATAGAAAAACTAACAGCCGATGTGCAAAATTGGCAAACCAAAATAGAAAGCCAAGAAGCTGAAAAAACGTTGGTAGAAAACATTTTTGCAAACTATTACAAAGCCGACAAACTAAAAGAAGACTTTACAGAAAGAACTGACAAAGAACTCATAAACTATTTTAAAAATGGCGTATTACAACGTTACAAATGTGATGATATTGTTTTGCGTAAAATCGAACTATTAACCATTTTAGACAATATTAGAAAGGAGGTAATATGCTGGAAATTCCACTCAAATTGACCCCCTAATTCCGGCTTAAACTGACCCCTTTTCGCCAGACCATATTGACCCCCTCCGCCGGGGCAAATTGACCCCTAAAATATTGTATTGAAGTTAAGTTGTTTTTGTTGATTAAAAGTTTGAGGTTATTGATTCATCAATAAGTTCATCACACCATGTCCAACAAAACCATTGAGATGTTTACAATACGCCAGGTACTACGCTTATACGCAAAAGGTAGAGGAACAAAATATATTAGCCAGTCTACAGGAGTGGCACGTAATACAGTTAAAAAATATTTATATCGCTACGTTCAATTAAAAATAACATTAGAAGAACTGGATAAAATGAGTGATGCTCAGATGTCCAAAGCCTTTTTAGTAAAGCAGTCCATTGCTGTTCCAGAGAAACGTGTAACAGATTTAGAAGCTTTGCTTCCATCCTTAGTTAGTATGCTCAAGAAACGAGGTGTAACTAAGCAGATGGTGTATGAGAAATATATTGCAGCATGCCCTGATGGATATAAAAGTTCTGCATTTAGAGAAAAGTTAAATGCGTTTACCCATCAGGTAAAAGGTTCCATGCGGATGGAACATAAGGCAGGCGATAAAATGTTTGTAGATTATACAGGTAAAAAATTGCAGGTAGTAGATAAGTTGAGCGGCGAGATAACAGATGTAGAAGTATTTGTAGCCATATTAGGATGCAGCCAACTCACTTTTGTAATGGCGATGGCTTCACAAAGGAAAGAAGATTTTATAATGGGATGTGAGCAAGCATTACATTTTTACGGTGGTGTTCCGCAGGCTATTGTACCCGATAATTTAAAATCGGCAGTAAGCAAAGCCAGTAAATATGAAGCACAGCTTAACGATAATTTTGCAGCCTTTGCAGAGCATTACCACACCTTCGGTTTTCCAACACGAACCTATAAGCCGAAGGATAAAGCCCTTGTAGAAGGAGCTGTAAAAATTATTTACACCACTATTTTTTCTAAAATAGACGCAAAGATTTATCACAGCTTAGATGATCTGAACATTGCTATTCTACAGCATTTGCAAGTGCATAATAGCAGCCTTCTTACTGGACAAAAATATAGCAGACTACAACAGTTTGAAGAACTTGAAAAACAAACCTTACAACCATTAAACCCGTACCCCTTTGAATTAATGAGTGTACAGTTATCTACTGTAAACAAATATGGGCATGTATTGCTTAGTGTAGATAAGCGCTATTATAGCGTTCCATTTAAGCTGATAGGCAAACGCTTAAAAATAAAATACAGCACAAAAAAATTATCTGTTTATGATGATATAGAAATAGTAGCGGTACATGATCGGTTCTGTGGCAAAGGGCATAAATATATTACGGTTCAAGACCACTTAGCTTCCCAGCATAAATATTTATCGGAATGGAATCCACAAAAATTTATAGAGATGGCAACAGCCATAGATGAAGTTGTAGCCAATTATATCTCTAAAATATTATCAAGAGAGATGTATCCCGAACAAAGCTACAAATCTTGTTCAGGTGTTTTAAATCTTGCTAAACGTGTAGGTAAGCAAAGATTAATCAATGCCTGTAGAAGAGCGGATGGTTATGGTCTTTACAATTATGGCATCATCGATCAAATCTTGCGTTCCAAGGCTGATAACATTGCTTTTGAAGATGACGAGCCAACAAATCCTTCCATGCCATTACATGGAAATATCCGTGGACAAGATTATTACGAATAATAGGTAATTAAATTATGTGAAATATTTTATCAACTAAAAACAACCATAAAATGAACAACGAAACAGTAGAAAAAATGAAACAAATGCGTTTGTATGGAATGCAAACAGCATTTAAAGCTTTTGTAGAAGTGCTACCGCCAACAGCTTTTACTAACGATGAAATGACCGAGTATTTAGTACAAAGCGAATGGGATGACCGTAAGCATCGAAGCGTACAAAGGAATATTAAAACAGCCAAGTTCCGTTATGTAGCAGATATTGCCGGCTTAGATTATAACCCTGACAGAGGCTTGGATAAAAACCAAATTAACCGTCTTACTGCTTGTGACTTTATCAAAGCTGGACAGGATGTTTTTGTAACTGGTAGTACAGGAACAGGTAAAAGTTATATAGCTTCTGCCATCGGTTATCAAGCTTGTTTACTTGGATACAAAGTATTCTACGCCAGTACCGCAAAACTTTTATCCCTTTTAAAAATGGCTAAAGCAGATGGTTCACATATAAGAGAACTAGCCAGAATAGAAAAACAAGACCTGCTTATATTAGATGATTTTGGTATCCAATCCTTTGATGCCAGCGGCAGGGCTTTGCTCATGGATATTGTAGAAGACAGACATGGCAAACGTTCTACTATCATTGCATCACAAGTACCAGTAAAAAATTGGTACGATGTAATTGGTGAGCAAACCGTTGCTGATGCAATACTTGATAGACTAGTTCACAAATCTGTACGAGTAGAGCTAATAGGAGAATCATTGAGAAAATTAAAATTAGAAACAATTATTTAAAAACAACTGGATAAAAATTTAGTGCTACTTTTATTCATCGAAAACAACAAGCTCTTTGTGCAATTTTTAGGCCTAAACTAGGAAATTATAAAATCTGTTTTAGAGGGGTCA
>JANNVW010000003.1:0-23315 GCA_031408295.1 Ferruginibacter sp.
ACCCAATGGATTATTTTTGCAAAGCACAAAAATATCGCCACTACTACTCTTCACCATTTTCATTGTTTGGTTGGCAAGTTTTACACCTGTCATAGCATAAGCCCATAGTCCACCACTATTTGCAGATTTCCAAATACCTGCAGAGCCTGCAAATATATTACCAGATGAATGTGCAAGTAATGCATAAATAACGCCTCCAACATAACCTGCATTAGCATTTTGCCAACTCGTTCCATTATTTGCACTTGTAAAAATATCGCCGGCCATATTGCCCAATTGATAATGATAAAAACCAAGGCCCGCATATATTTTCCCTGTTGCATCAATAGTAATTATTCTTACAGGTTTGCTTGCGGGCAAGCCTATGCTTACATTGCTCCATGCTGTACCAGCATTACTCACTACACTTACACCTGCATCTGTACCTGCATACAAGCTGTCATTTGTATTTAGCTTTAATGTATTTACATTATTATTGCTAAGTCCAGTTCCAAAAATACTCCACAAAGTTCCATTCCATTTTAAAACGCCATTGCCATAAGTGGCTGCATAAATTGTACCTGTAGTATTTTTTACCAACGATTTGATAAATGGGAAAACGGAGTATGTTGGTACATTAGGCAAACCACTATTGATGGCAGTAAATGTATTTGCAACAATATTGTAATAATAAAAACCTGTGCTTTTATTAATTGGGTTTGATAATGTATAGTTTCCTGTTGTACCAGTTCCTAAAATTAAATTTCCCGAATTGTCTTCTACAATGGCCGTAATATCTTGCGGCGAACCCAATACTTCGCTCCATACATTGGTTGCATTATTATATTTTATTAAACCAACTGAATTCGTGTTGCTTTTATCAGTACCAGCATACAATTGCCCAGCCGCAGTAAAATAAATTAAGTTTAAGTTTAGTGTACCTGTATTTGCCGTTACTGTCCACGAAGTACCGTTATTGCTGCTTTTTATTACTTTTAAAGTAGCGGCCGCATACACATCATTATTGGTGGGGTCGGTAACAATGCTGATGATATTATCAGGTGGTTGATTGGGTAAATTGGTAAAACTTATTTGTGCAAATAAGGATACATTAAATATACAGCAAAGGATAAATAAGCAACAGTTTTTCATTTTTGAAATTGGATTTATAAAATTATTTTCAATATTTTTTCTTTGTTTTACTAGTTTCTTTATTCGGCTTACTAGTTTCTTTGTACAGCTTACTAGTTTCTTTATACGGCTTACTAGTTTATTTATACTGCTTACTAGTTTCTCTGTTCGGCTTACTAGTTTATTTATACTGCTTACTAGTTTCTCTTTTCGGCTTACTAGTTTCTTTATTCGGCTTACTAGTTTCTTTATACGCCTTATTAGTTTCTTTGTACAGCTTACTAGTTTCTTTATACGGTCTATTAGCATATTGAAAAATAAATGCCGCTAGCTTCCTATTACTTTAAATGATGTAATGCTTGCCTTTCGTTTTTTTTCTACTTGCAATAATTGTAACCTTATTATTGTAATGCTCCATTAAACAAAAAACTTTTTTCATTTTGCTTGTTGTTCAATGTTTCTAAATAGTATAATATGCTGTTTTCTAAAAATGCGTTGCATTAATAATTTTACAGGTAGTATGGATTTAAATGTTATACTTTCTTCAACAATTGTAAAGTTGTACTCGGTTATCAAAGTAAATTGCATCATTATTTTAACTAGTTTCATTATTGTAGCATGAATAATAATATTTTTTTTAACCTGATTTTTTTCAATGATAACAGGATAAGTAAATGTAAAAAAAGCAAACCCCAACTTTAGTTTTTCGTGAACTGAATAGCTTCCATTGCCCGTTTTGTTAATTTTAAAAATAGCAGGATGCACAGTAACAAATTTTTGCATATCGGTCAAATAGTCAAAAATAATGTTGGCATTTTTTTCAAGTTTAAATGATAATTCCATTGATAATGAGTTTATTTTTTGCCATCAAAACTGTTACTCTATTATTTATGCTTCAACGGTTGCAAAATTTATCATTGCTTCAGACAAAACAGTATATACGTCCGTCCAAGCTTCTTTTACTTCGTTATTCCAATCTGCACCCAGCCCTTTCTCAAGTGTCCATAAAAGTGCCGTAGCAACAGCCGTGTAGTGTGCTACTTCTACGCCATAGCCTTGGTGGCGTTGTGCTAGTTTTTTTACTTCCTCAATAATATCATCTAGCTTATCAAGTTTTGCAATTACATAACTAAGCATGGTAAGTAACTTTTTTGATTGTTCAGGCATTGTTGTTTTGCTGAACATGGGTTTTACTTCGGGAGCTATCTCAAAAAGCCTGTTATAAAAAAGCCCACCTACTGTTTCCATATCCATGGTAGCTACTAATGCCCAACTGTTTTTTACGAGTTCAATGTTTTTTATTGTCATGATATTATTTTTTAAAATTTATTTTTAATTTTAATAAATGCGAGAAACACCAAAACCTCGTGCATCTGTAGAAGAGAGGTCTGTAAGTATCCAACCTACAGTACCCCCTACAAACTGATAAGTATTGGATAAAGGACTATTATATGTTACAATATCGTATGGAATAAATGCAGGTGAACCGCCATGTCGATATTCTTTTATTGAATGGCTTTCTATAAAGTCAAATCGATTATTTAAATTTTGGGTTTGGTTGTAAATACTTACTGTTCCGTTATATGGAAATGAAACGGATGGGTCCATAGTTTTTTCTACCATATTTATAGCTACTATTTTTACAACTCTTCCTACTGTTGTTGTAGCTGGTAAAAAAATATGTGGTGCGGATGTTGAGTCATGTTCCATATCTACCACAATAGTATAGTCGTATATTGATACAGTATAATTACCATTTACAACTTGTTTGATGGGTAGAATGACACTACCATGTTGCACTTCTAGAGTTCCGTATATTGTAACATCCCCATTTACTGCTTGGTTACCGTTAAGTGTTGTGTTACCAATAACTACAGCATTTCCAATTATGCGTGTATCGCCTTTTACATCTAGTTTTTCTGTTGGTGTAGTTGTGCCAATGCCTACATTGCCAGTATTAGAAATACTTAGTCTTTCTTGCAATTGGTTTGGGCTGCTAGAGGCATCGGTAAAAAAGCCAAGTCTTGCAAATACTGGACTTTCTCCAATGGTTTTTATAGCACCTGTATATGCCCAAGTACTATTACCAGTTTTAAAATACAGGGCATTGCTTACACGGTTATCTAAAGTTTGTGTATTTTCAAATAAAGCAACAGCACTATCCGTTTTTACAACATGTAAACCCATTAAAGGGGTTGAAGTGCCAATACCTACTTTTACAGATGATGCAGCACCATTTAATCCATTAATTGAACCAAGTACCAAACAATTGCTACAATTAACAACCGACTTATTACCAATGGCTGTTGCATTGTTTAAATTATTAGTAGCCACATCTGCATGGCTACCAATGGCTAAATTGCCATTTCCAATTGTATTGGAGATAAGTGCTTTTGAACCAATGGCGGTATTTTCTTTTCCTTGTGCCACAGTTGCTCCAATGCCATTATTGTATAAAGATGAATCGCCAATAGCAACTAGATTGCTGCCAGTTGTATTTGAATACAAGGTGTTAATACCAACACCCACATTACTATAACCTGTGCTATTGCTTATTAATGAACTTGCCCCTGCTGCAGTATTATTGTTGCCAGTAGTGTTACTAAACAACGATAAATATCCACTAGTGGTATTGTTAGCACCAGTGCTAGTAAGCACTAACGAACTTGCACCGTTTGCAGTATTATTAATGCCTGTAGTATTAGATAAAAGTGATTGAAAACCTGATGCAGTATTATTGTTACCGTTGGTATTATTGGTAAGTGCTTGATAACCCATACTGGTATTGTAACTGCCAGACGTATCGTAAAAAAGTGATTGTACACCCGTAGCAGTATTGTAGTTTCCGGTAGTATTATTGTACAAAGTTTTTGAACCAACAGCGGTATTATAATAGCCTTTTCTATTTGTAAACAAAGCTTTAGAACCAATGGCTGTATTGCCGGTGGCTTCAGTAACAAGTGTTGCACCAATACCATTATTATATAAAGCTGAATCGCCTACTGCCACTAGGTTTGAGCGGTTTGTATTTTGATACAATGCAGAACCTCCAACTGCCACATTGCTATAACCAGCACCACTATTAAATCCACTTTTATAACCCCAATAAGTGTTTCCATCTAAGCCTAAATAACCTGCATTAGTGGCTTTAATTTTAAAAAGCAGCGGTTGCAAATCGCTAGTACCCATGTAGTAATTATTGCCTGCAACTGTACCTGTATTGCCTCCAAGCAGCCATGGTACATTTGCAGAGTTGTTATTTATTACTAATGGAATCCATGCGATATCATTCCAATAATAATATCCTTCACTTACTGCTAAAACTCCTGCACCTGCTATATTGGTATTGTACACCAATAATGATAGTGAGGGTGATGGTATGGTAACTACATCGGTTGCACTTAGTAGCGATACTCGTGGTATTAAAATACCTTTATTAGTAGCAGATATATCAAGTTGTGCACTTGGTTTAGGTGTGGTTGTACCAATGCCTACATTTTGCGCAACTACAATATTTATTAACGCAATAAAAAGGGTAAAAAATAATATCTTTTTCATTTTTGTTCATTTATGAAACGTAAAAATAAAATATAACCTTACACAATGTTGAGAGCAATTAGGCAACGATACCTATCAATTATAAACCGATATTTTGGGTTATTAAACGGGAAATAAGACGCTACATTAATAAAGACAAATGCTTTGTTGAAGACACTTATTTAAACAAGTATTGGTTGTAGATAAAAAAGTAATATGCAAAATTCAAGCATATAAAAATAGTAGCAAGCATAAAATTATTCGTTATTATTATGCTTGCTACTATTTATTCCTTTTGCTGCATATACGCAGAGCTATACTTATAATTTTTCGTTGCTTATCTTCTCTTTTTGAATGGGCGAATAATCTGTTTTTATCTGTCCGCTTACTTTTATTCTGTTAAAATAACATTTTACGCCCGTTGCCAAGTTGATATCTTCTACATTTTGGATATGAAAATGTACATGCGGTTCTGATGAATTTCCTGAATTTCCACATAACCCAAGAAGCTGCCCTTGCTTTACTTTTTGCCCTTGCTTTACCATTATTGAATGTTGCTTAAAGTGAGCAAAAAATAAATACTCATTATTATTCGTTTTTATTAAAACAGTGTTTCCTGGAACATATATAGGATTTAATTCTCCTGGCACATTATCTTTAACTCCATCAACAACCAAAACTACTTCTCCATCGCAAGCTGCAATAATATCTTTGCCAAAAGCATAATAATCTTCATTGGTTTTCCCATCTGTTCTATATGAATTTCCTTTATTGTTTGTTATTACAATATCAAAGGCATTTTTTTGTGCTTCGCTTTTTACATGATAATTTAACTCTTTTGTATCGCCACCCCAAATTACCGTCCACTCGTCATTAAAAGGTAAAATTAGTGCTGTAGTGTTCCGAATTAACTTTGGTAAAACACTTTCTCTGAAAGGTTTTACCGATAGTCCATTTATTTTGGAGTTGTTATCAACTGAAATATTAAGAACATATAATGCAGTTTCAAAATTAGTTTTATAGGAAGCGTAGGCTTGCTCGTATTTTATAAATTGCCTTTTGGTTATTCTTCCTGCTTGTGTATTCAATCCATTTAAAAAAGCTCTTGTTTTATCAAGCGGTAACGCTTTTTGCATTTCATTTGAAAAACTTGAAAATATTGCATCAAAATTATCTGCATTATAATTTATTTCAAAACTATCTGCAGCCGTTTTATTTTCAAACTTTTCTGTTTGCGCAAATGCAGCGTTTATTAAAGTTGTAAAAACTATTGTTATTAGATATCTTTTCATGTTAAAATAATTTTGCAAGTTTTAGATAAATTATCCAAAAAATAACTGTGGGAAGAATGCGATTATACATTGTTTTTATGCTTCGGGTAAAAATTACAAGGGAAAATTTCCTACAAAAAAAGTATAATTTACCATAAAATCTTTGCCAGCTTGTGTCATACTATTTACACCGCTGTAAAATTCGAAAAAGCCATAGCGGTTGCTTTCATACTCAATAGGTGCATAGTTATTGTTCACAAATGTTCTACCAATAATAGATACATTAGCAATTGTAAGTGTGGGAACATGATGTGCTGCCATTAAACCAGCACTTGTATAAAGCACTACCTTTTTTGTATTGGCATCTACAGATATTGCTTTAGGCTTTGAGAAAATGATACTTGTAGGGTCTGTTACTATAATGCTTGGTTCGTTCCATTGTGTGGCTTGCCCCCAATTAACAATATTGTTATTTTTTTGTGCAAACTGCAACCCACCTGCTCCTATTAAAAGCATAGGCTTGCCTGTAGCATTAAGTGTGGACACCTCTGTAGCTGTCCAAAACTGTGGAATCCCAATAACATCAGTATTATGGTCAATTACAATTAATTTATACTTGCTGTAATCTGTAGCAATTATATTTGCTTTTTCAATAAGTGTAACAGCACAATTGTTTGCATCTAACAAAGCTTTGTATGCCAAACCATCTGCATTATCAGTTTTAAAAATGTAGGCTATTGTGTTTGTAACAACAGGTACGGGTGTAGGTGCTACATCTGCATTATTTTTTTTGCAAGATGTAAAAAGGATTGTTGCAAATACAATTGCAATAATTTTTAATTTGTTTATCATATTTTGTTTTTTTAATTATAATTTATTTTATTTGCTTTAAAATTTCATTTTACATTTTCAAACTTTTTCCATTTTTCTGCTAGGTAAATTGCTAACAATACAAGTATGATGGCTACAGGAATATTGTTTTTCCAAAGCCAAGTAATTTGATTGTTTTTAAAAGTAAATGCCACAGAAAGTAGTACGCACATTATAGTGGTACACATAAATAAATTTCTCTTTTTCATTTTTATTTTTTTGTTTTTAAATATTTTTTACCAGCACTTACCCAGTAACGGCGTGTGTTGTAACATAGTTGTATAGTCTCTTATAGTTGTATTATTGTGTTGCTCTATTACTATTGTGCCTATGTTTTTTATTTTTTATTATTTATTTTTCAATTTTTCAATTTCTATTTTCATTAAACTGATTTGTTGTTTCAATAAATCAATTTCTTCTTGTTGCGCTTGTATAGCTTTTAATGCAATGCCAGCAGGGTCTATACTTGATATGCTAGTATTATCAACACCCACATTAAACAGTACATGAAAATCCTGCGCCATAGGGCCAATATGGTATTCGTTTGTGCCTTTGTATTTCCAGCGGGTAATGGGCAGTTGTTTTAGCTTAGTCAAAATATCTGTACCATCTAATTTTGTGATGGCATCTTTTTTAGTAGAGTCGGAAGCGTTTGTCCATACACCACCACTAGTAAGTCTTGCACCATTACCATTGGTAGCATTGTTACCTACTTGCAAAGCATTTCCTGCTACTGCACTTGTTCTACCAAAAGCCCAAGCAGTAACTGCATTATTACCAAAAATCATAGAATTAGAAACATCTACAATTGCTCCGTTGCCTAAGGCAGTTGTATTATTAAGGTTACTTAAATTAACATCAGCACCCGCACCTATAGCAGTATTACCTGTACCACTCACATTTGCAGTTAATGAAAGTTTGCCTACTGCAACGTTATTGCTACCTATAGTATTGGCAAATAAAGTTTGAACCCCAATAGCTGTATTTCCATTGCCAGTTGTGTTTTGATTTAGTGATTGTAATCCCGAAGCAGTATTATCATTGCCCGATGTATTAAAAAAGAAAGATTGAGAACCTATTGCAGTATTGTTGTTACCCGAAGTATCTAATGCCATTGCCTGAAAACCTAGAGCTGTATTATTATTACCCTTTGTATTAGACCAAAGTGATTGGTCGCCATGGGCAGTATTTTGATAGCCAACATTATTGAAACGTAAAGCCTCTGCACCTGTTGCAGTATTACCAAAACCTGTAGTGTTTGTGTATAAAGACTGATATCCATTTGCAGTATTATAAAAACCATTAGTATTGTTGTATAAAGCTTTTGAACCTATGGCTGTGTTTGCTGTAGCATGATACGGTTGCGATACATTGAGGCCATTAAAATACAATGCAGAATCACCAACGGCTACAATATTATTTTGTATGGTATTGTTGGCTAGAGTTTGCATACCAATGGCAATATTGCTATAGCCTGTTGTATTATTGAACAGCGAAAAATTTCCAATCGCTATATTGTTGTTGCCGGATTTGTTCTTTATCAATGCCTGTACACCGTTTGCAATATTATCATTGCCAATAGTGTTGTTGTAAAGGGATTGATAACCCGCAGACATATTCCTGTCGCCAGATGTATTGCTGTAAAGCGCCTGGTCTCCATTAGCAGTATTTTCAAATCCACTTGTGTTTGAAAAAAGTGATTGAAACCCCTGTGCAGAATTATGAAAACCAGTACTGTTTTTAAACAATGCTTTTGAACCAATGGCTGTGTTTTCTGTGGCCTGTATACCAGATGCACCTACACCATTGGAGTATAAGGATGAATCGCCAACTGCAACTATATTGCTTTGTGTAGTATTGTTTGCTAATGTTTGTATACCAATGGCAACATTGCTTCGGCCTGTGCTATTAGAAAAAAGTGCGTATGTTCCTAAAGCCACGTTATTATCACCGGTATTATTATATACCATGGCATCAAAACCAATAGCTACATTGTTGCTGCCTTTTGTATTATTATAAAGTGCTTGAAAACCATTGGCAGTATTGGCTGTACCTGTCGTATCGTTATATAATGTTTGGTAACCGATTGCAGTATTATTGGATGCAGATGTATTGGAAAATAAAGCCTGGTAACCATGAGATACATTGTTGTTGCCCGATATATTATTGTATAATGTTTGATAACCTATACCACTATTATTTGTACCTATAGAATCGGAAAATAATGCTGCATAACCTACAGCAGTATTGTAATTAGCTGCTTTATTTTTATACAATGCATTAGCACCTACAGCGGTATTTTTTACGCCAGTATTATTATTTACCATGGCTAAAAAACCAGATGCAGTATTATAACTACCAGTGGTATTTGCAAATAAGGATTGTAAACCTACAGCGGTATTGGCAGAGCCTGAAGTATTAAACACCATTGCCTGATAGCCATTGGCTGTGTTATATAACCCACTTGTATCTGAATATAAAGATTGATAACCTGTAGCAGTATTAAAAACACCAGTTGTATTGCTTACCAAAGCTTGCACACCAATGGCAGTATTTGCATAACCTGTAGTATTATTAAACAACGATAACACACCCACTGCGGTATTATTATTACCAGTAGTATTATTGTACAATGCCTTTGCACCAACTGCAGTACCATTAATGGCACTAGTGTTTAAAAAATAATGCTTGCTTACCAATAGCGGTATTAGCAGCACCAATAGTATTTGCATACAATGCCTTTGAACCTATAGCAGTATTTTCAGTAGCATCGGCACTTCCACTAGCACCCACACCATTGTTGTACAATGCCGAATCGCCTACTGCCACTAGGTTTGAGCGGTTTGTATTTTGAAACAAGGCAGCACCGCCAATAGCAACATTGCTATAGCCGCTAACATTATTCAGTCCACTTTTATAACCCCAGAATGTATTTGCATCCAACCCTAAATAACCTGCATTGGTATTTCTTATTTTAAAAAGCAACGGTTGGTTATCTGTGTTGCCAATAAAGTTATTTACAGGATTAGTATTGTTATTCCCTCCCAATAACCATGCTGCTTTTAAGCTATTGTCGCTTGTTACAAATGGTATCCATGCAGTATTGTTCCAATAATAAAAACCAGGTGTTACATTTAATGGTGCTACACCAGCAGTGGCTGTATTATAAATTAATAAAGATGCAGATGGAGATGGTATGGTAACAATATCATTAACATCTGTAAGGGCAACACGTGGTACAAGCAACCCTTTATTAGTAGCCGCTACATCTAGCATAGCACTTGCATTAGGCGTGGTTGTACCAATGCCTACATTTTGTGCAAAAATGTTATTTGCAAAAATGAAAAGTAAAACAAGAATTAGTATTTTTTTCATAAAAAAAATTATGTAATTAAAAAAAAGCAATAGCTATTAAAAGAATAATGATAAAAAGTATGTCGATAAATTTTTCTTTATTCATATTTGATAGTTTGAGAGAGATTATTTAATTTTTTTTGTTTTAATGCTTCAATTTCCAATTGCATTTTTTCGATTAAAGCCATCATTTCATTATTTTTTTTATTGGCGGCTTCTATTTGAATTTGTTGCTCTTGTATGGCTTTTATCGCAATTACACTAAAGCCTGCGTAATTGATACCATAATAAATATTTTTATCGGTAGTATCTTTTGTTGGATACATAAATTCATGTACCAATTCTGGGAATAAAGGGAGTACTTCTTGCGCTATAAAACCTGTGGAAATTTTTTTAGAAGGGTTATTAGCTTTGAATTCATAACTTTTGGGTTGTAATGCCATTACTTTTTCAAGAAGGCTTTGGATTGGTTTAATATTGGTTTTAAATCTTGCATCACTGATACTTATATAATCACCGCTAAACTGATTAAAGAAACCTTTTTCTACACCATTAAAACCTAGCCTAAGAGTACCACCATTGTTGGCTATATCCCAGTTGCCTCCACCATAGCGCAACATAATACCAATTGAAGGGTTTGGTTGATTAATATCTAAAGGATATACTACATTGCCTGGGTTGCTATGGTTTATTCCTACAAAACCACCACTTGGATTTAATAATAATTTTCCATAACTAGTACCCGATGCCTGCGTACTTTGTAAATAACTATAGCCTGCGCTTAATGCAGACACGCCCATTTCTAAAGTAGTATATCCTCCAGCACTTTTATTTTTTCCAATTAAAATACTACCTGCACCTTCGGGGTTAATATGTAAATCTGTAGTGGGTGCATTGGTTCCAATACCAACATTTACGCTTGAAGTAGCGGTGTTTACTCCATTTACAGAACCAAGTACCATACAATTGCTACAATTTACTTGTGCATTGGAACCTATAGCTGTGGCGTTTGCTAAATTATTTAACGAAACATCTGCATTGTACCCCAAGGCGGTATTTTCGCTACCAACTGTATTTGTATTTAAAGCAAAAAAACCTAAGCCCGTATTTTTAGAACCTGATGTATTTGCAATTACAGAAAGGTTTCCGAGGGCAGTATTTTTTGTGCCATTATTGTTTGCAAGCATCGCTTGTTTACCAATTGCAGTGTTATCATTTTGTAAATTGTTGTATAAAGAAGAGTCTCCAACGGCGGTATTATTATCACCAGTAGTATTTAAAGCCATTGACCGATTGCCAATTGCAACATTATCTTTTCCATCAATGTTAAAAAACAAAGATTGAAAACCAGTAGCTGTATTATCTGTACCAGTAGTATTTGCATATAAGGCATGAGAACCATTTGCAGTATTACTACCACCAATAGTATTTGAAAATAAAGCATCGTATCCAGTAGCTGTATTCAGATTGCCTTGTATATTTTGTTTAAGTGACTGAGCACCTAACGCTGTATTATAATAACCGCTTACATTGTTAAACAAAGCAACATCACCAATTGCTGTATTAAAATCGCCAATCGTGTTTTCAAATAAAGCTTGATGACCATGAGCTGAATTGGAACTCCCAATTGTATTTTGTGTAAGAGATTGATTTCCTGATGCTGTATTAAAATTGCCGCTTAAATTAGAATATAAACTTGAAACTCCCATTGCAAGATTGTTAGAACCCGAAAGATTGGTAAATAAAGCAGAATTTCCGTATGCAATGTTGTTATAACCATTAGTATTATTGTTCATACTTTTATAACCAGTTGCGGTATTGTTATAACCAGTTGTATTAGAAAAAAGAGCATTTACTCCTGTAGCGGTGTTGTAAGAACCATTTGTATTTGAATATAATGATGATGCACCAATTGCAGAATTGTAAAAACCTGTTGTATTGCTGAATAAAGATTTAGAACCTAATGCTGTATTTTGAGTACCCTGAAAAATAGAAGTAGCTCCAACACCATTGTTGTACAAAGCAGAATCGCCAATGGCTACCAAGTTACTTTTTGTGGTATTGCGAAATAAAGCATTTATACCAATGCCTACATTGCTAAAACCTGAGGTGTTATTAAATAAAGATTGGTAACCGAATGCAGCATTATTATTACCGCTATTATTATTAGCTAGTGCCAAATTGCCGTAAGCACTATTTTTATTACCTGAAAAATTCAGCGACATTGCAGAGCCGCCAGTTGCCGTATTTTCAGGCCTGTATTGTTAGAAGAAAGAGTTGAATAACCCGTTGCAACATTATCATAACCAGAAGTATTATTTTGTAATGTATAATTACCTACAGCTATATTACCGTTGCCATCGTTTAAATATAAAGCACGGTGCCCTACAGCTGTATTATTGCTGCCAGAAATATTGGTAAATAAAGATTGATACCCAAATGCAGCATTATAACCAGCATTTACATTACTATAAAGCGATTGATACCCATAAGCAGCATTATAAATTCCATTTGTATTTGAAAACAAGGATTGAAATCCACTAGCTGTATTTTGGTTGCCTGTTGTATTACTAAACAAAGCCTTAGAACCAACAGCAGTATTGCCTGTAGCTTCTAAAGCTGATGTGGCTCCATTACCATTATTGTATAAAGCCGAGTCGCCAAGAGCAACAGAATTGCTGCCTATTGTATTTGAATATAACGCATTAATACCAACACCCACATTACTATAACCAGTGGTATTACTTATTAATGCACTTGCGCCTGCTGCAGTATTATTGTTACCAGTAGTATTTCCAAATAATGCCAAGTATCCATTGGCAGTATTGTTTGTTCCTGTACTAGTAAGCGCTAATGTACTTGCACCATTGGCTGTATTATTTATGCCTGTTGTATTGGATAAAAGTGATTGAAAACCTGTGGCAGTATTATTATTTCCGTTAGAATTATTGGTTAATGCATTGTAACCAGTACTAGTATTAAAACTTCCCGATGTATCATTATAAAGTGATTGTACACCAATAGCCGTATTGAAGTTACCCGTTGTGTTATTATACAATGTTTTTGAACCAACCGCCGTATTGTAAAAACCCTTTGTGTTTGTAAACAAAGCCTTTGAACCAATAGCAGTGTTTCCTGTAGCTTCCGTAATTAATGTAGCCCCAGTACCATTGTTGTACAAAGCCGAATCACCTACTGCCACAAGGTTTGAGCGGCTTGTGTTTTTATTTAATGCATTTATACCAACAGCAGTATTGCTAAAGCCAGTTGTATTTTCAAACAAAGATTGAAACCCATTGGCTACATTATTGTTAGCACTTACATTATGATTTAGTGCAGCAGTACCACTTGCAGTATTGGCATTTCCTGTTGTATTGTTTTGCAAACTGCGTTGTCCGTTTGCCGTATTATTATTTCCAGTGTTGTTGCTAAGCAAAGCATTTGCACCTGTAGCTGTGTTGTTATTACCAATGCTGTTATTTGTCAAACTACTTTGTCCACTTGCAGTATTGCTATTTCCAATGGAGTTTGCATACAATGCTTTTGAACCCATGGCAGTATTTGCCGTAGCATCTATGGCCAATGTTGCACCCGTGCCATTATTAAGTAATGCAGAGTCGCCCAATGCAACAAGGTTACTTTTTGTAGTATTAAATTTTAATGTATTAATACCAATTGCCACATTACTATTACCAGTTGTATTATTTTGTAATGCATTTGTTCCTGAAGCAGTATTATTATTTCCGGTGCTATTGTTGTTTAAAACAGATGTGCCAGTTGCAGTATTAAATGAACCCGTTGTATTAATTATCAGGGCAGATTTTCCATTTGCTGTATTTTCGATACCTATTGTATTATTGCGAAGTGCTTCATTGCCTGTAGCTGTATTAGATGCACCACTGCTATTTTGCATAAGTGCATTGTAGCCAGTAGCCGTATTATAAGCACCCGTATTATTTCCATATAATGCTTTGGAACCAATTGCTGTATTATTAATTGCCTCTGTAGAAAGTGTAGCAGTTCTACTATTATTAAACAATGCTGAGTCACCTACTGCCACTATGTTTGAGCGGCTGCTCGTTTGCGATAATGCCGCACTGCCAATAGCTACATTGCTAAAGCCAGTACTAGCCGCATTACCACTTTTATACCCCCAGTATGTATTGCCATCTAGCCCTAAGTAACCAGCGTTGGTGTCAGTTATTTTAAATTGTAAGGGTTGGTTATCTATAGTACCTATATAATTATTTGCTGCAGAAGTGCCACCATTTCCCCCTAAAAGCCATGCTGCCTTTAATGAATTATCGCTTACTACAAGTTGCACCCATCTTGTACTGTTCCAATAATAATACCCAGGGCTTACTGCTACCGCAGGGTTACCAGCAGTAGCAGTATTGTAAATTAAAAGGGAGACTATTGGTGACGGAATTGTAACTACATCGGTTGCATTTACAAGCGCTACCCTAGGTACTAGTATGCCTTTATTTGATGCAGTTACATCTAATACCGCACTTAGGTTTGGTGTGGTAGTACCAATGCCTACATTCTGTGCAAAAATGTTATTTGCAAAAATAAGTATGAGAAAAAAAAATAAAAAAATCTTCATAATGTTAGTTTTGGTTATTTACCTATCTGTTTAAATTTATTTGTTAACTGCAAAATGTGTATTTATTTTATCATCTTTTATTACAAGTATTTCACTTATTTTATTTTCCAATAAAGCCAATTTTTCCGTTAATAATTTATTCGTTTTTACATACTCCTCTTTAATAAAATTCACTTCATTTTGCAAGGCAGTATTATCCGCTTTTAAAAGTTTATTTTCTACTGCCAATGCAGCACTTCTTTTTTCCAAAGCCTGTAAACCAATCATCATCACACCATCTATATCAGCAGAACTTATTAAAGTATCGCAACCTATTTTACCTATAGCATCATTACCAAAAGCGTTGTAAAACTCTTGCGCCATAGGGCCATAATGGCGAAAATCTTTTGCATTTTGCGATTTATAATTCCAACTGCCCAGTCGCATGTTGCTAATACTTTTCAACACATTTTCGCCATCAGTTTTTATAAAATTTTCTTTTTTTGTACTATCAGAAACTGAACTCCAAGAATTGGCGCCGTTCAACATAAAAACACCGGTGGAAGCATCCGTATTTGTAAAAAATGTATAACCCCCATCAAATCTTGCACGAAATTCATCTCTTCGTACACAATTTGTACGGCTAAAAAGCAGTGTTTGTCCTTCATCGCCCAATATTAATGCACCTCTGAAACCATTTGTAGAAACCTTAGTGCCTATTGCAGTTGAAAAAAGGCCAGATGCAGTTGCATTATTCCCAATTGCAATTGAGTTATATTGTGTTGCGTCTGTAAAAAACCCCATAGATGTGGAATAATCACCAGATGCAGTTGTAGAAGAACCCAATGCAGTTGAACTTAAACCAGATGCTGTAACATCTTTTCCTATTGCAGTAGAGTAAAGCCCAGAAGCGATTGAATTAATTCCCAAAGCGGTTGAATAATTACCAGTGGCAGATGTGGCTTTACCTAAAGCAATGGCGGCATCACCCGAAGCTTTTGTATCAAGGCCTGCCGCAAATGAATAGTTTCCAACATTGGAAAAATCCCATTGTGTGCCTTGTACACCGCCTGTGCGAAATGCAGCTTTATCATTATACCAAAACATTCTGTTACCAGCACCGCTTACTGGCGGTAATGTTGCATTTACAGGTAGTACCAATGGGCCAGTAAATAAAACATGAGATTTTTCTACATGAAGAACTGCTAATGGATTGATTGTATTTATCCCAACATTTCCATTATCAATAATACTTAATCTTTCTAGCAAACCATTTGCAGAAGCAGCAGCATAGGTATAAAAACCTAATCTTGCGGCAGTCGTACCTTGCCCTATCGTTTTTATTGCACCTGTATAAGAAAATGACCCACTACCTGTTTTAAAATAAAGGCCATTGCTTACATTGGGAACTAAAGTTTGAGTGTTTTCCAATAAAGCTACCGCACTATCTGTACTAGTAACATGCAAATTCATTAATGGTGCTACATTACCTATACCTACATTTTGTGCAATAATATTTTGTGCAAACACGATTACGAGAGTAAAGAATAATAATTTTTTCATTGTATTTTTTTAATTAATTTATTTTTTACCCTCCAGTGCTTCTAACCTTTTTTCTAAACTTTCTAGCTTTTTATTTTGTGCATCTATAATTATTTGTTGCTCTTGTATCGCTTTAATAGCTATCACACTAAAATTTTGATAGTTTAAACTTTTTCTATCATCTTCGCCTTTTATACTTACAAAATCGGGGAAAAGTTTTTCTACTTCTTGTGCTATAAAGCCATAAGAGAGTGGTGCTGTGGCTTCATTGTCTTTGTAGTGATAGGTTTTTGCTTGCAACTGCAAAATGGTTGGCAGTACTTGGCCTATTAATGTAATATCTTTTTTATAACGAAGATCTGAGGTAGGTATATAACTACCATTTACATTATCAAAATAACCTTTGGCAATACCATTGTAGGTAACGTTAAGATCATCGCCAAAATCTGTTCCAATATCCCAATGGTTGGCATTGTTTACTCTTTCTAACCTAAGCCCACCGCCATTTACAGGGTATGCTTCGCTGCTTTGTTTTATATGCAGGGGTGCAAGTGGCGATGTTGTACGGATGCCTACATTGCCACCACTTTGGTTTAAAATTAAATCGCCGAAAGTACTACCAGATGCTTTAGTAGATTGTATAAAACTGTAGCCACCACTTTGTGTATTGATGCCCATTTCTAAATTAGTATAGCCACCAGACGTTCTATTAGTACCAATTAAAATACTTCCAGCTCCATCAGGATTAATGTGCAGATCTGTTTGTGGACTTTGTGTGCCGATACCCACATCAACTTTTGATGTAATAAAAAATCCGTTATTACTGTTTACGGGCCCCAATACCATACAATTACTGCAGGCTACTTTTGCCTGAGCCCCAATGGCAGTGGCATTGGATAAATTACCAATCGTTACATCTGCTAAAGAGCCAATTGCAGTATTACCAACGCCGGTAGTATTGTTTGAAAGTGCACCTGTTCCAAATGCCGCATTTTCGTCTCCATCTGTATTTAGATAAAGTGCTTTAAACCCTTGAGCGGTATTTTGAAGACCAGTATTATTAAAATAAAGTGCTCTGGTACCAACGGCAGTATTGTCATACCCTAAACTATTGTACAAAGCCGAATCGCCAATGGCTACAGAATTTGCTCCATTTACATTTTTGTATAAAGAACTGGAGCCAATGGCAACATTACCATAACCATTTACATTATTAGAAAGCGATTGAAATCCAACGGCGGTATTGTCGTTTCCTACGGTATTGGAACCTAATGAATAATTACCATAAGCAACATTGTTGTAAGCGTTATTATTAAAAAGTGATTGGTAACCTGTGGCTGTATTATCTGTACCGCTTACATTGGTATAAAGCGATTTAAAGCCTATCGCTGTATTATTATTGGCATTGGTATTAAAGGCTGCATTAAAACCAATGGCTGTATTATGTATTGACAAATCATTTTTGAAAAGAGCCTTTGAACCTATGGCAGTATTGGCGTTCACCCTATTACTATTTAAAGCTGAATCTCCAATGGCAACATTACTGCTACCAGAATTATTGGAATATAAAGCCGCTGTACCAACTGCTATATTGCTATGCCCAGTGGAATTACTAAAGAGCGATTCTTTACCTACTGAAATATTATCGTTGCCCGTGTTATTTTGAAACTGGGTTTGGTTGCCAATGCCTATATTGTAGCTGCCAGTACTATTATTTATTATTGCTCCATTACCCAATGCAATATTACCAGTTCCACTTGTATTGCTGTTAAGTGCTGCAGATCCTACTGCGGTATTATAGCTGCCGTCAATATTTGCCGCTAATGCTTGCCTTCCAATAGCAACGTTAAAATCTCCTATCGTATTTGCCTTTAAAGCTTCATACCCATTTGCAGTATTATTATCTCCTGATAAATTATAATAGAGCGATTTATATCCATTAGCGGTATTGGCATTGCCTGAAAGGTTAAAATATAAAGATTGAAAACCATTGGCACTGTTACTAAACCCAGATACATTACTGAAAAGAGATTTGGAACCAATGGCTGTATTTTGCTGACCAATTGTGTTATTAAACAATGCCGAATCACCTACTGCCACTAAATTTGAGCTGTTTGTATTTTTATTAAGTGCATTATTTCCAATAGCAGTATTGCTATAACCAGTTGTATTTTCTTGCAATGCTTGGTATCCATTTGCTACGTTATTTTCACCATTAATATTGTGAAAAAGAGCGGAAACTCCCATTGATGTATTCTTACTTCCTGTTGTGTTTGCTACCAATGCGTATTGCCCCGTAGCGGTATTATTGTTTCCAATGGTATTGGAAGCAAGCGATTGATAACCGCTAGCAGTATTAAAATTTCCAGTAGTGTTTGAAAATAATGCTTGAAAACCAGTAGCCGTGTTATTATACCCATTGGCATTGGTAGAAAGGGATTGATAACCTATGGAAGTATTGTAACTACCTGTGGTATCTGCAAACAAAGCCCTTGCGCCAACGGCGGTATTAAAATATCCTTTTGTATTGGCGAATAGGGTTTTTGAACCAAGAGCCGTATTACCAGTAGCTTCAAATGCCTGTGTTGCACCATTGCCATTATTATACAATGCCGAATCGCCCACTGCTACCAAGTTGGAGCGGTTTGTATTTTGAAATAATGAAGCGTTACCAATGGCTACATTACTAGACCCTGTACTGTTTATGTTGCCACTGTTTAAACCCCAATAAGTATTGCCGCCCGTGCCTAGGTAGCCTGCATTTACATTATTTATTTTAAAAAGTAATGCTTGGTTATCTGTAGTGCCAACAAAATTGCCAGGCAATGATGTTGCAAGGTTACCTTTCATAAGCCATGCTCCTTTATCGCTGTTGTCATTTATTACAAAAGGAATCCAGCTTAGGGTAGCATTATTCCAGTAGTAAAATCCGGGGCTTACGGCAAACCTTCCGCTGCCTACAGATGCTGTATTGTAAACCAATAAAGATTGTAGTGGAGCTGGTATGGTAACATTATCCAGATTGTTGGTAAGCGCAACCCGTGGTATTAGCAACCCCTTATTGGTTGCAGTTACATCTAATATGGCGCTTGCATTGGGTGTGGTGGTACCTATGCCTACGCTTTGCGAAAAAATATTATTTACAAAAATAATTGTAAGTAATAGAAGCAATAATTTTTTCATTTTTATATTTTTATAATAAGGAATCTATTTCAATTAATATTTGTAACAACTTCCCTTTCCTCACATCATCTCCAAAAAACTTTATGGCATGTGGTACTAAAAAGCTCTTCTCCTCTACCGAAATATTCTTGTTTTGCAGCAAATGATTTGGTACAAAAACAAATTGTAGCCACTCTGCAAAATCAGCTTTAGATGAATTAAAACTATCATCGAAACCCTGCACCCATGCTGGTGTATTTTTTTTCCAAAGCCCTGTGTTTTTTAATTCTTCTTCTAGTTCGTTTGTTTTATCAATGATATTATTTATCAATACTGACATCTTTTTTTATTTGAAAAAGTAAAAGTATATCGGTTGCAAATAATTATAAATAGTTAGTTAGGCAAAGTAGCGTATCAATTAGGTAGTGTGCTTTTAGAAAAATTAAAAGGGAAAAAATGTGTGGTTTTAAAAAACCAATTATGCAACGGCAAGAATGAATGAGGCAATGAAAACTTGACTGTTATTAAATAGTTTAGCTTTACACAAAGCATATTCCATTTCTAGTAACAAAAAAATACTTATATCATTCCTATTGCTTACAAGCATATTTGTGCGTAGCTATGCACAAAATGCAAGCCCCATTTTTAAACATATAACAACCAGCGATGGCTTAATAAACAATAAGGTTGACATTATGTACCAAGATCATGAAGGTTTTATTTGGCTAGGTACTATGATTGGCTTGCAAAGGTGGGATGGTACAAAATTTAAAAACTTTTTTGCAGATGTAAGAGATACTAGTGCATTGCAAAGCGATTGGATATCCGCCATATTTGAAGATAGTAAAAACAGGTTGTGGATTGGCAATGATAATGGAGGAATTTACCTTTTAAATAGACAAACAGGCAAGTTTTATAATTACAATGCTCATGCCAATGCTAGCAATATTATTAATGGCATTTGGCAAATTGAAGAAGATAAGCGTGGCATTATATGGATAGCTGGACATGCAGGTATTTTTAAATTGAATGAAACTACAAACCAATTTGAAAATGTGACTGAATCGTTGGGCGTAGGTAAAATATCAAATACAGGTTCGCTTACTTTTGATAATGATAATAATATTTGGCTAAACACAACTACAGGTGTTAAATACTATAACCAAAAAGAAAAGAAATTATATAGTAGCTCATATAACCCTGCTAAAAATCCTATTTTCAATATGAATAACTTGGGTGGAAAAATATTGATTCATAAAAACAATTTATGGTACACAGGTTACAAAGTATTTTATAAATACAATTTGCTTACTAAAGCAATAAAAAAATATGAAATAAGTGTGCAGAAATCTATAGAAGGTGGAGCTGAGGTTTCAAAAGAAATTATAGGAGGTTTGTTTTGTTTGAAAAACGGAACAATGCTAATCCCTTTATGTGGCAGTGGGATTGTAACATTTGAATCAGAAAAAGAAAATTACAGCAGCTTTTATATTGATAATATTAACCCAACGGGCTATCATGGCATAGAAAATAGTGGCAACTATCCATATATATTGGAAGATAAGGACAAAAATATTTTAATAAGCAACGATGCGGGCATTAATATTTCTGCACCTTCAAACGAGAAATTTAATATTCATCCATATAATATAAACAGTAAGAAAAAGTACAGCAATTTGTCTGCAAGCGATTTTTTAGAAATGCCCAATGGCGATTTTTTTATAAGCTTGTATCATTTAAAAGGCGGCATTGTACAACTTGATAGCAATTTTAAATATAAAAAGCATTACAACATTTTAAAAAATGAAACTAATTATGAAAAAGCAAATGATGTAATCTGGACATTATTTAATGATGGCGAGGGAAGTATAATTGCCCCCAATCAGATGAAAAATATTTTAAAAATAAATTTAAAAACGAATAAGCTTACTGAGGTAAAAGATTCTGTTTTAGGCGGGCCTATAAACATCATCAAAAAAGATGAAACAGGAAATACTTGGATGGGACATTGGAGTAAAGGACTTGTAAAAAAAGATAGAATCAGCAGTAAATATTCATTTTATACCAATTTTTTAGAGTCCGACTCTACCTATAAAAAGAGGGTATTTTGTTTATTACTAGAAGAAAATAAAATATGGGTAGGCACTTCGCAAAATGGGTTACAATTATTTGATAAAAACCAAGAAAGGTTTACAACAGTTTTTATACCCGATCAGAAAAATCCAACATCTATCAGCAGTAATTGTATCAATGAAATAATAAGATACAATAGCGACACATTAATTTTGGCAACATTAATGGGAGTAAATATTTTTAATACACAAACAAAACAGTTTACCACACTTACTACAAAACAAGGCCTACCAGATAATTTAGTCTTATCTGTTATAAAAGACAATTTGGGCTTTGTGTGGATTCGTTGTTATGGCAATGAGATTTGCAGAATAAACATGCATGATTTATCCATAACGAATTATGGAATAAACGATGGCATTGCCGACTACCAATTGACTAGTAAATTTTACAAACAAAAAAATGGTAATATTTTAATAGGCGCAAGCGAAAATTTTATTTCATTCAACCCTAATAAATTTGCAATTTCTGCAGCGCCAAAAAATGTAACCATTACCGGCATGCATGTATTTGAAAAAGAATTGGCAATCGATTCCTTACTAAATAAAAAAAAGCCGATATATCTTTCACATAAGGAAAATTCGATGAGGATAGATTTTGCCTCGCTTGAATATTGGAATCCAGAAGGAATAGAATATTTTTATAAGCTAAACGGGGTAGATAAAGACTGGATAAAAGCAGATAAAAACCAACAAGCTATTTACAATCAACTAAACAATGGCAAATATATTTTTGCAATAAAATGTAGCAATAAAGATGGCATATGCTGCGAGAGTATTACGAAACTAATAATAATCATAAACCCACCTTTTTGGAAAACATGGTGGTTTATTTTATTAAGTATTTTTTTAACCATATTAGCAATTGTTTCTTTAGTAAAATGGAGAGAAAAAAATATTAAATCGATAGAGGCAGAAAAATTAAAAGTACAAGAACTAAATGCAGCACAATACAAAAACAAATTGGAGTTAGAACAAATCATCAATTACTTTTCATCTTCGCTAATAGACAAACATACTGTAGACGGCGTATTATGGGACGTAGCTAAGAACCTTATTGGACAACTCGGCTTTGTAGATTGTATGATTTATTTATGGAATGCCGATAAAACAAAAATGCTACAACGTGCAGGGCATGGACCAAAAGATTCAATAGAAGAAATAACGGAACATCTTTTTGATGTGGCACCAGGGCAGGGTGTAGTAGGCTTTGTAATGCAAACAAAAGAAGCTGTGCTAATTGCTGACACTTCTAAAGATAGCCGCTATAGGCCAGATGATATTGTAAGGCTAAGTGAAATAACGGTACCTATTATTTATGACAATGAATTGATTGGTGTTTTGGATAGTGAGCATCCAGACAAAAATTTTTACACCGAAAAACATCTACAAATATTAACCACCATTGCTGCATTGGTAGGCAATAAAATTAAATCAATAGAGGCAGAAGAAAATTTACAAACGAGTAAAATAGAAATATATAAAATGGAAGTGCTGCTTGCAAAAGCAAAGCTAGAAGCATTGCGCAGCCAAATGAATCCTCATTTTATTTTTAATAGCCTTAATGCCATACAAGAATGTATCGTAACAGGCAATGTGGATGCTGCTTACGAATACCTTTCTAAATTTTCTAAACTACAACGATTGGTATTAAATAACTCTGCTAAAGAATTAATACCACTAGGTACAGAAGTAGAAATGTTACAATTGTACCTTTCTTTAGAATCTTTGCGTTTTAGTAAATCATTTACT
>JANNVW010000004.1:0-6778 GCA_031408295.1 Ferruginibacter sp.
ACCTATTGTATCAAAATTAGCGATTTGTTGCTAATAATATGATATAATCGGATGGTGAGGGCATGAAAAAGCATTTTTGCGTTGGCATTTCGCTCAATATAGTAGGCGGCTTTGTCCAATTCTTCGGCTATGGCTTCCTGCTGCTCTATGCTGCACAACTTGTTGAAACGCATGGCAAAATCGATGTTGGCACCTTCTGTATCCTGCGCTGGTATTATGCTTAAGCGAATACTTTGCTGCAAAATATGGGTAAAATATTTTAAAAATTGCTTCTGTTTTTCACGCCCAAGCTTGGCAGCTTCCTCAATCCATTTTACTTGTGCCGCCGGTCCACTTTTTATGATGCTATTGAGCCAATCTCGCAGCAAAACCTCATAATCGTCCTCGGCATGTTGCAATTGTTGCAGGGCTTCGTGGTAATTGCCCTCGGAAGTGGCGGCAATTTGTGCAGCTTTGTGGCTCGGTGTTGCCTCATTATTTGACAATGCACTTGCAATATCAGCAGGGGATAAAATGGGAATTTTTATAAGTTGCGTACGAGATAAAATAGTTGGTAAAATGAGTGCATCGTTTTCTGCAACCAACATAAATAAAGTATCCGGTGGCGGCTCCTCAATGAGTTTTAATAATTTGTTTCCGTTTTTGCCAAGCATTTCGGGCATCCAAATAATGAGAATTTTATAAGCGCTTTCAAAACTTTTTAGGCTCATTTTTCGGATGATATCGTTGCACTCATCGGATGTGATGTTGCCTTGTTTGTTTTCGGCATTAATGCTTTGCAACCAATCAAAGGCATTGCCATAGGGCGTTTTGTTGATGAAGTCTCGCCACTCTACAATGTAATCGGTGCTAATGGGTTTGTCACCACTTTTGCGTGGAATAACGGGGTAGCAATAATGTATATCTGGATGAATAAGTTTGGTGGCTTTTGTACATGCAGCGCACAAGCCACAGGCATCTATAAAATCTTTTTCTTCTATTACTGCGGCAGGTTCTTCGCCAAATAAAGATACTTCTGCTACTGGTGCAGCGGCTTTTTTTCTGCTAGTTTGCAAAGGATTATTTTCGCAGGTAATGTATTGTGCAAATGCAAGCGCCAATGGCAAACCACCACTGCCTTCTTTGCCCAAAAACAACAACGCATGGCTAAGCCTGTTTTGCTGTATCATTTGGGTAAGCTGCGTTTTTAGGTCTTGTTGGCCTATTACTTGGGAGAACTGCATACAAAAAATATGAAAATGTGCAAATGTGCAAGTGTGCAAATTAGAGAATAATTTGCTATTACGATAAGCTATATACAAATAAGTATTATTTTTAAAATTAGCACAAACTAAAAATTGAAACAAGTATGAGAATGTTACTTTTTATTTTATCCGTACTATATTTCAATTCGTCCTTTTCGCAAGATATATCTGGCACTTGGATTGGCAATTATGGAGGGGCTATTTTAATGATGAAACCTCAAAAGTTAGTAACGGAAATATTTTTATCCAATGATAGTATAATTTCTGGAGCAACACATCTTTATTATAGAAATGACAAATATGAGCACTATACGATTAAGGGAAAATACAATAAAAAAGATTCAACTATAATTTTTACTGAGGATAGTACTATTGCTGTAAAACTCGGCTTTATGGTTACTAATTGTTTGGGTAAATACAAAATGAAACTGAGTGCTAATGATAGTATGCTTAGGTTTGAAGGCAGGTGGAAAGATAAATCGACTTCTATTTTTAAATGTCCATCTTCATCTGTGTGGCTAAATAAGAAAAGAGAAATAAAAAAAGATACTGCATCAAAAGCAAATGAGAAATTGGAAAAAATTAATAATAGAGCAATCGATATTCAAAGTCTTATTGAAATAAAAAAACAAGATGCTGATTCTATTAAAGTAGACATTTATGATAATGGCGAAATTGACAATGATACCATTTCTGTTTATCATAATGACATACTTACTGTAGATAGAAAGATGATTTCATTAAAGCCAATAACATTTTATATAAGTTTGACAGATGACTATCCGATTGGGAAGCTAAAATTGATTGCAGAAAGTGTAGGTTCAATACCACCTTGTACTGCACTGATGATTATTACCACTAAAAAGAAACGCTACGAAGTAAATTTAAAAAGTGATTTTTATAAAAATGGGGTTGTGGAATTATTTTTGAAAGAGTAAGATATTACAACTCATTATTCATAAATTAGGTAAAATAAAAATGCGAATACTCTTGAATAGAATATCCGCATTTTTATAAAAAGAACATTACAATTTCCCTACAATCTCATCATCCATCGGCTTAGTACCGCTATCAAATTTTGCAATTACTTCTCCTTTTTCATTCAATAAAAACTTATTGAAATTCCATTTTATGTTAGCATCTAAAACACCGTTTTGCGATTTATTTTTTAACCATTTATAAATTGGTGCAGTGTCATCTCCTTTTACAGAAATTTTTTCTGCCATAGGAAAAGTAACTCCATAATTTTTTGTACAAAATTCTTTTATTTCTAAATTGTTCCCTGGTTCCTGGCCCATGAAATTATTTGCTGGAAAACCAACTATCACCAATTTATCTTTGTATTTTTCGTACAGGGCTTGCAAGTATTTATACTGACCTGTATATCCACATCTAGATGCTGTATTTACAATTAATATTTTTTTGCCTTTAAAATCTGCAAAGTTTATGGTGCTGCCATCCAGCGCTTTTACAGAAAATTGATGAATAGATGTAACACTATCTTTTGGTGCATTATTCATATTCGCTGTTGTTGAACCGCTTTTTGCTTGTGCGCAACTTACTAATATAGCAGCCGCAGAAATTAACTTTATCATTGTTTTTATTTTTTTTAATTTACGTAGTTTTCTATGTTAAGGTTTTTCGTAAGCGCCAATATCTGGTAAGCTTACGTTTCTATTTTTATCATCTAAATCTTTAAGCAAAGATGTTGCCACTCCTTTATTTATGCCTGCTGCTGTAGCATTTTTTGTAATTCTAAAATCGTAAAAACGCCTACTATTATCTACACTGTCAAAAGATGGATCAATATTTTTTATAGATACATTTATAATTGTGTTTGTTGGGTCTGTAACTGCTCGGTACAAACAATGGTCAATATTTACATTAAAAGTACTGCCAACTTTTGTTGTTTGTATTTCATTTTGCACAAAACCTGCATCCCCGTAAATAATACAATTTTGTAACGAAACACTTAGTGCATTCGTTTGGTTATTATCATTGGCATCGGTTAAAAATACAGACGGTTTTTTATGCAATACATAATTATTAGAGTAAGATGCAACTGTACAATGTGTAAATGAATAATTACCACCATAGCTAGCATCAATTCCTCTTCCACAATTACTCACCAAACAATTTTCTGCTACTACTTTTGTATTGGTAAAAAGCAATCCTGCATCTAATGCATTATCAATAATGCATTGTTTTAAAATCAATTTTGGGTTTGCATTTATAGAAGGCCGATCTACCACCAAAGCTTGATAAGCATTTTTTACATTGGCAAATTGTAACACATTATCCTTGCTTGTGTTTCTAAAATAGATGCCTGGCCACGAAGCTGGAAAACCATAGTATGGACCATCTAATCTATCGCCTGCAAAATCGATGGGCTGTAGTTTTGTGCCATTGCATATAAGTGTACCATCAATAATTAATGGAGCATCTGCATGGCAATATATTTTTGTGCCGGCATTAATGGTAAGTGAGCCAGCACTTGTTACTTGCAACCCTCCAAGAATTACGTAGGGCAATATGTTGGTAAAATTTACATTACTTACTATTAACCCATTCCTAATAAAAATGGCATTTTGCCCAAAGGCTTCCAAATTTACTTTTGCATTTCTGCCATTAAAATCTATTAAAATACTATCGCTAATAATAAATGGAAGGCTTGCTGCTGTTGGATTTACCGTAACGGTTACAAAAACATAAATGCTATCGTTAGCTGCAACTTCTATATTATTTAACTCTGTTGCTGCTATGCCATTTACGTTTATTTTAAAAGCAGATGTAGCTCTACCGCTAAGTTTTATTTTACTCAACAAAAGCTTTTGCTCATTGTTGTTAAAAATTTTAAATGATTTTGTAATAGAACCTGTAGTAGTAAAAACGGTATCAAATTTTAAACTATCTACAGATGTTCTAAGGCGTGCATCGGCACTTGTAATAAAGCTGTCTTTTTTGCAAGAAGAGAATATGCAAATGCTTAAAACTATAATTGCTGCGAATGATGATATATTTTTCATTAAAACAAATCTACAATGAATTTATTTAGTTGCGCTAGTTAAAGTTACAATACTGATTTTTGTACCCTCAATGGCTGCTATTTTTTGTGCACAAGCTTCTAATGTTGCACCTGTTGTTATTACGTCATCTACAAGCATTATGTGTTTGTTCCGGAGTGGCTCGGGGTTTTGTACCATAAAACTTTCCGCCACATTATCCCATCTTTCTGTTCTATGTTTTTTGGTTTGGGTTTCCGTAAAACGAATACGAGTTACATTATTGGCTAGTACAGGCACATTCATTACTTCACTCATGCCATCGCATATTATTTTTGCTTGGTTAAAACCTCTTTTAAACTCTTTATCTGCAAATAACGGTAGTGGAATTAAGTAATCTATGTTTTTAAATCGTCCACTCTCCATCATTTTTTCTGCCATCAATCTGCTGAGGTAAATACCAATATCCTTATTGCCTTTGTATTTAAAATCGTGCACAAGTGTTTGCATTAATTCTCCTTTAGAAAAATAAAAACCTGCATGCGCATTTTCTATTGGTAGCCTTCCATAAAATATTCTTTCTATGGGGTTGTCGGCATATTTTTCAAATTCGGTATGTGGTATTTCGTGTATGCATTGCAAGCAAAGTAAATCTTCAGGCTTCAATAAATCGCTACCACAACCAGTGCATAGATGTGGGTAAAATAAATGTGTGGCAGATTGGAAGAGGGTTTTGAGGGATGGCATGTTGTGGGTTATTGTGTGTTAAAAAAATGGGCTAAGAGGTCGAAAGAGAACAAGAGAAAAAAAAGTTGAAATGGTTGCAACGTTTTATATCGAAGTAATGATGGATAAGAAATGTTGCATAAACCTCTTTTTGTTTTTCGACCTCTTAGCCAAAACCAAAAACTAAAACAAATACTGATAAACCTCCTCCACCTTCCCCAGCGTAACCACTTCAATCCCAAATTTTAAATTCCCCAAGCTCTTAGCATTATACTTCGAGATGATGATTTTTGAAAAACCCAATTTCTCTGCTTCTGCAATACGTTGTTCAATTCTATTAACTGCCCTTATTTCCCCACTAAGACCAACCTCGCCTGCAAAACAAACTTTTTGTGGCAGCGGCACATCCTCATAACTACTCAATAAAGCACAAACAATAGCCAAATCCAAACTTGGGTCTTCTACTTTTATGCCACCAGCTATATTTATAAACACATCTTTTACGCCAAAATGAAAACCCCCACGCTTTTCCAATACCGCCAAAAGCAACTGTAAACGCCTCAAATCGAACCCACTAACTGTTCTTTGCGGCGTTCCATACACACTTTGCGTAACCAAAGCCTGCGTTTCTATCAACAATGGGCGCATTCCTTCAATGGTTGCAGCAATGGCAATTCCACTTAGTTCATCTTCTTTTTGGGTAATTAGGATTTCTGAAGGGTTCAAAACAGGCCGCATTCCCTCGCCCGTCATCTCATAAATTCCCAATTCTGATGTGCTACCAAATCTATTTTTTAGCGTTCGCAAAATGCGATAAACATAATTCCTATCCCCTTCAAATTGCAAAACAGTATCCACCATGTGTTCCAAAATTTTTGGCCCAGCTATCGTTCCATCTTTTGTAATGTGGCCAATTAAAAAAACAGGCGTGTTGGTTTCTTTTGCATAGCGTTGCAACTCAGCAGCACATTCCCGTATTTGCGAAATACTCCCTGGCGATGATTCAACAAATGGAGATTGTAAAGTTTGAATAGAATCTACAATCACTAACTCAGGTTGTAATTTTTTTATCTCTTTAAAAATAGTTTGTGTGTTCGTTTCCGTAAGCAAATAAAAATTATCACTCTCCGCACCCACTCTATCCGCACGCATTTTTATTTGTTGCTCACTTTCTTCTCCGCTTATGTATAGCGTACGCACGTGCGACAATTGTAATCCTATTTGCAAAAACAATGTTGACTTTCCAATACCTGGTTCACCCGCAACCAACACAATACTTCCTGCTACAATTCCACCACCAAGTACTCTGTTCAATTCTACATCACCACTTATAATTCTTTTTTCTTCGCCACTCACCACATCGTTTATAGAAATTGTTTTTAAACCACTAGTGCCGCTAAAGTCACGCCAATCCTCTTTTACAGCCTTATCGCTACCTTTCACTATTAATTCTTCCACAAAAGTATTCCACTCATTGCAACTAGGGCATTTACCCACCCACTTTGCACTTTCTTGCCCACAGTTCTGACAAAAAAATGTAGATTTTGTTTTACTCATAAAATAAAATTACGGAGAACTGTTTTGAAATATCGTTTTTATTTGAGTGATATTTTTTATTGTCCAAACAAAGAAACAGGTTTATGCATCTTCATTGGTCCCGCAATACTGCGCATTGGCGTCAAGTTAATTGATATCCACATAGGTTGAAAAGCAATGTGGGCATATATTTAAAAGAAAAAGCAACTTGTAGTTCTAAACACATTTTACAATGTCTACAAATTGCAATTTCAACAGCAAGGTAAAAAA
>JANNVW010000005.1:0-19937 GCA_031408295.1 Ferruginibacter sp.
CATAGCTGGCAAGCAGTAGCATGTGGCGGCACAGACATTGGTATAAAGGGGATGATGGTGGCTGCAAAAACATTGGCGTTTACGGCTATTGATTTATTTACAAACCCAGCATTAATACAAAAAGCAAAAGCAGAATTTATAGAAACAAAAGGCGATTATCAATACAAGGCATTGTTGGGTGATAGAAAGCCTGCATTAAATTATAGGGATTGAGGAAAATAAATATTACTGATTGTGTTTGATTATTGGTTGGTGTCCCCACCAACCAATTTTGGGACGAGTCATTTTGTTCAATACATTTCTAAACAATAACCAAATGATGAAGATAAAATTATTACTGCTTTTTATATGCTTTCAGGTAATTACTGCAAATGCACAGCAACCATATTTTCCGGATGCTGACTGGCAAATAAAAAAACCAGAAGAGCTGAAGATGAATAAAAAATGGTTAGACAGTGCTATAACATTTGCAATAAATAATGAAAATAAAGTAGAACGAGATTTGCGAATTGCCAATATGAAATCCTACTCCAGGGAACCTGGTTATAAAATTATTGGCCCAATGAAAGAACGAGGTGGACCTGCAGGGCTTGTAATAAAAAATGGATTTATTGTAGCGCAATGGGGTGATGTAAACAGGGTTGATATGACCTTTAGTGCAACGAAAAGTTATTTATCAACCGTAGCTGGTTTAGCAGTTCACCAAGGCTTAATAAAAAATGTAAACGATAAAGTAAATCAATATGTGTGGGATGAATCTTTTGATGGCGAGCATAATGCGAAAGTAACATGGCATCATTTGCTCACACAGTCTTCTGATTGGTCGGGCAGTTTGTTTGGCTTATACGATTGGGCAGATAGGCCAGCAAAAGAAGGCGGTATAGATGATTGGAAAAATAGAAAATTTTTTGAACCAGGAACGAATTACAAATACAATGATGTCCGTGTAAATATGCTCGCATATTCACTCTTACAAGTTTGGCGTAAGCCATTACCAACGGTACTCAAAGAAAAAATTATGGATCCCATTGGCGCATCTACAACATGGCGTTGGTATGGATACGAAAATTCTTTTGTAAATATTGATGGACTTATGATACAATCGGTAAGTGGTGGTGGGCATCATGGCGGCGGTATTTTTATAAACACACTAGACCATGCAAGATTTGGTTTGCTATTTTTAAGAAATGGAAAATGGAAAAACCAACAACTGTTATCTGAAAAATGGATTAACGCTGTGCAACAACCATCTTTTTCCAATAAAAATTATGGGTACATGTGGTGGTTAAATACCGATGAGCGATGGAAAGGCATTTCAACTAAAGTATATTATGCAGCTGGCTTTGGCGGCAATTATATTATTATTGATAAAGAACACGACTTGGTGGTAGTTACACGTTGGATAGATGATGCGAAAGTAGGTGACATGTTGCAGTTGGTAATTAAAGCAACCGAAATTCAATAATATTTTATGTTGTCGTTACTTGTGGAGATTAAGACTGTAAATAGGAATTAGTGAAGTTAAGAGAAGGTTTTATGCTTTGCCCTGTGCTTTAGCACGGGGAGAAAAATATAAACTAAAGTGGCTTTAGCCACAATGATTTTTGTTTTTGGGCTTTAGCCATTTTAATGAAAACTAGAACACAATTAATAAGCTGCTTAACTATCAATATTGAAATAAGAATTATTATTTTACAATAATATCATGCAAAAAAAATTAACCATTATCAGTTTGCTATTGTGTAGTTACTTTTTAGCAACTGCACAGTGGTATGAAAAAATACATTTCAATGCTATCGTAATAGATACACACAACGATATACCTACAACTGCTATTGAAAAAGGCGTAAGCTTTGATGACAATTTAAAAACAAAAACACATTCCGATTTGCAACGCATGCAGGAAGGCGGTGTAGATGCACAATTTTTTTCTATTTGGTGCGATGGACTTAAGCAAAACCCTTATGCATGGGCGAACAGAGAAATAGATACCGTAATGGCATGGGTAAATCGCAACCCATCAAAAATGATGTTGGCAACATCTGTAAACGATATTAAAGAAGCAGTAAAACAAAAAAAGTTAGCCACATTGTTTGGTGTAGAAGGTGGCCACATGATAGAAAATGATTTGACTAAATTGGAAGCGTTGTATAACAGAGGTGTAAGATACATGACACTTACTTGGAATAATTCAACCCCTTGGGCTACATCTGCATTAGACGAAACCACCAAAGCAGATTCATTAAAACATAAAGGGCTTACCAATTTTGGAAAACAGGTTGTAAAAAAAATGAACGACTTAGGCATGTTGGTTGACTTAAGCCATGTAGGCGAACAAACATTTTGGGATGCCATCAACACCACTTCAAAACCCATTTTAGTAAGCCATAGTTGTGCATATACACTATGCCCGCATAGGCGAAATTTAAAAGATGAACAAATAAAAGCAGTGGGTAAGAATGGCGGCGTGATTCATTTAAATTTTTATAGCGGCTTTGTCGATTCTACTTTTGAAAAACGCAGCAATGCCTTTACTGCAAAACACAAAACAGAAATGGATTCGTTGTTAAAAATAAATCCTGAGCCATATTTTATGCAGGTATATTTATTTGAAAAATATCCTGATGAAGTAAAAGACATGCGACCAGCATTAAGTATGCTCATAGACCATTTAGATTATATTGTAAAACTAATTGGCGTAAACCATGTAGGCTTGGGTAGCGATTTTGATGGTGTAAATAGTTTGCCACAACAACTAGATGATGTGACAGCATACCCATTAATAACAAAAGCACTTGTAGAAAGAGGTTATAGTAAAAAAGATATACGAAAAATATTAGGTGGTAATTTTTTGCGGTTGCTTAGAGCAAATGAAAAATAGTATATCACGGAGTAGAACATTGGCTACAGCAAAGTTGGTGGAGAAAAATAAACAAATACGGTTGGCAAGTACTAAGAAAACGATTGAGGAGTTGGAGAAAGAATAATACATATTTTGTACTAAGTGCATAATTTTTTTTGAAGTTAGATACCCAATAGCATAGCTTTACCAACATGGATAATCAAGCGCCTAAAAAATTAAGGAGAGTTAGATACAGTGGTACACATCCTAAAACTTTTAAAGAAAAATATAAAGAGCTAGAACCTGAGTTATATGCTGATGATATTGAAAAAGTAATGCAACAAGGTCGTACACCTGCAGGTATGCATCGCTCTATATGTGTAAGGGAGATTTTAGATATTCTTAAAATAAAACCTGGGCAAACAGGGCTTGATGCTACACTTGGATATGGCGGACACAGTATAGAAATGCTTAAATGTTTATTGCCCGATGGCAAATTGTTTGCATTGGATGTAGATTCAATAGAACTGCCAAAAACAAAAGAACGACTATTGAATCTGGGTTATGGAGAAGATGTTTTAGAAATAAAAAAAATGAATTTTTCTGGTATTGATCAAGTGATTTATGAATCTGGAAAATTAGATTTTGTATTGGCCGATTTAGGAATTTCGTCTATGCAAATCGATAACCCCGATAGAGGGTTTTCATTTAAAATAGATGGCCCATTAGACTTACGATTAAATTCTAAAAGTGGAAAATCGGCAGCTACATTGTTAAAAACAATTACGTCACAACATTTAGAAGAGCTACTTATTACAAATGCTGATGAACCTTATGCAAGGTAAATTGCTACCGCTATTTTTGTAAAATTAAAAAGCGGGTTAGCCATTGAAACCACCACACAATTGCAACAAATAGTACAAGAAGCAGTTATTGGCGTATCAAAAAATAATACCGACGATATTGTAAAAAAATCATGTCAAAGATGTTTCCAAGCCTTACGTATAGAAGTAAATGACGAGTTTGGCGTACTAGATAAATTTTTAGATAAATTGCCCAATGCTTTAAAAAGCGGTGGGCGGGTTGCCATTCTTTCTTTTCATTCGGGAGAAGATAGGCGAGTAAAAAAATCTTTTCAAAACTTTTTAAGAGAAGGTTTGTATAGCAGTATTGCACCAGATATTATTCGACCAACTGTGGAGGAGTTTACTACTAACCCAAGAGCAAAGTCAGCAAAGTTGCGATGGGCTATTAAAGCATAATGATAATAGTAGTAAATGCTATTTTTCTATTCAAATTTTTAGTTTATTATTTCGTCTTTTATTAGAAAGGGGAACTCAGCAATCAATTTGCTAATGTTGCTTGCATTGGTTTGTATTGCTGCATTGATAGCATCTATGCATTATAAAGTAGCGCATTGGGCTAGGTAAATGTTCCGCCGCTTTGAGTGAAACTCCTCACAGTATTAACTTAACGGTATTATTTTAATTGTTGATAATAAATGGTTTATAGTGAAAATATAAAATTAATACTCGCTTAAATTGGTATAAAAATGACAGTTTAAGCGAGTAATAAAAATTTAATACTCGCTTAAACTATATAAAAATAGATAGTTTAAGCGAGTAATTATTCAAAAGTGTTTATATTTGTTTGGTGAAAAAACACTGATATTTTATGAGCGATAAAATAATTGTAGGCAGAGAAATAGAGATAGCTAAACTAAATGCATTAATAGATAATACAAATGCAGACCTCGTAATGGTATATGGAAGAAGGCGAGTAGGTAAAACTTTTGTTATAAAAAATACCTATGGCACCAAAATGGATTTTCAGTTTACAGGCGGCAAGCTAACTACTACAGAGGAACATTTAAAGCAGTGGGCTTTGAAACTTACGGAAGCGTCCGCAAAAAATAGTTTTGAAAAGCCTACAGATTGGATGCATGCCTTTAGGATGCTAAAAACATATCTGAGCACTATTAACAAGAAGAAAAGACGCATTGTATTTTTAGATGAAGTGCCTTGGCTTGACAACCATCGCTCAGGTTTTTTAGCCGCACTTGAGTATCATTGGAACGACTGGATGACGGACCAAAACCTAATTTTAGTACTCTGCGGTTCTGCCACATCATGGATGTTGAAAAATATTATGAATAATGATGCGGGCTTGCACAATAGGGTAACGAAGCATCTTAAAATGGTGCCGTTTACGCTTGCCGAAACGGAAAAGTTTTTATTATGGAAACGCATAAAATGGACAAAAAGTGAAATAATGACGGTGTATATGGCACTAGGCGGCATACCATATTATTTAGAGCAACTTAGCTTTGAAAAGTCAGCCATTCAGAATATTGATGACCTGCTTTTTAACCCAGCAGGAGAGTTGAAAAATGAGTTTCAAAATTTGTATAGAGCTTTATTTGACAACTATACAGCTTACGAGGCCCTAGTAAAAGCTATAGCCAAAAAGCGCAAAGGCGTAACTCGAAATGAAATAATAGAAATTACAAAAATTGAAAATGGAGGCGGGCTTACTAAAATACTTACTGAACTAGAGGAATGTTCGTTTATAGAAAGCTATATACCTTTCGGTAAAAAAATACAAAATACCCTTTTTCATCTTACGGATGAATACACTGCATTTTATTTTCATTTTAATCCTGAAAAAAAAGGTAAAGGAAGTTTTGTAGCACTTAGCCAATCAACCTCATACAAATCGTGGGCAGGTTATGCTTTTGAAAATCTTTGTATGCGCCACAAAGATAAATTAGCAGCAGCTTTAGGTATTTCGGGTATGTATTATACCACTCCTTCTTTTTACCAAAAAGCGGATGCTGAAAATAACGGCTTTCAAATAGATATGTTAATAGATAGAGCCGACAATGTAATTAATGTTTGCGAAATGAAGTTTTATAATACCCAATATGAATTTACAAAAAAAGAAATGGAAGCTGCCAATGAAATGGTTGAAAAATTTAGAAAAATTAGCAACACTAAAAAACAAATATTGTATACTTTAATTACCAACAACGGACTAAAACCAAATCAATATAGTATTGGCACAGTAGCTAAAGCTATTGAGGCAAAAGATTTTTTTTAGCACAAAAAAGTTGTCGGTTTAGGTTGTGCTAAGCAAATTGAAGCGGGAAGAATAGTTGCTAAAAAAAACTTAGTTTCACATTTATAAAAAATAGAACATGAAAAAATATTTCTTACTCCTACTATTTCCCTTACAATTAACAGCACAATATTTTTCTACAACAGAAATTGCTCGCTGGCAGAAGCAATCTCAGAATATTACTATTATTAGAGATAATTATGGTGTACCGCATATTTATGGCAAAACAGATGCAGATGCAGTTTTTGGTTTGTTGTATGCCCAATGCGAAGATGATTTTAAAAGGGTAGAACTAAATTATATTGAAAAGCTTGGCCGCATGGCTGAAGTAAAAGGCGAAACTTTTTTGCAAAAAGATTTGTACATAAAACTCATTATTGACTCTGCAGATGCAGTGGCCGATTATAAAAAATCACCAGAGTGGTTAAAGAAATTATTGAATGCTTATGCAGATGGTATAAATTTTTACTTGCATAAAAATCCAACAACAAAGCCTGTATTATTAAATAGATTTGAACCATGGTACCCACTCTTATGGACAGATGGTAGCATAGGCGCCATAAGCACTGGCACTATTACCGAAACCGATGTAAACAATTTTTACCTCGATGGCAAGGCTCCTATTGTTGCAAAATCTAACCTATTTGAAGAAAACACAACTGGCTCCAATGGCTTTGCCATAGCGCCTTCTAAAACGGTATCTGGCAATGCCATTTTGTATATCAATCCGCATGTAACATTTTATTTTAGACCCGAAGTGCATGTAACAAGCAATGAAGGGTTGAATGTGTATGGCGCAGTTACGTGGGGGCAGTTTTTTGTGTACCAGGGTTTTAATGAACATTGCGGATGGATGCACACGAGCAGCGCAGTAGATGTTGCAGATATGTATATTGAAAAAGTAGAAAAAAATAATGGTAAACTATTTTATGAATACAATAAAAAATTATTGCCCGTTGTTGAAAAAACAATAACCCTGCATTACAAAAAAGATGAAGCGATACAAACAAAGGTCATCACTACTTACTACACACATCATGGCCCAATTATGGGAAACCAAAATAGCCAATGGATAAGTGTACGAGGCTATAACCGTTCTTTAAAAAGTTTGATGCAAAGTTTTTTACGCACCAAAACAAAAGGCTTAGAAGATTATAAAAAAAATATGTCATTGCTTGCCAACACATCTAACAATACAGTGTTTGCAGATGACAAAGGCAATATTGCTTACTGGCATGGTAATTATGTGCCTCGCAGAGATAAGAAAATAAACTGGAGCAAAGCAGTAGATGGCACAACTTCTTCAACAGAATGGAAAGGATTGCATACGCTAAATGAAATTGTGCATGTATATAACCCTGCAAGCGGGTGGATACAAAATTGCAACTCTACTCCATACACCGTTTCAGGAATTAGTAGTCCACAAAAGAAAAATTATCCAAACTATATGGCGCCAGATGGCGAAAACTTTAGAGGCATTAATGCTGCAAAATTATTAAGTAGTCAAAATAATTTTACCATTGATAAAACAATTGCTACTGGTTACGATACCTATTTAAGTGCATTCGAAATATTAATTCCTGCACTGGTAAACATATACGAAAAAAATATTTCTGCAACAGATAGTTTGTATGCGCAATTAAAAGAACCCATGCAGCTTTTAAAAAATTGGGATTATCGTGTAACAGAAAATTCTATAGCTACTACGCTTGCTATTGAATGGGTGCAAAAATTAAATGCGGCTATTAGTAAAATTTATATTGATGAAGGCGAGGCTGACCAAGTAGCAACTGCTAAAAAATTTGCAGCTGTAGCCACCACAAATGAAATGGTATTGCCTTTATTAGAAGTAATAAATGAATTAAAAAATAAATGGGGTAAGTGGCAAGTGCCATGGGGAGATATCAATCGCTACCAAAGAATTTCATCAGATATTAATCAGCAGTATAATGATAATGAATCAAGCTACCCAGTAGCTTTTGCTTCTGCACTTTGGGGTATGCTGCCATCATACAATAGTCGTTATTATGAAGGTACAAAAAAAAGGTACGGTGTATCTGGCAATAGTTTTATATGTGCAGTAGAGTTTGGCAAAAAAATAAAAGCCAAATCATTATTAGCAGGTGGCAATAGCGGCAATGCTTCATCGCCTCATTTTACAAATCAATTGGAAATGTACACAAAGGGAAAATTTAAAGAGGTATTGTTTTATAAAGAAGATGTGGTGAAAAATGTGGAGAGAAAGTATCATCCAGGAGAATGACATAGCATTAATTTAAAAATTATAATATCATTATTTACAATCTTTTATCGGAAATTTTTTTGTAGCTTGAATATTTTACCAACAAAGCCTTATTTTACTCTATATTTTTAACCGTGCTTTAAAATATCCATAGTAAAAATTCGTTATTAAGTATTATATGAAAACTTATGTTTAATGGGTAAAACTATTGAGCATTCTCTAAACCATGACAATGATAAAAAATTACACAAAAACCCTCTCTGAAACCAAAGTGAAAAATTTTCTTGCAATGTTTCTTATATTTCTATCTTTAGGGGTAAAAGCGCAAAAAGAAGTAGCATTAACCAAGAAGTATCTAAATGAAAATACTGCAAAATATAATCTAGCACTATCCGATATTACAAACATGAAAGTATCTAGTGAATATTTATCTCCTACCACAGGTTGGTATCATATTTATTTTAATCAAACATTACAATCAATAGATGTTTATAATGGCGTGCTTGGTATTACACTAAAAGATAATAAAGTAGTGTATGCGGCAAATAGTTTTGTACCATCATTAGCTACTAAAATGCCTACAAGTAATGATGCTACTACATTATCTGCAAAAGATGCATTGCGAAAAGCCATAGCTGATGTAAATATTAATGACATTAATATTTCACAAATAAAAGAAATAAGCAGTAGCAAATTAGAGAATGGAAAATTAAGCAAAGTGGTTTTTGAAAATAAAAATTTATCTGACGAAAATATAGTTGTAAAACTATACTGGTTGCCCATTGAAAATAAAGATGGTGAAAAAATGAATACGAGTATAGCACTTGCTTGGAACATAAAATTTTTGACCAAAGATGCAAAACACAGTTGGAACATACAAGTAGATGCAAACACAGGAAATATTTTACAAAAATTAGATGATGTAATTCATTGTGATTTTGGAACGCCTAACCATGCAAACCATAGCGAAATATGTAAAGATGAAAATGCATTAGGAACTATAACATCACCAACTGCAAATGGTTACAACGTATTTGATTATCCTCTAGAAAGCCCTAGCCATGGGGCTCGTACAATTGTAACAAATCCTTACACAAGATTTTTGCCTGCTACCATGGGGCCAGGTGTTACTAATGGGTGGCACAATGATGGTACTACAGATTATATTTATACAAGAGGCAATAATGTATGGGCAAAAGATGATATAGCCAATGATAATGAAACTACCATTGGTTCTTACCCAAGCTCTGCAACATTAGATTTTAATTATCCTTATACATTAGGAACAGCTACTGCAGCAGCAAATTTGAACGCATGTGTTACCAATCTTTTTTACTGGAATAATGTAATACATGATGTACTTTGGCGATATGGTTTTGATGAACCAAGTGGTAATTTTCAAAAAGACAACTTGGGCAAAGGTGGAGCAGGTAATGATTTTGTACAAGCAGATGCACAAGATGGAAGTGGAACAAGTAATGCAAATTTTAGTACACCAGTGGATGGAGGGAATGGGCGTATGCAAATGTTTATATGGAGCAATGCAGGATCTCCTCTATACCAACCAGATTCTGATTTTGATAATGGGGTTATTGGTCATGAATATGGACATGGATGGTCAATTAGACTTACAGGCGGTCCAGCAAATTCTAGTTGCCTTGGCAATGCTGAGCAAGGTGGAGAAGGCTGGGGAGATTATAATGCTTTAATGCTAACTACCAATTGGGCTGCACTTACACCAACTATTGCTAGTGCAAATATTCCACGAGGCATTGGCACTTATGTACTAGGTCAAAATGTTGCAACTGGCGCAGGCATTAGGCCATATAGGTATTCGTATGATAAAGCTACTTACAACAATGTAGTTACCTATGGTAAAGTAGCAGATGCAACTAATTTTTCTCAACCACATGGTATTGGCTCTATATGGGCTACTATTTTATGGGATATGACATGGGAAATTATTTTGCAAGACAATTTTATAGCACCGAATATTTATGATGTACCTACTGTAATTACAAATATGAGAGGTAATATAGCTGCCTATAAATTGGTAAATGAAGGCTTACGTTTGCAAGCATGTAGCCCTAGTTTTATACAAGCAAGAGATGCCATTTTTCAAGCAGACATTATGTTGTTTGGCGGAAGATATCGTTGTGCGCTAGGAAGAGCATTTGCTCGTAGAGGTTTGGGATTAAATGCTAGTACTGGGGTAAGTACAAATGATAGAATAGTAACAGAAAGTTTTACTGCTTTTTCTGGCCCTGCTTTAACTTCTCCTACCAATAACACAACATGTTCTAAACAACTATTTAATTACACGGCTACTATTTCTGCCGTTGGTGCCTATACTTTTGCATGGACACGTGCTGCGGTGGTGGGCATAAGCAATGTTGCAGGAAGTGGTGGTACAGCTACAATAAGTGAATCCTTAACAAATACAACATCTAGTGCAATAACAGTACAGTATTTAATTACAGTAAGTCCAGATGAATGTGGTGGAACACCAGTGCCACAAACTGTAAACGTTATCGTTAATCCAACAATAACGCCAACTGTTAATACATATAGCATTTGCCAAAATGGTACAGTGCCTAGTGGGCAAGGATTGGTAGTGCCAGCTGTACAAGGCAATAGTACAAATGGAACCATTGTTGTTGGTCCTACCTATAACAGGGGTACAGGCACCACAACTTATATAGCTGCAGCAGCAGGTGCTGCAGGTGCCACAGTGTATTACAAAACGTTTAGTTTTGTGGCTCCTACTACTGCGGCTGTTACCTTCACCATTACTGCTGCTAGTTTAACACCTGGTACAGCAGATGATTCTTACATGGCCATTTATCAAACAGCTTTTAATCCTGCAAGCCCTGTTACCAATTTTTTAAGAGCCGATGATGATGCTGGTGTTGGAGCGCTGTCTCTATTTACGCAAAACCTTACGGCAGGCACTACTTATATTATTGTAGTGAGCACATACGATAATAATGTTACAGGTACATTTAGTTTACAAGCAACTGCCAACCTTTTTCAAGGTACAAATAGTTGGTATTTAAATTCAACTGGTGGCACGGCATTAGCCACAGGAGAAATTTTTAATCCAGTCGGCATAGCAGGTTCAACGATAGCAAATACTGCAACTGCAGGTACCACTACTTTCTATGTAGCCAATGATGCATTTCCAACTTGTCGCACTGCTACTACTTTTACCATCAATAGAAATATGATGTATGTAAACCAAGCAAACATCAGCGGTACTTACAACGGAAATACTTGGGCTACAGCGTATCAAAATTTAGAAGATGCTTTAAATGCAACGACTGTTTGCACGCCTGCGCAGGTGTGGGTGGCAGCAGGTACATACAAGCCAACTGCTACAACAAATAGAGATGCAAGTTTTGTTATGAAAAATAACTTAGCAGTATATGGCGGTTTCCCAAATACGGGCAACCCTACGTTTGCACAAAGAAACCCAACTACCAACGTAACAATATTAAGTGGAGATATTGGAATATCAAACGATGTGACGGACAATAGTTATCATGTAATAAGTAATGCTGCGGGGCTAAATAATACGGCTATATTAGATGGTTTTGTAATTACAAATGGTAATGCAAATGGTACAGGTAGTTTTAGAAATGTAGGAGGAGCTATTTTAAATAACGCAGGAGGGGCTACTGGTATTTGCAATCCCAAAATAGATAATTGCATTATAAGAAATAACAACGCACTTTTAAATGGCGGTGCTGTTTATAATAATGGCGTAGGTGCAACTGCAAGCCCAATATTTACGAATTGTATTTTTAGAAATAATACTGCTATAAACGGTGCTGTATTTTATAATGATGGAAGCACTACAGGTATAAGCAACCCTACAATTGTAAATGCTACTTTCACCGAGAATGTAGCAACAACAAGTGGTAACGTAGTTTATTCAACAGCTACAAGTGGTACAAGTATTACAGATTTTACCAATTGTATTTTTTGGAATAATGGTGCAGCCAATACTTTCTCTAATAATGCATCTAGCATAAATGCAAAGTATAGTTTGTTTGAACCGTTAGTAAATAATTATACTAACGGAGTAGGAAATTTAACAACAACTGTTTCACCTTTTGTGCTGGCATCAGATTTACATTTAAAAGATTCTGCTACTGCAATTGATGCAGGAACAAATACTGGCGCCCCATTGAAAGACATAGATTTTTCTACAAGAAGTAGTATACCAGATATGGGTGCTTACGAAAATTTATCTGCATGTATTGGTGCAAATAAATTTTATTATACCGATATGATTGGTACTTCTTATCAATGGCAAAAAGATGATGGTACTGGATATGTAGATATTACTGATGGTACTTTATTTAGCAGTACGACTACTCAAAAACTTACCATTATTACTCCAGCAAATATTACTACAGGTACAAAGTATCGTTGTAAAATTACCAATGGAGCAACAGTTTCTTACAGTTCTGAAAACACCTTGCGTTTTTACAATCGCTGGTTGGGTACTGTAGATAATAGTTGGTTAAATTCTGCTAACTGGAGTTGTGGGGCTGTTCCTAATCAATATACTGATGTAATAATACCAGCATCAAAACCGCTATACCCTATTGCAAATGTAAGTGGTACTGTAAGAAAATTACAATCTGAAACGGGAAGTAATGTTACAATTGCTACGGGAAGCAATTTGATAATTGTAGGGCAATAATCTTCTTGCTTAAAACCTAGCTTGGTTAAATAAAAAATGGCTTAGTGCATTACAATTAATGTACCAAGCCATTTTTTATTTATTTAATAATTTTTCGTTAATAAGCGCTAAGTAAAGTAGAGATAATTATCTCATGCTATGATTTTAAGTACATCCTCAATGTATCAAAACTTTTTAGCGTCCTTTTTTATTCCGATATTTACGAAAATAATTTTATGCTTAAGGTAGAGGCTTTTCAAATAGCGGAGCAAATAAACATCAAAAAGTTTAAAGCTAATTTTAAACAAGCGCCTATTCAAAGTAGTAGTACTGATTTGTATTACAGCGAAACGTCTAACAAATTTATAAGTGTATTTGGCTATGGCGTAGTAGCCATGGCAGGCTACAGCGCTACCGAAAAAAGCGAGTTTGTTAATTTTCTAAAGCAATATTGCGAAGACATAGTGACATCAGATTTTAAAGAAGATTTTACTGTAATAGAAAATAAAGACCAGCCTTTTAAACTCAATTATAATTCCATAGAAATACCGACAGTAAACCATCAAGTGGTGCAAATTGTAATGCTTAATATTGCCCAATCTGTATCATTGGATTTTTATGAAAATCTTGCAGAGAATATTTTAACAGAAACGAGCTCTCTTACCAAAGAGCTAGAAAGCAAAGGCAGCTTAAGTATTTCGAAAAAGAACTTATTAAAATTTATAGGTAAAGCCTTAAATGTAAAGAACAGTATTATTGATAACCTGTACATTTTTGATGCGCCAGATATTGTTTGGGAAAGTGAATACCTTGGCAAAATAGATGATGCTTTAAAAAAAGCACTAGACCTTAAAATGCGCTACAGAGAAATAGATTACAAACTGAAAATTGTACAAGAAAACCTTACCCTATTTACAGATTTATTACAAAACAATCAAAGCCACAGAATGGAATTGATTGTGATTATTTTAATTTTGATAGAAGTGATTCATTTGATAGTAGGCTATTTTAAAACCCTCAGATTTTAAATATCTTTATACATGCAATGGCAAAAAAAACAATTGAACCAACAACCAATTTAAAAAGAGTATTAGGCTTTCCTGCATTGTTTGTAATAGCTGTAGGTGTAGTAACGGCGCAATCCTGCTTTGTATCTACACTGCAAGGGGCTGGTATTGGCGGCGCTAATTTTTTTATTGCATTGCTCGTTGGTTTTGTACTTACCCTTTGTTATGTCTCTACTTATTCTGAGCTTTCGCTAATGATGCCCAAGGCTGGCAGTATAAGCACTTATACAGCCGTAGCCATGGGGCACTTTCCTGCCATAGTTGCTTCTATAGCTGGGTATCTTGCACCAATTATTTTTGGTGGACCAGCAGAACTTTTGTTGGTAGATTATATTTTAGATGTAGCCTATCCGGGTGTATTTTCTCATGTAGGTTTGTTTTTATTAGTATCGCTTACCATTTTTAATTTGTTAGGCATCAATATATTTTCTACCATTCAAAATATACTTACCTATACTATGTTGGTGGTATTGTTTGTAGTAGGTATTGCAGGGTTTAGTAGTGCTAATGCAACAGGTGCTTCATCAACTGAATTAATACAACAAATTGCACATGTAGATATGGGTGTTTTTTCGCTAGTGGTATTAGCTATTTGGGCTTTCTTATCTATAGAATTTGTGTGCCCATTAATTGAAGAAACCAAACGACCAGAAAAAAATATTCCACGTACCATGTTTGCAGCAGCCGTGGTAATTTTAATTGTACACAGTCTCATTGCATACGCAGGTATGCGACAAGTACCCGCAAATAATTTAGCCGATTCAGATATACCACATTGGATTTTAGTGAATACCCTTTTTGGAAATACAGGACGCTTAATCATTGCTGTTATTACAATCACTACTACTGCGGGCTTTATAAATACTGTACTAGCTACTTTACCAAAAATGTTTTATGGCATGGCGCATAATAAACAATTGCCCGTAGCGTTTATGAAAATACATCCCAAATTTCAATCTCCTTGGGTAGGTATTTTATTTATTGCAGCATCTATAGCTATTCCATTATTGCTACTAAGCAAATCAAAAGATGTTTTAATTACTTTGGTCATTTCCTCTGCCACCATTTGGTTGCTCACTTATATTATTGCGCATATAAATGTAATTGCACTTCGTAAAAAGTATCCGAATTTTAATCGACCATACAAATCTACATTATACCCTCTGCCACAAATAATAGGCATTGCAGGCATGGGCTTTGCCATTATTAAAAATGCACCTTCAGACGAGCTTACTACAAAAGTATATACCAATACTGTCATCTTTGTTGGCATTACAGCCACTTATGCATTTTTTTGGATACGTTACAAAATGAAAAAGGGATTATTTGAGACAGAACCAATAGAGCAAGCCCTTAGTGATTAAGTAATGTAGAAAAAGAATTTTATTCACTATTTGACAATTATTGAGGTTAGTCTTAAGCTACAAAAAAGCCATTTGAAAGGGTTAAAAGATTAGCTATACTATTTACTCAACTTATAAATATGTACATTTTTTTTTAGAAAGTATAGCTGCCAAATTGCATTTTAGATTCCACATTAGAATTTTAGAAATCAAATAAATAAATTTCTTCATTTTCTAAAACTTTTACAGTAAATTCGTTACACATGGATGTAACTACTGAAAATATTGAAAAGCCCTATACACTTGGGGAAGAAGATGAAAAAAAGTTGATTTTACGGGAGTATAGATCGCTTTTGCGTGCACTAAAAACAAATCTTAAACCAGGAGATAAAATACTATTGCGTACTGCTTTTGAAATGGCTGCAGAAGCGCATAAAACGATGCGTAGGAAAAGTGGTGAGCCATACATACTTCACCCACTTGCAGTAGCCATGATATGTGTAGAAGAAATTGGCCTCGGCGTACGAAGTACCATTTGTGCGTTGTTACACGATACGGTAGAAGATACTGATGTTACATTACAAGATGTACAAAGAGAATTTGGTGTTGAAATTGCTAAAATAGTAGATGGGCTAACCAAAATTTCTACCGTACTGGATAATAACTCGTCGCAACAGGCAGAAAATTTTAAGAAAATATTACTAACCCTTACAGATGACCCAAGGGTAATATTAATAAAGTTAGCCGACCGTTTGCACAACATGCGCACTATGGATAGCATGAAGCGGGAGAAGCAATTAAAAATATCTAGCGAAACAGTGTATGTGTATGCACCACTTGCACACCGCATGGGTTTGTACAATATAAAAACAGAAATGGAAGATTTATCCATGAAGTACATGGAGCCAGATACCTTTAAATTTATTGCACAAAAACTACAAGATACTAAACGGGAGAGAACAAAATATATAAATGATTTTATAAAACCCATTAAAGAGAAATTAGATAAAACAGGTTTTGATTTTGAAATATATGGCAGACCAAAAAGCATACATTCTATTTGGAGTAAAATAAAAAAGAAGGGCGTAGCTTTTGAAGAAGTGTATGATTTATTTGCCATAAGAATATTGGTAAATGCGGAGGCAGAAAAAGAAAAAGAAGAATGTTGGAAAGTGTATAGCATTATTACAGATGCCTACAACCCAAGCCCTGAAAGGCTTAGAGACTGGCTGAGCAACCCAAAAAGCAATGGTTACGAAGCATTGCACACAACAGTAATGGGTCCGCAGGGCAAATGGGTAGAAGTGCAAATACGTACCAAACGTATGAACGACATTGCAGAAAAAGGACTGGCTGCGCACTGGAAATACAAAGAAGGTGCTACAGAAGAAAGTAGGTTTGATCAATGGTTTCATCAAATAAGAGAAAGCCTTGCCAATAACGATAGCGACTCATTAGATTTTTTACAAGATTTTAAATCATCTTTTCTTACAGAAGAAATATATGTGTATACACCAAAGGGTGAAGTAAAAATGTTGCCAGTAGGCGCTACAGCTTTGGATTTTGCTTTTGGCGTGCATACCGCAGTGGGTAGTAAATGTATTGGCGCAAAAGTGAACCATAAATTAGTACCTATAAGTTATAAATTAAAGAGTGGCGACCAAATAGAAATTATAACCAGTGCTAAACAAAAACCAAATTTAGAATGGTTAAACTTTGTGGTAACTAGTAAAGCAAAGGCAAAAATAAAAGATACCCTAAAAGAAGAAAAGCGAACTATAGCAGATGATGGAAAATATATTTTACAAAAAAAATTAGAAGGTATTGGTGCAGCTAATAGTGTAACGAATATGGAAGAGCTTTGTCAGTTTTACAAAATACAAAGCACACTTGACTTATTGTATGATATAGCTACAAAAAAAATAGACCTTAAGGAGTTAAAAGATTTTACGGTACATGGCGATAAATTGATGGCGCCAAAACCAGAGAAAAAAGTACAAGAAGAAAAACCTACATACGACCCAGATTATAAACCTGCAAGTAAAAAAGATACAGAGCTTATCATTTTTGGAGAGAGCAGCGATAAGATAATGTACACACTTGCAAACTGCTGCAAACCCATACCAGGCGACGATGTATTTGGTTTTGTAACCACTGGCGAGGGGTTAAAAATTCATAGAACCAATTGCCCAAATGCTACAAGGCTATTGGCAAATTATGGGCACAGGGTAGTAAAAACAAAGTGGGCTAAAAACAAAGAAATATCTTTTCTTACAGGCTTAAAAATTGTAGGCTTAGACGATGTAGGTGTAATACATAAAATAACCAATCTTATAAGTGGTGAGCTGCGTGTAAATATTTCTGCCATGACGATAGAGGCTAAAGATGGTATATTTGAAGGCAATGTAAAAGTATTTGTGCATGATAAAGATGAGTTAGAAAATTTAGTAACAGCATTGCTAGCACTAAAGGGAATTGAACGGGTAGATAGGTATGATATAGATTAAAAGAGTTTCGGGTTACGAGTTTAATAGTTACGAGTTATTGTAAAGTTTAAAATTTATGAGAAAATTATTACCAATTTTATTGCTTGCCATTTCGACAAATGTTTTTGCGCAGAAAGAAAGTTTACAAACAAAAGCAAAACTTGCTGCGGATAAAATAGAACAAAAAGTTATTGATTGGCGAAGAGATTTTCATGCCAATCCAGAACTAGGGAATAGGGAATTTCGTACTGCGGAAATTGTAGCAAAACACCTGAGGTCTTTAAATATTGATGTAACTACTGGTGTAGCAAAAACAGGTGTAGTAGGCGTTTTAAAAGGCGGTTTGCCAGGGCCAGTAATTGCTTTGCGTGCAGATATGGATGCGTTGCCCATTACAGAACGAGCTAATATTCCTTTTGCATCTAAAATAAAAACTACCTACAATGGTAACGAAACGGGTGTGATGCATGCATGTGGGCACGATGCTCACACAGCCATACTCATGGGCGTAGCAGAAATACTTGCAGGCATGAGAAAAGATTTGCGTGGTACAATAAAATTTATTTTTCAACCAGCAGAATAAGGTGCACCTGAGGGAGAAGAAAATGGTGCAAAGTTTATGATAAAAGAAGGGGTGATGGAAAACCCAAAAGTAGATATAGCTTTTGGGTTGCATGTATCTGCTGAAACACCTGTAGGACAAATTTCTTATAAACCAGCAGGCTTTATGGCAAGTGCAAGCGATATGAAAATAATTGTAAAGGGAGCTGGCTCGCATGGCGCATCTCCATGGATGGGTGTGGATCCTATTGTAGCCGCTGCACAAATTGTAAATAATTTACAAACGATTATTAGTAGAAATTTAAAATTAATTGATAACCCTGCCATTGTAACTATTGGTGCAATAAATGGTGGCAATCGTTCAAATATTATTCCAGAAAAAGTAGAAATGTTGGGCACAATAAGAACATTTACCGCAGGCGATGAAAAAATGATTTTTGATAGGGTAAGAACTATAGTAACCAAAACTGCGGAGTCTAATGGCGCAACGGCTGAAATTATTTTACCTTACACTTTTAGCTACCCTGTTACTTTTAATGATACATCTCTCGTAAGAAAAATGTTACCGTCATTACAAAAAACAACAGGTGCTGGAAAAACAGTGTTGGTGTCTGCTATTACAGGTGCAGAAGATTTTAGTTTCTTTCAACAAAAAGTGCCTGGGTTTTTCTTTCAACTTGGTGCAAAGCCTTTAAACGCAAAAGCTACTAGCCACCACACGGCTGATTTCTTTTTGGACGAAAGTAGTTTTAAACTTGGGGTAAACGCTTTTACAAATTTGGTATTGGATTATATGGACATGAACAAAATAAAATAAATTATTATGGACGAATTAATAAACAAAATTATGGCAAGTGCAGGCATAACTGCGGAGCAGAGTGCAAAAGCATTAGATGCAGTAAAAGATTATGTAAAAGAAAAATTTCCGATGATGGCTGGTGCGGTGGATAAATTATTTGAAGCTGGGGAGAAGAAAGAAGAGGAAGATTTTTTATAGATTAAAATCAACATAAAAAATGGCAATTTAAATTTGCAGATAATATTTTTATGTAATTTCACAACTTAAATATAAAAACAATGGCACTATTTCAATCGGGTAACCCAACCCTCTCCGAAAAAAAGTTTAACAGCACAGTATTATCAGAAATTGTAGATGTAGAAAATGCAATGACGGTAAAAGGAACTTTAAATAAGTTTGGCATGTTATTTCTGCTAACACTAGCATCAGCCTACTTTACTTGGAAAGAATTTGTAGGTGGCGGCGATGTGTGGACGTATATTTTGGTAGGTGTATTTGGTGGATTGGGCGTTGCAATATTTAGAAGCTGTTTGAGTTAATTACCCGAAAGTCCTTATGTGGATAAGTTGAAAACAAAATTTGTGTAAAAAAGAGAGTTGCCCGATAATAGTGGAATGACAAAACCCCACTACTTTTCAAGCAACTTTCAATGGCAAATTATTGAAAGTTTATTAACTTTCAAACGAAAGTCGAAACATAATTTAAGACAAATCTGGGAAGCGATATGTTATCTAACAAAAACAGGTTGTCAATGGCGGCATTTACCTAGCACTTATCCACCTTGGGAAAC
>JANNVW010000006.1:0-8409 GCA_031408295.1 Ferruginibacter sp.
TACAAATTTGCTATGGTACACAACAAATACAGGAGGCACAGGCAATACCACAGCACCCATACCAAGCACAGCAACAATAGGCACTACAGCATATTATGTGAGCCAAACAACGGCAGGTAATTGTGAGAGCCAGCGAGCAACAATAAATGTAGAAGTAACCGCAGCATCAACAGCCCCAATAGTAACCACCCCAATCATCTATTGCCAAGGCGCAACAGCCACAGCACTCATCGCCACAGGTACAAACTTACTATGGTACACAACAAATACAGGAGGTACAGGCAATACCATCGCACCTATACCAAGTATAACAACAATAGGCACTACAGCATATTATGTGAGCCAAACAACGGCAGGCAATTGTGAGAGCCAGCGAGCACAAATAAATGTAGAAGTAAAAGCCGTATCAATATTACCAATTGTAACCAACCCCATCATTTATTGCCAAGGCGCAACCGCCACTGCACTCACCGCCACAGGTACAAACTTACTGTGGTACACAACCAATACAGGAGGTACAGGCAATACCATCGCACCTATACCAAGTATAACAACAATAGGCACTACAGCATATTATGTGAGCCAAACAACGGCAGGCAATTGCGAAAGCCCACGAGCACAAATAGATGTACGGGTAACAGCAGCACTCACCGCAAATGCTGGCAATACGGTTACCATAGCAGCAGGCACTACAATACAATTAAATGCTACCGCTACAGCAGGAGCAGACTATACTTGGTCATCTACTATTGCCCCAATAAGTCTTAACAATATTAAAATATTAAACCCCATAGCCAACCCATTACAAACCACCACTTATTTATTAACTGTAAAAGATATAGCTGGCAATTGCTCATCGGTAACCAGCAATGTACAAGTGGTAGTTATAGGTACACAAAATTGTATAAACATCAGAAATGCCTTTACGCCCAATGGAGATGGCATAAACGATAAGTGGTTGGTATACGACCAAGATTTTTGCCTAGCACCCAATGGCGCATCGGTACAAGTATTTAATAGGTACGGTAGTAAAGTATATGAAAACAATGCCTACAAAAACACTTGGGATGGCACATATAAAAACAAACCATTACCCGATGGCACTTACTACGCAGTAATTGTATTTACATTCTTTGATGGTAGAAAGCAATATGCAAAAACGGATGTTACGATTGTGAGATAAAAATCTCCTAAATGCTTTGTGAACTTTGTGTTTTACTTTGTGTCTTAGTGATTTAAAAGCATTATATGATTGTACTTACTGCGCAGTAATTGTATTTACATTATTTGATGGCAGAAAACAATATGCAAAAACGGATGTTACGATAGTGAGATAGAAATCTCCTAAATACTTTGTGAAGCTTCTGTTTTGCTTTGTCTCTTTGTGATTCAAAAGCTCTACTCGTACACAGATATCCCCAAAACAACACAGTTATGCCCAAAACAACACAGTTATAAATTTGAATAAAAAAAACTGGTATAAATATTATAAATTTACTATACAAAAAACAACCCTAATTTACCTCACCCCTAACTTAACTTTTATGAAAAAATGCTCATTTATTTTAGCTATTATCATCTTGACTTTTTCAAATATTACACTATCGCAGGCGGTAGTTAATATCACAGCACCTACAGCAGGATATAATTGGATTGCAACAGTAACACCAACTTTAGTTATTAATTTTAATATTTCTACTGCTGGTAATGGAATTGTGAATATAAGTGTAAATCCAAATGTTCAGAATATTATCATTAATAACACATCTTCTGGAATTGGGAGTATGACTGTCAATTTTACTGCAGCTACTTCCGTATTACAAGATTTTACCATCAATAATAATTGTACAGCCAATGGAACTACGACGGTTAATTTTGTGGGAAATACGACAATCTCTAGAAATTTAATTATGACAAATGCTGCTCAAGCACTGAGCAATCTTATTGTGAAGGGAGGAGGGATAATAAATATTTTGGGTGATTTGTTAATAAATGCCCCTGGTAATAATGTGAACAATAAATGCGAATTTGGGAATACTACTTTTACGAATATAAATGGAAACGTGGTTCTCGGAAGCGCATCTCCACTTCCTTCAGATGGGAGTTCTATAATTGGTAATGAAATTGTTGGTACCACAGCTATAAGGACATTCAATCTCTATGGAGATTTAATAGTTAATGCAAGAGGTAGAATCGGTTATGGACGTACCATATTTAATTTTAATAAGCCAAGTGCCGGTACTCCTCAATTCATTGTCAATAATACACCCAATATTTCTTCATTTCCTTATCCTGTAACATTTGAAGATATAAGGGTTGGAACTGTAAATGCTCAAGCCACAGCAAATCCAGCCAATTTAATTTTTTCTGGCACAAACAAAAACGCATATTTAGAAAATAGAACTGGAGGATTGAACGCATCTATTGCAGGTATCACAATAGGCACTAGTGCTACACTTGATTTACCTAGAGATTACGTAACAGAAACAGATTATTCTTTAAATACTTTAAGTAGCACTTTATCAAAAATTAACTTAACGATGCATGCTAATGCAAGACTTAGAATAGGAGGTATTAAAACCGAGCTTAGCAGTGCTGCTGCTGGTATAGTTGGAAGCAATTTCCCCAATATTCTTGACAATGAAGTTATTTCCAAGAGAGGTGTGTACAGCATTCACCCCCTTAGCATTGTTGAGTACTATGGCAATGCTACTACGGTTAGTACGCCTAGAACACAAACTATTTACTCCTTACCTATATCTTACAGTACAGTTGGTCTTATTATTCCTCATACCAACCAATATGGCAAATTAATTGCCAACGATTTACAAGGTACAGGTATTGGTAGGGCAAAAAAAATAACTGCTGTTACAGCCCCAGCAACAACAGCACCACTAATAGCAGTTACTAGTTTTGATATAAAAACTAAGACAGATGTAAGCTTAGGGCTAGCGGACAATACCAATGTCTGCCCATTACATACTGGAGGTTTAATAAAAGTATCTCCATCTACAATTGCTCTAGGTACAGATGGAGGCGGTTTGTATTGCAATGCCAATGTAGTATCTGGCACCATACCAAATAGCACTATAAATACTGGTAAATTTTCATTGGGAGATTTTGCTTACTTAGGTATGGGGCATGCATTAGGTATTTCTACAGCAGGTACAGCCTCTGGAAACATACAAATGCTTTCATCTCCTTTTTTGCCCGATGTTGATTTTAATATTAAAGGCAACTACATCTACAACGGCATAGTATCCCAAGTAACTGGTGATATCTCTACCACAGGTTTACCAACCACTGTAAACAACCTCACAATCGACAACCCCACCACCGTTACAATTGCGAACGACCAAATAGTAAACGGCACATGCCTACTAGCTCAGGGTGTTTTCGATATTGGCACTACTAAACTTACCTCTAATGGAATTGGAAAAATAAGTAGAACTTTACAAACATTAACTGAAGGGACAGGTAAAATGAAAGCCAATGCAGTTCTTTTTGCAGGAGCTCCAAATAACCAAGTACCAACTGCTTCTGCCACGGTAGAAATGAATGGTAGTTCAACTATCCAAAACCTATCTGGAGATTGGTTTGTAGATAACACTATAGCAACACTCATAAATCATAATGTATTGGGTATTACTGTAACTCCATCTCCTGCCAACCCATTGTTAATATCTACCTCACTAGAATATGGTAAAGATGCAAGTGGTGCTTATATTACAGGTTCTACCATTCAAACAAATGACAATTTAACCCTATTATCTAAACCAAATGCTTTAGGCACGGGCTCTCCTGAAGTAGCAGGAACTGCCAATTTTGGAAATGCCACAGGTAATTTTATAGAGGGAAGAGTGAGTATAGAACGATATTTAAACACAGCAAGATCATGGCGTCTTTTAGCTGCACCAGTGCAGTTGCAAGCAGATGATGCAAGTACTCCTACCATAGCAGCTTCATGGAGAGAGGGTAACAGCCCTCTAACATCTACAGGCTATGGTACACAAATTTCAGGCCCAACAGGCCCTGCAATACCAGCACCAGGCGGGGAGTTAGATTCGTATACCCAGAGAGGCTCTATGAAGTATTATAATGGTGCGACCAACTTGTGGGTAGAATTATCAAATACAAGCACTACCCGTATTGCAAATAAAGAAGGTTATGGTGTTTTTGTAGTTGGCGATAGAGGGTTACAAAATATAGGAACTCCACAACCTCCAGCACCTCCAGCGCCATCTGGGCCAACTACGTTACGTATAAAGGGCAAAGTTCGCACAGGCAACCAATTGTTTGACATATTAGGAATCACAGTGCCATTAACAAATAAATCGCAATCCATAGGCAATCCTTATCCCGCACGTATAAATTTTAGCACAATTCAAAGAAACAATGTGGTTGATGGCTTTACTGTTTGGAACCCCAACTTAGGAGGCTTGTATGGAGTAGGAGCATACCAACAATATAGTTATGTACCAGCAGGAGTGCAGAGCGGCTATTATTTAAACGGAATAATTACGCCTAGCGCTTCGCCTAGGTACATAGAAAGTGGGGAGTTATTTTTTATACATAATAACATCTCATCTCCTGGTTCGGCAACTATAACGGAATCTTGCAAGACATCAGGCAGTAGTGTACAAAGTCGTCGCCCAATAGTTGTGCCTGCTCTGCCAAGGGTAGAAATTGCTATGCATTTAAATTATGTTAATGGGGCACAAGGGTCATTTGAACCCGGGACTGCTGGACCTCTTAGGCCTGTTACAAAATATATTTCTGGTGCTAGTGTAACCTTTGGCGATTATTTTAGTAACGATATTGATAATGACGATTTTTATGCTTGGTCAACTCCACATAGCAATTTAACTATACGTAGTATTTCTAATGTATTGCTTCGTTCAGAAAGTAGACCTTTTGTAGCAGGCGAACAATATCCTATTAAATTAAACATTTCTGCAATGATTCCAGCTGTTACTACATCTGCTATAGCTGTTCCTACAGCTGCAAAATACAGTTTTGATATCAATATTACAAACATGAGCAGTGTGCATGTAACTGCAACATTAAAAGATTATTATTTAAATACAAGTACTCCGTTAGATCTTTCAACAATTACATCTTACAGTTTTGAAACATTGCTTTCGGACCCTTTAAGCTATGCAGCTGGTAGGTTTGCTATTGTATTTTCGCAATTTGCGCTTGGTGGGCGCATGGCTATTGGCAATGCAGCTATTGAAACTAACTCAGTAGTACCATCAGTTCCATCAGAAAATAATAATGTTACCAACAAAACAAATGAAGCAATAGTACCAACCATTTCCGAAACTGCAACCTCAGTATCTATAGCCCCCAATCCTATACAAAATGGCATTGTAAACCTTCAGTTACAAAACCAAAAAGAAGGTATTTATAAAGTACAAATAACCAACCAGCTTGGGCAAGTTATAAAAACAGAAACCATAAAAGTGCAAAATAAAAAAAGTTTGTATACTATAAATTTAGGCACTACAGGCAAAGGAACTTACCAAGCTAGCATTGTAGATGAAGCTGGAAATAAAAAAGTACTAGGTTTTGTAGTAAATTAAAAAAACATATTTTAAATATTTTATGTTGTTAAGCGATGCCAACTTTTTAAAAGTTGGCATCGCTATTCTTAACCATTTACAAATACTACTTCTTTGTATACAACCCTTTTGTATTCCTTGTATTTTCTCCTATGCGCCTTAGTGGTTCAATCCTTTACCACTTCAAAATAAAACTGTATTTTTATAAAAAATTTAATTCTGTGCATCCAACTTTACACAAATATTTATTAGCCAAAATATTTTCTGCATGTATTTTTATGTGCTGTAGTTTTTTTGCACAAGCACAAAAAAACACAGCATTTACTAGCAATACCACCCAAACCTTTACCTCTGCAAATTCCTTCATAGAAAACAAAGGCCAGTATGGTAGCACATACAAAGGGCAAGAAAACATGGGCAGCATATTGTATGGCTTTGAAGGGCACAGTATGCCCATATTATTCACAAAAAAAGGACTAATATATTTACACAGAAAAGTAAAAAGTATAAGCAAAGAGGAAGAAAAAAAATTAGAAAAGCAGGGTTTACCCGAAGAAGAAATAGAACATAAAAAAATAGTAACCGACCGAGCAATAACCATGGAGTGGTTGGGAGTAAACAACAATGTAGAAATTATACAAGAAGAAAAAACCTACGACTACCACACGTATGGATTGATAAAAGAAAAAGCATACGGCTATAAAAAGATAACCTATAAAAACCTGTACAACGGTATAGACCTTGTGTATAGTTTTACCAATAATAGCAAAATAGGTTTTGAGTATAGCCTACACGTAGCCGCAGGTGCAGATGTACACCAAATAAAAATGCAGTTTGGTGGGGATGTAAAAACGATAACCAAAGATAAACAAGGTAATCTCCTTATCCAATCAGACATAGAAGGTATAAAAGAAAGTACCCCCATATCGTACTACCCCAACCAACCAACCAATCAACTAATCAACTAATAACCAATTACCAAATTACCGACAACCAAGTAACCTTTACTTTTTCGAGTGCCTACGACAATACCAAGCCCATAATAATAGACCCCTTTATAAGTAGCACCAGCAACCTAGATGGCTTAAATGCAGGCAAAGCAAAAGATATAGATTTTGATTATGCGGGTAATGTATATGTAACGGGGGGAGGGGCAGATGTTGTGCATAGAATAGCTAAATATAATCAAGTTGGGGTTTTACAATGGACTTTTAGTGGGATTTTTACTATTCCAAACTGGGGTTTTGGAGAAAATTTTGGCGGCTGGGTGGTCGAGAAACCTACTGGTAATATTTATCTTGGGCAAGGATTTGTACTATTAGGGTTTATGACTGTTCGTTTAAATACTATTGGCGTATATGATAACTACATTTCTACAGCAGATATAAATTTTAGAGAAAATTGGAAAATGATATGGAATTGCAATAATGGTAGTCCGCAAATTTTAATTGCTGGAGGAGGATTTAATTCTAATATTAATTTTGGTACACTTTCACCACCTTCGACTACAATCGGTTCAATAAATCTAACAGGGATAAATTTTACTGGTGGTAGCTCAGCGGGTAATGGGGCGGGACAAGATATAGTAGATGTAATAATTGACCCTATTAACAAAGATATGTTTAGCATTTATGCCTCTGAGGCAGGAACACCAATAATAAATAATAAAATTTATAAAAACTTTGCGCCTTATTCTTCTAGCTCAGTAATATGGAATGTTACTTCTAATTTCAATACTTTGCGTGAAGCCGATAATAGGCCATATTTTATTACATCTACATCTGGTACTAACGACAATTCCGCCAACATCTTCGCCCTCAACCCCACTTATTTATTTTACTGGGACGGCAAAAACCTAAAAGCCTTTAACAAAGCCACAGGTGCAACAGTGGGTACGCCATTAATTACAAGCAATACCGCAAAAATGACGGGAGGTATTTTTGCAGATGCTTGCAACAATGTATATGTAGGCAATCTAAATGGCACAATAAAAGTATATAACTTTAATGGTACTACTTTTGACGATGCACCTGCAGATTTAACCATAGCAGGCTATGCCACAAAATCGGTGTATGACCTAGCATACAATGAAGCCGATAAATTGTTATACGCCAGTGGCGATGGTTTTGTATCTGCTTTCGATTTAACAGGCATATGCGCTACTAACAATACTAATTTTACATTAAATATTGTACCCAATTGCCTAACAACAAGTGCTACAGCTAACCTTGTACCAGCACCTCCTTTGGGCTCCGTAGTTACGTACACTTTATTTATAGGCACTACACAAATAGCTACTAATACCACAGGTGTTTTTACAAGCTTACTACCCCAAACAAATTATAAAATTATAGCTACCATAAATGCCGCATGTAGTGGAGTACAAATTATTGGTAATTTTATAATACCAGCATCAACAACCCCAATAGTAACCACACCTATCATTTATTGCCAGGGTGCAACTGCTACAGCACTCACCGCCACGGGTACAAACTTGCTATGGTACACAACAAATACAGGAGGCACAAGCACAACTATAGCACCCATACCAAGCACAGCAACAATAGGCACTACAGCATATTATGTGAGCCAAACAACGGCAGGTAATTGTGAGAGTCCACGAGCACAAATAAATGTAGAAGTAACAGCAACATCAACAGCCCCAATAGTAACCACCCCTATCATTTATTGCCAAGGCGCAACCGCCACAGCACTCACCGCCACAGGTACAAATTTGCTATGGTACACAACAAATACAGGAGGCACAGGCAATACCACAGCACCCATACCAAGCACAGCAACAATAGGCACTACAGCATATTATGTGAGCCAAACAACGGCAGGT
>JANNVW010000007.1:0-22440 GCA_031408295.1 Ferruginibacter sp.
ATTTAAAACAGCGAAATGTGCAACTACCTCCTCAGTTGCAAGGGATAGATGCAAACTTGAATGAGAAAGAAACCATGATTTTAAAACTTATGTGCGAAGAAAAAAGTACAAAAGAAATAGCCGACATGGTAGAACTTAGCCCAAGAACGGTTGAAGCATTGAGAGATAAATTGAAAGTAAAGACTGGTGCAAAAACTACAGCTGGCTTAATTTTATATGCGGTGAAGCATAAAATAATTGATGATATTTAAATGAAATTTTTAGTGCAAAATATATCTTTAATCTTCCTTGTGGAAGATTTTTTATTTTAAATAAGTTATGAACTATTTTAACTACAACGGAAAAGTGTTACAAGCCAATGAAAATATTATTGGCCCTCAAAATAGAGGACTTAGATATGGCGATGGTATTTTTGAAACAATGAAACTTAAAAATGGCAAACTCATTTTAAGTGACGAGCATTTTGCCAGGTTGTGGAAAGGTATGCAAATGCTGCAATTTGATATACCAAAATTATTATCTCCTGAAAAATTAGAGGAAGAAATTTTTCAACTTGCTGCAAAAAATAAACTTACTGCTGCAAGAATACGGCTTACCATTATAAGAGGCGATGGCGGTATTTATGATGCTAAAAACAATACGCCCAATTATATTATAGAAGCCATACAACTACCAGAAGATAATGGACCGCTAAATAGCAATGGCTTGCAATTATGCGTTTTTAATGATGCAAAAAAAAGTTTAGATACATTTAGTAATTTAAAAACCAATAACTATTTACCCTATTTTATGGGTGCTATGTTTGCTAAAAAACAACATTGTAACGATGCCATAATATTAAATAGCGAAGGGAATATTTGCGATAGCACTATTGCCAACATTTTTTACATAAAAGATGAGGCTATTTACACACCTACTCTTGCACAAGGTTGTGTAGCTGGCGTTATGAGAAAATTTTTGATAGATAAAATACGGGCGCTAGGTTTTACCGTACATGAATCTATTGTAACTAAAGAAGCTATTTTAAATGCTAATGAAGTTTTTTTGAGTAATTCTATTTACAATATTAGATGGGTAGCAGGGTTGGAAAATAAGAGTTACACAAATACTATTACTTGGGAAATTGTAGAAAAGTTACTTCGAAAAGAAGAAAGTATCTATTGTTAAATAAAAATATAAGAAACATTCTTTGCGTCCCAGCAATCTTTGTTTCTTTGCGTGAAAATATGAAGTTAAATATATTTTGGTTTAGAAGAGATTTACGATTAGAGGACAACACAGCACTTTTTCATGCTCTACAAAGTGACCATCCTATATTACCCATTTTTATTTTTGATACAGATATTTTAGATAAGCTAGAAAACAAAGCAGATGCTCGTGTGCAATTTATACATGATAGTTTATTAGAAATACAAGCCAAACTAATTGGGATAGGAAGCTCTTTAGAAGTGCTGCAAGGCAATACAGAAGACACTTTTAAAAAATTGCTTAGTAAATATAAAATAGAAAAAGTATTTACAAATAATGATTATGAGCCTTATGCTACACAAAGAGATACTTCTATAAAAGCGTTGTTAGAAAAAAATAATGCTACGCTTATCTCATACAAAGACCATGTAATTTTTGAGAAAAACGAAGTAACAAAAGATGATGGAAAACCTTACACCGTTTTTACTCCATACAGTAGAAAATGGAAAGCTTCATTAAAAGAAGATGATTTAAAATTGTATGCAACAGAAAAATATTTCAATAATTTTTTAAAAATCACTCCAATAGAAATTCCATCATTAGCACAAATTGGTTTTACAAAAACTACACAAATATTTCCATCAAAAAGTGTAGAGGCTGAGCTAGTAAAAAAATATAGTACTCAAAGAGATATACCAAGTATTGTGGGCACATCTCACCTTGGTTTACATTTACGATTTGGTACTATCAGCATTCGCAGATTGGCAAAATATTCTCGCAACTTATCCGAAACGTTTTTGAATGAATTAATATGGAGAGATTTTTACCACATGATTCTTTGGCATTTTCCACATGTAGGAAATGGCAAAGCTTTTAAACCTGCATATGATTTTATACAGTGGAGAGATGATGAAGCCGCTTATAAAAAATGGTGCGATGGACAAACTGGATACCCAATTGTAGATGCAGGTATGCGAGAGTTAAACGCAACAGGCTTTATGCACAACCGTGTGCGGATGATTGTGGCATCTTTTCTTTGCAAACATTTGTTGATAGATTGGCGATTAGGCGAAGCGTATTTTGCAGAAAAATTATTAGACTTTGATTTTGCTGCTAATAATGGTGGCTGGCAATGGGCAGCAGGAAGCGGTTGTGATGCGGCTCCTTACTTCCGTATTTTTAATCCATACTTGCAAACAAAAAAGTTTGACCCTGATTTAAACTATATTAAAAAATGGGTGCCAGAGTTTGAAGAATTTTCTTATCCAAAACCAATAGTGGAGCATACGACAGCAAGGGATAGGTGCTTGAAGATTTATAAGGAAGGGTTGGCAGTTAGCAGTGGGCAATAGGCAGTGGGCAATTCGCAAAAAGCAATTGGCAATTTACAGTTTGCATAAGTAAACCTTGTTCAAATTATTTTTGGCTTGTAGTCTGTCGTCCGTGGTCCATGGTCTTGTAAACATCCATCAGCTTTTGTACCGCAGCTCTCCCTTCATCTCCCAAGTCTAAGGAGTAATTATTTACATACAAATCAATATGCTTGCGCATTACCTCTTCGCTCATTTCTAGTGCATGGCTGCGTATGTAATCGTTGAGGTTAGGATAATTTGAAAAAGCAAATTCTATGCTTTGTTTAATGAGTAAATCTATTTGTTTTTGTATTATTGGTTGTACTGTTTTCTTTACTACTATACCTCCAAGCGGTATGGGAAAGCCTGTTTTCGTTTCCCAATAATCGCCAAGGTCTGTAATTTTTACCAACCCTTTTTGGGCATATGTAAAACGATTTTCGTGTATAATTACACCCAACCCTTTGTCATCTAATACAAAATTTTCTATCTCATCGTACCTCAAAAATGTTTTGTTCTTAGCATTGGGATATGCTAATGAAAACAATAAATGAGCAGTAGTATTTTCACCAGGTATCGCTATCAAACAGTCGTCTATATTTGTCATTCCTAATTCAGCATTCGTAATTAACAAAGGGCCAACTCCCCTACCCAATGCACTACCACTATTCAATAAATTATAGTTTTTAAGTACCAATGGCCATACGCCATAGCTTAATTTTGTAACCATCAATTTTTCTTCAATAGCCCATTGATTAAGGGTTTGCACATCTTCTAGCACTGGCTCAAAATGCAAATTACCCGTATCTATTTTTTGGTTTACCAAAGCATCAAAAATAAAAGTATCGTTAGGGCAAGGAGAAAAGCCTATTGGGATTATTTGTTTGTGCACTTACGTTAGTTGAAAGGTTGTTGAAAATTGTTTGAAGAGTTGAAAGAGGTTTATTATCATTAACCAGTATTTAATTTTTGAACAATTCTAATTAAATGTTCATTCAGGCTGTCGATAGCTTCTTTCATTTTCCAATTTGTTTTTGCACGCTCTCCTACAAAATTACTAATGCTTCTTATTTGCAAAAAAGGAATATTTTCTTGTATACACACATAGTGCAAAGCTGAGCCTTCCATACTTTCTATATCAGCAACATATTTATTTTTGTACAATTCTGTTTGTACTATACTATCAGAAACAGTATTTATAGTAATGGCATTTACTGGTTTTAATGAAAAATAATTTTGGCTCGTATTTTCCATTCTACCATTTGTATTTGGCAGAATATTTTCGTTTGCAAAACCCTTTTCGAAAAGCGTAAAAAATTGTTCTTTTTCTTGTATGCCAAGATCTGCAAACAAATCAGTTTTTACAGCAAAAGTTTGCCCAAGCGAATATTGGTCTTTAAATGTACCCGCAATACCTGCTTGCAATACAAAGTCGTATTTATTTTGAAACAAACGCTTTGTAAGCGCATACATACAGGCAGGCACGCCTACTCCTGTTATGAGCACATCAGCTATGGCATTTCGAGCCATAAAAGGGGCTATTTCCATTTCAGTGGCCGCTACTACTAAAATCTTCATGTTGTAAAGTTAATTACTCCGTTTTACTTTGTTAACTTTAGCTGCTACCTTTACAAAGAAATTTAGAATAATACAATGGTATATATTACAAGAATAGAACATTTTAATGCAGCACATAAGCTCTTCAACCCAAATTGGAGTAGAGAGAAGAATGAAGCAATATTTGGTAAATGTGCTAACGAAAATTGGCATGGTCATAATTTTAATTTGCATGTAACAGTAAAAGGTGAACCAAATACGGAAACGGGCTTTGTGTACGATGCAAAAAAACTAAGTATTATTATTAAAGAATATGTGACGGATATTTTAGACCATAAAAATTTAAATGTGGAAGTTGATTTTATGAAAAATAAAATCTGTTCTATAGAAAATTTAGTAATTGGTATTTGGAATCAGCTAAAACCTCAAATGCCTAACGAAGTAATTTTACATTCTTTAAAATTGTATGAAACAGATAGGATATATGTGGAATACTTTGGGTAAAATACAAATGGGCAAATGAGAGAATGGGCAAATATTCAAAATGGCAAATGTGCAAATGCGAGCTTTCCAATGTAGGCAAGTATTAACTATAAATAATTATCTAATGTCTAACAATCTAATGTCTAACGAAAGGGTTTCCGTTTTTAGAAAAGAACATTTTAACGCAGCGCATCGCTTGCACAATGCAGCATGGGATGATGCAAAAAACCAAGAGGTATTTGGCAAATGCAATAACCCACATTACCATGGTCACAATTATGATTTAACTGTGCAAGTAATAGGAGTGCCAAATGTAGAAACGGGTTATGTAATGGATACAAAAAAACTAAGTGACCTTATTAAAGAAAAAATTATTGATAGATTTGATCATAAAAATCTTAACGAAGATTGTGTAGAATTTAAAACTACAAACCCAACAGCAGAAAACATCGTAATTGCTGTTTATAAAATATTAAGGCCAGAAATTGAGGAAGAACTAGAGCTTAAATTGCGATTGTACGAAACGGAAAGAAATTTTGTGGAGTACCCTGTATGAGGAAGTTGAATATTGTTGAAAATTGTTTGAAGAGTTGAAAACCGTTTGAAGGGCTGAAAATTTGCGAAGGTAGAAGCGCATAAGAATTACCTAAAAAAATAAAATATAAAATACAGATGGCTTATAAAAAAGTAGAGAGCTACGACCAAGACATTACCGAAGGCTTAATGAAAAATTACAAAGCCAATTTAGAATTGATAGGTGAAGATTCGGAAAGAGAAGGACTAATAAAAACACCTGAGCGTATTGCAAAAGCAATGCAATTTATTACGCAAGGTTATACACAAGACGCTAAAGCCATCTTAGAATCGGCCAAATTTCATGAAGATGTTAGTGAAATGGTGATTGTAAAAGATATAGAATTATATAGTATGTGTGAGCACCACATGTTGCCTTTTTTTGGTAAAGCACATGTGGCGTATATTCCAAACGGGTACATTACTGGACTGAGTAAACTAGCTAGAGTAGTTGATGTATTTGCACGTAGACTGCAAGTACAAGAAAGATTGACACATCAAATAATGGATGTAATACAAGAAACGTTGCAACCGCATGGTGTAGCAGTGGTTATAGAAGCAAAACATTTATGCATGATGATGCGTGGTGTGGGTAAGCAAAATTCGTCAACCACTACATCTGCATTTTGTGGTGAATTTCAGAAGCATGAAACAAGAAATGAATTTATGAAACTGGTAACAGCAAAGCTGCATTAATATTGTTATTGTAACCATAAGTTCCTGTAAGATTTATCTTTATCATAATCGTAGGCTTGCTTTTCGATATTAAAATATCTATGCGGACGTGGGTCGTTTCCCACGCCTGCCAAATATGCCCAGTTTCCCCAATTGCTGCAAACGTCATAATCTATCAACTGCTCTTCAAAATAAGCTGCACCATAACGCCAATCTATTTTCAAATCGTTGCATAAATAGCTGGCTACATTTTGCCTGCCACGATTGCTCATAAAACCAGTAAGTTTTAATTCAATCATATTGGCATCTATAAAATCTACTCCAGTTTCTCCATTTACCCATTTTGCAAAAAAAATAGGATGGTATTTTGTTTGCAAACCTAAATCGTTTTTTACACCTTCTTTTTTAAATAATTTCTTACCAAATTTTTGTAGTACAAAATAAAAATAATCTCTCCACAGCAATTCAAATACCAGCCAATAAGTAGATTCGTTTGCACCATATTGCTCCTCATATTTTTTTAGCTCATTATGAATAGTAACAGGCGATATGCAACCCATAGACAACCATGCAGAAAATTTTGATGAATAATTTGCACCTATCAAACCATTACGTGTTTCTTTATATTTTGAAATGGCTTTTGTTTCATAAAAATAATGTTGCAATCTTTTCTGTGCTTCGCTTTCCCCACCTATAAAATGTATTGCACACCTATCATCCATTTTTACTTTATATAAACCAAGTTCTTCCAAGGTAGGTATAGTTAATGCTGCTATTGTTGGCGAATTTATTTTTCCTGGTCTTGAAAATTCATTTCTTATTGTTGAATTTTTCTCTACTTTATTTCTAAATCCAGTAAATACATCCGGAAGTTTATTTAATTCAAAAGGTAAATCAAATTCTTTGTACAATGTGGTGGTTTCAAAAGTATGTAAAGAAACATTTATTGCATTTAAAGCATTTGCCACTGTATCTTCTGTCCGTTTTTCATCTGGTGCTATTTCAAATTTTGCATAAACATTTTTTACATCGTATTGTTTTACAATTTTTATTATTTCTTCTTCGGGTTTACCTTTCACTACCAGCAAGCCAGAGCCAATAGCTCTTAGGCTGGCGTCTAAAACTATTATAGATTCCAACAAAAATTGGGTTCTAAAACTACCCATTTTTTTATAGCCGTATTTAGTTGTTTCAAATTGGCTTTCATCAATGCAATAAATAGGTATTATTTGTTCATTTTCTTTTATTGCACTTACAAGGGTTTCATTATCCTGCAATCGTAAATCATTTTTAAACCAAACTATAGCAGTCGTCATTATAAATCATTAATATTTTTTAAATAGAAATCAGCTTGTTCCAATAAAGCAGTTTTATCTTGCGGTTTCATTTTGCGCCATACTACATACATCATACCAATGCGTGGATTCTTTGCTAACTTATTTTCGTGCTTATCATAAAAATTCCAATATAAACTATTAAATGGGCAAGCCTTTTCTCCTACTTTTATATTTTTTTTATAATAGCAAGAACCGCAGTAGTGGCTCATTTTATCAATATATGTTGCAGAGCTTACGTAGGGCTTACTACCCACAATTCCACCATCTGCAAATTGGCTCATCCCTCTTGTGTTGGTTATTTCTACCCACTCCAGCGCATCTATGTATATACCCAAGTACCAGGCGTCCACCTCATCTGGATGTACGCCTGCAAGCAACGCAAAGTTACCTGTCAGCATGAGGCGTTGTATATGGTGCGCATAGGCATAATCCAGCGATTGTATAATAGAATGACTCAAGCATTTCATTTTTGTTTTGCCCGTCCAATACCAATCTGGTAATTTATTTTTATGTTCCAAAAAATTTAAACTGGCGTACGCCGGCATTTTAAGCCAATAAATCCCTCGCATGTATTCTCTCCACCCAAGTATTTGTCGTACGAAACCCTCTAGTTGGTTAAAAGAAATTTCATGTTGTCTTTTACTCCATTCATCAATAGCTGCTTGTATAACTTCTAGTGGCGATAGCATTTTTGTATTCATAGAGAATGACAACCTTGAGTGATATAAGCTCCACTCAGTAGGCGTCATAGCATCTTCATAAGTACCAAAAAGCGGTAGGCATTCTGTTACAAAAAAATGCAATAAGCTTAGAGATTGTTTTCTGTTGATAGGCCAAATAAAATTTGCCGCATCAATATTACCTATCGTTTTTACATTTGCTTTTTGTATTTCTGCAAGAATATTGCTTACATCATTATCAAAAATAAATGCTGCAGTAGCTTTATGGTTTGCAGGTAATTTTTTCCTATTGTCTGCATCAAAATTCCATTGCCCATTTAAAGGTTGGTCAGCATCCATGAGTATATTGTATTTTTTTCTCATGGCTCTATAAAAGCTTTCTAGTAAAAAAGTTTTCTTACCTTTAAAAAAATCACCTACTTCATTTCTTGTTGTTAAAAAATGTTCTGTATCATAAATAGTATATGTTATGGAAAGCTTAGAAGAAAGTTTTTTTAAATTTTCGTCTACTCTATATTCATCTGGCAATTGATATTCAAAATGGGTAAATGAGTGTTCATTTATTAGTGTAGTAATATTGCTTTCAAATGATTGTTTATTATTTTTATCATTCAAATAAATATAAATAACGTTATGGTTATTTTCTTTTAGCGCTGTAGCAAAAGCTTGCATAGCTGCAAAAAAACCTACAACTTTTTGTATGTGATGCTGCGCATAATCTGTTTCAGTACGCACTTCCATTAATAAGTAGGTAATATTTTTATCAATATTTTTGTACCAGCTATGATTTGAATTTAGTTGGTCACCTAATATTAATCGCAATATTTTTTTCATTTATTATTTTTCTTAGTAAGACTTAGTAAATTTTGTGAGATAACTTCATTTTTTATTCTTTTCATTTCTACATCTATCACTGCAATATTTCACTTCCTCCCATATTTTTTCCCATTTCTTTCGCCATGTAAAAGGGCGATTGCATACAATGCATATTTTACTAGGTAGATTTTCTTTTTTTATTGCTTTCATTTTTATTTTCTACTTGAAACTGTTTACACTAAAGTATCGTTTCTTTTTTATTTAAAAAATTATATACAGATGATACAAGTAGTATAAAAATACCTGCAGATATACTCAGCAATACATTAATATATTGAGGAGCAGAAAGCGACAGCCTAAGTATTACCGTGGCTAATGCAAAAGATGAATATCTAAATAAGTGTACATATAAATTACTATATCGTAATGAAAGTATAAGTATTAAAATGTCTGAGAATATAAGTGCTGTGTATAATTGATTAAAGATATTTTGATTTATCGTTTTAGTTGTAAAAAATAAGAAAACGCTATAGATTATTTGGCATAAAAAAAACACAATCATTAAAGCAGCTATTACTTTTTTTTGTAAAATAAAATGTAATCTTTCCGTTTCTGATTTTGTTATTTGCGCATGGCGTTGTTTATTATAAAACAATACAGTAATTAAAAATATAATTACTGCTCCTAAGGCATCTGCTATTATGGGCATTAAATTTTGTAAGCTTGATAAGTCCCAAGTAATATTTAATGGTAAATGTCCCAGTTCTTTAAATGCACTTCGTAACAAGATGAGTGAAATTATTTCAAATTGTTTGCCAACAGAATCGGCTACGGAATGTGTAATTATAAAAAATAAATCAAAAACTTCTATAAAAAGTAGCACACTAAAAGCTAGTTCAATAGCAAAGAATTTGCCTATTTTAAGGCCTATGAAATGGAAGTGGGAAAGCAAACTGGCAACAATGCCTACAACAAAAAATAAGATTACTACATTGCTAATTAATTTTGTTTTTTGGAGTGAGTGCCACTTGTTTTCAAACTCGTCATAATTTTTTAAAAAGGCGCTCGCTACATTCATACTACAGTTACGTTTAATATATTTTATTGGTTCTTTTTGTTTTTACAAATCCTAAAAGAAGATTTTAGAGTAAATAAAATATGCATTTTTTAAATGCGCTCACTCTTTATTTTTTATTAAAATCATAACAATGCTAAAAAAATTAAAACAGGCAGAGGTCTTTATATTCTTATTTGCCATTGCACTCATATTTGTGGCAGAGTATAATTTCATTGTGCTTCACGATAAGTTAAGAGCAATATTTATTGGGCTTTGGCCTCCTACAATAATACTAGTGCTAATTTATATAAACGTAAAATTAAAAAATTAGTTATGGAAAATTTAGATTTGATTATTTTTTCTATCATCCTTGTAGTATTATTTATATTGTTTGGCATAGGCACAATTGCAGAGTTTAATAGGATGTCTAGTGAACCATACGATAAAGAAAAAGATAAAGGTGGAATAGTGGCATTAAAGAATTTTATAGGTAAAATTCTTGTTGGTTCTGATAAAAAATCATAACCCTTTTCCTGATTTTCTATTGTAACAGAGAGCTCAATAAATTTTAATTATCAAACCCTATTTTGATTGAGATTGAAACATTTAATCTATATATCGATTATTGTTAACACAAGCTTTTAAAAAAACCAATTCCAAATTATTTTAGTACTTATTAGTAGAGGTCTAGTGGTTGATTGATAAAGAGTTTCATTAAAATATTTTTAATGAAACTCTTTTTATGTACACTAAATATTTCCCAATTGGCAAAACATAGAGGCATAAAAAAAACAGTTTCAAGTTAATGAAACTGTTTTTTTAGTTTGGCTTTTGTTTATTATTTGTTTTCATCATTACGGCTCAATGCATATATAACCAAACCGAAACCGATTTTGTTAATAGCATCACCAATATTGTAAACGATATCCATAGCATGTACCGCAGCTGCTCTATCAGTTACCAGCTCCATACCAAATAAACCACCTTTGGTTCCAAGTATGTATCCTAGCGGATAAATAGCCCAGCCTACTAATACGAACCATCCTAAAGTTTTAATAGCTTTAGCTACAGATGGACTTGAAGACTTAGCCAATTGTGCTACATCGCCAACCCAAACTAAATATACAATGTAAAAATATGCAGCACCACTTACAGCACCCCATACCCAACTAATAGTTTCGCCACCGTTTATGGCCTCACCAATGTAACCAGTTACTAGCATTACAACCGATGCAAAAATCAATTTCCAAAGCAAATCAATTTTAGCTCCTGCTTTTTTTGTAATTAAATAAAACTCTACGCACATTAAAGGAACAGTAAGAATCCAATCTACATAACGAAAGAATGTAGGAGAATCCCCTGTGTCTAAATTGTACCCTCTCATGTAGTAGTAATGTACTGCTGCAATAAAGGTAATTAAACCAGAAACCAAAACTGAGGTACGCCATTGTGGGCTTGTACCTCCAACTTCCATAAAAAAGAAAACGGCAGCAGCCATCATAGCCATGGTGCCAATAAAAAAGGTAAATGCCACGTAGTTATTCGGGTCAATTGCCTTAATGTCAAGAAAAATCTGTAACATAATTGTGTGTTTTTAGGTTAACTGATAGAAAATACTACCAGCTGGTGGTTGATATTTTTCATTAACGTTAAATTAACTTTTGTAGATTTTCAATATTTAGTTTTTTTCAAAAAAAAATTAATATCCTTAAAAAAAGTAAATGTCGAAACTTTAAATCCAATAATGAGTTTTAAACGTTAGTGTAAATTGCTTGTATTTAAAAAATCACTAAATATGTTTAATAAATTGATAATCAATAATATTACGACAGAATTTTTTTTATTACTAGCAGGTTTTCTAACTTTACTGTATCACTTTTTATTGTTCCCAATACCAAATGATACGCAAATGATAATACTTTTATCACTCGTTTTATTAGTAGGAGTTCCCCATGGCGCCTTAGATTTTTTGGTAGATGAACAAAACGAAACACTAAAGAATAATGTTTTTTCCTTAAAAAAATTCTTAACTGTTTATCTTACAAGGCTTTTCGTATTCGCTTTATTTTGGTTTCTACCATGGTTGGCTTTTTCAATTTTTATTATATTCTCAATTTTTCACTTCGGAGAAACAGATATGTCAGCGTTTGCAAAACCCAACAAATATGTTGGCGTTTTGTATTTTTCTTATGGCGCACTAATAATAAGCATCTTACTACTTTCTCATTTGTCAGAAATTGAATACTCCTTGCCAGCTGTAAGTATTTCTCTAAAGCAAAGTAATATTTATACATTCTTAATAAATAAAACTCCATATATTATCTCATTCTTTAGTCTTCTTTTTTTAAGTGTATTTTTTATACAAAAAAGAAATGGCTTTATAAATAAAATTTCTGTTTACCAAGTAATACAATTTATTTGTTTGCTAGCCGTGTTAACGTTTTTACCACTCACGCTAGCCTTTACATTCTATTTTGCACTGTGGCATTCTATATTATCAGTAAGAAATATTTTTGTTTATTTCAAAAACTTTAATAGCAATAAAAAGTTTAGTCTCATTTGTGGCAAAAGTTTGCTCTTTAGTTTGCTTGCACTTGGTTCAATACTAGGCTTATATTTTGTAATGAATTTTTATATACCCAATTTTAATATGCTTTTTGCACTGCTAATAGTGCTGTCTGTACTTACACTACCCCACCTTGCTGTAATGCACGGCATGTATAAAAATTATAGTAAAACGTTTAATTAAAATTTCAGTCTATTTCTTTTCCAATCTACCGACACACCTGAACCTTCTGCTATAAAAATACTATCGGGTTTTACATTGTTTAAATGCGCAAATGGTTTGCCGTACATTGTTTCAAAGTCACAATTAATTGTATAACTATTTATTACATTTATTTTCCAGCTTGGGTGGCTTATGGCATACTCTTCCGTAGTAGCATTGTCTATTTTTGTATATCCAAAATAATGTTCAAAAATATATTCTTCAAAACTATCTTTTTTCATTACTTCAGAACTCAAAGTTGCATCTACAATAATACTATTCCACACTTTATTTATTTTCCAATAATATTCAATTTGCTTGTTATTCTCATTAATATTTATACTGTGCTTTGTAGGAATTGTGGTATAATGTTCTTTGTATAATTTATTAGCCATCCATGCTACTAGTTTATATGGTATGGTTTCATTTATAAAAACCACTCCTCGCTTTTCTATATCTCCCTCTTTTCGCTTTACATAAAAACGTAAATTTATTTCTTCAAAGCTGCCAAAATACGGTATGGGCACTTTAAAAACCCTTGTATTTTTAAACATAAAACCAACAAGGCTTACATAAGCTTTACCATTATACAAATCTAGCTCTACTCCTCTTGGTAAAAAAGGCTTCAATACTTCAGCCTCTACAGCATAATTTGCCATTATTATATTTTCCCAATTTGCATTTAAAAAAGTGGCCATTTATTATATTTTAGTATTTAGCAATTTTCTATTCTAATTAAAGGTTTTGGTTTAGTAAAGTATAGATTGGTTGGAAAACGACAAATATTTAAAGAAAATTCTTTATTCGTGAGTATTAGTGCTATTGTTGGCTGCTTTCTTTTTCTTACTCAAAAACGTTCTTGTATTGCTCACATGCTTCCCTAAAATTCGTTTGCCTTCTTTTTTTACCTCTTCATTTTTCTTAAATCCCCATACAATATCACTTGCATACTTTCTTGTAGCTTCAATATCCACAATAGGTGCAGGATAGTGATTACCTATTTCGCATTTATATAATTGCTGTTCAATTGCACTTAATTTCCATGGCTCATGAATGAGACTTGTAGGAATATTTTGCAACTCAGGCAGCCATTGCTTTATAAAAACAGCATCAGTATCATGCTCCTGTGCATTTTTTATAGGGTTATAAATACGAATAGTATTGATGCCCGTTACGCCTGCTTGCATTTGTAGTTGTGGGTAGTGTATGCCTGGCTCATAGTCTAAAAATTGTCTTGCAAGAAAATTCAAATACCGCCAATCTTGCCAAAGGTTGAATACAAAAAAAGATACTACCATAGCTCGCATTCTAAAATTAATATAACCAGTTGCTACCAAGCATCGCATACATGCATCTACCAGTGGCACACCAGTATTGCCTTGTTGCCAAGCCTGTATATGCAAATCATTTTTAGGTTTTGTTAGTGTATTGTATGCACTGTTTACATTTTCAAACTCCATGTTGCATTCGCTCTCAAATTTTTGCATAAAATGGCAATGCCAATGTAATCGAGAAATAAAGTTAGACAATGCCCTTTTGTTTGGCGAAGTCTCATAATGCTGCATTGTATATTGATAAACCATACGCATACTAATATTACCATACGATAAATAAGGAGAAATTCTTGCACAACTTTTTCTACTTAGGCTAGGCTTACTTATATGCTTACTGTAATTTACATGGCGCTCTTTCACAAAGCTATCTAAGTAACGCCAAGCAAGGCTTTCGCCACCTTCTTGAAAGTTTTTATTTCTTGTTATTATTTCTTCTGGCAAAGTTTCACCTTTAAGAGCAGCATAAAAATCTTTATCTAGAGTAGCAAAATTCGAAAAGGCTTCGTCTATCAATTTCACAGGGGCTGTCATTTGCTGCTGCCATTTTTCTTGCCAGTTATTTCTATTTTTAAGTTTTCTAATAACGCCATTTAATTGAAACTCTTGCCACATAATTTTATGCTGGGCACAAAATTTTTTCATAGCAATATCTCTATCGTAAGTAATTCTATTCCCTACTTCTTGATGCGAAAAAATATTTTTAATATTATAATATTTTCTAAGCTCAGTAAAAACTGGCTCTACTTCATTATGAAAAATATGCAACTGATTATTTTTATCTCCAAGTTTGGTTTGCATTTCCAATAACGATTCATGTACAAATCGCCAATGCCTTATGTCACTATCATCATTAGCCATTACACTTGGCTCAAAAAAATAGACTAATAGAATAGGTAAACTTTGTTGCGTTGCAAAATACAAAGCCTCATTGTCTGTAAAGCGCAAATCTCTCTTAAACCAAACAATATTTAAAGCAGTCTTATTCAACGAATAGAGATGTTATTATTTTCGTCTCTTCATTTGGTTTTGCATAGCTTAATCTAGCCAAGCGGTTTGTTGTGTGGTAGCTATCCAAACCTGAGCAGGTAACGGTATTTGCCTTTTCAATATCTATAAACCCATCTTCGGAAATACAATCAGTAGGATAATATAATTGCGTAATTTCTCCAATAATTAAAATAGTACCATTTATCTTTAAATCTATTCGTTCTTTAAAAACAACACCCATTTGTATATTACTCTCTTTTACGAATGGCGCAATAAAATTATTTTTATATTCAGGTGTTAAACCTGTAACATCAAACTCGGAAATTTCTTTTTCATACCGTGCAGATGTCTGGTGAGCTTGCTTATAAATATTTTCGTTTATATGATTAATGGTATAAACTTTTGTAGCTAATATATTTGATAGTGTGTGCCTGTCTACAGAATCGGGGCGCATAATAAAACCAATAAGCGCAGGGTTTGCGCCTAGGTGAAATAAAGAACTAAATATTGCAAGGTTTGTATTTTTATTTTCATCAACAGTGCCGATAAGTGAAATAAATTTATACCCACCTATACTATTTATAAGCATAGCCCTTTTGCGCTGTTCCATTTGCAGCAAGGAAGTAGTATCTATAAAAGTTGTCATGCTTATCGTTTAGAAATTTTATTCATACTTATTGCTCTTTGCAATGTGCATTTAAATCTAGAAATATCAGCACTTCTTTTTGCCACATGCTTTGTGTTGCAATTGTGTACTCGCTTGCGCCATAGTTTATAGCTGCTTAGTTTTAAGTTTTTCTTCATCAACTCCTTCACATCTGCCTCCCTGAGTCCAAACTGAAATTCAATTGCATCAAAAGGGGTTCTATCTTCCCAAGCCATTTCTATTATTCTATCTATTTCTACATCTGAAAGCATAATATTTTTGCTTAATGCTTTACTTAAAGATGTACTTTGTTCACTATTTTCTAATAGCTCTATCATTTTCCAGTTTGTTTTTTAAATAAAATACTAGCGCAAATAATTTACTTTAAAATACGGTTTAAAGATAATATTGGTTTGCCATTTTAATACCTCAATGGTTATTTTAAATTAGTATAAAGGACATTAAAATATTAGAGTCGAAAATATCAATAGAGAAGATTTTATCAAAAAAACGATATAGTTATTATTATAATTCCGAATGAAATATTGATATACAAAAAAGTTAATGACTATCCGCTATTTGGTGCAAAATGAAACTATTCCAACGATTGACCTTTGCGCTACATCCAAGAGCAGTGTTACAATAAAATTGAAGAGGGGGCTTTTTTCTTATAAATGTAAACTGTGCATCTGCGGCCATATTTTAGCCACAGATGCACAGTTTTAGTCTCAATTTAGAAATGTACGATACACAAATCAACAAAAAGGATTAACAAAACTGGTGAATAGCTCATAATTGTTTGACGCTGAAATTATTTTTATTAAAACTATTGCCCTTGCACCAAATAGCGGATAGTCATTAAAAAGTTCTATTTTTTAAAGATGACAAAATTATAAAAGTGGAGAAGTAAAAAATAAGATTTAAGGAGATTAACAAAGTCAAATTTAATCCCACAAATTAAACACATCTAATTGTATGCTGCATTGCGGCGTAAGTATAAAATCTGTATTGGTTGTTTGACGATATTTATTATCGGTTAATTCAAATACTTCTACAGATTTTTTTTGTGTGTCTGCCATTATATAGTACTTCACGCCGCACATTTCGTACAAACTGAATTTGGTATTTCTGTCTTTTATAATTGTAGAAGGTGAAGCTGTTTCTAAAATAATCGTAGGTGGAAATGTTTGAATTTCATCAACAGAATTTCCACATACAATCATCACATCTGGTCTTACAACATTGTATTCATCTATAACCCAGTCAATTTCATAAAAAACCTCACAATCACACTTAAAACTTGCACTTTCCAAAATATTACCAATTAATCTATAGAATTTACCAGAGAATCTATTATGGCTTTTTTTAGGAGAAGGACTCATAGCATGAGGATAACCCTTAATTAATTCCCAATCTCCTTCCCAAAGCTTATATTGAGAATAAGTATATTTTTCAGGTTCAAATATTTTATCTACTAAATCCATAATCAAATTTAAAATATATTTTTGAATTGTAGTACATTTAATCAATTTAACATAATTACCATTTAACAATTTACATATGATACACGCATACATCTTTCCTGGTCAAGGTGCACAGTTTAGTGGCATGGGCAAAAACTTATACGATAGTAATGAAACATCTAAATTTTTATTTGAAGAAGCCAATGAGATACTTGGCTTTCGCATTAGCGATACTATGTTTACTGGTAATGATGAAGATTTAAAACAAACCAATATTACACAACCTGCTATTTTTATTCATTCTGTAGCAGCATTTAAAAATATTGATGGCGCAAAACCAGATATGGTAGCAGGACATTCGCTTGGAGAGTTTTCCGCATTAGTAGCTAATGGCTGTTTAAGTTTTGCAGATGCATTGCGGTTAGTGGCTGTACGTGCAAGTGCTATGCAAAAAGCATGTGAGGCAAACCCTAGTACAATGGCAGCAGTATTAAATTTAGATGATTCAATAGTAGAAGAAATATGTAAAGCAATTGTAGACGAAACAAACGAAGTAGTTGTAGCTGCAAACTATAATTGCCCAGGACAATTGGTAATAAGTGGTTCCATTAAAGGCATAGAAATAGCTTGTGGACGGATGAAAGCCGCTGGGGCAAAACGTGCATTGGTATTACCTGTTGGTGGGGCATTTCACTCTCCACTTATGGCGCCAGCTAGAGAAGAATTAGCAGCAAAAATAAATAGCACAACTTTTAGTAAGCCGCATTGTCCAGTGTACCAAAATGTAGTGGCAGCAGCTGTTACAGATGCTAATAACATAAAAGAAAACTTAATAGCACAACTCACTGCCCCTGTAAAATGGACACAATGTGTACAAGCAATGATTGCAGATGGTGCTACAAATTTTACAGAATGTGGACCAGGCAAAGTATTGCAAGCCCTGGTAATGAAAATAAATAAAGAGATGTTGGTAGATGGATTTAGCTAATGTTTTTTTGTACCTAGTGTCTCTGTGAATCGTTCTTGAAAAACAGAAGCACAGTTTGTACTTATAAACCATGAAGCCTTCTTTTCAGTCTTGTTGTAATATAGCTCTTGGCTTTAGAGGAAATGCCACCCTTTGAAATAGTTTTCTTCAGCAGCATATTGCGAATAGACATTAAAAATATATCCTTTTCTATTCGCCTTTTGAAAATTCTAGAACACACTTTCATATTTATTTGCCCGCATACAATAAAAATATTGCTAGCTGTTTATGTAGCTCAGGCAATTTCTTTTTCCATTCCTGTATCGATTTGGTTTGTATAAACTCATTTGCAGCTGTAATATTAACCGCAATACAAAGTTGTGTATTGCCCTCGCAACTTTTTACAATAGATTCTAGCAAAGGGTTATTTCTGTAAGGTGTTTCTATAAATATTTTTGTACTATTATTTTTTTGAGAAAGCTGTTCAAGTTCTTTTAATTTTTTAATTCTTTCTCCATTATCTATTGGCAGGTATCCTACAAATTCAAATTGTTGCCCATTCATACCACTAGCCATTAAAGCCAATAAAATAGAACTAGGCCCAACCAATGGTTTTACAACACAATTCATTTTTTGTGCAGCAGCAATGAGTATTTGCCCAGGGTCTGCAATGCCAGGGCAACCAGCTTCGCTTATGATTGCAATATTTTTTTCTTCCTTTATCTTCTGGGTAAATTGTTGTAATTGTTCCGCCTCTGCTTTATGAATAGCAAACCATTCGTAATCATCAATTACAATAATCCTATCCATCATCTTTAAAAATCTTCTTGCTGTTCTTTCATTTTCTGCAAAAATTACTTGGCAACTTTTTACAGCTTCTAGTACATAAGTGGGTATTGTTTCTGTAGCATTTTCTGCAAGTACGCAAGGTATTAAATATATATTTGCCATAATCTATTTTAAATGATAACCTGATTTGCTCTTGCCTTATGTAAGCTAAGCGTAGCAGCTATTACAGCATATGAAGGTGCTAATAACCAGCCTATAAAAGGAAGTAAATGCATTACATAAAATACCAACCCATTTCCTATAGCTAACCCCTTATGCCTGCCAATAAAAGTAATACTTTGTGTAGTAGATAATTTATTTCTTTCGCTACTGTAATCGAGCATAGAAAAGCCGAAATAATAACACTCTGTAAGCAATGCAATAAGTGGGGCTACCCAGCCTATTATTGGTATAAATGAAAATATAAGTATTGATATTACATAAACAGTTTGCCACAATAAATTTCTCAAAGCTATTCTTATTCCTCTTGCTATGTCTTTTATAAATTGAGTAAAACTAAATGGGAAATCTTTTCCTTCAATTATGCTTTCTGTTTTTTCGCTTAGGTAAGCAAATACTGGCGAGCCTATAATGAGAAATATAAATTTGAACAATGAAAAGTAAAATAAAAATAAAATAATGATAATAAAAAATTGACCTAAAATTACTAACCAGTTTAACCAACTTTCCTGCATAGAATCTACCCAAGCTTTTAAGCCAGATTTTTGTAAAACAAAAGCAGTGGCTTGTATACTTGTTTTACCAAATAAATACATACCTGCTATAAATAAAATGGTATAAATAATACCAGGCACAATAATCCATTTCCACAAGCGATGTTTATTTATAAAACGATGTGCTTCAAAATAAGATTGAATAGATATAATAATTTCTTTAAGCATACTTAAAAATATAAAGGCAGTTTTGGTTTAAAGTTACAAATATGCACTTTAAAGTAGGTCATAAATATGTAAAGGGATGATAAACTGGATAAAACACAATAAAATGCTGACAAATGTTTTATTACCTGAAAGAATTACAAAATTGAAGGCATCCTCCTAAAGAGGAAAATATTATAATTAAAAAATCCCCACAAATAATTATAGGGATGCTTTAGAAATATTTTATTCTAAAATTAAAACTTAGGACAAGGAATACCTTTACTTTCCGTTTTTTGTTTAATGTAAATTATAGAAAACTCCGAGCCTCCTCTACTAGCCGTAGCCGTTTTTAAACTGCTTATATTTACATCATAGCTAGCCCCAATTCTTAAGCCCCCAACTTCTAAACCAAGGTATGGAATTATAGCATCGTTTAACCGATACCAAGCTCCAGCATAAATACTAGAAGGGCGATCCGCTTCCGCACCATTTAAACCATATGCAAGTGCGCCACCAAGTGTAGTTTCGTTAGATTTGCTTTGTATCTGATAAATTACAGACCCATTAAAAGTCAATACATCAGATACTGGTAAGGTACCACCACCATGTACTGTAATTCTGCTGGCCAGCTGATAACTAGCATCTTTAAACCCTACTGATGGTTTGTTAATATGATAAGCAGATACACCAACATAATAATTGTTAGATCCATTAGAAGAACCGGAAAAAAGAACCCCAGCATTTAAGTCCACATAATTTTGCGAATTACCATTGGTAAGAAAATCTGTACGTGCACCAGTAAAACCATTTTGCCTAAGCATATCTTCAAAAGTAAGTTTTCCTTCTTCTAACACTAAGCTGCTATATGTACCCTGAAAGCCAGCTCCAATGGTATTATACCCATCTTCATCTAAAGCCTTGTGGTATGATAACGAAAGAGAACCATAATTTAATTTCAATTGACTGTTTGCACTTGCATCAGAAAGACCAGATATACCTATACCAAAAACATCACCCTCTGGCAATTTATTTTTCATAATACCAAAATCCAATGAACCGCTAGTGGTTACATACGCTTTGGGTATAGATGGCCATTGATCCCTATGGTTTACAGCTAACCTCCACTGTCCGTCAAATTTTCCCGTAAACGCAGGATTTAATGTAAGTGGCGAAGAAAAAAATTGCGAAAAATGGGGATCTTGCGCATGCAGATTCAATGCCGAAAGAAGTATTACTAAACCTATTAAATATTTTCTCATTTGGTACAATTCTATAGCCTAAAGATAAGTAATTCGTAGAAAATGCTGCAACAATTTCTAAAAGTTATCAACGTTTTTACAATTTTTTTTTTAAAAAAGCGTTTAGCAGCGCTTTATTGTTGCATTTTAGTACCATAAGCTAAGTCGCCAGCATCGCCAAGGCCCGGTATAATATACCCTTTTGCAGACAAATCTTCATCAACTGCACCGCACCAAATGGTAACATTAGGCTCTGCTTTTTGCAATGCTTCTATACCTTTTGTAGCTGCAATGGCACAAACCACATGCAATTCTTTAACATTGCCAGCATCTTTTATATATTGTATTGCCTTTATAAGCGAAGCCCCAGTAGCTAGCATAGGGTCGCTTACAATAACCACACGTCCATCTAATGGCGGGCAACTCATGTATTCCAACGCTATTTCAAAAGTGCCGTCTGCATTATGCTTACGATATGCACTTAAAAAAGCATTATCTGCCCTGTCAAAATAACTAAGTAAGCCATTGTGCATAGCAAGCCCAGCCCGCAAAATAGTAGCCAATACAGGTTGGTCTTTTAAAACTTTACACCTCGAAATGCCCATTGGTGTTGTAATTTCAGCGTCTACGGTTTCCATCCCTTTACTTATTTCATAGCCAATAACTTCTGCTATCCTTTCCAAATTTCTACGAAACCGCAATCTATCTTGCTGTATGTTTACATTTCTCAACTCACTTACCCAGTTGCTTATTAATGAATGCTCACTACTAAAATTATGTACCATTAGCCTTTATAATTTTTTATCTTAAAAATAAGATTTAGTTAAAATTCTCTTTATTTCGTCAAATCTAAAATAAAATCGTGGGGTAAACATATTTTTGACAAATCATTTTAAACAAAACGAACTTTTATGAAAAATTTTCTTTTTTTATGTTCAGCCATTTTATTTTTAAATGCTTGTGGTAGTGGGCAAAAAGACACTGATAGTAAAGCAGATAAAAATTACGAAAAAAACAAAGAAAGTTTAGAACAAATAGAGCAAAAAAATCCGACTAAATTTATAACAATAGAAGGCAATAAAAAGAAAAATTTGCTTGGGCAAACAGTAGTAAAGGGAGAAATATACAACAATGCCAAAATGATAACTTACAAAGATGTAGAAATAAAGATTTCTTTTTATAGCAAAACAGGCACTGTACTTGAAGAGGATATAGAAACAATTTACGATACCATAATACCGGGTGGCTCGGTAAATTTTAAATCAAAATTTTTTACGCCAAAGGGTACGGATAGCGTAGGGTTTAAAATTTTGGAGGCAAAGCATTAATGCCCCCTCTATCTCCCCCGAAGGGGGAAGAAATGTAGAAGATGAAGCGGTAGTTTTTTTTTGTGTAACTATTTATCAGAAGAGTTTTTGGCTTTGACCAGAATATCTTTCTTGAGAATTTTATCGGCCTGCCCCGCACTTGCTGCGCATTGGCGTCAAGTTAATTGATATCCACATAGGTTGAAAAGCAATGTGGGCATATATTTAAAAGAAAAAGCAACTTGTAGTTCTAAACACATTTTACAATGTCTACAAATTGCAATTTCAACAGCAAGGTAAAAAA
>JANNVW010000008.1:0-95637 GCA_031408295.1 Ferruginibacter sp.
TATGAAAACAGAACCATTTGCCAATTATTATAAATCAATGGCAGATTTACTTTTTTTTATTACCAATTTTCATTTGTCTGCCCATTTAAGTTACGGATTTAAAAAATTAGAAAACAGTTTTGAAGAAGCAAATACTTTGTGCTACAATTTATTGATGCCATCGCTAACAGAGCAAGGCTTGTTATCACTCAACAATATTTTTTCAAACGAGTTAAAATAATGTGCATAAAGTCTAACGCAATGATTCAAAAAAGAAAAAATATTTTGACACAATCATTTATGGCAAGCAAATTATTACTAAGTTTTAACTGAATGAGGGTATGTAAAAAAGCATTAATTATTATTTTTGCTTTAATATTAAATTTTATAAAATATTTTACTAAGAAAATCATTTGTTTCAGTTACTAAGGCATATTCTACTGCTGAGTATAGCAAGTATAAGGATGTAACTAATGCTCATTTATATTCTTCTACTCGTGTTCCAATCAAAACTAAATATTCTTCAATTTCGCAATCATATCCAACGGGTCAGCAGCTTTAAAAACAGTATTACCTGCTACCAGTACATGCGCACCAGCATCTACAATAGCTTTTGCATTTTGTAAGGTAACACCGCCATCTATTTCTATTTTTACGGATAGGTTTTGCTCATCTATCATACGACGCAGCTTTGTAATTTTTTGTAGGGTGTGTGGTATAAACGATTGCCCTCCAAAGCCAGGGTTTACGCTCATAAGGCATACCACGTCTATATCTGCTAAAATATCTTTGAGGCTATCTACTGACGTATGTGGGTTTATGGCTACGCCTGCATGCATGCCAAGTTGTTTTATTTGTTCAATATTTCTATGCAAATGCGGGCAGGCTTCTAAGTGTACCGTTAAATTATTTGCGCCTGCATCTCTAAATGCTTCGGCATAGTGGGCAGGGTTTTCTATCATCAAATGGACATCGTTGTATTTGGTAGATGCGCTTGTTATAAATTTTGTAACCATAGCGCCAAAACTAATATTGGGTACAAACACTCCATCCATTACATCTATATGAAACCAATCTGCCACACTACTGTTTAGCATATCGCATTCGGTTTGTAATTGTAAAAAATTAGCTGCAAGGAGGGATGGGGCAATTATTAAAGACATTGTTATATTGTTAAATTGTTTGGTGTTTATTGTTTGTTGTTTGTACATCTGCACATTTTTCTTATTTTATTCCCAGCCTTCCTAAAGCATCTTTCACTTCTATATAATCTTCGTCATACAATAAAGCCTTTTGATACACTTCTATTGCCTCTGCTGTTCTATTTAATTTTTCGTAGCACTGCCCAAGATAATAATATCCTCTATCGAAACTATTTTGTACGGTAACAGCTTTTTCTAAAACTTTTGCAGCTTCGGAATAATTTTTTAAATCGTATAATGCCAATGCTTTTTCTAAATAGGCATCTACAAAAGAATAATTTAATGCAATACACTTATCAAAAAATGGTATGGCTTTTTCTTTTTGCTGGGTAAAACTGTAATACAAACCTTTTATAAAGTAGGCTTCTTTTTCTGCTTGTGCTTTGTTGGCTGCTAGTAATGCATCTGCTACCGTTAACGCCATTGGGTTTTTGGTTTCTGCATACAATGCTCCCAATGAAATAATATAATCTGGTATCGGGTATATATCAATAGCACGCTGCAACGAAAATATGGCTTGTGCAGTATCGCCTTTTTGGCTGGCAATAACAGAGCGCATATCCCAAAATGCTGGATTGCTGCTATCTCTAGCTATAGAATTATTTATAGCCGCAAGTGCAGCATCATAATTTTCGCTATTGCTATAATATGCTACTAGGTTTTGAAGTAGTGGAATAGAATCTGGATATTGTGTTACTGCTTGTTTTAGTGACTCTTCTGTAGAAGCGATTTTATCTAACCCATTGTTAACTTTCGGGTTATTTTGCTCACACGAAAACAAAATAAAAACAGAAACCAGTAAAATAAAATACCTCATTTATAAAATTTAAAAACAAAAATAAAGCTTTCTTAGCTCTAAGTTAACAAGTCTTTTACAATCTTATAAAAGACCTTGCTTACATTTGCAAAAAAAACGAAAATATGAGGTTTACGATTCCCGTTTTTGCAATATTTGCGGTCATTATATTAACATCTTTTGAAGGCAAAATGGCGACAAAATCACTTCAACCATTAAATGACACAATACATTTTCCTGGAGAAACTCATTTTGCAAATGTGCGCCAGCTTACTTTTGGTGGAGACAATGCCGAAGCATATTTAAGCAAGGATGGAAAATATTTAATTTTTCAAAAGTCAGATTCAAAGAATGGTATAGAATGCGACCAAATTTGGATGGGGAAAGTACCTACTTCTGCAGAAGAAAAATTTGAGCCTAAATTGATAAGTACTGGAACAGGAAAAACAACTTGTGCATATTTTTATCCAGATGGGAAATCGGTTTTATATGCATCTACACACCTTGGTGGCAATGAGTGTCCACCAAAACCTGATAGAAAAAAATATGGTAATAGATATATATGGCCAATAGACGTAACAATGGATATTTTTCAAGCAGACCTTAATGGTAATATTATAAAAAAGTTGACTAATGCAAAGGGTTATGATGCGGAAGCTACTATTTCTCCAAAGGGAGATAGAATGGTGTTTACTTCTACAAGGGATGGTGATTTAGAATTATATACAATGGACTTGAAAGGCAAAAAAGTAAAACGCATTACCAATATGCTAGGATATGATGGTGGTGCTTGGTTTAGCCCAGATGGCAAACAAATTATATGGAGAGCTAGCCGCCCAAAAACAGAAGCAGAAATAAAAGAATACAAAGATTTATACGCAGAAAACCTTGTAGCGCCTACACATATGGAAGTATGGATAGCCAATGCAGATGGTAGCAATCCACACCAGGTTACATTTTTAGAGCAGGCAAATTGGGCACCAAACTTTACTCCTGATGGCAAGCATTTTATTTTTTGTAGTAACCACGAGTATAAACGTGGCTTCCCTTTTAACATGTATATGGCAGATTTAGATGGTAAAAATATTCAAAAAATAAGCAGAGATAAAGGTTTTGATGCCTTTCCAATGTTTAGTGCTGATAAGAAGAAAATTGTTTTTAGCAGTAATAGAAATAATGGTGGCACAAGAGATACCAATATTTTTATTGCGGATTGGGTGGAGTAGATATTGCTTTTTTTGACAATCTTGGAACAACCAATTCTTGATTACCTTATTAGTTTGGCAGCGGAAAATAGTACAAGATTTATTTTTTTCTTATTACTCAAAGTGTCATATTAAATGTTTGAGTAAAATATATGCAAATTTTAAAAAATTGAACTGGTGAAATTAATTTGACTCTAAATTTGTGATTGTGGGTTAAAGCTTAATCAAATGCTAACATTTGTTACACGAGTGTAAATTTTCTTTTAAAAAAGTTTGCACAAAAAAACCACTTCTTTCAAAGTGGCTTAATTTTCAGGGGGATTTAATTATATTGCTTTTGCACCAGCCTCAGCTACTGCATGATCGTTTTCTACCGAACTGCCAGAAACACCAATGGCACCAATAACATCGCCTGCTGCATTTGTAATTGGCACACCACCTGGGAAAGAAATTAATCCTCCGTTAGAGTGTTCAATTCCAAATAATGAACCACCTGGTTGTGAAAGGCTTCCAATAACACCAGTGTTCATATCAAAGAAACGAGCTGTTTTTGCTTTTTTCAAAGAAATGTCTGCAGAGCCTAGCCATGCACCATCCATACGTGCGAATGCTAAAATATTTGCACCAGCATCTACAATGCTAATGTTCATTTTTGTTCCCAATTCTACTGCTTTTGCTTTCGCAACTGTAATGGCATTTTCTGCCTGAGCTAATGTAATGTTCATTTGTATCTGCTGTTTTTTTTTAGAATACAAATGTATATTTTAATGTTGTTGCTCAGAGTTCAAAAACTTATGAAAAAAGTTCATGGTGTAAAACCAAGAAAACATAGTTTAATGTGGCAATAATGGTACTTATGGGTTGAATTAAAGTTTTTTATAAAATTTATATAGCATTTTTTGGACTATAACCAAACTCATTTTTAAAAGCGGTACTAAAATTTGAAAAATTATTGTACCCATAATTAGAAAATATCTCTGTAGGTTTTTTTAATCCCTTTTCCAAAATATTTTTTGCATGGTGCAGCCTTTTTTGTTGTAGCCATTTGCCTGGGTTTGCATGATACTCTTTACTGAAATTTCTTTTAAAAGTAGATAAACTCATGTTTGCCAAAAATGAAATTTCTTGTAAACTTAAGTTTGAATATACATTGGCTTCTACAATATTTTTAAAAGTTGAATTGTTTTCGGAAGTGGATAGTGCTTGAATGTAACTAATAAAATCATCTCCATATTTGTGCGATAAATACAACATTATTTCTTCAAATTTTATGTACAAAAGCGAAGTGTAATCTACTGTAAGGTGTAATATAGAAGAGATGGAAGTAACAAAGGAATTAATAAATTCATCGTTTTCTATTACAAAAAAAGGGTTTTCAATAGATATATTTTTTGTAGTATTTAGGTATGGATGTTTTTCTAAAAAATCGGCTACATTTTTATTTGTAAAAAAAAACAATTTGCAATAATAAATTTCATCATTGGTAAGCAACTCCGTCATTAAGCAATTTCCTGCTTTTATTAGTACCGATTGTTTATTGTTTACTTCCACAGATGCATCCTCCAGCCGAACCTTTTTTTCGCCCTTTTGTAAAAAGCTAAACATGTTTAAGGTAAGATTTACCTTGCTTTTTACAACATTTTGTGTCATTTTAAAATCGTACACGAATAACTCAGGGTTACGTTTTTTACTTTTTAAAAATTTTTCAGGAATGTTTTGTATGGACATAAAATTCGTTTGAGCATTCAAAAATAGGGATTACAAATTTTACAAGTTCAACTTTTCAATTTTATATTTATTCCTTTTTGTAGTATTCTTCCACTCCACTGTTCTAAGAGGTACAGCAGGAAATCCTTCTTTGTTAAACAAATTACATTCAGTTGCATCGCCCATCCAGCCAAAGTTTGTTGCAATTGGGTTGATTACTTTTTCGCTAAAAAGTATAATGGTATTGCCTTTTATAATTGCTTTTGCAAAATGAAACACGCTATCAACTCCCGCTATTTCAAAACCTTTTATATAACCTTTCTTATCTGTCGTAAACAAGCCACTACCAATATTATTAAAAGATAAAATAATTTGGTTGCCTTTTATTTTCATGGCTTTGTATGTAGGTCCGCTACAAACCATTTTTTTATTGTATAAATTATTTAATGCAATGGCGGCTAAACGTTTTCCTACATCTTGTTTATTGGTTGGATGAATATCTTTTGCATCAGTAACTAAATCAGTTGTTACAACCATTCCTGTATTTGGTAAGGACAGCGTTTGTGTTTGTGCTTCTCTAAGCTCTGCCCAGCCACAACCTTCATTGCTATTGCCTCCTGCATTAAAACTAGCTAGTTGTACAAAATAAAAAGCTGCATTTTTATTTGCAAATTTTTTCCGCCAATCGTTTATGAGTAATGGAAATGCTTTTCTGTATTGTAGTGAACGCTCTGCATTGCTTTCGCCTTGGTACCACAACACGCCTTTACATGCATAAGGAATTAATGGAGCTATCATGGAATTGTAACAAAGCGATGGCAATGAATTTGGAGTTGTATTTTTAAGAATAGATTCTACTTGATACTTCCATTTTCCATGCAATGCAATTGTTCTATTAATGAGTGTAAGTTTTACATCCGCATTGTCGCCATATATTCCACCGCCACCACCATTATCTACCACACGTACTGCTATTACATTTCTACCTTCTTTCAAAGTGTTAGCTGAGATGGCATATTTTCTTTTTGTATCCCACCTATTTGTACTGCCTACTTTTAACCCATTTATATACGTTATATCATCATCATCAATTTTAGAAAGTTCTATAGTTGCATTTTCTTTTACATCATCAGCAGTAAGTGTAATCGTTCTTCTTAACCATACAACCGCATCTATGTCTCCTAGGGTTTGCTCTTCCCACAATTGCGGTATGTTCATCAATGGCCATCTGGCATCATCAAAATCAATATCCTTAAAAGCTGTAACATCTATATTTTCTAACTTGCTTTCTTGAATAGCCTCAATTCTTTTTATGGTACTGTAGTTCTTTTTTTTGTTAATAGAATCCAAGTTTATTTTTGGCATACCAGCAATCATTTCTTTAAACTCATCGCTGCTTTCAAAACCTTCTCTACTTATCCATGTTTCAATATTTGTGCCGCCCCAAGTACTGTTTATTAATCCTATGGGCACTTTTGTATTTTCATAAATATGCCGAGCAAAAAAATATCCAACGCCACTAAAATCCGCCACGGTATTATTATCACAAACTTTCCATTCTGTATTTTGTATATCTACATCGGGCAAAGAATTTAATGCTCGTTGTATTTTTATATGGCGAATAAATGGATAATTTGCTGTGGCTATTTCGTTCTTTGCATTATCAGATTGTGCAACTGTCCACTCCATATTAGATTGTCCGGAGCATAGCCACACATCACCAACCAAAATGTTTTTTAATTGCAAAATATTTTTTCCTCTAATATTTAAAACGTAAGGTCCTCCTGCATTTTCGGCATCTAAACGTACCATCCATTTACCAGTTTTATCCGCACTGGTGTTTTTAGTTTGTTTATTAAATTGTACAACTATTTTTTCATTAGCCTTTGCCCATCCCCACAGAGGTATACTAACATTTCTTTGTAGCACCATATTATCGCTAAAAAACTTTGGCAAGCGAATTTGCGCTTTTGCAGAAAATGTAATAGCAGAAAACATACTTAAAACCAACATTAATATTTTCATAAAATTACAAAACCAATGTTTGAATGGCGTGAGGCAAAATATTTACAACAGCCGCATTTTTTCCAATGCACAAGTTGTAAGTTACTTTTTTATCACTTTGGTTCATCACAATAATAGCCATTTTTCCATCAGTATTTATAAAAGCAGTGGTTAATAATTGGCTTCTACTTGCAGTACTATTTATTTTTTTTGCACCTGGTCGTATAAATTTTGAAAAATGACCCATGTAATAATACGATGGCGTATAAATTATTTCTCCCGCTTGGGTATCGGCATGTACAGGTGCGAAGCAAAAATTACCTACATGGTTTGGGCCACCAGTTTCATCTAGTAAAATATTCCAGTCTGTCCAACCAACAGTGCCGTTGTTAAAATCATTAATCATAGACTTGCCATAACGTTCACCATTTGCCCAACGTTGATAACCATCCGCATTAAAACTTTCTGCACAACCTTCTGTAAATAATAAATTTTTTGTAGGGTATGTTTTGTTTACTACAGCTACGTTTTCATACATGGGTTGTCCACCACTCCAAGTTTCGTACCAGTGAAAACCCATACCCCATGCATATTTTGCTGCTTCGGGGTCGTTAAAAATTACATCTGCTCTTTGTGTCATCAAATCTCTGTTGTGATCCCACACAATTATTTTTTTATCGCCAAGTCCTTCTTTTTTCATTGTCGGACCTAAATGATTTTTAAGAAAATCTCTTTCTTCTTCGGCAGTGTAAATACAACTTTCCCAGCGCTGTGTTGCCATAGGTTCGTTTTGTAAACTGATACCCCAAACAGGAATCCCTTCTTTTTCGTAAGCCTTTATAAACTTTGTATAATACATTGCCCAACTTTGTGCAAAGGCATTGTTTAATTTCCCACCTTGCAGCATGTTTTTGTTTGTCTTCATAAATGCTGGTGGGCTCCATGGGCTAGCATACAAAGTAAGCTTGCCAGCAACTGCTATGGCTTGTTTTATTAGTGGGATACGAAATTGCTTATCATGCTTAACATCAAAAGAATTAAGAGCTACATCGCCCTCTGTTACGTAAGTGTACATATCGCTACTAAAATCGCAACTGTGTATATTGGTTCGTGCAAGCGTATATCCTATGCCTTTATCTTTATCAAAATAAGCTTGTAAAAATTCTTGTTGTTTATCCTTTGGTAATTTTGCAAATGTTTCTGCACTTGCATCTGTAATAGCCGCACCAATACCAATAAAAGTTTGAAAGGTTTTATTAGGTTCTACAAATACACTTATTTCTCCTTCGGTTGGTTGTGCTAGTTCTTTAAACGGTAATTTATCTGTAAGCGATAATCGATAATTGCTACTGTCGGCTGTTGTGTAAACGGTTACGATTTTATTATTGGTATAATTTTTATTGATTGATTGTTTTACAAAAGTTTTTTCTTGTGCAAATGCTGTAAGAGAAACTATTGAAAATCCTACAAAGAATATTTTTTTCATTGTCATTATTTAAATCATAAAAGTTACCAAGTATAAGTTCCTACTGCGCCAGCTGGCAAGGCAATATTACACCATCTACCACCAAATCTCAAATTAAAACTTGCCTCCGTATTTCCTTCATTTAGTACCACTAATACTTTTAAACCTGTAGGTGTTTTAAATGCCACAGAATTTAGGTTTCCTGTATTATTGCTTTGTATAACAGTAGAACCCGGAGGTGCAAATTTTGAAAAATGTGCAATAGTATAGTATCCAATATTTTTAGTAACCCCTGCGCCAATTGTTATAGCACCTTTGCAATTGGTACAACCTCCATTTGGCGTGCTTGGTCCATAATTTGCATCTGCTGCTAAGTTCCAAGCCATAGCTGTACGGCTCCAGTTTTTCATAGCTCCTATCATTACATTTTTAGTATGCCATCCCAAATCGAAGGCAAATGATGAACCAGCTGCTGTTATCTGTTCAGTAAAATAAATAGCTTTATCTGGGTGTGCATTTCTTACAGTTGTCATTGCAGAAATATCCCCAGCATACAAGTGAAAGGCAGAACCGAATACAAATGACTTAGCTGTAGCATCATTTAAAATATTAATGGCATAAGTTGTAATATCACAGTTATGATCGTAAGTAATAATTTTTGTGTTAATGTTTGCTGTTGCAAATTGAGGCCCTAAATGATTTTTTATAAAATCAGTTTGTTCTACATCACTCATTAGCATACTAGGGTTATTATTCGCATTTAGAGGTTCATTTTGGGGCGTGATAGCAAATATTGGAATATTTTGTATTTGCATTGCCTGGATATATTTTACGAAATACTTTGCATAAGATGCATAATATGTATTTAATAAGCTACCTCCTTTAAAACTGTTATTTGTCTTCATCCATGCTGGCGCTGTCCATGGAGAACCCATTATTTTTATAGCAGGATTTATTAATAAAATTTCTTTTAACAATGGAATTAAATTTGTTGCATCTGGAGATAAACTAAAGTTCGTTTGGTTTATATCTGTGCCAGTTGTTAAATCATTATAAGTGTAAGGAGCAGCTACCATATCCGATGCGCCAATACTTATGCGAATAAAACTAATGCCAATGGCATTAGCATCATTGCTAAATAATTCTCTTAGTAAATTTGCTTTTGTAGCAGGAGGCAGAGTATTTATAAGTTGTGCACTACCGCCGGTAATGGTATAACCAAAACCATCTATTGTTTGGTAAGCTGTCCCTTCATTTACATCAATAAATGGGCTTGAATTTGTAACAGCTCCAAAACTCAAAACAGTTGATTGTTTTGTTAACTTCTGAGATTCATCTGGCCTAGTAATCCAAGAAGCAATATCTGGCGTGCCAGGCACAGTTGGCGGATCTATTGGGCTTGGCGCAGGGCTACCACTTTTGCCGCAGCTTGTTACCAAAAAAGAAAAAACAAATATTAGTACGTTCATAAATATCCATTTATCTAGACTTATCTTTTTCATCATGTCAATTTATTTAAAAAATAAAATGGTTGGCTAATTAGTAGCCAAAAATTTTGTAATAATCGTTTATAGTTTAGTCAATTTAAAAATACCTCTATACAAATCTACTTCTATTTTATAAGTAGCATCTGGACCAGCAGGCGTAAAAATATCTGCACCACCAGGGCCATTTATTTGTATGGTACCAAGTGTATTTCCGTTTAAATAATCGAAACCAGTACACCAGTTTGTCCAATCTCCATTATTAGGTAAGAACAACATTTTGTCATTGCCTTTTAAAACAATGCTATTTATAATAAACTTACCATTCCCTAGAGAAGTAAATTGTTGAGCAGGTGTTGGCACTGGGTTATTCCAACCACCAGGTGTAGCACCGCCTATTACAAATAAATTATTACTTGGCGTTACATCAACACCTTGAGATTTCCAACGTTTCACAAACATAATGTTTGGATTATTTTTACCGTCCCAAGATATTTCTTGCTCATACCCGTATCCATTTATACCTACCTCGCCTGCAAGCCCACGAATAATAAGCCAGCTACTACCATCTTTTGGTATGGAACCTGCTACACGATTTGTGTTTGACCCGCTCGTTGTTTTTACCCTGTACATTGGGTTACTTTGGTCTAATAAATTTCCTCCTTTCTTTACTAAAAAATATTTTTTAGAATCATCTACATCATCCACATTTAAGGTAAACGTCATTTTACCTGAAACCACTGCTTGGCTTGGTAAAATAAGTTGTGGCAATACCACTCTATCTTTCCAGTTTTTTGCAAAGCAATCAATATACGCACCTGTTACATAATAAAAATTATTGTCACCAGGTATAGTACTTACCCATTTAAAATTTTTAGGTGCATTACCAAATTCATCTCTATCTTCTTTGCTCCAATCACCTCTTGTAAATTTAAGTTCCATATTTGGTTGCAGGTTTAAGAAAATGTAGAAACAAGTAGGGCTCAATCTTGTCATTTTAAAAGGCGCATTACCACCAGTCCAATCTCCGCCACCACCATTAAATGCTTCAAAATTTCCCGATACATACACATCGTCATTACCTGTAGATGCAGGTACAACAACCCTTACCATTACATTTTTTCCAGTAGGTATCGGCATATTGGTAAACGCACATGCTGTAGTAGGAATAAATCTATTATTTAAAATATTTACATCAAAAGACACTCTATTATCGTTTCCTTTTGAATCGATGCTTATCACAACAATTGTGTATTTTCCTGATGGGGCATCAAACGGATAAGGGAAAGGTACTTTTACAACTTGCTTTGCACTACTTGCATTTATATTTCTTACCGAAGCAAAAGCTGCAATATCGGTTGTGCCTTTTTTAATAATGCTTATACGAATACTATCTATACTTTTATTATCAGTACTTGATACTTCTACTGGTACAAAAGCATTGTCATTGGTAACTTGTATAAGATCATCAGTTAAAATACCTGAAGTGCTAACTTGTGGAGTTTCTGTATCTACCTTTTTACATCCTACAAAAGCAATAATACTAATTGTGAATAGTGCAATAAATGCGATTAATAAATTCTTTTTCATAATATTTATTTTTATTTTTTTATTAATTATATCCTGCGTTTTGTGCCAAGGCATTATTTAAATCTCTTTCTGCTTGTGGTATAGGAAACATGGTAAAATGATTTATATTTTCTGTAGGTGCAAGTGGTTGTAAAGTACTTACCGCTCTATCTGTTCTTACCAAATCAAACCAACGATGTCCTTCAAAAGAAAGTTCTAATTTTCTTTCATTTAACACAGCATCTCTAAACAAATCTTTTGTATTAAGTGTTATAAAATTATACGTAGGAACGTTTGCTCTAGTTCTAATAGCATTTAGTGCAATCAATGCAGCAGTACTTGGGTAGCCCGTTTCATTTAATGCCTCAGCTTCTATTAATCTTACATCTGCATAGCGCAACACAACAAAATTTGTAGGCGATGCAAATGCTGCACCATTGCGCCATTTATATACATAATTACTTCCGCCTACATTTACAATACTCGTAGCTTTTCTTACATCAGGCCCTGCATAAGCGCCTATTATACCAACTGTAGGTAAATTAAATTTTAAAAATGCAAAAGCAGCATAAGGTGGTGGCAACAACAATTCAGCCAGTGGACTTCCCTCATCACCCCCAGTATATTCTACATTAAACATTACTTCTGCGTTATGCTCTACCGTAAATACATTATCAAAATTTGGTATTATTTGATACTTACTTAGCAGGTTTACTTTTTGTGCATTATCGGCAGCTCTTGGGTAATTTTTTATGGTTAAACATACTTTAGCAAGTAAGCCATAAGCAGCTCCTTTTGTAGCTCTTCCATCTTCCATATTTGCTGGTAAACTTGCAGCAGCTATTTCTAAATCTGCAATGATAGCATTATACACATCAGCTTGTGCAGCTTGCGGTACATTAATGGTAGCTGGGCTTACAGATTTTACACTTTGTAAAACCAAAGGGACATTTTTATATACCCTTACCAAATTAAAATAATGTAAAGCTCGCAAAAATTTTGCTTCTCCAATGATTTCTGCTTGCCTATTGCCTACAAAAAGTGATGCATTCATGGCACCTACATTATCAATTACATCATTTGCTCTGGCTATGGAAAAATACAATTGTTTCCAAAAACGACTTATAACTACGTTATTAGCATTGCATTTAAATTGATCTATTTGAAAGTTATTTGGATTATCGCCGCCAGCAGTGCAGTCATCGCTTGTTACATCTCCAATGGTGCTCATATCAAACCCGTAATAACTATCTGGTTGTAGCCCGTCATATGCACCAGACAAGGCACCTTCTGCTTCTTTTGCAGATTTGTAATAGTTGCTAGATAATGCCTCAGAAATTGGTTGCACATCTAAGAATTTCTTACAACTTACAAAACTTATCAGCGTACAAAAAAGAATTATTTTATTTCTCATTGTTGTAAAATTTATAATAGTTTAAAAATTTAAATTAATTCCTAATACATAGGTTTTTGTTTGTGGATATGTGCCATAATCAACACCCGCCTCTGTGTTACTACCCGCATTTCTACCTATCTCTGGGTCGTAGCCTGTATAGTTTGTAAACGTTACTAAATTTCTTCCACTTACATAAATTCTAGCACCCTCTAAAAATGGTAGTTTTTTACTCAAATTAGAAAAGGTATAACCTAGTGTTACGTTTCTTAATTTTACGAAGCTTCCATCTTCAATCCATCTTGTACTATTTCTGTTATTTTGATTTGGATCTCCAAATACTGCTCTTGGCATATTAGTTATTTGGCCGGGGGCTGTCCATCTAGTAAGAGTTGTAGTCAATGCATTTTTAGAATCATTCATTCCTTCTAATTCTAATCTATTTGCATTAAAAATTTTGTTACCAAATACGCCATCAAACAAAAAGTTTAAATCAAATCCTTTTATAGCAATTGTGTTGCTAACACTTCCAAAAAACTTTGGTAGTGCATTCCCTATTATCAATCTATCATCAGCTGTTACTACACCATCTTTGCTGTTATCCTTAAAATCGATATCGCCAGTGGTAGGGTTTACGCCCAGCATTGTAAAACCATAGAAGCTGCTTACTGGTTCTCCTTCTTGCAAAGTAAAAACACCGTTGTTATCGCCTGCACTGCCAAAGGTTGATTTATTAATATTGGCAGGTAAAGAGAGTACCTTATTTTTAGAAACAGAACCAATAATTGTTGTACTCCAATTTATTAATTTGTTTTGTACATTTTGTGTGGTTACACTAAACTCATAGCCTTTGTTTTCCATACTTCCAATATTTTGCCTAGCACTACCAAAACCTGTATTAGAAGGTAAAGAAACAGAAAACAAAAGGTCAGTTGTTTTTCTTTTAAACAAATCAAATGTAGCAGTAACTTTTCCTTTTAGGATGGTAAGATCTACTCCTAGGTTTGATTGTATCGTTTCTTCCCAGCCTAGGTTTTCGTTTAAAATTCTATCTGGTCTAGAGCCTGGTTGTACTGTATTATTAAATGGATAATTAGCACCTAATCCATAGCTACCAAGATATTCAAAATCGCCAAGGCCACCAGTATTACCTGTTGTACCATACGATGCTCGTACTTTTAAATCATTCACAAATTTTATTTGCTTAAAAAAGTTTTCATCGCTTATGCGCCACGCACCACTTACAGAATAAAATGTACCATACTTTTTATCTTTTCCAAAACGTGAGGTACCATCTGCTCTTACGCTTGCTTGTGCTATATATTTACCAGCATAGTTGTAGCCAACTCTTCCAAAAAACGATTGAATAGCCCATTTACTTCTAAAGCTACCAAAACTTGTATTTTGTGATGCCGCATTTAAAGTTGGCACTACGCCATTAGAAAAATTTCTACCAGAAATGTAAGAAGAGCTATAATTAGATTTTCTTGATTCACTACCCAACAGCACATCAAAATTGTGATTTTTTATTTGCTTTTTATATGTTGCAGTGTTCGTTAAAATCCATACCAACTCATCGCTATTATTCGAATTTCCTAAACCATTATTTGCTCTGCCATTTCCTGTTGTAATAGGATCTACATAATAATCATTTCTTCTGTGATTAAAGTCCACGCCAAAAGAAGAGCGTAATTTTATATCGTATGGCAAACTAAGTTCTGCAAAAATATTACTCAATAACCTTGTTGTTTTTGTAGTACCCAATTGTCCTTTTGTAAGTGCTACAGGGTTATCCAATGCTTGAAAAGGATTACCAGGGTAAGTACCATCGGGATTAATAACATTTACCAATGGCGGTGTACTTAGTGCAGATAAAATAACACCACCTTGGTTTACTCTTGCATTATCGCTTACATCTGCAGATTCTGTTCTTATAAAACCAAGATTTGAACCAATCTTTAGTTTACTTTTAAAAGTAAAATCTTGGTTGGAACGTACTGAGTATCTTTTAAAACCTGCTGGATTTATTGTGCCTTCTTCAGTTTGATACCCACCAGATAAAAAGTAAGTACTTTTTTCTCCACCGCCAGAAAATTGCAACTCATTATTTTTAAATGCTGCACTTCTATAAATTTCATTTTGCCAGTTTGTATTTATTCCTGCATACTGTGCTGTATTGGTAACCAATGGCGCAGCACCAGCATTTACTTTACTTGCGTTTATAAGCTTTATATAATCGTCCGTACCCAATACGTCTAATTTTTTTGTAACCTGCGTTATACCATAGGTAGAGTTGAACGATAATTTTGCTGAATTGTTTTTTCCTCTTTTTGTTGTAATCAACACCACACCTGCTGCCGCATTTACGCCATAAATTTGTGCAGATGCATCCTTCAATATTTCTACCGATTGTATATCCGATGTGTTAATTCCCTCAGAGCTTAAAACAATTACGCCATCTACAACATATACTGGCTCGCTATTTAAACCAATACTTGTTACACCTCTTAAACGCATAAACGGAACAGACCCAGGTTTTCCGTTGCCAGATGTTATTTGTAAACCAGGCACTTTACCTTGTAGCGCTTGCTGAAAAGATGTAATAGGGATATCTTTTAATTCTTTATCACTTACTTTAGAAATAGATGTAGCAAGATTACGACGCTGCGTTGTACCATAACCCACAACTACTATCTCATTCAATTTTACATCTTTTGCTTTTAATATAATTGTAGCGTATCCATCTACATTTACCTCTTGAGTGGTATAGCCAATTGAGCTTACCAATAAAATTGTATTTACAGCAGATGTCTTTAAACTAAACTCACCATCAGCATTTGTACTGGTACTATTTTTTGTTCCTTTTTCTGTAATCGTAACACCTAACAATGCTTCACCTTTTTCATCGGTTACCTTACCTTTTACTTCTACATCAAAAACAATCGTTTTAGTAACAACAGGCGGGTCGTTTACAGCAGTTACAGCTATTTTTCTTTTTACAACAATGGTATTTTCAGAAATGGTATAAGCCAACTGTTGATCTTTAAAACAAACATCCAAAGCCTCTTCAATACTTGCTTTCTTAACATTAATGGTTACTTTTTTTGCAGATGCTATTACTTCATCCGCATAAAAAAATTGATAACCAGTTTGTTTTCTTATTGTTTCAAATACTTTTTGAAGAGGAATGTTACTTTCATTTAAAGAAACTTTTTGTGCATACGTTTCGGCACTTACTTGTAAGCAAGTTGCCAATAAAAAAATGGATATAAGTTTCATAATCCTAATCGGTTTAGTTAAAAATCTGCTTTTATTGGAGCAAGACTTTAAAAGAGCAGTTAAATACATAAATTTGTATTAAGGGTTAAATAATAAACAGTCTAGACGGTTGTAATTATTACGAGACTCTAATACTTAGCTAGATTTCGCCGCAAACGAAATCTGGCTTTTTTTATGAGCTCGTTCATTAAAACTATCCATCTTTTCCTGTTGGAAATAGCAAGCCAACGTTTAAAAAAATCATTATCGTTTAGTTTATGGTGATACAATTATTCTTCTTCCTTCAATTTTAAAATGCACTTCGTTTGTTAAAGCCAATTTTTCAAATACTTTAGATACGTTTTCATTTCTGGTTAGTTGTCCCGTAAAATGCAAGTCCACATTGCCTCTGTACTCTACATCCACATCGTACCAGCGAGCTATTTGTCTTAGCATCGATTTTAAATCGGCACTCTTAAATTGAAAACGTCCATTCTTCCAAGCCATTGTTTCTTCCAAGTCGGCATTGCTTAGGATATTTATTTTTCCATCATTGCTACTGCTAGCTTGTTGCCCTGGCTGTAAAAATTTTGTAGTTTGTGTATTGCTTACAAAAGATATTGTAGATACTTTTATAGACCCTTCCAATAAAGTTGTTTTGGTGGTGGCTTCATCTTCGTAAGCATTTACGTTAAAGTGTGTACCCAATACTTCTATTTCAGATGAAGTAGCTTTTACCTTAAAAGGCATGGTTTTATTTTTGGCTACTTCGAAATATACTTCGCCAGTAATTTCTACCTTGCGTTGTGTACCTGTAAATAAAACAGGAAAGCGGATGGAGGATGCAGCATTTAGCCAAACCATAGTACCATCTGTAAGTGTAATTTGGTATTGCCCACCACGAGGTGTAGAAATAGTATTGTAAAACGCTTCATCATTTTCTGTAAGTTGTTTTCCGTTTACAGAATAAGCAAGTAAGCCATTATCTAATTTTATTATTTTAATGTTGCCCTGTTGGCCAAGTGTGCCATTAGAAGCACTATCCAATACAATACTAGAACCATCTGCAAGGGTAAGAATGGCTTTATTGCCGCCAGGTGCTACATCATTTTTAAGAATAGGTTTTAGAGAAATATTTTTAGCAACAACCGCTCTAGAAGTTGTACGATTTGTTATAAAATAGCCAACAGCAAAAACCAACAATACTGCCGCAGCAGCAGGAATTTGCCATTTACGACGGGGCTTAATTTCAATAATTTTATTATCATTTTCAATGGTATCTAGCAATCGCATTTTCATTCGCTCATTCAATTGCTCTTTTGCATCTTTATCGTTTACAACCAATTCCACGGCTGTATCATCAAAAGATTTATACCATTCATTTACTACAAGTTTTTCTTCAGTTGTTGCTGTACCTGCATTATATTTTTCTATAAGTGCCAGTATATTTTCTGGAATATGCTTCATATACACAAAAGTGTACTGAGCCACGTGTAGCACCCATGCAAAAGAAAAATTTTTTTTGAAAAATTATTAAGTAATGATGGTAAGCAATAAAATGCCCATGTGAAGTATCGTTCTTGTGGCTGTCTTTAAATGTTTTAAAGCTTTATTTATTTGATTTTCTACTGTTTTTGTAGATAGGTTAAGCTCTTTGGCTATTTGCTTTACAGGCATTTCTTCATTACGGCTATATTTAAAAATGACCTTGCATCTTTCTGGAAGTTTATCTACTTCATTTTTTACAAACTCTAATATACGTTTATAATGCAGGGAGGCTTCAATTGGGAATTCTACAACAGGAGTATTATGCAGGCTATTATTGTATTTCTTTTCTCTACTTTTTTTGGTTATTTTATCTATCACCACATACTTAATAGCTGTAGCTAAATAATTTTCCAATAAATCTATTTTACTTTTTTCTCTATTTGCCCAAAGGCTAGCAAACACGTCATGCACAATATCTTCAGCCAATTCTATTTCTTTAATACGGTTGTACGCAATAGCAAATAACTTTTGCCAGAAACGGTTGTAAATTTCTGTAAAAGCAAGCTGGTCACTTTTAGACAATAATTCTAAAAGCAATTTATTATCGTATAGATTATACTCTTTCATTGAAGCAATCAAAGTACAAATTAGGAAAATTTAACAATAATGCAATATTTATATAATTTAATCTGTATTTATTGTGCCATCCACAGATTTACAATTATTAAACTATTTTATAAGTAACCCATTACATTTACGCTAATCAAAAATCAACTAACATAAAAATTATTGCAAAAAGATTTTAAAAATAAACGCAGCCAAGCCAGCTCCCAATATTGGCCCTACAACAGGTATCCAACTATATTCCCAACCACTTTTACCCTTATTTTTCATAGGTAAGATAGCGTGCATTATTCTTGGACCTAAATCTCTTGCAGGGTTTATAGCATAACCTGTGGGCCCTCCTAGCGACATGCCAATACCGAGTACCAATAATGCAACGGGTAATGCATCTAGAGTTCCTAAAGAATTCGTTGGTTTGCTCATAAATAAAACGCCCATCATCAATACAAAAGTGCCTACAACTTCTGTAATGAGGTTGTAAAAAATATTGTTGATTGCTGGCGTATTACAAAATGTGGCCAACTGTAAACCTGCATCAGTTGTTTCATCATAATGCTGCCGATAAGTAACCCATACAACAAATGAACCCAGCATAGCGCCAGCAAATTGACCAGCGATATAAACGGGCACATCAGCCCAAGGAAAATTATTGAAAGCAGCTAAAGCCAATGTAACAGCGGGGTTTAAATGCGCAGCACTACCATGCGATGCTATATAAACGCCTACAAAAACTGCAATAGCCCAGCCAAAAACAATTATAATTAGTCCACTATTGTTTCCTTTCGTTTTGGCGAGTAGTACATTTGCAACTACACCGTTTCCTAAAATAATAAGAAACATAGTACCAATTAATTCTGCAATAAATGGACTCATAATATTTGGTTTTAATAATTAGTATTTGATAAGGTAATTTAATGCTAATTGTTTAAATTCTATCAATTGTTGTTTTTGCCATGCTTCATTTTTGTTAGTAAGCGAGGCTAGCATTTGTACAACAACAGGTGCCGCTTCCATGGCAGCCTTTGCATCTAAAAATAGCAACCGTATTCTTCTTGCTAAAACATCTTCTACCGTAATAGCCATTTCATTTTCTATAACCCATTTTGCTTCTGCTTTTGTGTAAGCATACAATGGATGTATTTTTTCTGCTAAAGAAATATCATCATCCATCATTTTTTGTATTGCCATTTCATCTGCACCATACACTGATAAATGAGTATCACTTTTACTTTCAACACAGCCATGTATTTTTAAATTTTTTGTTTTACAAACAATATGTTTTAGCCCCGCTACTTTTGCAGCTTTATCAATAGCATGTCCTGCCATACTTCTATACGTAGTCCACTTACCACCTGTTAAATGCACCAAGCCAGACGGCAATACTTTTACAACATGGTCTCTTGGCATTATAGATGTTTTCTTTCCATTACTTATTTTTGCCAAAGGTCTAAGTCCAACGAATACAGCCTTTACATCTTTATGACTTATAGTAGATGATGTGTATCTATTAAAATGATTTATAACAAAATCAATTTCTGCCGCAAGCGGCGTTGGCTCTATTTCAATTTTTTCTACAGACGTATCTGTTGTGCCTAGTAAAAGTTTATCATGCCAAGGTATGGCAAACAATACTCGTCCATCATCAGTTTTTGGAATCATCATACCTATACCACCTGCAAAAAAATGTTTATCTACTACCAAGTGTATTCCTTGAGATGGAGCAATTGTTTTTTCTGCATGCCCTTCTGACAATTGCAATAAAATATCTGCAAAAACACCCGTAGCATTTATAACAACTTTTGCTTTTATCTCAACTTTATTTCCATCTATTTCGTCTACAGCTTTTACGCCAATAATATTTTTTTCATTTTTAATAAAATCAGTGACGCCACAATAATTTACAACCACCGCTCCTTGTTCAATGGCAGTCTGTGCAAGGTTTATAGCCAATCTACTATCATCAAATTGTCCGTCGTAGTATAGTACTCCACCACTTAGTTTATTGGTAGATAAAGATGGAAGTAACGTTAAGGCTTTCGCTTTTGTAAGCAAAGTCGTTTTACCCAAACTTAATTTGGCAGATAGCAATTCGTATAACCACAAGCCAAAGCCATAATACCATTTTTGCCAATATTTATATGAAGGAACTACAAATGGCAATGTATGGCAAACATGTGGCGCATTTTTTAATAATCTTCCTCGCTCAAATAATGCTTCTCTCACCAATCGAATATTTCCTTGTGCCAAATATCGTACACCACCATGCACCAATTTTGTAGCACGGCTAGAAGTTCCTTTTGCAAAATCATACTTTTCCAACAACAATGTTTTATAACCTCTGCTAGCCGCATCTACTGCACAGCCCAGCCCTGTAGCACCGCCACCAATGATGATGATGTCAAATTCTTCTTCTATAAATAATTTTGTTAGTTGCTCTTTTCTATTCATTTATTTTATGCTATTGCCAAAGCTGCATTTATTGCAGTATGCCATCCATTGGTTAATTCATTTCTTTTTTCCTCCGTCATATGAGATGAAAATATTTTTTCTACTTGCCATTGCTGTTGTAATTCTTCTATACTTTTCCAAAAGCCTACTGCAAGCCCCGCAAGATATGCAGCTCCTAATGCGGTTGTTTCTGTAACAATAGGTCGCACTACTTTTGTATTCAATACATCACTTTGAAACTGCATAAGCAAATCATTTTTTGTAGCACCACCATCCACCCTCAATTCTTTTATACTAATACCACTATCAGCTTCCATTGCTTTTAACACATCCATTGTTTGGTAAGCAATACTTTCTATGGCTGCTCTTGCTATGTGTGCAGATGTGCTACCTCTTGTAAGCCCTGTGATAGTGCCTCGTGCATGCTGATTCCAGTATGGTGCACCAAGCCCAGCAAATGCAGGCACTACGTATACACCATCATTGGTATCTACTTTCATTGCAAGTTCCTCTACTTCCGCCGAAGTTTTTATTATTCCTAACCCATCTCTTAACCATTGCACTACTGCGCCTGCAATAAATACACTTCCCTCTAATGCATAATGGGTGATACCATTTATTTTCCAAGCCACTGTTGTTAATAGATTATTTTGTGAGCCAATTCTTTTTTCTCCTGTGTTCATTAGCATAAAACAACCAGTGCCATAAGTGTTTTTTACCATACCAGGTTGCGTACATATTTGTCCAAATAATGCGGCTTGTTGGTCGCCAGCTATACCTGCAATTGGTACTGAAGTTTTACCATCCAATAAAATTGTATGTCCGTACACTTCGCTACTGCTGCGTATTTGCGGAAGCATATTCCCTGGTATGTCAAATATTCTTTCAAGCTCGCCATCCCATTGGCAGGTTTCAATATTGCATAGCATGGTACGGCTAGCATTGCTTACATCGGTAGCATGTATTTGTCCATTGGTAAGTTTCCAAAGTAGCCAAGTATCTACTGTGCCAAAACACAATTCACCTTTTGCAGCTTTATCTCTTGCGCCTGCTACATTGTCTAGTATCCATTTTATTTTTGTGCCACTAAAATATGCATCTACTACTAGCCCAGTTTTTTGCTGAATAAGTTTGTCTATTCCTTTTGCTTTTAGTTCATCGCAAAAAGATGCCGTTCTTCTATCTTGCCACACAATGGCATTGTATATTGGCTCTCCTGTATTTCTATCCCACACTACTGTTGTCTCTCGCTGGTTGGTTATACCTATTGCAGCTATATCTGTTGCAGCTATTTTTGCAGTTTCTAATACTTCTTTTATAGTGGCAAGTTGTGTTGCCCATATTTCATTTGCATTATGCTCTACCCAACCTGGCGATGGAAATATTTGTGTAAATTCTTTTTGCGCTGTTGCTACGACCGCACCCATTTTATTAAATAAAATACTGCGGCTGCTGGTTGTACCTTGGTCTATAGAAAGAATATAATTTACCATAATAAAAAATATAGGTTTGAAATAAATATATAAAGGTTAATCTTTTTTGCAAATCATTAATTGCACTATTCAGAATAATATTCTGGTTTAAATATAAACAGATTTTTCTTATAAAAAAACCTGCTTATTACCCATTACCTTGCACCAAGTTCTATCACTTCACAATCTTTCATCAGCTCTCCATCTATTGTAAAACGAATAAGTGTGCGCATTTTATGCCAACCTTGCTTGCCCGCTGCACCTGCGTTCATGTGAAGGCATTGCAATTTATCGTCGTACATTATTTTTAAAATATGCGAATGACCACTTATAAACAATTTAGATTTATTAGCAATAATATCTTCCTTTACTCCTTTTGAATACCTGCCTGGATAGCCACCAATATGTTGCATAAAAACATTTACAGCTTCTACAGTAAAAAATAATTTTTCTGGATAAATATTTCTAATATTAGCATCATCAATATTCCCACACACAGCTCTAAAAATAATTTTCTTATTCAACCTCTCACTAAAATATTTTTCTTGCCACACACCAATTTTATTATCTAATACGGTTGATACTTTATCTTCTACCTTATCTCCTACTTTATCTCCTCGTCCTCCCTCGCCACAAAGTGGAGAGGGAACGAGGGTGAGGTCGAGGCTTCCAAAATCCCCCCCATGCCAAACTTCATCACAGTTTTTAAAATGCTCAAAAACTGCTTCATCTAAGTATCCATGGGTATCTGATATTAATCCTATTCTTGTCAATTTTATAAATTATTTGTTGGTCATACTTTAAATGAAAACTTATTAAACAATAGTATGCAATCTTCTGCGCTAAACTTTAAAAAATCTACATTATTTTTACCAAATGGAGGCAATACATTTTTACGAAAATAGAATAGAAATTTTAACACAACAACAAAAAGTACTACAAAAGCGTAAATCGATTTTTGGCATTTTAAGACTAGGTAGTATTTTATCAATAATAGCTACATTTTATTTCTTATGGTCTGTAAATAAATATTATGCCGTAACAACTGCTATTGTACTTATCATCATTTTTATACAACTCATCTATAAAGACCTAGCAAACAAAGCTGCTATAAAACATCTACAGTATCTCATTAATATTAATGAAGATGAATTAAAAGCGCTCAAAGGAAAGTACAATCAATTTGAAGATGGTGCACAGTTTACCCCACACGACCATTTTTATGCAAATGACATGGATGTATTTGGCAGAGCATCATTGTATCAATTCTTAAACAGAACAACGTCTGAATTAGGTGCAGAAAAACTAGCTGCATGGTTACTTAGCCCTACAAATACAGAAACAATATTGCAAAGGCAGTCTGCTGTAAAAGAACTAGTCACAAAAAATGAATGGCGACAAAATTTACAAGCCATTGGTAAAGAAAGTAGCATTAAAAAAAATACCCTTGAAAAAATTAAATATTGGTTGCAAGAGCCAAATTTATTTTTACAATTTAAACCCTGGCAATGGCTGCGTTGGTTATTGCCAGCAATTATTATTTTCATCACAGTACTATATTCTTTTGATATTTTATCAGAGAGTATTTGGTATCTCTTTTTATTTATATTTTTAGCAATCGCTTTCCAAATAAACAAAGTAGTCGCACCATTGCACAACAGCTTATCAAGCATGGTAGAAGACTTAGGCATTCTATCTGAAAGTATTGCTACTATTGAAAAAGAAAATTTCACTTCTCCCCTATTGCAACAATTAAAAATAGATTTACAAAAACAAAATATTGCAGCATCATCTAAAATAAAAAAACTAAAAAAGATACTTGACAGATTAGATTTACGTTACAATATTGTTATTGCCATTCCTCTAAATATTTTTCTAATGTGGAATTTGCAACAAGTGTTAGATTTGGAAAAATGGAAGAAAGACAATGATAATAATGTACAATTGTGGTTTGACACTTTAGCTGAGTTTGAAGCACTCAATTGTTTTGCAGCCTTGCATTTTAATAATCCTGCTTATTGTTTTCCTGAGTTAAAAGAGAATCATTTTTTCATTGCTGCAACAGAACTTGGGCATCCACTTATTCATCAAAATAAAAGAGTAAATAATTTTATAAATATAGAAACTGCTGGAGAAATAATGCTTGTAACAGGCAGCAATATGGCGGGTAAGAGTACATACTTACGCAGCGTTGGCATAAACGTAATACTCACTATGGCTGGCGCTCCTGTATGCGCAAAGTCTTTTGAGCTATCGCCTGTGCAACTTTTAAGCAGCATGCGTATAGCCGATAATTTAGAAGAAAGTACTTCTACTTTTTATGCAGAACTTAAAAAACTTAAAACCGTAATAGAAAAAATAAATGCAGGCGAAAAAGTATTTGTTTTGCTAGATGAAATATTACGTGGTACCAATTCATTGGATAGACATACTGGCTCCGAAGCATTAATAAGACAATTGATTAAACAAAAAGCAGCAGCAATATTGGCCACACATGATGTGGCATTGGCAACTTTAGAAAATGAATATCCAAAAAATATACTCAATTACCATTTTGATGCACAAACAAAAGGCGAAGAATTATTTTTTGATTACAAACTCAAAGATGGCGTTTGCACAAATATGAATGCAAGCTTGTTAATGAAGAAGATAGGGTTGGAAATAAGTTAAAAGTTCAAAGTTGAAGGTTCAAAGTTTTTTTAATGCAAGCATCTTAACGAGTAGCAAACACAATTTAATAAATAAAGTATCAACCTCATCAGATAAAAGAAAATCTTAAAAAAGTAAAGAAGTTTGAATTTAAAGAACCTTCAACTTTGAACCTTCAACCTTGAACTCGCCCCTTCAACCATTTTTCCCTCCCAACATCGGCACAAAACTAAAATTCTCAAACACCTCTTCACTAAAACTTCCGTCTTCTTTTTTTGTTAATCGTTTCATGCGTTGGTTTTCGCCCTCATCTACAGGTATAACCATGTAACCGCCTGTTTTTAATTGCTGCATAAGTTTTGGTGGCACAAAAGGTGCAGCTGCAGTAATAATTATTTTATCAAAAGGGCCATATGTAGGCAAGCCTTCAAAACCATCGCCATAAAAGAATTTCAGATTAATATATTTGTTTTTAAAAATGTAGTTTTTTGTTTTGTCAAATAAATTCTTCTGTCTTTCTATTGTGAAAACTTTTGCGCCAAGCTCTGCCAATACTGTAGCTTGGTAAATGCTACCTGTGCCTATCTCTAAAACCTTATCGTTAAACTTTATTTGTAGCAGTTGGGTTTGGTATGCTACTGTATATGGCTGCGAAATGGTTTGCCCATCAGAGATTGGAAAAGCTCGGTCTTCATAAGCAATATTATCCAAAGCACTATCCATAAAAAAATGGCGTGGAATATTGTTCATAGCATTCAATACATTTTCATCTGTAATACCTTTCTCTCTAAGTATATCTAGTAATTTTTTGCGTAAGCCTTTGTGGCGGTAAGTATCTTCGTATAGTTTCATGTATGGCTTGCAAGATAAAAAAATGCCAAGCAAAAGCTTGACATTTTTTCTTAAATTTTATAAATTTCTTTATTTGTATCGAGGTGTAAATTCATCAAAAAAAGATTTTACCCCTTTATTCCACCCATTGAGTGTTTCTGTACGCTCTTCGTTTAACATTTTATTTGTACTGTTATAAGCATTAGATGATTTATTCATATCATTAACCGCTTTGTTGTAAGCATCTATATCTTCGTTGGTTTGCTTATCTCCCTTTTTATCCATTTCTTTTTTAATTCCTTCAAAACGTTCTTTGGTCAATAAAAAATCGTTTATTCCAGCAGTTTTTTCTGCTTCTTTTACATAAAAATTAAGCAATGTTTTACATGCACCCACTAAAGCTAAATCACCATTATAACCCTTAGTGACAGCTAATTTTGCAAGGCCTTCTTTTGCAAATTTTAACATAGCGCTTTTGCTCTGCTCCATGCCTGTTAAATTATTTTTCTTAATAGCTTCCATTAAATTTTTCTCTTGTATATAAGGCTTAAAAAACACAAGATAAATTTGGTGGTAGTATTTACTCACTGCACCTGACTCTTTCATCTTTTCGCCTAATGCACTATTATCAGCGGTAATTGTTACATTATTTTTTGCACCAAACTCCTTTTGTGCTTTTGATAATGATTTATTGGCTTCCTCTAACTTTAATTGTACTTTTTCTTCTAATAATAAATAAGCTTCCATTTCATCATAACTCTGCTCCGCTATTTCTTCCATATTAATAATCTTAGCATAGTCATCATTCATAACATTGTAATAAAATTTCATGAAGCTAACAGCACTATCTCTGTATGCCTTATCGCCTTTATAACTTGGCAATGCATTTATATTCATTTTTGCCTCTTGTATTTCATCCATCAACTTACTTCTAAGTGATTCTACTTTCTTTTCTCTTTTCCCATGCGCAGAAGCACTTGTGTAAGACATATACCTTTTAGAAACATTTTCTTGTTGCACACTTATTGCATCCATATATTTTAAAGGCGTGTCATAATCTTGTGCAAAAGATTTATCTGCAAAAAGTAAAAAAGAAATGGCTATAAAAGCAATTAAAATTCTTTTCATATTGTACTTGTTAGTTTTGAGGCATCAAAATATCTACTTTTTTGCATACTCCATATTATTTCTGAAGCATATCTTCAAATATTTTGCATGCTTCAGCTATCACTTTATCAGTAGCTATAAGCTTTAGGTACGTTTCATTGGTTTCCTTTTCTTGCTTACCAGAGGTTTTAAATTTTTCCTTATCAAATAAATTATTATCAGCAGTTATGTCGGTTTTTGTTTCATTATTTTCATCATCAAATAGTGCAAAGCGTTGCTTTTCTTTTGTATAATACTGCGAAAAAGTATTCCATTGCAATGGTATCGTAATGCCATTTTTACTTTGCGAAATAAATTTTGAAATAAGCTGCTTGGTCTTAAAATACGGGTCAGCATTCACCCTTGCCTCACTTTTAATTTTTAAAGCAGATAAAGGCAAAGCACCTGCAGCAGTATAGTTTCCTACCTTACTATTATCTGGTTTTAATGCACTCGCATTGGCTTTTTCTTTAAATGAAATATCTTCAAAAAAATCAGGCAATATAATATCGGGTTCCACACCTTTCCATTGTACCGTACTTCCATTTACCCTGTAAAATTTACGCTCCGTAACTTTTACAAAATCTTCGTACTTTTTATTTGGATTTACTTTATTGGTATCAAGTGGCTCAACTACCTGCGCTGTTCCTTTTCCATAAGTAGTTCCACCTACAATTATTGCTCTATTATAATCTTGCAATGTTGCACTCAAAAACTCACTAGCACTAGCACTTTGCCCATTTATAAGCACTATCAATGGTCCATCATAAATGGTACCTCTGTTTGGGTCTTTCAAAAAAGAAACTTTTCCATCTTTTTCCTTTACCGATGCTACTGGTCCAATATCTATAAAAATACCTGCAAGTTGCATAGCTTCCCACATGCTGCCACCGCCATTATCTCTTACATCTAGAATAAGTGCTTCAATATTGTCTTTGCGAAGTTTTATTATTTCTTTACTTACATCATTGGCACAACCATCATACTTCAAATTTGTATAATCATCTTCTCTACTATAAAACCCTGGCAAGTTTATGTATCCAATTTTTTTATTTGCTTTTACAACATAACTTTTTACTTTTTCTTCTTCGTCAGATACTGTTTCTAGTAAGAGCTTTGTTGTTTTTACTACACCAGCAGCCGTTTTAAAAGTAATTTCTACGTCTCCACTTTTATTACCTTCTAATATATCTTCCACTTCTTCACTACTCATATTCGCAACCTCTTTTTCTACGCCATTTATTTTTACTTTAAGCAATACATCTCCTTTATGTAGCTGTCCACTTTTCCATGCACTGCCGCCTGGTTGCAAATAACCAATCGTTTTATCACCCTTATCGTTTTCATCTATAGATAAGCCTGCACTGTATTCCATGGCACTCACCATTGCACTAAATTCATCTTTTTCTTTAAGATTCATATAGTTTGAATGTGGGTCATAACACCATGCAATAGCATTGAGGTAGTCATCGTTCATATTTCCCAAAAACAATGAAGGAGTTTTTAGTTTATTCTTAATGTAAATACTTTCAACAATCAAACCTCTTTGTCTTTCTTCTATTTCAATTTTTGCAAAATCTTTTGGCAAAGCTGCTGTTAGAGCCGTTCCATCATCCGTTATATGATCTGCAATATTATCAAGCAAACGCCATTTTAAATATTGTTGCCATCTTTTTGTAAGTTCTATTTCATTTGTTGCAAAGTTTGCAGCAGGCCACATTACATTATCAGGTTTTGAAAAATCAATGGGTTTTGAAAGATAGGCTTGAATAATGCTATCTGCCTTTTGTATTCTCTTTTTGTACAAAATAATAGAAGCATCAAAAAAACTCCAACTTTTTCCAAGCATTTCTTCATCTAAATTATTCTTAAAAGAAGAAAGAGTAGTAATGTCTTTTTGCGTAAAAAACAATTTTTCTCCATCCAAAATTTTTATCCATTTATCAAACAACATTACAGATGAACTATCATTCCATTGCAAAGGTTGGTAGTGGTTTTTATCCATAAAACGCTTTAGTAACATGGCTTTCTGCTGAAATGGATCTTGCTTGGCTTGCTGACAAAAACCAATAAATGGCAACAGAAGAAAAAGTGAAAATATATTTTTTATCATAAGGTAGTTTTGTAGAGCAAGGGTTGCCTATCTTTAAAAAGGTTGGCAACCCTCACACAAATTTAAATGTAAGCCAAGGGTATCAAAAAACAATTACAATCCCATTTCTTTTATAATCCCTGCTATTTTATCATCCAATACTTTCTCTGTTTCATGAAAGGTAGCAGCACTTTCTAGCGGCTCATTTACACTAAAATAAAATTTTATTTTCGGCTCCGTTCCACTTGGCCTAGCAGATATTTTTGTACCATCTGCAAGTTCAAATTGTAATACATTACTCATAGGCAAATCAATTGTCCACTCTTCACCTGTTTGCAAGTTTTTACCTTTTTGCAATTCGTAATCAAACAAATTTTTCACGCCAGTTCCATTTAATGTAAGTGGAGGATTGTTTCTATACCCATCCATCATTGCGGCTATTTCTGCCACACCATTCATTCCTTTTTTAGTTATGCTAACCAAATGTTCTTTATAAAAGCCATACTCCACATACATATCTATCAATTTCTCAAACAAAGAGCGGCCTTTATTTTTTTCATAAGCTGCCATTTCACAAATTAATGCTACGGCACTCACCGCATCTTTATCTCTAATTTTATCGCCTATCATCAAACCAAAACTTTCTTCCCCACCTACAATATAATTTTCTTTTCCTTCTTTTTCTTTTATGAGAGATGCTATCCATTTAAACCCAGTGAGGACATTGTAACATGCTACGCCATTACGTTTGGCTATAGCATCAATCATATCTGTAGTTACAATTGTTTTTACCACCATATCATATGGTTGTGCAATGCCTTTCGCTTTTCTGGCTTCTATCATATAGTTAAAAGCCAATAATGCAGTTTGATTTCCGTTCATCAAAATCCATTCTCCTTTATCATTTTTTACACCAATACCTACTCTATCTGCATCGGGATCGGTGCCTAGCAAAATATCTGCATTCAGCGCTTCTGCTTGTGCAAGCCCCATACTCATGGTTTCTTGCTCCTCTGGGTTGGGATAATTTACGGTAGGAAAATTTCCATCGGGTGTAGCCTGCGCTTCTACAATATGTACATTGGTAAACCCAAACATTTTTAGCGCATCTGGCACGAGCATGATGCCAGAGCCATGTATAGGCGTGTACACAATTTTTAAATCATGCTGTGCTGCACACACATCAGGATATACACTCAAGCCTTTTACCATTTCCAAATACGCAGCATCTGTTTCTTTACCAATAATGGTAATATTTTCTTCTCCGCCTTTCCATTTTACATCATCTACATTGGCTATTTTTTCTACCTCTACAATCACATTTTTATCATGCGGTGGCACCATTTGTGCACCATCATCCCAATAAGCTTTATATCCATTATACTCTTTAGGGTTATGACTTGCAGTACACACTACACCACCTTTGCAACCGTAATGCCTAATGGCATAACTCAACTCAGGTGTGGGTCTTAGGCTTTCAAACAAGTATACTTTTATGCCATTTGCCGCAAATACATTGGCAGTAATTTCTGCAAAGGTTCTACTATTGTTTCTACAATCATGTGCCACTGCTACACTTACATCATTACCAAAACATTGTTTTAAATAATTGGCATAGCCTTGCGTAGCCATACCAATGGTGTACTTATTTATACGATTGGTACCAATGCCCATAATGCCTCTAAGGCCGCCAGTACCAAATTCTAGGTTGCGGTAAAAGGCATCCTCCAAATCAGTAGGATTGTCATTTTGTAAGCGTAAAATTTCATCTTTTGAAGATTGTTCATAGTTTCCTCCCAACCAATTATCAATATTAAGCTTTGCTGTAGCGTTCATAAATTTCTATTTTAAAAGGAAAATTAATTGTAATTTCACAAAACAAAAAAAATATTATGACAACCCTGCTCATAAAGCAAAATATTGCCAAAGGAATAAAAGAAATTCACGAAAAAATTTCCTTGAAGCTATTAATATTCTTGTATCAAATAAAGTGGAAGAAAATAAATTTGAACTTACTATTGAAATGAAAACTGAACTTGATAATAGAAAAGCTAGCCATAAAAATGGCATAAGCAAATCTTATACTTGGCAGTCAAGTAAGATAAATATTTTAGCATAACTTTTAGTTAATAAATCATTCTGCCCTCATTATTCGTATATCATTATAATATTACGCATAATTTTGTTCTTTATGCAAAACAAACATTTAATCTTTAATCAACATTCCCTACACCTTGTAGGGATGTCACTTACTTCAACTTATAAATATTTATTCATCTTTTTTTTTGCAGCCCTTTTCTGTATAAATGTTTCTGCACAAGATTCTACAGTACAAATTTCAAATATAGACACAACTTTAAAATTTAATAAATTTCTAAATCAACCAATCAACCAATCAACTAACCTCCAATACCCCTATAATAAAAAGCGAGTAAGAACTGTAGCCGTAGCAAACGTAGTAGGCTACGGCGCAATCATGTACGGCCTAAGTGCTGCTTGGTACAGCGGTTATCCAAAAAGTAAAATGCACAGTTTTGATGATAATGGAGAATGGTTGCAAATAGATAAAATTGGGCATGCATTAAGTGCCTATGCAGAAAGCAATGCTAGTTATGAAGTATGGCGTTGGTCTGGGATTTCGAGAAAAAAGCGAATAATTTATGGTGGGCTTAGTGGTGCAGCATATCAAACTATCATTGAATTTTTAGATGGCTATAGTGCAGAGTGGGGCTGGAGCTGGGGAGATTTTGGTGCTAATATTTTAGGTAGCGGAATATTTACCGCACAAGAACTGGCTTGGGATGAGCAAAGAATAAGATTCAAATTTTCTTTTCATAAAAAAAATTATGCTGATCCTACTTTAAATGCAAGGAGTACAGCAATATTTGGCAAAAGTGAACCAGAGCGTTTTTTAAAAGATTATAATGGACAAACCTATTGGCTTAGTGCAAATATTAAATCGTTTTTCCCAAAAAGCCGCATACCTGCATGGTTAGGCATAGCGGTGGGTACAGGTGCAGAAGGTATGTTTGGAGCTAACGACAATATAGGTAGAGATAAACTAGGTAATATTACTTTTGCCAGAAATGATATACAAAGGTATCGCCAATGGTATCTTGCACCTGATATAGATTTATCTAAAATAAAAACTAAAAAGAGAGGTGTGAGAATGTTGTTAACTGCACTCAATGTTTTTAAATTTCCAATGCCTTCATTGGAATATTCTAGAAATGGATTTAGCGTAAATTGGTTGCATTTTTAGAAAATTATAGACATAGTGAATCGAAAAGTCTACCCTTTTTCAAATACCCTTATCTAAATATAAGATTTAGGAAATTTTGGATACAGAGAAAATTGAACTGTTCGGAAAAACCGAACAGTTCAAAAAATCAAAAACTTATTTCTTCTTCTTAGGATGTACCAAATTCATTTCCTTCACCAACCTATCTGCCCCCGCAAATTTATCTACAATAAAAAGTACATACCGAATATCTACCATTATGTTTCTACAAATAGATGCATCATAATTAATATCACTCATTGTACCTTCCCACACACGGTCAAAATTTAAACCAATTAAATTACCATAAGCATCCAATGCAGGGCTACCGCTATTGCCGCCAGTAGTATGGTTTGTAGCTATAAAGCAAACAGGCATTTTACCACCTACGCCATACTGTCCATAATCTTTATTCTTATGCAGCATACGCAATTTTTCAGGTACATCAAATTCATAATCGCCTGGCTTATATTTTTCCATAACACCATCAAGATCTGTTTTAAAATCGTAGTATGCACCATCTTTTGGTTTGTAGCCTTGTACTTTGCCAAACGTTACTCTTAATGTACTATTTGCATCTGGAAAAAATGTTTTCTCTTTAAACACATCCATCTGCGCTTGCATGTAAGTGCGTTGTGCAAGTGTAATGCGATTTTGCACTCCTGTTAAATCTTTTTGTACTGCAGTTTGATAAGTGCTCACCAAATCTTTTTGCAAAGCCACCGTATTGCTCCCTTTCATAAATGCAATTAAATCTTCAGGCTTACCATCTATCAATGCATTTAGTTTTGATACATCTGTAAAAGTATTTTCACCATAAATCTTATCTGCAGCAGCTCCAATACCGCCATCATACATCGTTTTAGCCATTGGCGATACCACATTTGCAGGTTGATTTTTTACATACATTTCCATCAATCCTTCAAATAATTTCCTATCTACTATTGGGTTAAATTCTTTCATAAAATCTTCCAACATGGCTTTTACTTTTGGCTTGGTTTCATCAAAACCTTTTTGTCCATTTTTTTCAAAAGCACTTACCAAATTATTTAATTGTGCAACTATTGTAAAAATTTCAATCTTTGAAACGATTTCTTGGTAATAATCTCTTGCCAATCCTAAAGACTTTATATCGTTATAACCTGACTCTAATGTTTGCAATAAATTACCGTATTGTGCTTTCAATGCAGGGTTAGCATCCACTCTTTTTTGAAACTCCAATTCCTGCGTTTTCTTTCTGCCCACGCCATCTGTCCTTGTAAGCCCAAGCACTTCTCCCTGCCATTTTTTATACGCATTTTGTATGCTTGCATATTTTGCTGCGTATTGTATTTTTATGCCTTCGTCTTTGCGCATAAAACCATCAATAATATTAAGCGCTTTATCTCTAATAGCAATTTTGGCAGGGTCGTTTATGGTTCTTATTTGCTCCACCGCTGCACTGTACAAGTATTCCGTCGTTCTTCCAGGAAAACCAAACACCATCGTAAAATCATTTTCTGCAATACCATCAATAGAAATATTCAGCGATTTTTTTGGAGTAAAAGGTACATTATCCACCGAGTAATCTGCAGGTTTATTATCCTTGCTTGCATAAATTCTAAACATACTAAAATCTCCTGTATGCCTTGGCCACACCCAATTATCGGTATCCTTACCAAAGTTGCCTATTGCACTTGGCGGCGCACCTACCAAACGAACATCGCTGTAGGTTTCCGTTACAAAAAGATAGTATTGGTTACCTTCAAAAAAACCACGAGTAAAACTTTTTTGTGTAGCTTCTTTCTTAGCATCCTTATTTATTTGTGCTAGGTTTTTATCAATTGCCGCCATTCTTTCAGCCTCACTCATGCTACTTGTAATGCCCACCAATGCTGCTGCACTCACATCATCTATGCGTACAATAAACGTTGCAAACAACCCCTTGTTTGGTATTTCATCTGCATTTGTTTTGCTCCAAAAACCATCACGAATATAATTTTTTTCGAGTGTGCTATGGTTTTGTATAGCATCAAAACCACAATGGTGGTTTGTAAGTACCAAGCCTTTGCTCGAAATAATTTCGCCTGTACAAAACCCACCGAAACTTACAATAGCATCTTTCAAACTGCCTTTATTAATGCTATAAATATCTGCTGCACTTATTTTCATGCCAAGGCTTTTCATGCGACTTTCATTAAGCTTGCCCAATAATTGCGGCAGCCACATGCCTTCATCGGCTTTAGCTACATAAGCATTTGCAATAAAAATAAGGAGGAGTAAAATTTTAGAATGTTTCATTTCTTAGTATTGAGATGTTAGTATTGAGTATTGAGATTGTTTTCGTTTTTTTAAGTATTCTATTTTTTGTTTTTGAGCTGAATATCATTGATGAACTTTATTGGCAGAGTTTACCCACCTTTGGAGGGCTTAGTTGAAAATTTGATTTTCAACCTGTCTGCTGGCAAAGGCAGGTTTGACTTTTATTTTCAATGAATAATTACTTATCAAATTTATATGAATGTTCTACTTCTTTAAAATTAATAATTTCAATATCGGACAACAATTTTAATTTTTCAATCATATAAATTGCATTTTGAAATTCATTTTTTAATTCCTTAAAATCAGCTTTTGTTTGTTTCCAATAAAAATTTTTACCAGAAGTCTTTAAACCTTCAAAAATCCTTATGCCAAATGCACTATTTTGAACTTCTCCCCAGTCGCCGTGCCAACTTATATCTACATAAAATTCATACCCATTAAAAAGGTATAAAACACCACCAATATCATCATGCAAAAACTTCCATTGTTTTTCTAAAGGTTGATTTTCTTCTAAATAGAATTCTTGACTAATTATCCCTTCAAATATTTCTACTCCAATGTATTTCATTACCTATATTTTGCTAAAACTAACTAACTTTTATCACCGCTCCCATAACCTCCCCCCCCTCCACCATCACCTCTATATTCTCTTCCTCTTTTGTAGAAACCGACAACCCAACATAATTCAATGCCACGGGAAAAAGCTTGTGTGTACGCTCTACCAATGCAAGGGTTTCTATTTGGCTTGGGTAGCGTTCTAGTAATGGAGCAAGTGCATATAACATCGTTCTGCCACTATTGGCTACATCATCTACCAATAAAATAGCTTGGTTTTGCAAGTTTGCTTCTTCACTAAGTTCTATTCGCTCAGGGCTTTTTTTATTTATACTCAACGATATTATTTTTACTGTACCATTAAAAATAGGCTGCAAAAACTGTTCTATTTTTTTAGCAATAAAAAGGCCGTTTTCTTTTATACCAATAATAATAATGGCAGGCTTATCCGCATTGCGTTCTGCTATTTCGAGCGCCATGCGTCGTAGTTTTTTATCGGCGGAGGTTTTTGTTAAAATCATGTATAATGTGTGGTTTTGTAACCAAGTGCTAAAATAACACAAAGAATTAAAATAAAATATTAAAGCAGAAAAAGATATGCTTTGTATTTGCACATTCAACCAAATGAAGTAAATTTATACATAATAAAAATGCATTAGCATGAAACTACCTAGATATGAACTATTAGCGGAAAAATCTTTAATGGTGTATGAATTTGTGAGTGAAGGAACAAAAGGGCAGATTCCAAAACTTATAAAATTTAGTGAGACTGCATTAAAAGATTTTTATAACCTTGCATTTGGTGATAAAAATCTTATTACGGGAGATATTGATGATAATGTAGTTTCAAATAACGGAGATAGTGAACAGGTTTTGGCTACTGTAGTTGCTGCAGTATATGCTTTTACAGATAAACAAAAGCATGTTTGGGTGTATGCTACAGGCAGTTCAAAAGCCAGAACTAGGCTTTACAGAATGGGTATTACAAAATATATTGATGAAATAAAGAAAGATTTTTTGATTTTTGGACAAAGAGAAGGTGAATGGGAAAAATTTAAAAAAGAAGTAGATTATACTGCTTTTGTAGTAAGAAGGAAATAATGTAATTTTACAAAAATAAAATCATAGCAATATGAAGACAATAAAAGAATTAAACGAAAAGAAAGTTCCAATTATAAGGATAGATAACTCATTGGAAAAATATAAGAAAATGCCTATCTTTCAAGATAAAGTAGATAAAGCGAATGAAATGCTTAGAACCGTTGGCTTGCCAAAATTGGCAACAAATAAATAATGTACTTTATCATTTAAGAAAATATAATGCACTACATCCCACAAATCATCTTCCTTGCACTCACAGGTTTTGCTGTGTGGCTTTTTACAAAAAACATTACTCGTATACGTAAAAATATTTTTCTTGGCAAGCCAGAAGAATTTAAAGGCGATAGCAAGCTACGTTGGAGAAATGTAGTTTTATTGGCACTTGGGCAACGTAAAATGTTTAGCAAACCATTTGTAGCAGTTATGCATTTTATTATCTACGCAGGTTTTATCATCATCAATATAGAGGTATTAGAAATTATTTTAGATGGTTTACTTGGTACGCATCGGTTGTTCCTTGGAATGCTTGGTGGCTTATATACTTTTGCAATCAACTTTTTTGAGATATTGGCTTTTGGCGTATTAGCCGTTTGTGTTGTTTTTTTAGCAAGAAGAAACATAATCAAGATAAAACGCTTTATGAGCAAAGATTTAAACGGATGGCCTCGTAGCGATGCCAATTATATTTTGATAGCAGAAATAATTTTGATGAGCCTTTTCTTAATTATGAATGCAACCGATAGAGCATTACAATTACAAGGCAGTGAGCATTATCACCAAACAGGCAACTTTGTTATTTCAGGATTTCTTGCGCCATTATTTGAAAATTTTTCCACTTCTACTTTAATATTTATAGAGCGTAGTTGTTGGTGGTTGCACATTGCAGGCATATTTGTATTTTTAAATTATTTACCATACAGCAAGCACTTGCACGTAATATTGGCTTTTCCTAATTCTTATTATGGTAGGTTACAGCCACAAGGCGAAATGGAAAATATGGTAAGCGTGCAAAACGAAGTAAAGTATATGATGCAACCAGAGCTTGCTCCGCCGGCAGGCGGAGAGCAAGCGCCTGTAAAATTTGGTGCAAAAGATATTTTCGACCTTAAATGGACTAGCCTCATGGGAGCGTATGCATGCACAGAGTGTGGGCGCTGCTCATCTGCCTGCCCAGCAAACATGACAGGTAAATTATTGAGCCCACGAAAAATAATGATGGATACCCGTGACCGCTTGCAAGAAGTAGGAAAAAATATTGAAAAAAATGGCAGCTTTGTAGATGACGGAAAAACATTGCTAAGTGATTACATAACGGTAGAAGAATTGCGTGCGTGTACTACCTGTAATGCCTGTGTAGAAGAATGCCCCGTAAGTATTTCTCCACTCGATATTATTATAGAACTACGCCGCAGCCTTATTATGGAAGACAGCAATGCCCCACAAGAATGGAATGGTATGTTCACCAATATTGAAACAAACTTTGCGCCATGGAAGTTGAGTCCAGATGAGAGAGATAAGTGGGCGGTGGAAATGGAGGGGTAAATTAATATTATTGAAAAGTTTATGAGTATTTTAGAATATATTTTTTAGCTATATTCCTAATCCAAGTCTCTTCAACATCGCAGAATGGTTTGACTTTATCGACATATTTGCCATTTTCCATTTTATAGATACACGTTATAATATGACCACACACAAATGTGTCCTCAAGCTCAGGGATAAGTTTATGTGCATACATTTCACAATCCTTATTTGCCAATAGCAAGATAAATGTCTGTCTTCCTCTTTTTGATTTACGATTTAAGCAAATACTCAAAATTCTACTAATTATTGCTTGATCTTTAAAAAGCACTTTTGATTCACTAAAAAGTTGGCGAATTATTTCTCCATTTTCCCAAATTTTTCTTTCATAAATATGCCATTCAGGTACTCTGGGAAATAATTTAGAAGGCAAAAGGTTTTGTTCAAATTCCATTGGAATCAAATTTTCAGCCTCAACAATCAAGTTTAGGATTTTTCTTTTTACTACTTCTTTATTCACGAATAAATATTTTTAAGTACCAATTTTCTCTTTCTTCTTCTTTAATATCTTCCACAATGTTATCAATGCCGTCACCGCAAAAATCCCACCAATAAACCAATTTAAATATTGTTGGCTATTTGCAATACGACTGACCATCCATTTCCCACCAAAAATAAACACACAATTACCTGCCAGCGTACCAAGCCCAATACCGATTATATAAATATTATATTGCGAATTTACAGGTTCTAATATTTTTTTAGAAAACAACACAGTACTCCAACCAAACCAAAATGGGATTTGCACAGGGTTTATAGCGCATAAGCCCATGCCTAGTAAAAAGCGATTAATATTAATATTCTCGTAAGGATTTATACCTGCATCTTGCCCTGATTTAGAAGTCTGCAGAGCAGCATAAAAACTAACGCAAGCTAATGCTACTATTATACCAAAAGTAATCCACTGCATAATGTTCATCAACTTTTGCTGTTTGTTTATCCAATTTATTCCTACTAAAGAAATACGCACATAAATCATCTCTATTAATAAAGAGCCTAAAGAAAACAAAATTGCATTTCTAATACTTTCATAGATGCCAAGCTGCATTGCCGCTACATTAAGCGTACCTAAAGGCAATGAACCAAGAAAACTTATCATCATCCCCCAAAAAAAAATTCTAGTAAGTTTAATCATATTTACAAGGTAAACATACAACCATGAGATTTACAATCTAAGACAAAATAATTAAAGTATTGTATCCGATATTTTATCCAATTAGCGCATCCACTTTTTTCATATTGGCATATAAATTTTTTGTATACTTTCTAAATTTAAAACCTTTAATAAGTCCCCAAGGTTTTACACCCTGCTTCGTATTATAGATGCTAATATCACACATATATTTCCAATGCTTTATAATTTCCTTATGTGCTTGCCTAAGTGTATAGCCTGTATCGTAAAAATGATTTGGCTCAGCACCACAGCCATTATACTCCAAAATTGAATAGTTTTTTCCAGCTTTTAAATCAGCTATGGAGCTACACATTATATCGTACCTACCATAAAAGAAGTCATTAATTTCTATACTTAGCTTATCAAAAACATCAACTAAAGTATCATCTATTTCACTTTTTAAATCTATAAAATGTGCACCCCTATTGTGGTTAGCGGCGTGGCTCAGTACATATTTTTGTTCAGAAGCAATAACTTTTTGCAAATTTCCTTCGTGTTTTACTAACATATCGTTAGCAAATTTATTTGCTTTGGGGTGCGCAATTATGAGTTCCTTTAAAGTAGATTTCCCATCTCCCATTACCTGTAGTGGGATTTTATGTAAGAAACCAGTTACAATTCCTTTTTGTTTATTTGGATGCCTTATATGAAAAACACTCACCTCCATTTCGTAATGCACCATTTCTTGTATGATATACTCAAATGTCATTAAAGTATGGTAGTGATTTAGTTCCTTCTCACTATCTATTTTCCTAAACAAAATACCCTGCCCACCTACTTCTGGCTTCACAATAAGTGGATAAGAAATAGACACTTTTTCTATTCCATCAACTACAGTTTCAAATGATTGCAGAGGTAAAATATTTATTGTAGTTGGGTACAAATTTTTAGGCAACAAATCATACATCTCACGCTTTGGTTCTCCTTCCATACCTCCAAAAGTGAGTTTAGGATTACTAGAGGTGAAAAACCAAACAGCCTTGGCACGTAACATACACCAGCCCCAATAATAAGCTACTGGCGCATATATTAATGCAAATGGCCAAGCTTCCCAATTCCTTATTTTTTGTAGCAGTTTTTTCAAATCAAAAATTAATCTACAAAATTAATTGCAATACTTCAAACATCAGTCATAAATTTGTACCAGCAAAAAAATATTGCTTACGAGATGACATCGATTGCATAAGGCAAGCTTTTACATCCAACGGAATTTACATATTTTTAAAGTGTTTATAAATAAGTTTTCAGAACTAAACTTCTATTCCGATTGCTATCGGAACTAAACTCAAACAAAAAAGAACTAAAAAATTAATAGACAGTACTAAACTAAATTTAATATGCATGTACCAATAATGGCGGAGTTGATGGCAGCAGGCGAAACACCCGAAGTTTTATTTTGGGTAGGTTGCGCAGGAAGTTTTGACCAACGAGCACAAAAAATAACCAAAGCATTTGCCACTATTTTAGAAAAAGTAGGTACGAAATATGCTATACTTGGCAAAGAAGAAATGTGTACTGGCGATCCTGCACGCCGAGCAGGCAATGAGTTTATGTTTCAAATGATGGCATATCAAAACATACAAGTATTGGATGGCTATGGCATAAAAAAAATTGTAACTGCATGCCCGCATTGTTTCAATATTTTTAAAAACGAATACCCTGCGCTTGGTGGCAATTATGAAGTAATACATCATGCTACTTTTATACAACAACTCATAGATAGTGGCAAAATAACCATGAGTGAAAATGGTGCATACAAGGGCAAAAAAATTACGTATCATGATAGTTGCTACCTTGGTAGAGCCAATGGAATTTATGAAGCGCCAAGAAAAGTGTTAGAAGCCCTAGATGCAGAGCTGATAGAGATGAAACGCTGCAAGAGCAATGGTTTGTGCTGTGGCGCTGGCGGTGCACAAATGTTTAAAGAAGAAGAAGCAGGCGATGTACGTATAAATATTGAACGTAGCAACGAAGCCCTTGCAACAGGTGCAAGTATCATCGCAGCAGCTTGTCCGTTTTGCAATACCATGATGACAGATGGCGTAAAAAATAAAGAGAAAGAAGATGAAGTAATGGTGTTGGATATTGCGGAGTTGGTGGCAGCTTCTTTATAAATGTTATATTGTTTAATTGATTAATTCTTGGATTTGTGATGTATGGATTTTTCCCTTCAAATAAAATTTTGCTAGTAAGCTGATAAAACTTCATTAAGCTTTGTTGATATCCCATTTGGCGAAACTCATTTCTACAGCATATCTTTTGGCATCTTTTACCATAGTGATATAGTACAAAGTAGATTGTAGGAGGAGGTATATTTGACTTTTTACAAACCATGAATGGTTTAACATTTATAGGTATGGGTGCAAATCATAGTCTATGATAAATTTCGTTGCATAACCCTAAAAGGATTGAACATTTTTGTGAATTTATAATTTGTAAAATTGCATATTGAAACGCCGTTGGAGTTTTGCCTATTTTTTTATTTTGTAACCAAGGGTTTCTCCAATGGTTAAGGAAATCAAACCATTTCGAGGTTTTTAAATGCTCTTTTTAATACAGTCAACCCCTGTTTTTAGAGATAATTTATTTACTAAACGGTTCTTTTTCAATACATTTAATCCATATTCATCGATTAAACACACTCATCATTTAATTTTTTTATGTTTTTTTATTTCTTGTTGTGCTTTTTCTAAAATAAAATCCTACCTTTGCCGTCCGAAAAAAAAGGTTATATAAATGCCAACTATACAACAATTAGTTAGAAAAGGAAGAGAGATTATTAAAGCGAAAAGCAAATCAAGAGCACTTGATTCTTGTCCTCAACGTCGTGGTGTATGTACAAGAGTATATACAACAACTCCTAAGAAACCAAACTCTGCTCTACGTAAGGTAGCTAAAGTACGTCTTACAAATAAGATAGAAGTTATTGCCTACATCCCAGGAGAAGGTCATAACCTACAAGAACATAGTATCGTATTGATACGTGGCGGTAGGGTAAAAGATTTGCCAGGTGTACGTTACCATATCATCCGTGGATCTTTGGATACTGCAGGTGTAAAAGACCGTAAGCAAAGCCGTAGTAAGTACGGAACTAAGAGAGCTAAGAAGTAGTATTTATTACATAGTACTTAGTATACAGATAAAACAAATACAATTAAAGTAGGGTTGAGTAAAGTTTTAAACCTTGAAGAAATTTAACCCTTAAACAAATTAAAAATTAAAAGAAATGCGTAAAGCACAAGCCAAAAAATTACCCTTAGCACCAGACCCAAAGTTTAACGATAAATTAGTTACTCGTTTTGTAAACAATCTAATGTGGGCAGGTAAAAAAAGTGGAGCATACAGTATATTTTACGATGCGTTAGATAAAGTTGCAAAAACTACAGGTGAAGAAGGATATGAAGTATGGAAAAGAGCTTTGACAAATATCACTCCTGGTGTAGAAGTTAGAAGTCGCCGTATTGGTGGTGCTACTTTCCAAATACCGTCTGAAGTTCGTCCAGATAGAAAAGTATCTTTGAGCATTAAATGGATGGTACGTTATAGCCGCGAAAGAAATGGTCGTAGCATGTCTGATAAATTAGCCAACGAAATAGTAGCAGCAAGCAAAGGTGAAGGTGCATCTTACAAGAAAAAAGAAGATACACATCGTATGGCAGAAGCCAACAAAGCTTTCGCACACTTTAGAGTTTAATTTTTTGAAATATTTTATAGTGAACCACTCTTTTTGAAAAAGGGTGGTTTTTTTATGCGTTTTATTTTAAAACCAATCTTGGTGATACAATACCAAGTTTTATCCGCTCGGCAATTTTTAATGCTCTTTCTATTTTCTTATCACTAGACTTTACAAGGCCGAGCAAATAAATAAGCCCTCGCTGGTTGCCTGCGGTAAGTGCATGAAATATTTTATTGGCTTCCTCATCCGTATCCAATACTTCTTTTAATTCTTCAGGCATGGCAAATTGATATTCGGTTTTGTCTATTACAAAACTTGCCTCTATTTCTGCGCCTACTTTTAGTTTTAATTTTTTACAAATACTCGACCCGATAATTACAAAATGTCCACCATCTTTTTTGGGCATTATAGCAGCATGTAATTTTTCTGTTTTGTTGATGGTGCAGATTACTCTTTTGTTTCCATCTTTGGTAAATTTTGTCACCGTTTTTGCATCTAATAAAATGTAGTGCATGGAGGAGGGGAGTTTTTGTAGCGTGTAATTCATTGTTCAAAAATAAAATCTTTGCATTAATAAATGAAATTCAATTTTGTATCTTCACAATCAGCAAATAGCAACCAAAATTACTTATGCCATTATTTCAAACATCGGTACTTAATAAATACTTAGCGCAGCAAGATAAGCAGCTTTTAGAGCAGCAATATGCTTTGTATAGAAGTTATTTTTTAAACGCCACTATACAGAAAAATATTATTGCAAGTAAAGAAGAAGAGTTTCAAGAAGGATTTTTAAGAGAATTGTTTGTAAAAGTATTGGGTTATACCATAAACCCCGAGCCAGATTATAATCTTAAGACAGAACTTAAAAATGTAAAAGATAGCAAAAAGGCTGATGGTGCAATTGTAGATGGAGAAAAAGTATTAGCGATTATAGAGCTGAAAGGAACTGATACCATAAATCTTAATCAAATAGAAATACAGGCTTTTGGGTACAAAAATAATCAAGAAAATTGTAGGTATGTTATTACTTCTAATTTTCAAAAGCTGAGATTTTATATTGATAACGCCATTGAATTTCTAGAGTGGGATTTATTTAAACTAGATTTTGAAAATTTTAAACTGCTTTTTCTCTGCCTTGGCAAAGAAAATATTTTTAAAAACATAGCTGCTACCATAAAAGTAGAAAGTGTAACTGTAGAAGATAATGTAACTAAACGTTTGTATAAAGAGTACAGCGGTTTTAGAAAAGCACTCTTTAATAATATTGCTGAGCTAAATGCCAATACAGATAGATTATTGCTCTTTAAAAAAACACAAAAGCTACTTGACCGCTTTTTATTTTTATTTTTTGCCGAAGATAGAATGCTAGTGCCACCTAATAGTGTACGAAAAATTTTAGAGCAATGGAATTCGTTGAAAGACATGGATGCTTACCAGCCGCTGTATGCGAGGTTTAAATTATATTTTGGTTATTTAAATACAGGACACAAAGGAAAGCAACACGATATTTTTGCATACAATGGAGGCTTGTTTGCGCCAGATGACGTGCTAGACAATATTGTAATAGATGATGCCATTTTATACCAAGCTACATTAAGCCTTAGCAATTATGATTACAATAGTGAAGTGGATGTAAATATATTGGGGCATATTTTTGAGCATTCGCTTACAGAAATAGAAGAGCTGGAAAGTGAGCTTACTAACAATGGGCTTAACAATGGGCTTAAGCCCATTGTTGAAATGCAGAAGCCCATCACAGAAAAAAGTAAACGCAAGAAAGATGGTGTTTTTTACACCCCAAAATACATTACCAAATACATTGTAGAAAATACCGTAGGCACACTTTGTAAGAATAAAAAAGTGGAGTTAAAAATAGAAGAAGCAGATTACCACCCACTGCAAAAGAAGAAAGCCTTAAAATTATTATTAGAAAATCTGCATACATACAGAGATTGGTTATTAAAAGTTACTATCATAGACCCTGCATGTGGTAGCGGTGCATTTTTAAACCAAGCATTGGAATTTTTAATAGCCGAGCATAAATTTATAAGTGAGCTTGAAGCTAATATAACAGGCAGTAGTATTGTGTTTGATGTAGAGAATAGCATTTTAGAAAATAATTTGTTTGGTGTAGACATTAATGAAGAAAGTGTGGAAATAGCTAAACTAAGCCTGTGGCTGCGTACTGCACAGAAGGGTAGAAAACTAAATAGCCTAAACAACAATATAAAATGTGGTAATAGTTTAATAGATGATGAAGCTGTGGCAGGGGATAAAGCATTTATTTGGGAGAAGGAGTTTCCACAGGTGTTTAAGAAAAAAGCAAAGGAATTGTATTTTGTAACTTTTGTTACGCACAATTCTAGAATATCGGAACGGATGGTTCAATTTAATTCGCCATACTTTATAGAAAACTTACAACCATTTATTTTAAATGCTGCCGAAAGAAAGCATGTGGCGGAAAGTATAAATGAATTAATAGAAAAACATTCTTTAGAAGTTGTTTCGTTAAATATATTGCCAGATCATGTACATCTAATAATAGCTGCAGTGGATGAAGTCGATTTAGATGAAAAAATAAGAAAACTAAAAGGAGGAACTTCATTTAGTTTAAATAGAAAACTAGGCATACAAAAAAATGAAAACAAAGTTTGGGCACAAAAGTATCATTGGAAATTAATTGAGAACGATACCATGTTGTTAGATGTAAAAGAATATATTGAAACTAATCATTACAAACACAGTGAGGCATGGGGCGAAGCATTAATACATTCTTATGAAGGGCTTTCTGGTAGTGGGCTTTCGGGTGATGTGCGTCATGGTGATGTGCGTCATGGTGATGGACTACCTAACAATGGGCTTAAGCCCATTGTTAAAAAGCCGCTTAAGTCCATTGTTACCAAACTCCTTACCGACCCTCAACATATATACAGTTATAATGCTACTATTAATTATAGTGGGTTTGATGTGGTGATTGGAAATCCGCCGTATGTGAATGCTAAAGGTGAAAACTTTACTGTTTCACAGAAAGAATACTACTATGAGCATTACAAAACTGCCATCTATCAGATAGATACCTATTTGCTTTTCATTGAAGCCGCAAATAAATTATTAAAGTTTAATGGAATTGCTAGTTATATTATTCCAAATGCTTGGATGAATAATTTACTACTTGCAGGAATTAGGAAATTTATTCTTGAAAATTTCCAACTTGTTGAAATTGTAAATACACCAATTGGAGTTTTCGCAGAAGCTACTGTTGATACAGTAATATTTAATATTTCTAAAAATAATATCAGAAACAAGGAGGTAATTATTTCTGAAGCAAAAAATAATGAGATAGTTTTTTTACAAAATACTAACCAAGATACTTTTTACAAAAATGATAAACATTTAATTGACATTTTTACAAATGATAGTTCTAGAGAACTTTTACAAAAAATTGAAATAGATACTATTTCACTTGAGAGTATTACAGATATGGCAGGTGGAATTAAAGAATACCAAAATGGAAAAGGAAAACCTAAACAAACAGATTCCGAAAGATTAGAAAATAAATTTAATGCTGACTTTAAAAAAGACAATACATTTTTATCGCACATAACTGGTAGTGAAATTTCTAACTATTTAGTAAAATGGGATGGCAAATACTTGAGTTATGGAATTTGGTTGGCAGAACCTAGAAAAAAAGAATATTTTGAAGGAGAAAGATTAATTATACGAGAGATTCCTGCAAGAGATAGACTAATTGTGGCTTACACAAATCAGATTTATACAATAAAAAATTCTGCCCATATATGTAAAAAGCTAGATGATAAATATAATTTAAAATATTTATTGGCTATTCTAAATTCGAAATTGATGGGATATTATTTCAGTTTCAAATTTGCGGAGTTTGATGATGTTTTTCCAAAAGCTAAAATTGGGCAATGTAAAAAATTACCAATTAAAAATATAAATACTAATTCACAACAAACCTTCATCGAAAAAGCAGACCTCATGCTTTCCAAAAATGCAGCATTACAGGAAGCCACAAAAGCATTTATAAAATTATTGCAGGCGAAATTTGAAACAATAAACATAAATACTAAACTAGACAAATGGTATAACCTTTCATTTGCAGATTTTAGTAAAGAGCTAAGCAAGCAAAAGATAAAACTTACCCTTAGCCAAGAAAGTGAGTGGCTATCTTTTTTTGAGCAAGAAAAACAAAAAGCACTTGTAATAAAAAATGAAATAAATAGTACAGATGCGGAAATAGATAAAATGGTGTATGCGCTGTATGGGTTGAGTGAGGAGGAGGTGAGGATTGTGGAAGGGAATTAGAGTATGTACTCGCTAACAATGGACTTAAGCTCATGACTCTCCATGGACTTACTAACAATGGGCTTAAGCCCATTGCAGAAATAATGCACTCCTGCCCACAAGCTGCGGTGGACTGAGCGATGTATGTGTATGTATGCGTGTCGCCAGCAGCGGCATACGCATAAATACACATACGGAACAGTGAAGGAGACCGAACTGAAGCTCAATAATGATTCCATGCCAACAGCCCCAAATACCTACCAATACTATATTTATAACTCAATTGCATATACGATTTCTCCAAAAACGACTATAACCTTATCTTCGCAGCAAAATTGCACACTTTATGTTTCGCTCACACACAAGTGGCCAGCTAAGAATGGCCGATATTAATACAGAAGTAACCCTTGCTGGTTGGGTACAAACCGTTCGCAAATTTGGTAGCATAACTTTTGTAGACCTTAGAGATAGGTACGGTATTACCCAATTGTTGTTTAACGAAAGTTTAAATGCAGCGCTAGATGCAAATCCACTTGGAAGAGAATTTGTGCTGCAAGTAAAAGGAAAAGTAAGCGAGCGTAGCAATAAAAATCTAAATATTCCAACTGGTGAAATTGAAATAGCGGTGAGCAGTTTTTCTATTTTAAATAAATCAATCACGCCGCCATTTACCATACAAGATGACACCGATGGTGGCGATGAGTTGCGGATGAAATATCGCTTTTTAGACCTTCGTAGAAATGCGGTAAAAAAGAATTTAGAACTTCGTTATGCCGTGGGCAGAAGCACCAGAAATTATTTGCACGAAAATGATTTTATGGATATTGAAACCCCTTTTCTTATAAAAAGTACGCCAGAAGGTGCTAGAGATTTTGTGGTGCCTAGCCGCATGAATGCAGGACAGTTTTATGCACTGCCTCAGAGCCCACAAACATTTAAGCAATTGCTGATGGTGAGTGGGTACGACCGTTACTATCAAATTGTAAAATGTTTTAGAGATGAAGACCTGCGGGCAGATAGGCAACCAGAGTTTACACAAATAGATTGTGAAATGTGCTTTGTGGAGCAAGAAGATATTTTGCAAATGTTTGAAGGATTGGTGCGCCGCATTTTTAAAGACGTAAAAAATATTGACTACAGCGAAATAATTGAAAGAATGACTTGGGAAGAAGCCATGTGGACTTATGGAAATGATAAACCAGATATTCGTTTTGGGATGAAGTTGTGCAATTTAAAATTTCCGTCACATACATTTACGGCCTCCCCAAACCCCTCCGAAGGAGGGACTTTTGCGAAGACGGAAGCAAGAAATGAAATGTATAAAGATATTTCATCTATTATAGCAAGTGATTTTGCTGTGTTTAATGATGCGGAAACAGTAGTAGCCATCTGCATTCCAAATTGTAGCGACTACTCTCGTAAGCAAACCGATGAATTGATAGAATGGGTAAAGCGTCCACAGATAGGAATGAAAGGATTGGCATTTATAAAGTGCAATAACGATGGCACTTACAAAAGTAGCATAGATAAATTTTATACAGAAGAACAGCTAAAAAGTATTGCAGCTACTTGCAACGCTGTGGCTGGAGATTTAATTTTGATAGTAGCAGGTGCAGAAGAACGCACCCGCAAAGCCGCTAGCGACCTACGTATGCACATGGGCACAAACCTGGGCTTACGTAAAGCAGATGATTTTAAATTACTTTGGGTAATGGATTTTCCATTGTTTGAATATGCAGAAGAAGACAATAGATGGGTAGCAAGACACCATCCATTTACATCGCCAAAGCCAAGCGATATAGATACGATGATAAACAACAATCCGAAAATTGAAAACGCTGCAGAGTATCTTAAACACCCTTATGCAAACATAAAAGCCAATGCATACGACATGGTGCTTAATGGTAATGAAATTGGCGGAGGCAGTATTCGTATCTACCAAAAAGAATTACAACAAAAAATGTTTGCAGCACTTGGCATGGATGATGCAGAGCAACAACATAAATTTGGCTTCTTACTAGGTGCTTTTGAATATGGTGCACCACCGCATGGTGGGCTTGCATTTGGTTTTGATAGACTTTGTGCCATACTTGGTGGCAGCGAAAGTATAAGAGATTTTATTGCATTTCCTAAAAACAATAGTGGTAGAGATGTAATGATAGATGCACCAAGCACCATCGATGATAAGCAGTTTGAGGAATTACAGATAAAGTTAGATTTGAAAGAGTAGAATTTGTTACAAAGAGAACGGAGGTCAAAAGAGATTTAACACAAAGATTAATAGACAAAAAAGTAAACAAAGCAATATTACCTTGTCTAAAAGAAATTAAAATCCTTTTACTATTTACTTCTTTTCACATTTTATTTTGTTTTAAAAGTTTATTTTGCTTAAAAATATAATTATGAGAGTACGTATTTTAGTTTTGTTGGCATTTGTAATATTATTTTTTTCGTGTACAAAAAATAATACGCCACTAAATCCTCTAGCAATTGTAGAGAGTAATTCGCTTAATGTGCCTTATGGTACAGACCCGTTGCAAAAAATGGATATGTATTTGCCAGCTGGTAGAACTACTGCTACCACAAAAGTTGTAATAATAATACATGGTGGTGGATGGAGTATGGGAGATAAAACAGACATGACTAGTTATGTGCAACCCTTACAGAATTTTTTACCAGGATATGCAGTATTTAATATTAACTATAGGCTTGCGGCATCTGTAAGCACTATATTTCCTACACAAGAGAATGATGTAAAAGCTGCTATTGATTTTATAAATAGTAAAAGAGCGGAGTACAATATTTCTGATAAATTCGTATTGCTCGGGGTAAGTGCTGGTGCGCACCTTTCGCTATTACAAGCATATAAATATTCTACTCCCAAAATAAAAGCAGTAGTAGATTTTTTTGGCCCGACAGATATGGCTGCAATGTATAATGACCCAGCATCTATTTATGCACCACCTAGTAATATTGCGCTACTCTTTGGCGGTGTTACACCAGCTATTAATCCAACCATTTTCGCACAGAGTAGCCCCATTACTTTTGTAAATGCTCAAAGTGTTCCTACTATTATTTTGCATGGAGGGTTAGACCCATTAGTAAAAGTATCTCAAGCGACTAATTTGAGAGATAAACTTGTATTAAATAATATTGTACATCAATATGTTTTTTATCCGAATGAAGCGCATGGTTGGGTTGGGGCTAATCTTTTGGATAGTTATCTAAAAATTCAAACTTTCTTAAATACAAATGTTCAATAATAAATTATATAAAATTTACCTAAGCTGCGCACTCATTTTGAGTGCGCATTGTTTTGTACAGGCACAAAATAAACCAGCTTTTTTTAAAGATGCTACAAAAGAAAAACGAGATAAATTTTATAACAATATTGTAAACAATATTAATAAAACATTTTTGCTTCCTTTAGATTCTGCTACCGAGGAAAAGTGGAATAGTGCATTTTATAATATAGCATTGGTGCAATATAAAACCCCACAGGTAGCTTCAAAAATAGATGCTGTAGCAAAAATAATAAATACTACAAGCGATGATTGTAAAAAAGCATTTTTAAATTTAATAAACAGTGAGTATCCCAATAAATATACAGCTCAGGTAAAAACAATATTTAAAAAAGCTAGTGATAATGCAAAACTAATGGCTATGGCTGCTAATTATTTGCTGCCTACTGCAACAGCTGTCGATGTAAAAATAATGCAACTACAAGCAACAAACGAATTAAACAAAGACCCAGATAACGCTATTCTTTTTGAACTTAGCAATCAATTAAAAAGTTTTAATAAAAAAAATATTTACCCATCCTTTAAAACTTTTTTGGCAAAAGATTATTTGCCTGGGCAAATGTTGGTATTTAGTTTTCAAAGAAAAGATAGAAACTACCCTGGCCTTGCCATGGTACGAAATGCAGAGGGCAATTTTATTAAAAATACAGATGGGAATTATTTTGCAGTAGGCCAACTTGCCCGCAGTAGTAGCAATATGCCTGGCTACATTAGTAATGGAAATACACCACAGGGTATTTTTCGCATTACAGGTTTCGATACTTCTAATAATTATTTTATAGGCCCTACTACAAACTTACAACTAGCTATGCCGCATGAATACGATGGCGTTGTTATGGATGGAAAAAAGATTGATACCATATGGAGTCTACTAGATTATAAAAACTTACTGCCAGATAATTTTAAAAACTACCAACCCATGTATGGTACTTTTTATGCTGGCAAAGCTGGGCGTACCGAAATAATAGCACATGGTACTACAATAGATATTGCTTATTACAAATCCAACAGCTTCTTTCCGTATACGCCTACCGCAGGCTGCTTATGCACAAAAGAAATTTGGAATAATAAAACGGGATTGTTAGATACTAGTGACCAACTGCTGCTTGCACAAGCAGTAAAAAATGCGGGCGGTGCTAATGGTTATTTAATTGTAATAGAGATTGATGATAAAAAAGCACCTGTTACATTAGCAGATGTAATTTCAAATTTGCATTAACGATTCTGTAAAACAAAAAATGCACCCGAAATAAATTGAGTGCACTTTTCTTAATTGAAACCCCCTTAAACGAAAATTTATTTTACAAAAGAAATACTCTTCGTTTCTGTTTTATAATTAATTTTTAAAATATAATTACCTTTTGCTAGCGTATATACAGGAAGGCTGTATACTTGTGTTTCACTGAGTATATTTTTATGCATAACCAATGAACCTCTACTATCATACACATCTATACTATTGATGAAAGTAATTGATGGCTCAATTAAATTTAAAACATCTGCTACAGGGTTTGGCACAATAGAAGTTTGTTTAATATCATTTCTATTAAGCACTTTCACTATTGCTGAATATTTGAAACTTCCATTTAAATCTATTTGCTTTATGCGGTAGTAGTTAAAACCTACAGCAGGCTTAAGGTGCGTAAAATTATAGTAGCTTGTACTAGTGCTATTTCCTACTGCTGCTTTTTCTCCAAGTTTTATAAAATTTATTCCGTCAATGCTGTGTTCTATATCAAACTTGCTTGTATTTATTTCTTGAGCAGTAGCCCAACTTACCAAGGTTTCGTTGTTTATTAATTGTGCTTTTACATATTGCCATGCAAGCGGCACAATAGTACTTGTAGTAAATGGCACTACATTATCTATACTCCATGGGTTTTGCTTACTACGTATATGTATGTAATGCAAGCCGGCAGGAAAGCCATTTGGAAAATTGATAACAACATTGGTTAATACTTCATTTGTACTTGTTCCAGTTACTGTAATAGGGGTACCTAAGCCATAGCCAGGGTCTGTATCTAAAAAGTACTCTATGTTAGCAATAGGTTGAGCAGCTGCTGCCGCATTTTGATACCTAAAAATTTGATCCATAGCAAAACTGCCAAGGTTTACTATGCTAGGTTTATTGTTTACATCAAACACCCTTGCATATAAATAATGTACACCAGGTATTACACCTGCTAAATCTATATTCGTACTAGGCGTGACATTATTTGTACCTGCTGTAAAGCTCAATGGTTGAATGTTTGCATTGGTTACACTATCAATATAAAATTCGTATCGATTTATATTAACAGCAGTAGCTGGAGTATTTTGATAAAGGTTATCGCCCTCCATATAAAAATTACCAATGTTCATTATAGAAGGTTTGCCATTTACATCCGTAACTTTTGCATACAATTGATGCACCCCTGTACTAACACCTGTTAGGCTTATTGGTGGCGGAGCAACAGTATTATTATTTGTCGCAGCAAAACTATTCACTTGTTCATTTACATTACTTACACTATCAATATAAAACGAGTATTTATTTATATTGGTTGCAACAGCTGGTGCATTTTGATACAAGTTATCACCCGTCATATAAAAATTACCAACGTTTATTATAGAAGGTTTACCAGTAGCATCTGTAACTTTTGCATACAATTGATGCACGCCAGAAACAACGCCAGCAAGACTTATTGGCGAAGGTGCTACAGTATTATTGTTGGTAGCTGCAAATGATTGTGCTTGTTCATTTACATTACTTACACTATCAATATAAAAAGAATACTTGTTTATATTGGTAGCTGCTGCTGGTGCATTTTGATATAAGTTATCCCCTTCCATATAAAAATTACCAACATTAAATATAGATGGCTTGCCGTTAATGTCAACTACTTTTACATACAATTGATGTACACCAGATATAACGCCTGTAAGATTTATAGCTGTTGGCGCAACTGTATTATTATTGGTAGCAGCAAATGATTTTAGCTGTTCGTTTACATTACTTACACTATCTATATACAATGCATATTGATTAATGTTTACAGCAGCAGCTGGAGCATCTGGATAGGGATCTTGCGTAGGCTGTTGGGCATACACAGCACCAAACATACTCGATGCTATGATGGTTATGAATATTTTTTTCATCTTAGTTTATTTTAAAGGATGAAAAAAATTAATTATTGCTGCTGCTGCTTATACCTATAGTCATAGTAGGTGCACCATTAGGCACTGTGGCAGGCACCGTTAATGAATAAATACGTGGTATGGCAGGGAAACCACCTTTGCGATATGGATCCGTAGCACCATAAGCACCACAAGCAGGCGAGTTAACGGCTGCAGCACCAAATGTAGTACCACTATCGCCTGCAGTTGGTGCAGGGTTTGAAGCAGAGAATGCTTTTAAGTCAAAACGCCCTTCCAATGTATAGCCTGTTTTATCTATTCTATTATTATAAGTGGAGCCGGCAACAAACACATTATCTGGCGTACCAACAAAAACGGGTGCCATATTTTGAGCAAAAATATTGTTAGTATTTGGTGCTGTGTTGGTAACAAAAGTATTTTGTGCATTAGATGGATAGCTCAAAATATTGTTACGATAAATATTATTACCTGCTTGTGTTACATTTCCAAAGCTTGTATTACCAACAAAAATATTATTGGCTATGTAAAAATTGTAACAAAATATTTGACCACACTGATTAAAAGTATTGTTTCGTAAAAGCCCACGTACTTTGTTGCCAAAACCTACACCTGTTGTACCATTATTTGTGGTATCGCTAAACATGCAATTTTCTATATTTACCGTAATACTTGTAACGGCAGGAGCTATACTTGCATCTGTAACACTATAACGAATAAAGCATTTATCCAACCTGATACCTGTAGCATTTGAAGTATATCCATTTATATAAAGATATTGTATAAAACAGCGGGTAATAAGTATGTTTGAAACATTGGTACAATACACATAACCCTCTACTGACACACCTGATACACTCGAGCCAGTACTTGTAGTTAGAAACTGAATTTCACTCACTCTTGAAGTAATGGTATTTGCTTGTAAGCCAGTGTTTTCATGTAAGAAATAACCATAGCCTAATATAACAATGTTTGTTTTATTTACATTAAAGCCATTATAAGCTGTACCCGATGGTTCTAAATAAACACTATCACCACTGGCTGCTTCGGGGTTGGTAGCATTGTTGGTATTGTCAAATAATGTGCTTGCTTGCAGCACATCTCCATCCAAACTTGGGTTATTGTTTACACGCCATATTTTGGCACTGCTTTGCAAACTAGAAAATAAAATAACGATGATGATAACTAAGGGAGTGATTTTTTTCATGACTAAAATTTTTAAATTGATTTGACAATGTAAAAATGGTTAGTTTTTCTGAATAAAGCCATCCCCCAAAAAGGGGATATTTGTGCTATTTGCTAAAAATAGCTACCCTCAATTGTGGAGGTACTGTTAGATTTTATTGATTTTTTAAAAGAATGGGATATTGGGAAACAGTTTGCTTTATAAATTTAGAACAAATTTTATACCAGTTATTTATTTTCATAATAAAATATTAGCGAAGTGTTTTCATGCGCTGGGATTTCGCAGCAAGGTTTTTATAATTTTTAGTGTCTGCTTGCGAAAACCCCGCCGTGGCAAATCCTTCACCAATTTTACTCTTCATAAGTAATATTAATTTTAATTGGCTTGCCCAATACATTGGCACAATTGCCCAAAATATTTCTTAGTTGTATTGCGTTTCCTATAAGTTTATATTGCACTTGATATCCATTTTCTACAGTATAATTTAATGGATAAAAAACACCTACCGAAGCCTCTATCATAATACTTACTTCTAATACTTTTTCTGAACCAAAACCAAGGGGAAAGTTACTAATACCTCCATCAAATCCATTGGTAAAAAAACTATATTTTTTCATTTTTATTTTTGCCGATTGCTCTCCCAAAACAGTGTACCCCGCTACATCCAATGCGGCTTGTGGGGTATTGGTACCAATACCTACATTACCGTTTTCTTTAATAATAAATCTTCCACCAACAACTCCAGGTTTATCTACTAAAAATTCGCCATTGCCTCCAAAACTTGCAATTGCATTACCTGAATTAGCTGAAACTGGCCCTTCTACCCTAATACCACCAGAGGATGGGTTAAAAGTGGCAATAGTTCTATTACCAACAGCACTATATATCTGTAAATTATTACCCACATCGTTGCCTACAAAAGTATTAACTGCACTATTGTTATTATTGTTAAACCAAATACCTGCTCCAAGTGTAGTATTCTCACTTCTTAAACGTATGCGTTTACTTATATCTAATAAAAAAGAAGGGTCAGTGTTACCAATACCCATATTGCCATTTCTTAAAATGGTTAATGCGTTGGCTCTTGTTGGGCTGGTAGTGCCAATTCCTATTTGAAAAATCCTGTCGGTAGTGGCTTCTAGAGCAGGATTTGGGTTATCGCTAATATCATTGTATGCACCAAGCGTAACGCCATTTTTTGCTTTTGCAAAAGCATTAATACCCATAGTGGAAGAAAAATCGCCAGTAGAAAAATTATAAGTACCAATTGCGCTAGATGCTAAACCGCTTGCAGTAGTACTTACACCAGTTGCAAAAGAAAATTTTCCTACATTATTTTTATCCCATTCATTACCGTCCACACCACCTGCTCTAAATGCAGCTTTATCTGCATACCACATCATTCTATTTCCATTACCACTTGCAGGAGGGTTGTTTGCAATGGTAGGTAATGGTAATGGAGCAGAAAATAAAACGCTGCTATCTTTCACATGCAATCTTGCTAATGGCGTAGTTGTACCAATGCCTATATTTCCATTTGGTAAAACACTTAATCTTTGTTGGCCGTATGTCGTTAAATTGAGTGTACCTTCTGATATCCCATAAGTACCTATTTCAAAATCATCAGCTCCTCCATAAAAAGAGCCTACAAAGCCTTTTGGGACTGTATTCTCTGCAAAAGCTACGTATGCCCCATTGCCTCCATCAATCCACATTGCCTCAGCGGTAGGGCTTTTTACTTCAAGCCTATGTGTAGGTGTAGCTGTACCAATACCAACATTGCCATTGTATTTTATGCGCATGTTTTCTGTTGCACTTGCTGATAAGCCATGTCCAAAAGTTATATCTGTACCGGCATCAGTTAACATTTGAAAATTACTTGGCTGCACTGCAAAACCAACTCTACCAATTGTTGGATTGCCCCATATCGAAACCTTTTCGCCATACGTTGTTGGAAAGCTTAATGGAAAATCTGGTGAAGCAGTTCCAATACCTGTATTACCATTGGTTAAAACAGTAAGTGCATTATGCCTTGCATTGTCAAAAGTACCATCACCTATTTCAAAAAGGCGATTGGTATCAGTGGTATCGTTGTACTGCCCTGCCACGAGCGAGCTATTAGATTTTGCAATGGTGCCAACACCCATACTTATAGCATTATCTCCACTTGCAGTTGTATAACTTCCCAAGCTTACAGAAGATATACCTTTTGCACGAGTTTGATAACCCATAGTGGTTGAGTATGGGCCAGAGGCATAAGTAAAAACACCCATTGTGGTAGCCGCTGCACCACTGGCAATAGTATTTTGGCCCGTACTAAAACCAAATTGACCCGATGCAATTGAAGACCCTCCAAAACTGGAAGCCCCATAACCACCAGCCCAAGTACTTGAGTTTGCAGCAAAAGAATATTTACCAATATACCCACTATCCCATACGTATTGGGTAACACCACCTACACGAAATGCTGCCTTATCAGGATACCACATCATACGTGTACCAGCACCGCTTACTGGTGTATTATGCGCAGCAGCAGGTAAAACAGCAGCACCTGTAAACAATACACTACTATCCGTTACATGCAAGCGGGCTTGCGGTGTAAGGGTGCCTATACCTACGTTTTGCGCCACACAAATTTTTGTTGTAATAATTAATAAAATTAGAAAATACTTTTTCATTGCTTATGTTTTTAAAATATTTTTGTAATGGTTTGAATTACGAAAAACAAAACTAAAAGCATCTGCAAGAATAACAACTCCCTTAAAAAAGGGATTTTTGAAAATTATGCAATCATCTTATGCACATACATTTTTCTTCTTCTACTAATGCATATTTTTTCGCCGTTTAATAATTGTATTTGGAGTGATGATAAAAATATTTTTGCAATAAAATTTTTATTTATCAAATGTGTGCGGTGAGTTCTTAAAAACATTTCCGCAGGTAAATGCTGCGCTACCAAGCCGAGTGTTTTTGGTACAGTAAGTGGGTGCGACTTATCTGCAAAAAATATTTTACAATAATTACTCTTGCTTTCTACACGCACAATATTATTGATGGCTAGCTCTTGTAATGCCTTGCAGGTATGTATGCATGCGTTGGTCATGGGTTATTTGTTTAATAATTTTTGTACAAGTAGTTTTAGTTTGTTTATTTTTTTTGCTGTTCTTTTATGCTTTCAAGTATTACCGTTTTCAGTACATACTCCATAGTTATACATACATGCAAAATACTAATAACTTAAGATTATCAAAACTAACAACATTATACAAAATGGCATATCACCCAAAAGGGTGATATTTTAACAATCATACAATTTGTATGTACCATTGAATACATACAAATTTTATTCATGGGTTATTTGTTTAGTAGTTTTTGTACGAGTAGTTTTAGTTCGTCTATTTGCTTTTGTTGCTCCTTCATACCCTCTATTAAAAGCGGTACTATTTTTTCGTACTCTACACCTTTGTAACCATTGCCTCCAGTATGCACTACATTGGGCATTACTTTTTCTACCTCTTGCGCTATCAAACCAATTTGTTCTTTTGTATCAAACTGCATTTCGGAAAATTCTGTTGTACGTAGGTTATACGTAACGCCTCTTAATTGTTTTACTTTTTGTAAAGAATTTGCAATGTCTAAAATATTTTCTTTGTATCTAAAATCGGAAGGTGTAATGGTACCACTTGCTAAAATATTACCAACAACTTGTAGCCTTTCTGTAGGGGCTGCTGTGCCAATGCCTACGTTACCACTTTCTTTTACAATAAATCTGCCTCCAATTGTGCCTGGTTTATCTACAACTATATCACCATTACCTCCAACACTTATTGCTGCACCGCCACTGGCTGCTAACGCTGGGCCTTCTATACGCAAACTACTATTTGCATTATTTAGATGAAGTAAAGCGGCAGGACTAGCTGTACCTATACCAATATTACCAGCCGATGTTATACGCATTTTTTCTGCAAAAGCCCCGCTATTGGTTGTATAAAATGTAACAGCCGCTTTAGGAGCAGCGGGAGTACTTGCCGCTTCAAATAAAGTACCAATAAATGCAGCCCTTTGGTCAGGTGCTGTAATGTTTTTTGATGCCCAGTTTATACCACCTATAGAGCCTGTAATACTTGCTGTAGTAAGCATTAATTGTGCTTGCGAGTTACCAGCAGTAGCATCGTTTTGTATTTCTACAATACGGTTTGTGCCGCCATGGCCATAAGCATTGGGTGTGGTTGTACCTATACCTACGTTTACTGCATCTAACCCTGTACCTCCTAATACCAGACTATTGCTAGCGCCTACTTTAGCATTGTATCCAATAGCAGTAGCATTTGCAAGATTGTTAGATAATACATCTGCAAACATTCCAATTGCCGTGTTTCTATTCCCTGTAATATTAGAACGTAAAGCAGAATCGCCTAATGCTGTATTAAAATTACCTACAGTATTATTTCTTAAATTATTGTTACCAATGGCGGTATTACTTCTTCCCAGAGTGTTTTCCATAAGTGCTTTTGAACCTACGGCAGTGTTGGCAGTAGCTTCAATTGGGGTTGTGGCAAAATCGCCATTGTTTCGTAAAGCATTATCTCCAATGGCCACTAAATTGCTGCGGTTACCAGTACGGCGTAATGCAAAATTTCCTACAGCTACATTATTATTTCCTACAGTACTTAATTCTGCTGCTCTATATCCAATAGCCACATTGTAACTACCAGCATTATTAGAATATAACGAGCCAAAACCCATAGCTGTATTAAATTCACCAATAGTATTAAAAGACATAACATCACTACCCACAACAGTATTGCCTATACCCGTACTATTCTGATAAAGACTGTTAGAACCCAAAGCAGTATTATCCCCACCTGTAATATTTGAGAATAAACTACCTACTCCAACTGCAGTATTTCCCCCTCCCTCAGTATTTTTTTTTAATGCCGAAAATCCAATTGCAGTATTGTTATATGCAGTAGTATTGGATTTTAAAGAAGAGTCACCAATGGCCGTATTCTTTGCACCTGTGGTATTATTTTTTAAAGTATTATTACCAATGGCTGTATTGCTAAAGCCTAATGTATTTTCCATGAGTGCTTTTGAACCTACAGCAGTATTGGCGGTAGCTTCAATAGGGTCTGTTGCAAAATCGCCATTGTTTCGTAAAGCATTATCGCCAATAGCAACTAAATTACTACGGTTACCAGTTCGGCGTAATGCAAAATTTCCTACAGCTACATTATCATTTCCTACACTACTCAATTCCGCTGCTCTATATCCAATAGCCACATTGTAACTACCAGCATTGTTAGAATATAATGACCCAAAACCCATAGCTGTATTAAATTCACCAATAGTATTAAAAGACATAACATCACTACCCACAACAGTATTACCTATACCCGTATTATTTTGATAAAGACTGTTAGAACCCAAAGCAGTATTGTCCCCACCTGTAGTATTTGAGAGTAAACTATTTCCTCCTATGGCAGTATTTCCAAATCCTTCTGTATTTTTTTTTAATGATGAAAACCCAATTGCAGTATTAAAATTTCCGATTGTATTTGATTTAAGAGAAGAGTCACCCACGGCTGTATTTATTTCACCTGTGGTGTTATTAATAAAAGAGTGGTTACCTAATGCTGTATTATTATTGGCAATGTCTAAAATACCTGCTGGCAAATTATTCAACTTAAACCGTAAACTTTGTACATCGGTAGTACCAATAAAATTAGTAGCTGTAGTACCTGCATTTCCTTTAGTAGTCCAACCACTTAGTCCATTTAATATTTTTTGCCAATTGGGTAATAACGCTGTGCCTGCATTAATATGAAAACTACTATCTTCTAGTACAAATACCAATAACCCTTTAGCAGGATTAGCAATGGCATTGCGTTGAATCAGTGTTAGACGAGGAGCCAGCATACCTTTGGTAGCACTGCTAATATCTAATTGCGCACTAGCATCTGGTGTTGTAGTGCCAATACCTACGTTTTGAGCAAAAGTAGCTTTACATAAAAGGACAACCGCAATTAGTAATATTTTTCTCATACCATTAGTTTTACAGAGTTGTATTAAAAAAATTAATATTCAAAACTAACAACATAGCACAAAAATGTGCCTCCCCTAAAACAGGGATTTTTTAAAAAAAGTACTAACTTTCAAAAAATCATGGAAAAAGGGGAGGCGGGGTATGAAAAACTTGTATTTTTTTTACATTACCATTTAAACGCTTATTATGCTTCAGAAATTATTTTGTAGTTTTTTGCTTTTAGGGATTTTAAATTCTACTTTATCCTATTCGCAAGATAAAGGTCAAGCAAGAATAGATAGTTTAATACAGGTAATAAATAATCATAAAACTACAGATACAACTAGAGCTCTGCTGCTTAGTAAACTAGCAGATTATTTTTTAAAGCCGAATCCAGATACCGCTCTATTGCTTATAAAGGAAAGCAAAAAAATTTCCGACGAGTTACATTTTATTCGTGGTCAAATAGAATATTATGTTCATATTGGTAGCTCTAGAGCAAAAAATATTACAACAAATGACAAATTTAATGCCGATAGTATAGCTCTGACTTTAGTAAATCAATCTAAGTGTTTTAATTACCTACCTACAATTTATAATAATTTAGGAAACTATTTTGGTGCATTAGAAAAACATGATTCTGCAATTAAATACCTTTTACTAGCGATTAACAGTGAAGACCCTGCAAATGAAAAAAAACTGGTCTCTATGTTTATAAATCTATGTAGAGAATATTTGGTAATTAAGGATTTTAATAAAGCACTCAGCTATGGAGAGCAAGCTATTGCAACTTGTAAAAAATATGAACTGAATGGAAAAATAGTTACCGCACTTGGAAATACTGCAAATGTATATTTGCAAATAAGAGAGTATGATAAAGCTGCAGCATTATATAAAGAACAAATATTGATGGCTGATAAAAACAAAGACCCCTATTCCCAAATTGCATCTAGAAGTAATTATTCAATTCTATTAAGTCGCCAACATAATTACGTTGCAATGCTTACCATCATGAAAGAAGCTTATCAACTAGCTAAGGAATTTAAAAATCCAGAAGCATACTCTCATGCTCTTATTGGGATGGCAGATGCATTATTTTATAATAAAAAATATCAAGAAGCTAAATCATTTGCAAATGAAGCAATTATTTTTAGCAAAGAAAATAATACTCCACAAAACCTTGCAGATTTATATAAGACACTTTCGAACATATCTTTTGCTGAAGGCCAATTTAATGATGGCATAGATTTTAGTCAAAAAGCAGATTCATTACAAAACGAAACAACCAACAATACTCTAATTTCATTCACAAAAGAACTTGAAACAAAATATGAAACCGAAAAAAAAGAAACCCAACTCAAACTTCAACAATCTACCATCAAACAAAAAAGCACACTCAATATTTTATTTGGTAGTATTGCAGCAGCCATACTAGCCCTTAGTTTATTTGGCTTTAAAAATTATAAACACAAACAAACCCTCCAACAACAAAAAATATCTGAACTAGAAACCCAACAACAACTCACCGCTACCGAGGCGGTACTTAAAGGCGAAGAACAAGAACGCACGAGGCTTGCCAAAGATTTACACGATGGGTTGGGTGGCATGCTATCGGGTATTAAATACTCATTCAACACTATGAAAGGAAATATGGTAATGACGCCTGATAACGCACAGGCTTTTGAACGCAGTATGGATATGCTAGATAGTTCTATAAAAGAAATGCGCCGTGTGGCACATAATATGATGCCAGAGGCACTCGTAAAATTTGGTTTAGACACTGCATTAAAAGATTTTTGTAATGAGATACAACAGTCGGGCGCATTGCAAATTTCTTATCAGTCTATTGGGTTAGAAAATGCTGTTATAGACCAGACAGTAGGTATAACCATTTATCGTATTGTACAAGAACTTATAAACAATACTATGAAACATGCAATGGCAAAAACTGCCATTGTACAAGTTACTAAAAGTAATGGGCAATTATCGGTAACGGTAGAAGATGACGGCAAAGGTTTTGATACAGCCATCATCAACAACCCAATTGGCATGGGCTGGAGCAATATTACCAACAGGGTAGAATTTTTAAAAGGAAAATTAGATGTAAATTCACAAAGTGGAAAAGGTACGTCGGTACTCATTGAAATAAATATGTAATGTTCATAATTCGTGTCCCCACGAAACCTTTGATTAATGTATATCCTCAACCCCGAATGGGGTTGAACATTATTTTTGTTGTAGTGTATTATTCACAATTTCTTTTATGATTTACCCCATGCGTACGTGCATGCTTGTAGGCTTGTAGGCTTGTACTAGCAGATAGGTAACACAGATATATGTGATAGCACATCTCTACATTTCATAAACCTCTTTTATAATTTGCCGCACAACTTATACCGCCTTATGCGGAAGAAAGCCAATACACAAAAGCCATTGCATCATTCTTAGAGGATAATTTAATGCGCTATACAACAGAATAATGTAATTTTATTGCAATTAAATTTCAACTGCTATAAAAAGTAAAATAATAATTTATATGAAAAAAATATTTTTGTCTCTAACCTTGTTTGTTTTTGCCAATACAACTGATGCGCAAAATGTAAAATCAGATATCCAAAAAGTAGATGCGCTTTTAAAGCAAATGACATTAGAAGAAAAAGTAGGACAAATGACCCAGGTAACTTTAGCTGTAATTGCAAAAGGTGGATGGGCAAATACAGATGGTACAATAGATGCAGCATTACTGAAAAAAGCAGTGATTGATTATAAAGTAGGTTCTATTTTAAACAATACCTCGCATGCCTTAAGCGTGGAAACTTGGCGAAATATAATTACACAAATACAAGATGAAACAAAAAATACAAAATTAAAAATTCCGGTAATTTATGGTTTAGATGGAATACATGGGCAAACCTATACATCAGGCTCTACGCTTTTTCCGCACAACTTGGGTATGGCTGCCACCCGAAACCCTGAGTTAGCTATTGCTGTTACAAAAGTTACAGCAAAAGAACTAAGAGCATCGGGCGTACGTTGGAATTTTGCACCCGTATTGGATATAGGCAGACAACCATTGTGGAGCAGGTTTGCAGAAACGTATGGCGAAGATGTATATATTGGTAAAACGATGGGAGCAGCAGTAATAAAGGCTTACGAAGAAGATGGCTTAAAAAACATAACGGCCGTGGCTAGTTGTATAAAACATTTTTTGGCATATTCTGCATCAAGAAGCGGAAAAGATAGAACACCTATTTACATGTCGGAAATAGAATTGAGGGAATATTATTTACCACAATTTAGAGCTGCAGTAAAAGCAGGCGCTTCTACAATTATGATAAACTCTACCGAAATAAATGGTACTCCTGTACATGCGGATAAGTATTTATTAACCGATGTGCTGCGCAAAGAATTGGGTTTTGAAGGTGTAATTGTAACCGACTGGGAAGATATAAAACGATTGCATACTTGGCATCACACAGCCGCTACGCCAAGAGATGCAGTGGTGCAAGGTGTAAATGCAGGTATAGATATGAGCATGGTACCAGGCGATTTTTCTTTTTTTGATTTATTGGTAGAAGCTGTAAAAAAAGGAGAAGTAAAAATTGGTAGAATAGATGATGCGGTAAAAAGAATTTTATTGTTGAAAATGAAAACGGGTTTATTTGACAATGCATATCCTGAACCAGCATCTTTTCAAAATTTTGGACAGCAAGCGTATCAAACATTGGCACTAGATGCAGCACACGAAGCCATGACGTTGTTAAAAAATGAAAACAATTTTTTGCCATTATCAAAAAATAAAAAAGTGCTAGTTGCTGGCCCAACGGCGCAAAGTATAAGTGCATTAAATGGTGCATGGAGTTATACTTGGCAAGGTAAAGAAGAAGAGTGGTATCCTGCTGATAGCAAAACTATTTTGCAAACGATAACAAATAAAGTAGGTGCTGCAAATGTAATAACGACCACAGGTAAAGGTTATGACAACCTATTAAATTTTGATGCCATTGCTTTAACAAATGCGGCTGCAAATGCAGATGTAATCATACTTTGCATTGGCGAAAATGCTTATGCAGAAAGCCCTGGCAACATAGCAGACCTAGCATTGGATAGTAACCAAGTAGCATTAGCAAAAGCAGCTTACGCTACAGGAAAGCCTGTGATACTGGTGCTTACACAAGGACGACCAAGATTTATAACCAATATAGAACCGAAAGCAAAAGGAATTTTAATGGCTTATTGGAGCGGTAAAAAATCTGCAGAAGCTATTGCCGATGTATTGTTTGGCGATTATAATCCAAATGGAATTTTACCATTTAGTTACCCACGCAGCATGGGAGAAATTGTGATGTATGATAGAAAACCATCCGAAGATATTAGAGAAGTTTTTAACGATGATATACATACTGGCTACAATCCTTTATTTGCATTTGGCCATGGCCTTAGCTACACCACTTTTGAAACTAGCACTATAAAATTAAGCACCAATAAACTAAAAGCTAATGAAAAATTAAATGTATCTGTTATCATAAAAAATAGTGGCAATATAGACGGTAAGCATACTGTAGAGCTATACAGCCGAGATTTGTATGCAAGCATTACTCCTAATATGAAACGCCTTCGTGCCTTTAAAAAAATATTTTTAAAAGCTGGTGAAACCCAAACGGTAAATTTTGTAATAGATAAAAACGATATAGCATTTGTAAATGCACAATTAAAAACAATTACAGAATCTGGCGATTTTGAAATAATTATTGCTGATAAAAAAGCAATGTTTAATTATCAACAATAAAGAGTAATAGATTTAAATAGTTTATGCCTAGGTGTGTGTCTTCACGCACCTAGTGCTATTTTGGAGCATGAGCCACATATCATTTTTCAACTTTAGTTTCCCGCTATCCATTCCAATAGGCTTCGTTCCTTGCCTATTTCCATTGCTATCGGGGCTAGGCTGAACATTGGTAATTCTATTTGGCTTTTATTATGCAATAGATTATTCAATAGATTGAAGCGGACATTTCTTTGGGATAGAAGATGACGGATTAGTAGTAATATCTATAATTGTTCAACCCCATTCAGGGTTGTTTTATTATGCATTTAGTCCACAGATTGCAACTGTGGTTATGCAAATTTTACCACTTCGTGGTAAGTTATACAAATTGCAAACTTATTTTTTATAGCAAACCCTGAAAGGGTTTAACAACCATAGCCATGGGTATAACCCGTGGATATGAAAAATTAATGTATAACGCCAACCCCGAATGGGGTTGAATATTGTTTTTGTTGTAATGTTTTTTTGAAAATTTGTTTTAGGGTTTGCCTCATACATATGTGTATGTTTATAGGCTTGCCCTTGCGCAGATATGCAGCATAGATATGTGCTGCAGCGTATCTGTGCTTTGCATAAACATCTTTTGTAATTTGCTGTGCAGAAAGCCAATACACAAAAGGCATTAACTCATTTCGCTAAAGGAAGCTTTTTGCTGAAAAGCCATTAATTATAAAGGATGTGCAATGGAAAAAGTGAACACCTCCGCATTTACTACCACAATTTTATTATTGGAAGCTGTTCTCAAGGGTAATCTCATTTATTAAAGGGTTATTATTATTTAAAGTATAAATCTATTTTATATGTAAACTCGTAATTCCTATTAAATATACATTAACATTAAAAAAACAAATATGAAAAAAACATTTTTATCGTTTGCAATTGTGGCTACAATTGTATTTGCATCGTGCGCTGAAGGAGAAAAAAAGACGGAAACAGCAGAAACACCAACACCTACAGAAACTCCAAAAATGGAAACAACTACACCTGATACTGCCGCTAAGGTAGAAGCTGGGGTAATGGTAGGTGGAGCCAATATGGTTCCATCAAAAAATATTGTAGAAAACGCAGCAGGTTCTGCCGACCATACTACACTGGTAACTGCTGTAAAAGCAGCTGGTTTAGCTGAAACATTAAGTGGAGCAGGACCATTTACCGTATTTGCTCCTACTAATGCAGCTTTTGATAAATTGCCAAAAGGAACTGTAGAAACATTGGTAAAGCCTGAAAGTAAAGCAAAGCTCACAGGGATACTTACTTACCATGTAGTTGCAGGTGCGGTGAAAGCAGCTGACCTAAAAGACGGACAAAAAGTGAAAACATTGCAGGGTGAAGAACTTACTGTATCTATAAAAGATGGTAAAGTAATGATAAATGGTGCTACTGTTACTACAGCAGATGTAGTATCTAGCAATGGAGTAACGCATGTAATTGATGGTATTTTAATGCCAAAAAAATAATACCCTTATATTTTAAATTGTAATTCAAAAGAAGACCGCTTAATTGCGGTCTTTTTTTGTTTATAGTATTTTAGATATTATTGGTGCACACGAATGTTTCGCATAAACAGGTTGTCATCTATCTGATATTTGCCAAAAAATATTTCTTATCCTTGCGTATACAAGCAGTATAGATATTTGCGTAAGCGTATCTGTGCTTTGCATAAGCCTATTTTATAATTTGCCGCACGGAAAGCTAGCGGACAAAGGTCATCACATTATATCTGCTAGAGGAAAAAAGAATATCTGTGCTTTGCATAAACATCTTTTGTAATTTGCCGCACAGAAAGCAAACGCACAAAAGCTATCGAATTATTTCAAGAAGAGGCTGGTTATTGAGAAAACATGCGCTCAAATTCTAACTTAGTAATAATCTTTAATTTCTTGAATTTGGTTTCCAAAATATCTTTTTGAAATAAGATATGATTATCTCCACTTGTAACAAAGCCTGCGTTTTGTTGAAGGGCAAGTGCTATCATATAAGAATCGTCTTTATCGTCTGGTATATAATTTTTTATTGGATAAACTAACTCAGCTGCTGTTTCTATTTCTTGTATAAATTTTAATGCTTTTTTAATATTGATTGCACGTTTCTTTAAGTGAGGATAGTTTAATACTCTTTCTATTTCGCTTAATAATTCATCACAATAAAAAAGCGATATTTTATTTATAGCAACTGTACTAATGAGGGTAAGTAAATTATTGGTAAGAAAATAACTTATTCAAATATTAGCATCAAGTACAAACTTTATATTTCGCATCTTGTAGTTTACGTGACTTATGTTTTATACTATCAATTTGCGCCGTAGTTAATGGTTTTAACCCTGTAGTTTTGGCAATAGTAGGAATGCCTTTTTTTAGCATTATTGTAGCATTTATTTGTGCTAGTATTGATTGCTGCTCTTGACTGTTTAATTTTTTAAGGCCTGCAATAATACCTTTTAAATTATCATCTATGTTTGTGGAAGTTTGCATCTGGATTCTTTTATACAAATTTAAGGTAATTAATTTATTTGTAGATTTAACTGAATAAAATTTTGGTTATATGATTTGTAAGCTAGTGGTTTCGTACAAAGCAGAAGCTTATCTGCACTTTGTATAAACCTTTTTTATAATTTGCCGCAGAGAAAGCCAAGGCACAAAAGCCATCGCATCATTTCTGCTAGTAATAAAACTTACAATCTTAATGAAAGCCACACTTTCCACCATCACACGCCTTTGCTTGGTCTTTGACCTGCAAAGCCTGTTCATTTAAGCGTTACAAGTAAGAGCATATTTTATTTTATGGTATCAATCAAAATAATTTGTGAAGTTTTATTATGGTATGGTCGGCTGGTCGAAGACCAAGCCTCGGCGGCGCACGGGTGGATTGGATGGGTGATTACGAGATGTGAAGGTGACCAACGAAGGCAAGGATACAAGATTTTAACCCTCCAATTGCCAATTGCCAACTGCATTTTGCCAACTGAAAACCACCTCAAACACATACTTCAATTATCTCGTACCTTTGATGCAAGTAAGGAAAAATATGGCTACAAAAAAAGCGCAAAAAACTGCCCTCGCAGTGGTGGATGCAATACAAGAAGTACAGGAAGATATGATAGAAGTGTTTGGTGCTAGGGAGCACAACCTCAAAAATATTGATATAAAAATTCCGAAAAATAAGTTGGTGGTGTTTACGGGAGTGAGTGGCAGCGGCAAGAGTAGTCTTGCGTTTGATACGATTTACAACGAAGGGCAACGAAGGTACATGGAAAGTTTTTCGGCGTATGCAAGGCAGTTTGTGGGCGATATGGAGCGGCCCGATGTAGATAAAATAACGGGGCTTTCGCCGGTAATTTCTATAGAGCAAAAAACGACGAATAAAAACCCACGAAGTACCGTGGGTACGATTACAGAAATTTATGATTTTTTGCGCTTGCTATATGCTCGTGTGGGTGAGGCGTACAGCTACAACACGGGAAAAAAAATGGTAAAGTTTTCGGAGGAAGAAATTGTACAAAATATTTATAAAAAATTTGATGGTAAAAAAATAAGTTTGCTGGCGCCGCTGGTGCGTGGGCGCAAAGGGCATTACAGAGAGTTGTTTGAAGACATCAGAAAAAAAGGATTTTTAAAAGTACGTGTAGATGGCGTGGTGATAGACCTTGCGCCACGCATGCAACTGGACCGTTATAAAATTCACGATATAGAAGTGGTGGTGGATAGATTGCAGGTGACGGGTGATATGAAATTTAGGGTGAGCCAAAGTGTGCAAAAATGTTTGCAGATGGGGAAAGATTTGATGTTTGTGACCTCACCCCTGCCCCTCTCCGTCCCGCATGAAGGCGGGAGAGAGGGGGGAGGCGAGCTCTCTGCGAAAAAGAAAAAATCTTCAAAAGTTGAAGATTCTAAAGCTCTTCCTGCGGAAGGTGAAGACTTGACTATGTATAGCAAGCAACTCATGTGTATTGACACAGGCATCAGCTACGAAGAACCATCGCCCAATGCATTTTCTTTTAACTCTCCGTATGGCGCATGCCCGCATTGCAAGGGCTTGGGCAATGTATACACCATAAACATAGATGAAGTAGTGCCCGATAAAACTAAAACAGTGAAAGAGGGTGGTATCGTGCCTTTGGGCGAAGAGCGGGAGGCGAGTGTGTATAGGCAAGTGCTGGAGTTTTCAAAAAAATATAAAATAAATTTGGGTAAGCCGTTGCAAGATTTGCCTGCAGCGCAATTGGATTTATTGTTGTACGGCGACCAAAATATTAGTCCTGATTTGAGTTTGGATATGAGCGATGAAACCCTGCCGATGACATATACTGGAAGTTATGAAGGAATAATACCGATGCTTAAAAGATGGTTTGCATCGCCAAATAGTAATGAAGGATTAAGAACTTGGGTAGAAAAATTTATGCAGCTAGTACCTTGTACAACCTGCGAGGGTACTAGGCTTCGCAAAGAAAGCCTGTGGTTTAAATTTGATGAAAAAAATATTGCAGAGCTGAGTGCAATGGATTTGGATGTGTTGCACAAATGGTTTGAAGGCGTAGAAAAAAGATTGAGTGCAAAACAAAATACCATTGCAAAAGATTTGTTGAAAGAGATAAGAGAGCGATTAGAATTTTTGCTAAATGTTGGATTGACATACCTAACATTATACCGCCCTTCGAAAAGCCTTAGCGGTGGAGAGTATCAGCGCATAAGGCTTGCTACGCAGATAGGCTCGCAGTTGCAGGGTATTACTTATGTGCTAGATGAGCCGAGTATTGGCTTACACCAGCGAGATAATATGCGCTTGATATTGGCATTGCAAAATCTTAGGGATATTGGCAACAGCGTACTCGTAGTAGAGCATGATAAAGATATTATGATGGCTGCCGACCATTTGATAGACATTGGCCCAAAGGCTGGAACACACGGTGGGCGTATTGTAGCGGCTGGTACACCGCAAGAAGTATTGGCATCGGATTCTGAAACGGCAAAATATTTAAAGGGCGAAAAAACGATAGCCATACCTGCGGAAACAAGAAAAGGAAATGGAAAATTTATAGAACTAAAGGGTGCTACTGGAAATAATTTAAAAAATGTGTCGGTAAAATTACCACTGGGGAAAATGATATTGGTAACGGGTGTGAGTGGAAGTGGAAAATCTACTTTGGTAAATGAAACGCTGTATCCACTGCTTGCAAAATATTGCTATAAGAGCAAAGGCGAAGCCATGCCTCACAAAAGTATAAAGGGATTAGAAGAAATAGATAAAGTAATAGAGATAGACCAAAGCCCCATTGGGCGTACACCTCGGAGTAACCCAAGTACCTACTGCGGATTTTTTACAGATATACGAACGTTGTTTGCTGCTATACCCGAAGCAAAAATAAGAGGCTATACTGCAGGGCGTTTTTCGTTTAATGTAAAGAGTGGAAGGTGCGAAGTGTGTGAAGGCGGAGGTATGCGTACGATAGAAATGAATTTTTTACCTGATGTGTATGTGCATTGCGAAAAGTGCAATGGCAAAAGATACAATAGAGAAACATTGGAGATTAGATACAAAGGAAAATCGATAAGCGATGTGCTAGATATGACAGTGGAAGAAGCGGTAGAATTTTTTAATGCCGTACCTTGGATTTATAGAAAAATAAAAGTGTTGCAAGAAGTAGGGCTTGGGTATATAACGCTTGGCCAAAGCTCTGTAACGCTTAGTGGTGGAGAAGCACAGCGTGTAAAGCTTGCTACGGAATTGGGCAAAAGAGATACTGGAAAAACATTTTATATTTTAGATGAACCTACTACTGGTTTGCATTTTGAAGATATACAACACTTGCTTGATGTATTAAATAAATTAGTGGACAGAGGCAACACCGTTATGGTGATAGAACACAACCTTGACATGATAAAAATTGCCGACCATATTATTGATATTGGCCCTGAAGGCGGACATGCTGGTGGCGAAGTGTTGTACGCAGGTGAGCCGATGGGCATGCTAGATGTGAAGGAAAGTTTTACGGCTAAATATTTGAAGGAAGAGTTTAGGGTGGCGGGGAGAGTATAAAAATTTTGTTGGTGAAATATAATTAATAGTTTAGTAGTTTAAGGGGTTAGAAGTTTAGTTTGTATTCTAAATCACAAACAGTTTGTAAAAGGAATCAAGATAAAGTAATAAAATTATGAAAGCAAAAAATTTTACAGAAATGAGTACTGAAAAATTACTCGAACAAACAAAATCAGTAAAAGCATTAACAGGTTTACTTGCTGGAATGTTACTTATACTATTTTGTACAGGTTTATTTTTATCCTTCAACAAAGGATTTAATGTTTTTCTGATAATTCCATTAGCATTGTTGCCAATACTAATATTGAATATTAATACATTGAAAGAAATAAAAAAGGAACTCAATAGTAGAGAAAAGTAAAGTGAAAAGTTATAGATATCAAAATAAACTTTTGTAGAGAGTGACGAATGTAAAAAGCTTATGCATTGCCCTGTGCTTTAGCACAGGGATAGAATAAAAATAAAAGGGGCTTTAGCCCCGATGCTGTTGGCTTTTGGGCTAAAGCCCCTTTAAGAAGATTTCTTCTTACACCGACCTAAAGGTCGGCGCAATTCAAAAAATTCTTTTACAATTAAACATTTTCCGTATCCATTTTTAATAGCATCACTTGTGCAATACCATCCGCACGTTTTTTTGCAAGTGTTGTTTTAGCGCCTTCAAACATTTCGTCTAGAGTAAGATAGAATAAATAAAGCCATGCATCAAAATGTTTTTTTTGCAATGGAAATACTTTATTAATATCAAAATGTACTGCCATTGCATTTTTCTTATACACAGGATTGTCTAATAAAATTGTTTCCCAAAAATCGACTATTAAGGGAATGTGGTGCTCCCAATTTATTGGAAATATTTTTGTAAAAATAATACCTATGGTTTCATCTACAACAACTTTTTTGTAAAATGATTGTATAAATGTTTCTATATCTGCACGGGTTTCTATGTCTCTCTTAGGGGTCATACTATTTTTATTAAAATTATTTTTACTTTATTGCAACATCTTTATAAAAAATGCTGTCTTTTGGTTTAAATGGTAATATGAAATACTTTGTACTAATAATTTGCCTGTTCTTATTTGCTTGTAAAAAAACAGATAATGCAGTAACAGAAACCACTGACCAAAAAGCTACAATACTCATTAATACTTGCAATACTTTTATTACCAATTCAAATTTTAGTATTTGTTATGATAGTTTATTGTTTGATAACAGATGCCCAGATCTAGCAATGTGTGCAAGGCGAGGAGAAGTAGGTGTGAAATTATCACTTAAACAAAATAATATGAACATTCCTTTCAAGCTAGCAGATTTCCCTAGCTTACTTGGCAATTTTCCAAATGATACAACTCTAAATGGAATACATATAAAATTGACTGATGTATTACAGCGTCCATTTTCAAATCAAAATGCTGGAAAGAAAGTTGTTTTAGAAATCAATTAATTTTTCTTTTATTTATACTCATACTCTATACTTCCCATCAGTCTCCTCTCATTGGTAAAACATTTTTCTTTTATACGCATGCCGTTATCGTAGCTGTACTTCCAAACAAAATAGTTGCTACTCCCCTCTTCCACCGATGTCATTTGTGTAATGAGCCCTGCATTATTGTATTCAAACATATAATCTGGTTTCAAATTTTTGCTGTACTCGCTAGCTTGTACAATATCTGTAAGACGTTTTTTAGCATCATAGTAGTAATAAAATTTTGTACCGCTTTTTGTATCTTTTTCTACAGCTATATTTCCATTTTCATCTTTAGAAAATAATATTGTAGTACTATCTCTACCATTCTTGACCTTTATCATGCTACTCGGTATATTATTTTCATAAGTATAAATATGTTCTTCTGTAATACCCGTTTTATCATCTTCTGTAATAGCACGAATTATTGAAAAAATAGAACTGATTCGATTTTCTGAATCGTAACTATACTTTATTTCTGTAACAGATAAAGCCGAACTATCGTTTGTACTTAGCAATTTTCCACTAGCATCAAATTTTGAGGTGAACAAAGAAGCATCAGCTATATCGGCCCTTGTAAAAAGCTCCGTTTTTTTATAATCTTTACTTATTTTCTTTTCACAAAAGAAACCTTCACTTTCTTCCCCATTATCCTCAAAACTTTTTATAGCTATGGTTCTTACCTTATTTTCTTTATATGCAGCCATATCTGCTACAAGCTGCTTATTACTTATTATATCTTTATAATAGTATTGTGCACTAACTATTGTATTTACCAACAAAACCAACAAAAACAACGATATTTTTTTCAAAATGTAGTATTTTTTATAAAAAGTAAAAATACAAACCTTAAAGTTGTTAAATGATAAAAGCCAATAAAGTTTATTATTTTTAACAAAATTATTTTGTGAGTCATTTAAAACAACGAAAAGAAAAAAACTGCTTAAACTGTAATGCTATAATAGTTGACCGCTACTGTAGCATTTGTGGGCAAGAAAACCTACAACCACAGGAATCTGTATGGCACTTAATAAGCCATTTTTTTAACGATATTACCCATTTTGATGGAAAATTTTTTAGTTCTGTAAAATATATACTAACCAAACCTGGGTTTCTTACAGCAGAGTATGTAAAAGGTAGAAGAATGAGTTACCTAAACCCAGTAAGATTTTATGTATTCACTTCATTTTTGTTTTTTTTAATATTATTTACATTTTTCTTAAACGATAAGGAACTAAAGTTAGATGATAATTATATTAACGATGACAATACTGAAACAGCAGCTCCTATTCAGACAGAAGACTCAACAAAGGGAATAAAGGTTGTAGATAAGGGAGGATTAAAAATCTTCTTAGATTCAGCAAAAAAGAAGAACGAGAACAATGCAAATATTTTAGGCAAATCTGAATACAGAGATAGAAAGCAATTTGACTCTTTAGATAAACTAGGCAAGGTAAATGTAGGTTTTTTTAAAAGAAAATTAATTAATAAACAATTTCAATTAAAAGAAAAATACAAAAATGATAGAACAACAAGTTTAAATGCATTGGTAGATAACATAGTGCATCTTACACCACAAATACTTTTTTTCACCCTCCCTTTCTTTGCATTAATATTAAAATTGTTGTACATAAGAAGAAAAAAGTTTTATTATGTGTCGCATATTATTTTTACTATTCACTTTTACATTTTTGTCTACATTAATTTACTGCTACTAAACATAGCCAACAGTTTATCAAAATTAAAATATTTGGGTTGGATGCACACAGCGGCTATAATATTGGGAATTTTTATTTTCTATTATGCTTATAGGGCTATGCGAAATTTTTATGAGCAAGGCAGATGGAAAACCTTAACCAAACTTTTTATACTTAGCTTCTTTTTAATTTTCTTATTTACTTTTTTCGTGGTGATTCTATTTGGATTTTCTCTATATAATATGTAACAATGAACAATACTTTTTTAAGACTTATAACCATAATGGATGAACTAAGGGAACAATGCCCTTGGGATAAAAAACAAACCATACATACCCTTAGGCATTTAACCATCGAAGAAACCTATGAGCTAGCCGATGCTATAGATGCAGAAGATTGGACTGGCATAAAAGAAGAACTGGGCGACATGCTGCTTCACTTAGTATTTTATGCTAGAATTGGTAGAGAGGAAAATAAGTTTACCTTGGATGAAGTAGTAAATGGCATTTGCGATAAACTCGTAAGCAGGCATCCACATATATACGGGCAAGGTAAAATGGAAGATGGGTTGAAAGAAGTAGTTACCGACGAAGATGTAAAACAAAATTGGGAAAAATTAAAATTAAAAGAAGGTAAAAAAACGATTCTAGGAGGTGTTCCAAAATCTTTACCTAGCATGGTAAAAGCTATAAGGCTACAAGAAAAATCTAAAACAGTAGGATTTGAGTGGGAAAATACTCAGCAAGTTTTAGATAAGGTAGAAGAAGAAATGGCAGAGCTAAAGGAAGCCATAGCAACAGGTATACAAGATGATATAGAAGATGAAATGGGCGATGTATTTTTCTCCCTTGTAAACTTTGCAAGGTTTTTGCAGGTAGATGCTGACAAGGCTTTGGAAAGAACAAATAAAAAGTTTATTAGGCGTTTTACAGCTGTGGAAGCTGCCGCCATAGCTCAAAATAAATCTTTACTAGATATGAGTCTCACAGAAATGGATGAACTTTGGAACGAAGTAAAGCAAAACGAAAAAACAATTACTAAATAAAAAACATTTGCGATTAAACTTTATACGAAACAGTTTCTTAAAAGACAATAGCTACCTATTGTTTGGATCTTTATTGCTTTTATTTATTTCTCTATTTACACAAAGAACAGATACAAAAAACTTTTTTACCCGTTCGTATGCAAAAAAAATACAAGCACATATTATTAATGCCGAAAATGATTTTAAAAAAGTAATAACAGATACAGCTTTTTTAAATAATGTTTTAGACCAAACACTCCTTGAAACAGAAATAAAAAAAATAACAGCTCAAAATCAATACTATTACTTTTATAATAATACCGACAGTATACATAAATTAGTATTTTGGAATACGCAAGCCGTACTACCTGATTCTACAATATTAAAATCTACTAGTAATTTTGGCTTTGTGTTATTGGTAAATGGGTATTACTATTTTCAAAAAACAAATGTAGAAAGGGCACTTGTAATAAGTCTTCTTCCAATAAAGTGGAATTATGCAGTTACAAATGATTATATAAAGAATGAATTTACCCAAAAAATAAACACAGGCAGTAAACTAGATATTTCTACCGCAACATCAGACTTTCCAATATTAACCTCCAATGGTAATTTTCTTTTTTCAGTATTTTCCAAAGATGAAGCAGATAAAGTTGGAGAAAATAAAATCACCATTTGGCTACGACTACTTTCCTTTTTACCCCTACTTTTATTTTTACATTTTACAACCATACACATTCATGCAAAAAGAGGAATATATGTTTCAAGTATTTTTCTAGCGCTCACATTAATATGCATTCGCTCACTTACTTATTTATTTTACTCAGAATTAAATTTTAGACAATTCGAACTTTTTAATCCTGCAATTTATGGTTCCAATATTGTGTTACGTTCTTTGGGAGACTTGCTAATAAATGTATTGGTTTTTTTATGGGTTATTAATTTTATAAAAAATAATTTTAAAGAAAACGAATCTCATTTAGCCACAAAAAATATTTTTACAAAATGGTTTTCGTTATCAGTAGCTACCATTCTTGTTCTTATTGCAACTTTTGTATCTGGTAATATTTTGCAATCCATGGTATCAGACTCTCAAATTTCTTTTGATGTAATGAATTTTTTCTCATTAAATGCTTATAGCGTAATTGGATTTTTAGTGTTGTGTAGCATTACAATAGGCTACTATTACTTTTGTAGTATTGTTTTATCTTTTGTATTAAAATTATTTAATGGTAGCACAATAGCTTTCTTCTTTTTAATATCTGTTTTTGGCTTACTTTTTCTAAGTTTTATGATTGGCAAATTAACCAATGGCTTTGAATTGTATGCGTTAATTTGGCTGCTACTATTTTTGTTTTTAATAAGAAAAGATTTAGTATCTCCATCTAATGATAGCCGCATTATATCTAGAATGGTATTTTGGTTATTCTTTTTTTCCCTTTCCATTACTTCAGTTATAATAACAGAAAACAATAGTAAAGAATTTGCCAATAGAAGGCACTATGCAGAAGTGTTAGCTGCAAAAACCAATCCTATAAGTGACGTATTATTGAATACAATTCTTACAGAATTTAGGCCTGTAGTACTAGCTAATAATTTTTATTTACTTAAAAATATAAATAGCTCCACAAAATTTAGAGATAGCTTGGTTAATAATAATTTTAATAGCTATTCCGATAATTTTGAAACCAAAGTATTAGTTTATGACAGTATAGAAAATCCCTTATTCAACCAAGATCCTGTTTCGTATAATTCCATAAGTAGTATTTATAACACACAAGCCAAACCAACAGAAGTACCAGGCATGTATTATTATGATACTGGGTACGATAAATTTAATTACCTGGCTAAAAGGGTAATAAAAGATGAAAACGGAAATCTCTTGGGATATGTATTTATTGTTGTAAGCCCAAAGAGTTTTCTTTCAGAAACATTGTATCCAGAATTGTTTAGTAGAGGCCAAAACAATTCCTTAGAAAATTCATCAGAATATGCATTTGCCATATACGATCAAGGAAAACTCATAAGCAGTCATAATGATTATGCATTTTCTACCCGCTACTCCGATAAATATTTTGCAGGCAAGCAATTTTTATTAGAAAAAAATAAAAATTATAATGAGCTTTGGTATAGTGCCGGCTCTAACAAATATGTATTAATCGTTAAAGAAAATAGACTTATTATTGAATCTATTACATTGTTTTCATACCTATTCTGCACTTTTATTTTACTAAACGCCTTATCAACTTTCATTTCCATATTTTTAAAAGCTCGTTTTAATATCAGCAAAATAATTAAAGAAGTTCAACTTACTATAAGACAACAAGTGCACGGTACTATTATATTTTTTAGTATTTTATCTTTTATCATTATTGCAATAGCTACTATACTGTTCTTCATAAGTAGATATCAAAACAACAATAAAGAAACATTAAGCAGAACAATTAAAATAATTGGAAGCGATGTGTCCGCAGCAGTTTCCAAACAATTAATAGAAACATCTTTATTCGAACAAAATAAAATAGCTAAATCTGATAGCTTAGAAAAAATAATAAACCGCATTTCAAAAATTCATGGGCTAGATATTAACCTGTATTCCTTAAATGGAGATTTAAAAGCATCTTCACTAGCTTTACCCTACGTAAAAGGTATAACAAGTACAAAAATATCTCCATTGGCGTTTTATCATTTATACAAAGGCAAAGAAATACAATACTATCAAAACGAAAAAATTGGTACACTTGAATATGCAAGTGACTATATTCCTATAACCATAAAAGGTGGAGAAGAAATAGGCTATCTCAATATTCCATACTTTACTTCCCAAACAAAATTGAAAGAAGAAATCTCTACTTTTCTTGTTACTATTATAATCTTAAATGCATTTATACTTTTAATGTCGGGCATTGTAGCACTTATAATAACAAACCGCATTACCAATTCTTTTTCTTTTATAAGCGATAAAATGAAAAACATTAACCTTGCAAAAACCAATGAAGCTATAGTTTGGAATAGAAACGATGAGATAGGTGACCTGGTAAAGGAATACAATAAAATGGTTGTAAAATTAGATATAAGTGCTACAGCACTTGCAAGAACAGAAAGAGAAAATGCTTGGCAAGAAATGGCAAAACAAGTAGCACACGAAATTAAGAATCCGCTTACCCCAATGAAACTTAGCATGCAGTTTCTTCATAGAGCTATAAAAGATGATGCGCCCAATATTAAAGAACTAAGCAGCAAAGTGTCTGATACTTTAGTAGAACAAATAGATCATCTCAGTTCCATTGCAGAGGAGTTTAGTCGTTTTGCAAATATTGAAAACGCTAAACCAGAATTATTTAATGTAAAAGAATCGCTCATATCTGTAAAGCAATTGTACGAGGTAGACAGTGCCACAAAATTTACATGGAAAATAATTCCCAATGAAGTACTAATTTTTGCTGACAAAACACATATCAATAGAATCCTCACAAATCTAATTTTAAACGGTATACAGTCTGTAGCGGAAAATGAAACTCCACATATTCATATTTACGAAACTGTAAATAGCAATACAGTAGAAATAAAAATATCTGATAATGGTATTGGCATAAGTGACGAAGTAAAATCTAAAATATTCACACCTAATTTTACTACAAAATCGTCTGGCACTGGGCTTGGGCTTGCAATGTGCAAGCGCATGGCAGAGCAAGCAGGTGGTGATATTCGTTTTGAGACTTCTGCAAATGGAACTTCTTTTTTTGTAACCCTACCCATTACTAACGCCTAAATCCCTTTAGCTTTTTTTCTACTTCCAACATAATTTTCGAAAGCTAAAAGAGAAAAGCTACTCAAGTTTTGCTCTTTTGTAAGCATAGCCTTTTGTGCTGCAAATACACCATATTTTATATCATCTATTCCTACTATGCTATGGCTATCTGGGTTTACAGATATCAATACATTTTTTTGTAAGGCATATTTTATCTCTCTCCAATCAATATCTAACCTATTGGGGTTTGCATTTAGCTCTATTACCACTTGGTTTGCTGCGCAGGCATCTATTATCTTTTTAAAATCTAACGGGTAACTCGGTCTGCTTAGTAACAATCGTCCCGTTAAATGCCCCAGAATAGTTGTATATGGATTTTCAATAGCAGCAAGTAAGCGAGCCATTGCTTTTTCCTCAGTCATTTTCAGATTGCTATGCACACTAGCTATCACCAAGTCAAATGTAGAAAGTATGCTATTGCTATAATCTAAACTCCCATCTCCCAAAATATCACTCTCTATACTTTTAAAAATTTTGAAAGGGGCAAGTTTTATATTTAATTCATCTATATACTGGTGTTGTGCTTTTATTTGTTCTTCCTTTAAGCCCTGAGCATATGAGGCAGTTTTGCTATGATCCGTTATTACAAGGTACTCCATTCCTTTTGCTTTAGCAGCCAATGCCATTTCTTCAATTGTATTGTTACCATCACTCCAGTTACTATGACAATGTATAAGGCCTTTCACTTGTTTTGGTTGCAAAATTGTTTCTACATCCACCTTAGAATTCAAAATAGCCTCATCTTCTCTTAAAAAAGCAGGAATTAACGGTAATTTTCGGTGTACAAAAAACGATGCTTCGTCATTTGCAATTAAATCTATATTATAATCCGATTGTAGTTTAGTTAAAAAATTTTCAGATGAAGACGTTTCTATCAATTTCTCAATTACTTTTTCTATAACCGGATATATTTTCACATTTATACCTAGTACAGTTTTATACAATAGAGAGTCATCACTTTTTTCAAGTAATTCCAACCCATTTTGTAAGCCTAATTTTTCTGCTACTGTATCTATTTTCTCTTCAACTACATATTCTAGCAACGTTATTATTTCCATTTGTCTAGCATACTCTCCTGTTACAAAAACTCGCTTACCTACAAAAGTTTTTTCTAGGTAAATTATAAATTGTTCTGCCCCATAAATTATCTGCGCATATAAAAAATTACCTTTATTACGCAAATAAAATTCTATACTTTCTAAAACATTTTGCTGTGTTTTTTCTCCAAATCCTTTGTATAATTTTAATCTATTTTCTTTGCATGCATAAAGTAATTCGCCTACACTTTCAAGCTCCATTTCTTTCCAAATAATATTTATTTTTTTTGGACCAATTCCTTTAATTTTTAACATTTCGACCACACCTGGCGGGGTAGAAATCAAAATTCCTTCCAATTGCATGAGCTTACCTGTCTCTAATAATTCTATAATTTTCTTAGCAGATGATGCTCCAATACCTTTTAAAGAATCAATTTTTGCTGGTTCTATTTCGCTAAGCTCTACCAATAATTTTTCTATATTAAATGCAGCAGTTGCATACGATTTACTTTTAAAACTATTCTCTCCATGTATATCCATTAGTTTAGAAAGCAGAGAAAAACTATTTGCTATTTCATTATTATTCATACCTGAAAAATTTAAGAAATCTAAATTACAATATTAAAAGTAAAGTAAAGTAAAAGTAAGTAATAGGATGCAATAGTAAAAGTATAAAAAAAACATACAACTCAATAGCAATAGTAGCTTTGGGGGTATTAAATTAAAAAAGGCCTCGATTAAAATCGAGACCTTTAAGTAGGAATTTTAAAGCGTGGGCTTTATTATTTCTTTTTTGGAGCTGCTTTTTTTGCCGCTTTTTTAGGAGCTGCTTTTTTTGCAGGAGCTGCTTTTTTAGGAGCTGCTTTTTTTGCAGGAGCTGCTTTTTTTGCAGGAGCTGCTTTCTTTGCTGCTGCTTTTTTAGGAGCCGCTTTTTTTGCAGGAGCTGCCTTCTTTGCAGGAGCTGCTTTTTTTGCTGCAGCTTTTTTTGGAGCTGCTTTTTTTGCTGTTGCCATTTTGTTTAAATTTAATTATGGTTAGTAAATAATGCTTAAAAATAAAGACATTTTTTTAATTACCAAAAAAAACTTCAACTTTTTTATGCAGTAGCCTCTACAGCAGTCACCGAAACATAGGTTTTATCACCTTTTGTTTTTCTAAATTCTACCAATCCATCGGTCATTGCAAAGATGGTAAAGTCTCTTCCAAGACCCACGTTTTTACCCGGATGATATTGTGTACCACGCTGACGAATAATAATGTTGCCAGCTATTGCAGCTTGACCACCAAATATTTTTACGCCCAATCTTTTTGCTTGTGAATCACGACCGTTTTTTACGGAACCTTCACCTTTTTTATGTGCCATGTTTTTTTATTTATTAGTTATTCCTAAATAGTTATTTGTTGTGTTAGTCAATAAATAAAATCAACCAATTCACCAATCAACTAATTATGCAATAGCAGTTACTTTTAATTGTGTGTATTGCGTACGATGTCCGTGCTTTTTACGGAAACCTTTTCTTCTTTTCATTTTAAAAGCAATTACTTTTTCGCCTTTCACAAGCTCATTAATAATTTCTGCTTTTACAATAACTTTGCTATCCAAAATAGCATCGCTGCCACTTGAAGTTAAAAGTACATCTGAAAACTCTACAGAATCTCCAGTTTTTCCCTCTATATGAGGTACGTATAAGCTGTCGCCCGCTCTTACTTTAAATTGCTGACCAGCTATTTTTACAATTGCTAACATATCTAGACCAAATTTTGGACTGCAAAAGTAGGGCTTTTTACTCAAATAGTAGGAAGAATTTAAAGATTATTATCTTTTTCCCTAATTGATAACATTCTAAAAGTATAACATAATTGATTTCCAATTATTTGGACGCAAACGGAAGCTCATTGTTTAGCCTTGGCTTAGTTTACCCCGCAGTATTGCGGGGCTTTTCGCTATTACTCCTCGGCACTCGTTCCTTGTACCTGTGGGGTAACCGCTACAATCGGGCGTAAATTTTCAACAGTTAATCATTTTTCATCTTTTTTAGTCTACGGATGCCAATTTTTAAAAAGTTGGCATCCATAGACTAAAACCCCATTAGTCTATTATATAGCTCATCATCACTTCATCTATATATATATATCCTCACTTTTGAAGTAAGTGTATTTTTTCAAAATACCCTTTTCCTCAAAACCTGCTTTTTTATAAAGTGCTATGGCTTTTTTATTTTGTACACCTGCACTTAATTCTAATCGTTTAAAACCACTTTCCTTTGCCATTGCAATAATAGATATCATCATTTTTAATCCTAATCCTTTGCCAGTTAAGTGAGGCTGTATAGCAAAACTCCCAATATAACCCACATGTGCACTCCTGTAAGTATTAGGTACAAATTTAAACATACCAAGTGGCAGTCTATTTTCTTCAAACACATATAAAATATCTTCCAATATTAATTTTTCAAATATTGGCCTAAAACTTTCAGCACTCATTTGCTCATATAATAAGTGTGGGTTTATTGTAGGGTGCATGTACATCGTATGCACAAAATCAAAATCTGCTATTGTTGCTTTTCTATTCATAACACTACAAATATATTATCAGAACATTTTTCTTCCTAATATATTCACTAATGGTTAATAACCAAATTAGCTCCCGTTTTTATTAATAGATTAGCAATGTTTTCAATATGCAATGACCTTACTGTGGTAACGGTGCTTAGTTCTGCAGTAAAGGCAGTACCGCTATTTATAATTACATCAGTTTTATTATCTGGCACGGTATTACAACTCCAGTTTAAAGGATTCTCCCAAGCTTTGCTTACCACACCCAACCATGTATTGCCAAATTTTAATACAAATTCTCTAGAGTAAACTATCCCAAAAATAGTATTTACAACACACCTGTACTTATTACCAATAATAATTTCAGTAGGGTTAGATATGCCTAGCGTACCAGTAGCAGCATTACTATAGGTAGCATTATTCGTAATATCTGTGTAGCCAGCTCCATTATCTACCTGCCATTGGTAGGTAGTGCCAGATACATCCGTTGCATAAGTTATTACTGTGTTCGAACAATCGAACACAGCATAAGGTTTCATTAGTGCATAAGTACTAATGGTAGCTATGCCAGCATATGTTGCTCCTATTACAGAATGTGCAGTAGCTCCAAAAATAGCTTTATCATTTACAGAAGAAAAAGTAGGTATAGACAATGGAGGCACGGTTGTAATATCAGCATTTGTTTTTACAATTTTTACATCACTTATATTATTACCCGTTGTGGCAAGCCATCCATTTATTTCTGCGTTTGTGTAATACAATTTTAAAGTGTATGGTGCGGCGGTACTCATATTTGTAGTAGTTATTTTAAATGCCTTATCAGACACCCTATTCTTTAAAAGTGAACCCCATGCTTGAGATGCGCCTGTGCCAGTACGTATGAGCTCTACCTTTGTACAACCAAAATCAAAAGCGCTATTATTTTCAATTGTTGCCATTATATTTTTAGTAACAGGGTTGTAATAGTGTATGGTTTCGTTTGGCCCTAGATATTCTTCATCACTATTATTTGCATGCAGTGCAGTTTGTATTGCACAAGTAGAAGCGCCTTTTATTACAATACTATCAATAACAAATGCTGTATTATTTACCGTACTAGAATTATTCAACCATTCAAAAGCAATTTTCAAATTAGTAGCATTATTGGCATCAGAAGGCAGAGTAATGCTTGCTACTCCCTTTTCTAAATAGCGAGCTATATTATCTTTAGCAATGACCCATGTAATACCATTATTTATAGAGTAGTAAACCCTACCAAAATCTAAATAGGTAGAACCTCCACCTGTGGGGCCGCCGTTTATGAACTCCAACTGCCCATTACATTTAAAAAGATAAGTGAGCTGCATATTAGAAAAACCAGCTGCATTAATTGTTGCTGATTCTAATCTTACAATTGTACTATCGCCAATAGTTGCGCCGGCATAGGTAGCCGTGTTGTTATTATTAGAAATATATGCCGCCTTTGTAGGAAAGTCTACACCTGCACTATTTGCTACAATCCATCTGTTGGGCGATGATGCACCATAAATAATATACTGTGTCCAACTACCCAAGCCGCTCGAAATCCCATCAAAAGGTTCGTAAAATAGTATTTGATTTATGGTGGAATCTGGTCGATAATCTTCGCTTGTAATATTTAAAATATCAGTGGTATAAATATTCCTTTTTATAGCATTACCCCCATTTGCATTAATATCAAAATTAAGCGACAGGGTTTCTATGTTTTCAATAATGGCATCATTATACACTTTAAAGTTGATGGTTTGTGATAAGTTGTTTGAATCCAGCCTAAAGGTTAATGGCGTAATTTCTATGTCGTTGTTTGTACCTATTACTAAACCCATACTACTCACTGGCAAAAGCGTAATATCTACAGGTTGTGTAGGCGCATATGGTATTTTTAGTTTTGTTGTAATGAGTTTATAATTCAAACATCCATTTTGCACATCTGCAAATTCTTCATTTACATTGTGAGATGTTGTTTCAAAATATATACCAGGCTTTATGCAATCATTATTTCTAACAAAGCTTCTAATTTTTGCACTAGGTAGCGGGCCAAAACCATTTGCAAAATTTATTCCATACCCAACGAGATGACAATAACTCATAATAGTACCCCCATTTGTAGGAGCAGGGCCCTGCGGACACCCATATTCGGTTGTAGCGCAATTATCGATGGCGCCCCCAACCCATGAGCATGATTGTGTATGAGGCGAACCGAAGTTGTGCCCCAGCTCATGTGCAATAACCATTGCAGACCATGAGTATATTGGGAATGTACCAAATGAATTAGAAAGATTACCACTTACAGCAGTTTTAGAACTATTTCCAGCACACAAAACATTAAGGTATGCAACACCACCACCTAAGCCTCTTTGGCTTAAAAAATGTGCTACATCACCAGGAAAGCCTGCATTCATATTAACTGCAAATGAATTTAATAAAAGAGAGCTAGTGTTTAGTGAAACATAGGGGTCTATTGTATTCCAAACTTTAATGGCACTTATTTTTGTATTCACACTATCATTTTCGTACAATACATGTACTACATTAAATAATGCTGTTACATAATTTACTACATTGGTTACATTAGAGCCATTGTTTAAAAAAATTTGATAGTCTGCCTCAAAATAAATATCCACTGGCTCTGGATTTATGGTTGCTTCTGTAGATGATATTGCATTATATATTGGAATAGGATTGTTATTATTTAGTACTTCATTAGTACTACACCCAAATTCATTTTGCAAAAGTAAATCTGAATCTCTATAAATAATATGCTCATCGTTTACTTTTGCTTCGGGAGTGTTTATATTGCCAATATTAATGTTGCCTTTTTCATCTGCTATAACGGCTACCATTTTATCTGCCAGTATACTTACAGCTGCAAACGAGTGCTGCTTTCCTTGCACTTTACCTTTGTAATGTAAAGCATCATTGCTGTATGCAAATTTATCTTTTGGATTTGTACCTGTAGTTACAAAAAAACTTTGCGATAAAATATCTGTTCTTTTCAATTCTATATTCCATTCTTCATTTTCAAATTGAAAGACAATATTTATTTTTTCAGGCTGTAATTTCAGCAATGCTGCGGATACTTGCTTATCAAAATTTACTGTTTCGCCATGCTTTAAATACTTTGATAAATTTGCTGATATTGCAGTATTGTTTTTTAGTAGCACAATACTTTCATTTTGCGCTTTCGTATCAATGCTAAGAAACAATAATATCCAAATAAAAAAAATGTAATTTTTATATTGCATAAAATAAGTCTAGTAATTTTCATGAACAAAAAACTTTATTACTAGAGTGCCTAAAAATACTGAATAGTTCTTTAGCATGGTAAAAATTATCCATATTTATGAAGCAAAAAATCTATTAGAATACTAAAATCGTACTTTACATAATTCTTTTAATATTAAACCAATGTATAAATATTGTATAGCATATTGTAATTGTTTCTTACTGTGCGTATTGCTTTTTTTAACAACTGCATGTAGTAAGAAAACAGCCTACACATTTTTACCAGCAACAGATACAAGTAGCATAATTTTGCCTCCTCCTCAATCAGTAGCAACAAAACGAATTTTAGCATTAGGAGATAGCTATACCATTGGTCAAAGTGTAGGTATAAATGAACGATTCCCTAATCAAACCATTTCTTTATTGAAACAAGCTGGGGCAAATATGGTAACCACTGCTGAAATTATTGCACAAACAGGATGGGCTACACAAAATTTATTGAATGGGATATCTAGTAGCTCCCCTACTCCCACTGGTACGTATGATTTGGTAACATTACTAATTGGTGTAAATAATCAATACCAACAAAGAGATACTGCCGAATACAGAGTACAATTTATACAATGCTTAAACAAAGCAATAGAATTTAGTGGGTATAGAAAACAGCGAATATTTGTGTTAAGCATTCCAGATTATGGAGCCACGCCATTTGGCGCAAGCAATGCAGTACAAATAGGAATAGAAATAGATAGATTTAATGCCATCAACAAACAAGTATGCGCTCAAATAGAAATAGACTACACAGATATTACGCCATCTACTCGTATGGCAATAAATAATCCCGCACTTGTAGCAAACGATGGGCTTCATCCATCAGGCTTAGAATATGCAAAATGGGCAATTATGCTTAAAGCAAAAATGTTACCCCTAGTACAGTAAATAAAATCGCCAACATAAAATATTGGCGATTTTATTTGTACGAAACTTTAACAAATTTTATATCACAGTACCTTTAAAGTTAAGCACTTTTACCTCTTCGTTTTGTATGCTAACGGTTACATTTTTTGTAAATGGTCCTGTTGTAGCTGCATTAAAGGTGGCAGTTATCTTTGCAGTTTTACCCGCAGGTATTGGTTGCTTAGGATAATCAGCTACAGTACAACCACAAGATGCTTGGGCACTAATTACAATAACATCTGCATCGCTAGTATTGGTAAATTCAAACTCAATTGTTATTGGTTTGCTTTGTGCAATTTCTCCTAAGTCAATTACATCGGTCTTCCATTTTACTAACGATAAAATATTTGAATGCCCTACATTGTTTTTACTAGCATTTATTGCTGTAAAAGACATAAAACTTAAAGCCACAATAAACAGTGTGCATAATTTTACTAATTTCATAATAGTTGTTTTTAAAATTTAAAAAATGATTGTTTAAACTTGCAAGTAATTAACACTGTGAAAGTATAATGCTAACTTGCTGCTTGCTGTTAATGAATGTTGAACAATTGTTAACGATTGCCCAATGTTTGTTAATGAAAGTTAAACGGCTTTAGTAATTTATCTTTTTTAGATTAGCATTGCATCGTACAAACTATTATATGTTTTACGTTATTAAAATAGTACACTTAAATACATAAAACTAAACTACTGAATATTCTTTACACTAGCTGCACAAAAAATGAAAATAAATAAACTAAATATTGCTTTACTACTGGGCTTTTTAGTAATAGTGGGTATAATGGTTATACAATTTTTCCTATTGAGGCAAGCTGTACAATATGAAGAAAAAAAATTTGCTCAAAAAGCACACGTAGCTTTACTTGAAGTGGCAAGCAAACTAAATGTAGAAGGAAAGACTGCTCCACCACAAACAAACCCGATAGAAAAAGTAAAAAACGATTATTACATCGTAAATGTAAATAGCAAATTTGAAGCAGCATCCTTAGACTACTATTTAAAAAATGAATTTGAAAAGTTTGATATTGTTACTGACTTTGAGTACGGTCTTTATGATTGTACAAAAGAGCGTATGCAATATGGAGATTATATTTCCTTGTTTAAAAAGGCAAACCCAACAAAAATAAATTTTACACTAGCTAAAAATAATATGACGTACTATTTTGTAGTACATTTTCCACAACTTAATAAATACATTTACAAAGCACTAAATATTTGGATTATTCTTTCCCTCATAATGCTTGTTGTACTTGTATTATACGGCTACTCAGCCTTTACCATTTTACAACAAAAAAAATACGCTGAGCTGCAAAAAGATTTTATAAACAATATGACACATGAGTTTAAAACGCCCATATCTTCTATTTTAATTGCATCTAATTTTTTAGATAAGCAAGATATAATTGCGCAAGACGAAAAACTTAATAAATACAACACACTAATTACCCAGCAAGCCGCCAAACTAAATAGCCATGTAGAAAAAATTTTACACTTAGCTAAAACAGAAAATAAACCTTTACAGTTAGAAAAAAATACAATATTTATTACAGATGCAATACAGGCTGCTACTGAAAATATTTTGGTAAAATACCCAGATGCTACAATAGAAATACATGCACAACAATCATTTATTATTGAAGCTGATGAATTTCATTTTTCAAACCTAATATATAACTTGTTGGACAATGCTGTGAAGTATACCATTTCATCTGCTTTCATCGTTATAAGCATAAAACGAGTAGCCAATAATATTCAATTGTCTTTTAAAGATAATGGTATGGGAATACCACAAAAAGATTTACAAAATGTATTTGAAAAATTTTATAGGGTGCAGCATGCAAAAAGTAATGAGGTAAATGGTTTTGGACTAGGGCTTTTTTATGTACAAAAAATATGTAAAGAACACAAATGGAAATTAGCTTTACAAAGTATAGAAACCCAAGGAACAACAGTAATAATTTTAATACCTACAAATGGCCAAACAGTATAAAATATTATACGTAGAAGATGATGAAACCCTAGCCTACCTTACAAAAGATAGCCTAGAAATGAATAACTACGAAGTAAAACATTTTGCCAATGGAGAAGATGCACTGATGGATTTTGGCATGCAGACCTATGACATATGTGTGTTAGATATTATGGTGCCAAAAAAAGATGGTTTTGAAATAGCAAAAACTATACGACTACAAAATAATGAGATTCCTATTATTTTTTTATCTGCAAAAACATTAAAAGAAGATAGGATTTTGGGCTTAAAATTAGGTGCAGATGATTATTTGGTAAAACCATTTAGTATAGAAGAGCTGATTTTGAAACTAGAAATATTTTTACAAAGAAGTAAAAAAAATAAAGCTGAAAATAAAATATACACAGTAGGTAAATACCAATTTGATAGTATTAATTATGAAATAATATGGGATACTGAAAAAACTACACTCACCCAACGAGAAGCAGACCTCCTAAAACTTTTTATACAAAATCCACACAAGGTTTTAAAGAGAGAAGATATCTTAAAAGCGCTATGGGGCACTGATGATTATTTTATGGGTAGGAGTTTAGATGTATTCATTTCTAGACTAAGAAAAATATTATCTAAAGATTCGAATATCGTTATTGAAAATTTACATGGTATAGGATTTAGGTTTGAGGTGAAGGGATAAAGTAGTCTAAAAACAAAATTTTGAAACTACTTCGTAACGTTTACACTATTGGCGGGGTTTTCGCACTCAGAAACTACACAGTGTAAAAAATGTTCGATTTTTAATGCCACCTCTTCGGGGTTTTAGTTTGCATGATTGCCTATTATCTATAATAATATCAGCATTTCAGGCTTACAATCCCGAAGGGATGTTATTATTATAGAAAGTGATTCACAAAAATCAAATCCTAACCCCGAAGGGGTGCTATTAGTTGTGTATTGAAATCCTTAACTTAATGACATTGCTCGACGAGACGCAAAAAATCTAAAAGCGTCTATCCTGATTCAATACCATTAAAACTATCATAACATAATCAAATTGGATAGCCAATTCGTATGTATAATATGATAAGTTCATTTTATAGAATTGTAGGCACAGCCTTATTAATTTGCTCCAACATTTTTGCTCATGCGCAGCGTATAGACAATACTTCTACATTTAGAAATATAGACCACAATAAATATTTTCGTTTTCATTATGACAATGATTTTTTTACAAAATTTGACCAATATTATTCGCAGGGCATTACATTAGATTATGTAAACCCATCAATCAAAAAATTTCCCTTAGCAAAGCTGTTATGGAAACCATATAAAACCAACCCACAATATGGTATAACATTTAACCTATTTGGCTACACGCCAAAAAGTATATTAAGCGATAATATTTTGTATGGCGATAGACCTTTTAATGCCAACCTATCGTTAAAAACATTTTTGATACAAGCAGATGCAATACGCAAACAACAAATTTCTACTGCTATAAGTATTGGTGTAATGGGACCCGCTGCATTTGGAAAACAAATACAGACCACAATACATGGCTGGCTAAATAATCCATTACCACATGGATGGCAGCATCAAATAAAAAATGATGTATTACTAAATTATCAAATAAATTATGAAAAACAATTGGCAAGTGTAGGAAACCATTTTTTGCTCAATAGCACATCAGAACTAAGGCTTGGCACAATTAATAATAAAATAAATACTGGATTTAATTTTATGATTGGCAATTTCAATAAAAGATTTTTGCCTGTAGGGGAAGCAAAAAGAAAACTATCGTATTATTTTTATGGACAAAGCACTGCAAGTTTTATTGCGTACGACGCCAGTATGCAAGGTGGATTATTCAATAAGAAAAGTGCTTACACAATTGCTACTGGCAACATTAAAAGACTAACCTACCAAGCAGATGCAGGCATTGTAGTAAATTATAAAAAACTTTTGCTTTCCTATACACAATCGTTTCTTACAAAAGAATTTAGTGGTGGTACTTATCATAGGTGGGGTGGCATAAGTGTGGGTGTTGGGTTTTAAATGTTGCTTATCGGAACAAAAGAATGAAACAGTTTTGCCAAGCCGAACTTTTCATAGGCAAAAAAAAGTACAACAGCAGCTGTTACTTACTAAGTGCAGTTAAGTAATAAAAGACATAATCAGCCTTGCTGCACAATTAAATACTTACACCCACATTTACATACTTTTATAGAGAGTGTGTTAATAAATTTTATAAAATGATATTTACTGTCTTTTTTAAAAGTTGATAAAATTTGAAGGTTTGGGTAGGCTTAGAAACTTATTGGTACAGACAGAAAGCTACTAACTATAATTGAAGCTATTAACAGTTTAGTAGTTACATGCCTACTCCTTAATACTTACTTATTGAATGCTCCAAAATGCCATAATACTCCAGAAGGGTCATGCAAAAAACATTCGCTACCCCAAGGGTTATTTTTTACTGGTATGAGCTTAGCGGCTGTATATTTATGATGTAGCCCGAGATTTTCTAACTCACTATAATATTGCTCAACATTATTTACCTCAACAAATATCATGGTATTGTCAACCCAATCTTTTACATAAGCATCTTGCAAATAAAAACCCAGTTCGTTACAGATATTAAAGTAAGACATATTTTTAGAAATAATCGATTCCTCAAAGCCTAAGTCTTGGTAAAAAGATCTTGATATTTCAAAATTCTTTGCACCTATAAATGCTCTTATGGATTTAGCCTGCTGTATCATGTTTTTCTTTGTTTTTATTTCAAATTTACTAAAACCATATTTAAGTTTTATTGTTCTTTTGAAGTGCAGCCGTCTCTATAAACTGTTTTAATCTTAGTTGAAAACAATTTTATATAAAATGTGTACCACATCTAAACAAATATTCCAAAATGTCATTTCCGCTATAAAATAAATACATCTCTTCTAAATCTGTAACCTCACTTTTTAATAACTACATATTGCAAGGTATAAAAGCTATATCCACACTATAGGTCTAATGTAAGGACACTCTTGCAATAGGACAACGATAAGTATAACAACTCTCGTTTGGAGCCCATAACCTAAAGCGTATTGCCATGTATGACACAAAACAAAAAAGCTATTCCAATTGTATCGGAATAGCTTTTGTAAAATATGTTTATTCAATAAAAATTATTGAGCTAAAACTTCTTGTACTTTGTCTTTGTGTACTATAGACTCTTTGAAAGTATAAGCACCTGTTTTTGCACTACGCACTGTACGAATAAGTTTTGTCCAGTTTTTTGCATCTTGTGCGGCCTTACTATCTTTAATTTTCGAGTTCTTTGATGCTGCTTTTGCCATTGTATATTAATTTAAAAATGTAAAAATAAAACGATACTCCGCAAAACAACTAAATGATAGTTGTAAGCAAAGCTTAATCTTACTTAATTTCTTTATGTACAGTTACTTTTTTAAGGATTGCATTAAATTTCTTTAATTCCAAACGCTCAGTTGTGTTTTTTTTGTTTTTAGTAGTTATATAACGACTTGTACCCGGTTTCCCGCTAGCTTTATGCTCTGTACACTCCATTATAACCTGTACTCTATTGCCTTTCTTTGCCATTGTTATTGTTTGATGTTTGAAAGAATTGTATTTACTACAAAACCTTCCTATTAATTATTTGTGTTAGATTTTAGAACCAGCAGCTCTCATAGCTTTTACTGTAGCGTACAAACCATTTTTGTTGATGGTACGGATAGCTTCAGAACTAATCTTCATAATAACCCATTTATCTTCTTCTGCAAGAAAATAACGCTTGGTTTGTAGATTTGGTAAAAATCTACGCTTTGTTTTGATGTTTGAGTGAGAAACCTTATTTCCTACAATTGGTCTCTTTCCTGTAAGTTCACATACTCTTGCCATGTCCTTTATTTTTGGACGGCAAAAGTAATGAATTATATTTAAACAACGGGAGAATTTGTAATTATTTTTTAGTAAAGTCTATATTAAGCTACAAATAAGCAGTAAAATTAAGAATTAATGGCAATTTAAAGGTAAAAATAGCCGTGGCTGTCGGCTTCAAAATAAAATCGGCATCTAACAAGGCTGTCTGCACTACTCCTCGGCACTCGTTCCTCGTGCCTGTAGGTACTGCTATGCCCACCTGTCCCGATTTTTTCGAGATCCTTCAGCCCTTCATCATTAAATCTATACTCAACTCTTATTGTGCTTTGCGGGTTCACCGCAGAGAAATGAGATAAAAGAGTTTACGCAGAGAGGATTTTCAACGTAAACTTCAAAGCCTCATTGTCGGGAATTCTTAAATGTATGCTAGTGTATGTTAAGAATAATCTGACCTGTCTCCCACAAACTTAACTTAACCCTAGCTTTTTTCGAAAATATAAAATGTAAGACTATTCTTGGCATTAGTAGTTTTAGATGCCAAAACAAAATTAGCTGCTTTCATTTCAGCTAAAAAATCTGGCTCAAACGGCATAATATGGTTGCAGTCGTGTCGCTTTTTGCCTTTTCGTTTGCCCATTTTTTCCATTACCACTAAGCTGCCTTTATTTTTTAAACAAGCATAAATACCTTCAAGCATCGGCTTTTTATCGCTTAGTTCGTGGTACACATTTAAGAGCAATACCCTGTCATAATAATTATTTTCTAAATTAGTTTTGGTTTCAGTACCTACAACAATATCAAATTTATTACTAATCGTTTTGTCAACTAAGGTTTCATAATAATTTTTTACTTTTTGTATTTCCACTTCATTTAAGCATGAGGTATCTATATCTTGTAATGTAAATTGAATACTATCTATAAAAAGTGATAACTGTATTTCTACATTACCATTTTGTGCACCTACGCTTGCTATCCTTTCGCCTTTTTTAATTTCAATATACTGCAATGTGCTGTTGTAAAATTTATTGAATTGAATTGTATCTCTAGAGTAGAAGCCACACCTAAAAGGTCTTTCCTTTTTTTGAGCAAATGCTAAGTTGTAATTGGCAATAAAAAGAAGTGTGAGTAAAATGTAGTATTTCATAAGTTGAGCCAGCATTTATTTAATACAATAAAACAACTTGAAGATAATGATTTTTCATTGAAGTATTTACTCAAATATTGAGCCTGAAAATATTGATAATGCAAAAAATTTATATTTTTTTATTCTGACATATATCTGGATATAAACGATTTTATTTTATTCTCTTTCGGTTGTTACTTTTCATTTTTAAATGATTTATTGAAATTTATTAATGTAAAGGCACTACTAACAATAATTAATTTTATCTTCGCAACCAAACCAAAACACTAAACTCCAAACCCCTTTGCAGTGCCACACTGGAGCACTATAAATACTTTTACTAAAATAATTATACATGAAAACTAAAAATATTTTCTTTTACTTAATTCTACTTTTAGTTGTAAGTACGTCTGCTTGCGTAAAGGATCCAATTGAGCCAACACCCGTTGATGATGCTGGAAATTATGTTTCAAAATTCTATTCTCTCACTAATCGTGTGGCAAATTCTCCTACTTTAGACACTTCATTAAAGACAAATTTTTTTTATGATGGCTTGAAAAGAATTTCAAATATAATAGATACTAGTAAAGATATAAACAGCTCATCAATTAGTATATCTAGAAGTTTATTTTTTTATAATGGTAGTGATTCATTCCCCAATAAATATAACTTGACTTCTTTTACTCCAAATAGTAATAGAAGGGATACAATAAACAGTTTTTATTTTTACAATGTATTAGGGAAATTGGTTATTGATTCTACAATTCAATCTAGTTCAACTAGCCTTAGCCCTTCATTTCCTATATATTCAAAAACGAAAAGGATTTACTCTTACTCTTATGCAGGAAATAAAATTTTTAGGTTAATGCTTTCAACTCCTTTACAAACAGTAAATACAACCAGTTCACCATATAGTGTTAGAGATACTTTCACTTTAGATTCTAGAGGCAATGTAACTGAACATAGATCTTATGGGTTTAATAATCGCTATGTTATACAAACATATACATATGGTGATAATCCTTCGCCTTTTGCCAATATTACAGGTGGATCTTTACTTTTTCTGACTAGTAATTCTAACGTTGTATTAGCTGCAAAAAATAACGTTTTGGCAAGCCGTGTAATTACTACACTTATTGGAAGTAGTAATCCTCCTCAAGTTGGAGGTTTTGATTATACAGGGGGATATACTTTTAATACAAATGGATATCCAAAAATTGCAAACTCTATATTTCCATACAGTCCAGGATTCAGAGGTAGCGAAATATATTTTTACACTACACTCTAAAATTACTATAAAGCTTAACTTATTTTTAGGTTCGTTTTTTCTTATTTCCTGCCCACCATCTGGCTTTAGCGAACGGTTCGTGTGAAAACAAAATGAGGCTTTGTGTTTATGCAGCATTGCAAAGGAGCATATATACCTTGCATAAAGTTTATTAGACCTCTAACATAATTAAAATAAATATTATTCCCATGCAGCGTTTGTCAGTTAATAATGATCTGATTTAGATGCGATATACAGAAATAGAAAACACAAAGGAATCAATATTTAAGCGCCTCACAGGTGTAAAGAAAG
>JANNVW010000009.1:0-39761 GCA_031408295.1 Ferruginibacter sp.
CTACGGAGCTATACTCCTTAATCTTTATACTTTTCTACTGACATGCCGCTCCTCTGGAGCTTTAGCTAAAAGGTATTTAGCCTCGTTAGAGGCAATATGTCAGTAGTAGAATTAAAAATATAACATAATCAGAGCTCCGTAAGAGCGACATGTTTTTTCTCAAGTCTTTGCAAACCCACTAATCATCTTATTTATCTAATTATTTTCTTCAACGATTCATAAGCCTTTCCACTTTCCAAACTCTCCACTGCCATTTGCATACAAGTATCATAGTTTGCATATTTTTCTGTTGTATGCAGCGCCATGGCAGCATTGGCAAGCACTACAGCGTTTTGCGCCCAAGTACCTTCGCCTTTTAAAATATTCGTAAATATTTTTGCAGCTTCTTCTGGTGAGTTGCCTCCTGCAATATCTTCTGGTGAAACTGTTCGCTTGCCAAGATAATAAGCCGTGTATATTTTTTCTCCTTCGGCAGTGATTACTTTTGTATCGGTTGTTAAACTTATTTCATCGTATCCATCCAAACTATTTACAATGGCATATTTAGCATTATCATTTTGCAATACGTAATTATATAGTCTTCCCATTTCTGCATTATACACACCAAGCATACGAAATGCAGGATTGGCAGGATTTACCAACGGCCCCATCATATTAAACAAGGTTCTTACTCCCAGTTGTTTTCTTACATGGCTCACTGCTTTTAATGCAGGGTGAAATAATGGTGCATGCAAAAAGCTAATATTGGCTTCATCCAATTCTTTTTTTAATGCATCGTTATTATTTTTAAAAGTATAACCCAATTGTTGCAATACATCGCTAGAACCCGTAACCGATGTGGATGCATAGTTGCCATGCTTGGCCACTTTATTTCCAGTACCAGCTACTATAAAACTAGCAATGGTAGAAATGTTAAATGTGTTTTTACCATCCCCACCTGTTCCTACAATATCTATCACCGCTTCATCAAAGCTAATAGGCAAAGCCATTTCCATTAAAGCATTTCTAAATCCCTGCAACTCTGCAATAGTAATGGTTCGCATGAGATACACCGTTATAAAAGCTGCCACTTCTGCATCGGTATAAATGCCTTTGCCGATATTCATCATTACCTCTTTTGCTTGCTCGGCGGTTAAGCTTTTGTATTCGAAGAGAAGGTTTAGTATTTTTTTCATAATTCAAGCCCCCTAAATCCCCCACAGGGGGACTTTAGAAGTCTGCAATTAATTGAAGACTTCTATTTTTTTAAGTTTATAAAATAATTTTTACTCATTTCAATTTATTTAAATTTATTTACTCAAAGTAAATTTTAATACATTTTATTATTTTACCGCAGAGAAAAGAGGTGAAAGAGTTTTCGCAGAGTTCTATTCAACCCTTAAACGACATTCAACAACTTTCAACTATTCCTCTAACCAATTCCTCATCATCTTCTCCCCATCTGGTGTAAGCACACTTTCCGGATGAAATTGTACCGATTGCAAATTGTATGTTTTGTGTTGCATGGCCATGATGTAATTATTTTCATCTACCGCTGTCACTTCAAATCCATCTGGTACCGTTGCCGCATCTACTATCCAACTGTGGTATCGCCCTGCTTCAAATTCGTTTTCAAATCCTTTAAACAAAATAGATTTGCTTTCCGTTTGAATAATTTTTGTGGCTACACCATGAAAAACAGTATCTAAATTGATGAGCTTTGCGCCAAAAGCTTCTCCAATAGCCTGATGCCCCAAACACACACCCAATATAGGTTTTGTGGCGGCATACATTTTTATTAATGGCAACAACAATCCTGCTTCTTCGGGTATGCCTGGCCCGGGGGATAAAATAATTTTATCGTATTGTGCTATATCTTCTAAAGCTATTTTGTCATTGCGAAATACATCCGGCTTTTCATCTGTAATTTTTTCTACAAGATGAACAAGGTTGTAGGTGAATGAATCGTAATTGTCGAATACTAATATTTTCATGTTTCTATTTTACCGTTTTATTTTCTTATTTGCCACAGATTCACAGTTTTTTTTTGCTTCGCAAAATTATTTTGCCGAGAAAACGGGAAGACGTTTTTTTGGAAAATAAGTCGGGGGAAGAAAAATGCTTCGCATTTTTAATTCTACCAAATCAACTAATAAACCAATCAACTATTCAACCCTTAAACAATATTCAACAACTTTCAACCTTCAACTTTCAACTCCCCATCCCCTCCGCCAACACAATCGCCCTCTTCAACGCTCCCAACTTATGCCCAACTTCTTCCAACTCACTTTGCGGAACGCTTGCTGCCACTACACCTGCGCCTGCACGATACGTAAGGGTATTGTTTCTGCATAAAAATGTACGAATCATAATGGCATGGTTACAGCTTTTATCAAACCCAATATACCCTATTGCTCCACCATAAAAACTACGTTCGTTTTGCTCAATGCTATTAATCAATTGCATGGCTTTAAACTTTGGTGCACCACTCAATGTACCCGCAGGAAAAACCGATGCCATTATTTTAAATGGATTTTTTTCTTCGCCAATATTGCCCTGCACTTCGCTTACCATGTGTATTACATGGCTATAGAAATTAATGTTTTTAAACTGCGTAACGTTTACATTATTACATACCTTACTCAAATCATTTCTTGCTAAATCCACCAACATAATATGCTCTGCATTTTCTTTGGCATCTTTTTCTAAATCTATGGCTAATTGTTTGTCTGCTTCATCATTACCAGTTCGTCTGAAAGTGCCTGCAATGGGATGTACCATTGCTTTGCCATCTTTAATAACCACTTGACTTTCCGGGCTGCTGCCCATTAATTTATAATCGCCATAATCAAAATAAAATAAATATGGCCCTGGGTTTATACTACGCAAACTTCTGTAAACATTAAACTCGTCGCCAATATATTTTTGTTGAAAACTTCTGCTCAATACAATTTGAAAAACATCGCCACGTTTGCAAGCATCAATTCCTTTTTGCACATTGGCTCTATAGGTTTCGTCGGGCATATCTTGTGTTTCAATTCCTTTCGTAGCAAAGGGAAACACAGGCACATCCTTGCTTCGCAAAATATTTTCTACATCTTCTACCCTACTTTCTATGCCGCTAATATTATTTTCGCAAAGAAAAATTTCATCTTTAAAATGGTCGATGATAATGACATATTGATAAAGCCTATATCGTATTAATGGAATAGCATCAATATTTTTTTCGATAGAACCCAACTCAATCGAATCAAAAAACTGTACTGCATCATACGTTGTGTAACCAAACAAACCTTGCGCTATTGTTGCAATTTTTTCTGTGGGAATAGCTGCATAAAAACTATCTATAAAATTTTCTAAAATATTGGTTATATTATCTTTTGTAGAAATAGTAAGCTGCTCCGTTTTTTGTGCTGGATATTTATATTCAGCTTTTTGCAAATCCATAATTTCTATTCCACCAATAGCATTTACAGCAATGATAGAACGGCTGTTTTCACCTGCATGTGAGTCAGTACTTTCTAGCAGAATCGTATCTCTAAATTTATCCCTCATGCGCAGGTAAATGCCTACAGGCGTATAAAGGTCTGCAGGGATTTTGGTGCAAGAAGTGGTTATATTTATTTTGTTCATTTGGTTCCATTAAAAAAGCCCTAGCGTTGTGCAAGGGCTTTTATTTAAAAATATATAAATAGGAGGCTATAGCACAATCGTGTTTTGACTGTACCACCACCATCCGTTATTATTTGTTGTTTGTTTCATTTGTACTGCAAATATGGGGCGAAAGGTTGAAATAACAAAACTTTTTATTTTTTAACAATGTTACAACTAAATAAAAAGGATATTTACGTCTTGTATTTAAAACTCAAAGTAATTTAACCTTATAGAAACATAGAAAACAAAGAATTGAAAACACTTTTACTAGCCTTATTTATCCTTTTTAATTTTGCAAGTAAAGCACAAACAATCGAAAAGATTTTTGTGAATCTTTATACAGATAGTTTAAAGAAAGGTACGCACAATTACATTAATATTGATGGACAACTGAGCAATGGTAGGTATTTACCTTTGGATAGTACAAAAATCTTATTCACTTGTACACAAGCAAAATTTTCGGGTAACTCTATTATTATTCCTGCAAATTTTGTTGAAGAAAAAGTAAGTATAAAAGCTGCGCTAAAATCTAATCCAACTGTTTTTAAAGAGTTTGATGTGTATATTAAAAAGTTGGAAGACCCACCCTTGAAATCTACTAGTGAAGTGATGGCTGAGATAAAAACGAGTAAGAAGAAAAAGAAGAAATAGTATCCACTTTAAACTTAATCAAGAATATCTATTTTCTCCATTTGACACTCATATTCGAAATCTTTTCGATTAAAAGATGCTAGGTAGTCAATATTTAAATCTTTATCAATTAACATTTGCCTAATTATTTCATCAACTAAACTTATTGAATTAATATGGCTGATATTTAAATCGAATACATTGCCTAAAGATTTTTCCTTATACTTGAGGTCGCAGATACGATGTACATTTGGTTTTAGCAAAAATTGTTGGAAATTAAATAAATTTTCTTTCCTTCTCGCAAGCCTAGTATTAATGAATTCATAAAGTGTAGGCCAAGGAATCAGAACCTCATTGTTCTCAAAATCTTCAATTAAGTTTATTGCTCTTTGATATCTTTCAGTTTCTTCAGGTGAATAAAATGCTATCCAAAAACAAGAATCAACTAATATTTTTGCTTTTGCCATATTTAAACTGCTTCTTCATTAGAACTATTTTTAACTAAATTACTGTAGCCATTCCAAGCAGCAGTTTTTCTATTTCCAAAAATAAATTTACCTTTAACTTTTGAAGTGTTACCTACTTCATCTTTCCAAATCATGTAAACCCTATCACTGGGAGATGGTACTACTAATTCCAATAATTCTGATTTTATTTTTTCGACTAATTTTTCAGAATCTAATTTTTGAGGATTATTATACATGAAATATGCCAACCCATTTCCACAATCAATAGCACCGTGATTATCCAGAAAAGTGAAAAGCCCTGAATAATTTCCTCTTAATCCAAAATCGTAACTTAGCCAAAATGATTTTCTATTATTTGCCATAAAATGTATTTAGAATAAAATTACAAAAATATTCTCTTCTATGCAAACTTCTTCGCATCCTCCAAAAACTTTGCCAAGCCAATGTCTGTTAAAGGATGTTTTAATAAACCCAAAATAGAATCTAGTGGGCAAGTACACACATCTGCTCCTGCCTCTGCGCACTTTATAATGTGTAATGGATTGCGAATAGACGCTGCTAATATTTCTGATTGAAAACCTTGTACATCATAAATATGGCGGATTTGTTGAATTAAATCAATACCATCCATTCCCATATCATCTATACGACCAATAAAAGGTGAAACATACGTTGCGCCTGCTTTTGCAGCCAATATTGCTTGTCCTGCAGAAAAAATTAAAGTACAATTGGTTTTTATACCATTATCAGTAAACCACTTTATTGCTTTTATACCATCTTTTATCATAGGCACTTTTACAATAATGTTTTTGTGCAAAGCGGCAAGTACTTTTCCTTCTGCAATTATACCGTCAAAATCGGTTGAAATTACTTCTGCACTTATATCTCCGTCCACCAAATTGCAAATATCCACATAATGTTTCATCACAGCTTCTGTGCCTTGTATGCCTTCTTTGGCCATTAGCGATGGGTTGGTAGTTACGCCATCTAAAATACCTAGGTCGTTTGCTTCTTTAATTTGTGCAAGGTTTGCTGTGTCTATAAAAAATTTCATTGTAAAGATGTTAGATGTTAGACATTAGAGTTGAGTTAACTAAAATCGAACGTTGTTATAAAATGCAAATATAAGAAAACGGATTTTAGATTGACAGACTTTAGACACTAGAGAACTAAACTGGGAGGTTATTACAAAAGGGAAATTGTAAAAAGCTGAGCTAAAAAACCATTTCAAAGTTTACGGGCTAAATCTTGTGTCTAACATCTAATTGTCTATCATCTAGCTAAAATAAAAAATGGCAAGTTACTTACATCGCACCGCTCAACCATCTACCCTTGCTACCTTCCGGTCCTGGGGGAGTTCAATAGGAGCTGGTCGTATAAGACTTGCCGCTGCAAATATACGTGCTAGCTTTTAAAAATAGAAATCAAAAGTATTAAAGCAGAGAATTATAACTATAAAAGCGCTGATTTTTTACTAAAAAATTTAAAGAAATAATATATAAAATGCTTAACTATAATAGCATAATATACAAAAAATAAAAGTATCGTTATTATACAAATTAAACTTTAAAGCAACCTAGGTAGATTTTTTATTGATTGTGACATTTAATAGCTAAATTTATTGTGTAATCTAATTACCATTAGTTAAAAAATTGCTGATGTGCTAATACTAAAAAAAAGATATTGTAAAGTATTACATTTATTTAAAACTCAAATACTATTTGTATCAGTATTATTATGCATAAGCGAAATTTCAATTGCACAAAATTGTCCTCCTAATATTGATTTCGAAAATGGAAATTTTAATGGTTGGGATTGTTATAAAGGCAGGGTAGCAGCTGTGGGTGGTCAAAATGTAATTACACTTTCTCCTTCTTCGCCTGAAGGCAACATTCACACAATGCTATCATCATTTCCTGGTGATGGATTAGATCCGTACGGCAATTTCCCCGTGAATTGTCCTAATGGAACGGGGCACTCCATAAAATTGGGAAATAATCAAGGAGAAGCGCAAGCCGAAGGGATTTCTTATACATTTACAATACCAGCTACGGCAAATGTGTATAACCTTATTTATAACTATGCTGTAGTTTTTCAAGATCCTAATCATCAAGTTTACCAACAACCACGTTTAGAAATTGAAATAACTAATGTTTCTGACAATACTGTTATTGACTGTTCATCGTTTTCTTTCTTCCCTTTTGGCACCCCTTTACCTGGGTTTCAATTATCGCCAATTACAGAAAGCAATACCCCAATTTGGTATAAAGATTGGACAGCAGTAAGCATAAATTTAAATGGTAATGCTGGCAAAGTAATTCGCTTATCATTCAAAACATCTGATTGTACTTTTAGGAGGCATTTTGGATATGCATATATTGATGTAAACTCAGAATGCAGTGGGCGTTTTGAAGGAGCTTCATTTTGTCCTGAAGACACTACAGTAAATGTAATTGCCCCTTACGGTTACCAAAGCTACACATGGTTTAATAGTAATTTTACACAAATTTTAGGTACACAACAAACACTTACCTTATCTCCGCCGCCGCCTACAAACACACAGGTAGCAGTAATACTAGTACCATACAATGGTTATGGATGTTTAGATACTTTATATACTTCCGTAACAAACGATTTGGAAGTAGTTGCAAATGCTGGTATAGATAAAGTGTCTTGCAATAATTCCCCAGTACTAATTGGATCTACATCTCAGTTAAATGTAAGATACAATTGGACTCCATCTGCTGGGCTTTCAAATCCTAATATTGCAAACCCAATAGCTTTGCCCAGTGTAACTACAAATTATGTTTTGACTGCTAAAAGTTTTGGCGGTGGCTGTATAAGAACTGACACAGTGGAAGTAAAAGCTGTATTGGTAGATAATAGCATACAGTTATTAGGCAAATCAAAGTTCTGTATTGGAAATGGGGACAGTGCCGTATTGGTAGTACAAATTGCAGATAGCATACAATGGTACAAAGATGATGTACCTATCTTAGGCGCTAATCAAACTAGATATCGTGTGTTAGAAAGTGGAATTTATCATGCTATCCTTTTCGGTGGTTTTGATTGTAATTTATCCACTCAAAAGAAACAAATAGAAATGTCTACTATACCAATTTCAGCATTTACAGTTAATATAGCTAAGCAATGTCTCTTAGGTAATCAATTCGTATTTACCAATAATAGTACAAATGTTTTAGGAGCAATAGAATACAAATGGATTTTAGGGGATGGAAATGAAGCTAGCACAAAAAACTTAGTATACACTTATTCAAAAGCCGGCATATACAATGTAAAAATGATTGCAAGTAGTAATACGATTTGTGCTGATACATCTAATTTTACTATAACTGTTTATCAAAACCCAATAGCTAATTTTTCAGCCCCTATTGTATGTATTAACCTTCCTGTAAAAATCACGAACAATACAGCAGATACCGTAGGTTCAGCTATTAATTATTTATGGACATTTGCAGATGGGCAAACCTCCACATTGCGAAATCCGCCAACACCAATATATTCCCTACCGGGTAAGTATGATATTAGTTTGTTTGTAGCTTCCGTTCAATGCCCATTGCCAGGTTCATTACTAAAACTTAAACTTTCTATAGATAAACCTAGAGATGGTATAAGATATCCAGTTGCATATGGGGTTGTTTCTCTACCATTAGATTTACAAGCAAGGCCATTTGGCGACTCCGTTTTATGGACCCCTAGTATAAATTTAAATATTCCAACAAGTTTCAACCCTATTTTTAAAGGTATTACTGATCAAGAGTACACAATAAGCATTAAAACAAAGTCTGGTTGTGTAACGGTAGACACACAAGCCGTAAAGTTAGCCAAAGAAATAGCTGTGTATGTTCCAAGTGCCTTTACTCCAAATGGAGATGAAGTGAACGATAATTTGAAACCAATTATTTTCGGCATAAAAAAATTAGTTTATTTCAGAATTTTTAATCGCTGGGGACAGTTAATGTATGAAACCCAAACCAATAAGCAGGGATGGGATGGTAGTTTTAAAGGAGTAAAACAGAGCACCCAAACGCTAGTATGGATGGTTGAAGCTTTGGCTGCCGATGGCAATATCTATAAAAAAAATGGCACTAGTATTTTATTAAGATAGTCAAACTTACAAGCTTTTAATTGTTGTATATATTCATTTTCAAAATTCTACAATTTCTTCAATTCAGTTTTTAGAACTCAAATTATCAGACAATTTTACCAACCATTTTTGGCAACATTGCCATACAAAAACGGCTTCTCCGCCTTCGTGGGTGGTAGAGGTAACAATAAATGAGATTTAGCCCATGCCTTCATTGCTCACCTCTACATACGTGAGTGCCCATCGCAGACCCGTAAGACGCCGAGGCTTGGTCTTCGACCAGCCGACCTATTACATACAGTCAACACGGTATAATAAAACCGAAAGCATTTTCAAAAAACCTACCCCATATAATGTTCCATAAAACCAAAATGATTTATATCCTTTTCGTAAAATAAAGCAGAAGAAAAATAATACTCCTCTGGCAAATTACAAATACCCGCCTTTACAGGATTATAATGTATATAATTCAACTTTTGGTTAAAAACGGCAGCAGTAAACAGCTCAATATTTAATGAATCTCTTTGCCAAAAATTATACTTTCTATCAATGGCATTTACTTCATACTCTTTTAGTTTGTTATCTTTTTCTAAAAGTTTTTTAAACTCTTTTGAAGTATGTTTGATAAAACTATTTTGTATTTTTTGTATAGAATTGTTGCCTTTTGATTGCCATATTATGTGTAAATGATTGCTCATAATAACAAAACCATTTATGGTAACTTTTTCTTCAGTTACAAGAAATTTAAGCGCATCTACAATAATATTTTTGTATTTATTTTCTTTTAATAAATGCTTCCATTCTTGTATGGTAGCTGTAAAAAATTGTGGCCATTCTTGTGCGTATTGTTGTTTCATTTGTTGAAAATAAACCATTTATTTTATTTGTGTGCCATAGTTTGGTTGGCTTTCACATGGTGGGTCTGGTGGGTCGGTTGGTTGAAGACCATGCCTCGGCGTCGCAAGAGTCGCTGCGGTGGGCGCTCACGTTAATGCGAGGTGACCAACGCAGGCAAAGTTTGGTTGGCTTCCACATGGTGGGTCGGCTGGTCGAAGACCATGCCTCGGCGTCTCACGGGTGGTGACGGTGGGCGCTCACGTTAATGCGAGGTGACCACAACGCAGGCAAAATTGTGGCCATTCTTGTGCGTATTGTTGTTTCATTTGTTGAAAATAAACCATTTATTTTATTTGTGTGCCAAAGTTTGGTTGGCTTTCACATGGTGGGTCTGGTGGGTCGGCTGGTCGAAGACCATGCCTAGGCGTCTCACGGTTGGGGACGGTGGGCGCTCACGTTAATGCTAGGTGACCAACACAGGCAAACAGGCAAAAAAAGGCACTCACGTTAATGCGAAGTGACTGACGCAGGCAAAGACTTTCACATGGTGGGTCGGCTGGTTGAAGACCATGCCTCGGCGTCGCAAGAGTCGCTGCGGTGGGCGCTCACGTTAATGCTAGGTGACCAACACAGGCAAAAAGTTTTATTATAGTTTGGTCGACTTTCACATGGTGGGTCGGCTGGTCGAAGACCATGCCTCGGCGTCTCACGGGTGGTGACGGTGGGCGCTCACGTTAATGCGATGTGACCAACGCAGGCAAAGACAATTTTACCAACCATTTTTGGCAACATTGCCATACAAAAACGGCTTCCGTACATGGAAGCCGTTTTTAAATTTTTATAGAAAATATTATTGTGGTAACAATACCTTATCAATTGTATGAAACACGCCATTAGCTCCGTGATTATCTTTATCAATTACGCTTGCAGGAGCATCCGAAAAAGGAGCACCACCTGGAGGAAAAGTTCCGAGACCACCAAAGTTTACAGTAGTAGCAACAGGTCCAGTATAAGTAGCTATTGCTCTCACACCTGGATGAGCGGCTACCCCACCATTAACTAATGTTTTTACAAATGCAGCTGTAGAAGGTACATTAACAGAAAAAACTCTAATATTTGGCTGAAAAACTCCAGCAGCATTTGCTGTAGCTAAGAAATGGTATGCAATAATTCCTTTTACTGTAGCAGTAGATATATTATTTGATAATAAAAAATTTGGACCTGCGGCGACTGCGCCATTTGCAGTTGCAAGTGCAATAGCTGCTGACCCTGTAGCAGCTAATGTTTGACTATATACAAGACCAAAAACCAGTGTTTGAAAAGCTGCATCACTCGGGGGTAAAACAGTCATGTTTAAAACCCCATAATTTAATAATGAATCTAATTTGCCCAATCCTACTGCACCACTATCTGCACGAGCTATAGCTGCTCTAAAATAAGACAAGTTAACTTTAGCTGCTATAAGTGTTTTTAATGTTGCTTGAGGTGGAGCTACAATGGAGAACGTATGATGAATAACACCATTACTAGCAATTTGATCTACCCCAGTAAGCGGAACATTATTTACATATGAAAAAGGAGAACCTTTAGCAGGGAAAATTGGCAAACGAACAAATGGTGAGTTTGCTGGATCTAATTGTATTAGTGTAGTAAGTGGATAGTTAGGGAAAACAACTGGAAATGCACTTGATGGATACAGTTGTCCAATAGTGTTGTACTGTACTATTCCTGCAGCAGTTGTTATTGGTAGAGAAGAATTAATAAATCCAACATATGTTGCTTCTGGAGCTCCTGAGGCTGGTATTGCTCCACCAGATGCTGCATTCACAAATATTCTCATGCCAGCATTATCTACAGCAAATATTGTAAACTTTTTTGTAGAATCGTTTAAAATTGGCAACAAAGTAGACCGTTGTAACAATTTGAAAAACAAACTATCATTTGGGTTAGCAGCTATAGCTGCACCAATCGTACCAACACCTGATGCATATGCTGGCACTATAATTGGAGGAAATTGATCCAATTCTTTATTACAAGCAGAAAGAAATATCATGCTAGACAAAGCTGCTAGACAAGTAATTCTTATATTATTATTTATTTTTTTCATCTTAAATTTTTTATAAAATTTGATTTTACCAATCGGATTAATAAATATTGTAACCAAAGCTTAGGTAATATAAACCTCCAATTTGTGAGTTACCTATTGCATTATAATAATACTGGTTCAACAAATTACTAGCTCCCAATTTTACTATAGATTTTGTAGCTGGTAATTTTAAACTTACTTGTGCATCCAATGTGTGTACATCTGGTAATTGACCATTAGCAAAATCACCTTGGTAGAAATAACTTTGCTGCCATCTGTAAGATACGTTAGCACCTAAACGCTTTTGAGGACCAAAGCCAGAATTGCCAATATTTACATTAGTCTTATATTTTGGCGCATTAAAATATGCAACAAAATTAGTAGGTACATCTGTCAATACATCTGAAGCTATATTGGCACCAATAGTAAAATTAGCAGGCAGTCTATAATCTACACTAAAACCAAAGCCATACGTTTTTACTTTGTCTACTGAGTTATTTGGTACAGAAATACCTCTTCTTTTTGAGGCTGTAGTAATATCAGCTGCTACACCTGTTAGTGTTTGAAAAGTGTTTATACGACCTAAGAAATCTTTATACTGACCATAGTAACCATAAACGTCTATAAGCATTTTACTCTTATACAATAGGCCTTTGTAACCTATCTCAAAAGAATTTACTGACTCTGGCTTAAGTTCTGGAGCAATAAAAACTTTTGGCGCAGGTGCTCCACCACCTGGTGGCACTACACTTTCTGCAGTATAAAGTGGGTTAGTAGCGGTGCCCAAATACTTAGCAAAACTTGGGTTACCACCTACAAGTAACGTACTACCCACTAACAAATTAATATATTGCTGTTGGTTGGTTGGAAAACGATATGCAGATTGATAAGAAATACGAACATTATTATTAGCTTTTACTTTTATAAGCGCAGTTACTCTTGGCGTAAAACGGCCTTTAAAATTTTGATTTTTATCGTACCTACCAGATGCAGTAAGATTTACAAAATTTCCAATTTTTCTTGTAGCTTGAATATAACCGCCGTACTCACCTATACCAATAGTACCAACAGAGTCAGCGAATAATGTACCTTGAGAATTTAATACATACTTCTTGTAATTAACACCCACTAGTATATCCGCTACTTTGCTTGTTAAATGAGTAAGGTTGTAATTACCTTCATAATTATACAAGTCAGACGCATCTACAAGACGACCACCTTTTTGAGAAATAGGTTTTTTTCTTATAATATCGTAAGAGTTAGTGAAGGCAGTTGAACCAGCTAGTGGTCTACCTACATCAGCTACTTTTCTTGCTGCTTGGTGTGCATCATACTCACTAACCCCACTCATTCTATCGCTCAAATACTTGTATGTGTATTGTATGTACCAATCTGTAGGCAATGGTGTAGGAGTACCCGCAGCATTTGTAGTTATAGATGGTTTCCACGATTCATTAAACAATCTTGTAGTGGCAGTAGTATTGTACGCTTCTCCAGAGTTTTCTTGCGTCGTATATGCTCTTAATGACCAATTTTTGTTGTTTAGCTCAACTTTGTATTGTCCCATTCTAAAGTTTACTAAAGAATACCTATCACTACCAGTATACACTGTATTACCCGTACCCCAATACCCAGCAATTACGGCTTCGGTATTGGTAGATAATTTATAGTGCATTGATCCAGAAACTTTAAAATTTAGTGTATTGGGATTTACAACTTCTTTTTCGGTATAACCAGTACGAGATACATTTTGTGGCGAAGATAACAACCCATTAGAAGTAATGAAACTTGCAGCACCAGGTAGGCTACCAGCAATATTGCTAAAAAGACCACGCATATCTATACTTGTTTCATCTCCATAAACATTTACACCATCATAGTTAGGATCAGTTTGTCTATTACCTGCTACAACACTACCAGTTGTTCCAAGTCTGCTGTAATTTCTTGCGTCTGTACCTTGCCAATCTTTAGCTTGTATGAATTCAAAATTTGCCTTGAAAGCAAATTTTTCAGATACTTTCTTAGCCCATCTTAAGTTCCAATTGTAATATGGCGAAGCTGCTCTTTGCTTCTTGTCTGTATGCATAACACCCGTTTTTACTAAAAAAGATAAACCTTGGTATTTAAAAGGACTTTTACTATTCATAAGTAAAGTACCATTCATACCACCTGGGCCATATAGTGCTGATGATGCACCAGAAAGCAATTCAATATTATCAACATCTAGCTCACTAAGACCGATAATAGCACCTACGGAAAAATTAAGCCCTGGTGCAACATTATCCATACCATCTACCAACTGATTGAACCTTGCATTACCACTGCTATTGAAGCCACGGGTAGTAGGCGTTTTAAAAGTTAAAGATGAAGTGGTTACGTCTACGCCTTTTAGCCCTAAAACTACATCGTAAAAGTTTGCAGCTGGTGCATTACGAATTGCCGCTGCACTTACACGCTCAATAGATACTGGAGACTCCATTATTTTTTGAGATACACGAGTCGCAGAAACTACTATTTCTTGCCCCAAAGCATTATTGGGAACAAAACTTACGTTTAATGATTTAGAAGCTTCAGTAACTGTAAGCTCTTGGGCACTATAGCCCACAGAAGAAAATACCAAGGTAACTGGTAAAGACTTTGTTGTTAAAGAATAATTTCCCTTATCATCAGTAAAAGTACCGCCATCGACACCTTTAATGGTAACAGAAACTGCGGGGGCATTTTCACCAGATGCACTGTTTTTCACATTACCGCCTAAGGTTACATTTTGTGCAAACGCAGCCACCGCAAAGATGTTAGCTATTGCCATTGTAACCAAATAGCTTGTAAATTTTCTCATATCCTATTTTTTGGTTTAAAATTATCTGGCAAAATAAGCATAGTTACCGTGTTAGAAAATTTTATTTTTTAACGTTATGTTAGTATTAATATTAAAAGATTATTATTTTTTTGATAACAAGAGCATATTTTAGCAGCATGGCTACCTATAATTTTGAAAATCAAACGGGTTTTTACAGTGGTAAAGTACGAGATGTGTACAGTATTGGCTCAGACAAATTGGTAATGATTGCCAGCAATCGGCTTTCTGCTTTTGACGTAATACTACCCCGCCCTATACCATATAAAGGACAAGTTTTAAATGAAATAGCTGCATACATGTTAGAAAAATGTAAAGATATTTGTCCAAACTGGCTACTAAAAACGCTTGCACCAAATGTAAGTATTGGTAAAAGATGTAATCCATTTGCTATAGAAATGGTGGTGCGTGGAAATATTACTGGACATGCTTGGCGAACATATAAAGAAGGAAAAAGAGTTTTGTGTGGTGTAACCATGCCAGAGCATATGAAAGAAAATGATTTTTTCTCCACCCCAATAATTACTCCATCTACAAAAGCTACCGAAGGGCATGATGAAGATATAAGCAAAGAAAAAATTATAGAAACTGAATTGTGTACAGTGGACGAATGGAATATTCTAGAAAAATATGCACTCCAATTATTTGAGAGAGGCAAGCAATTAGCCGCTGCGCAAGGTTTAATATTAGCCGACACAAAATATGAATTTGGCAAAATAGGAAATGATATTTATTTGATGGATGAAATACATACTCCTGATTCATCAAGATATTTTTATGCAGATGGGTTTGAAGAAAGGCTTGCAAAAAATGAAAAACAAAAACAACTTAGTAAAGAATTTGTAAGAGAATGGCTCATAGAAAATAATTTTATGGGTAAACCTGGTCAAGTTGTACCTGAAATGACTGACGAAAAAATACTTACCATTAGCAATAGATATATTGAATTGTACGAGCAGATAACTGGACATACATTTGTACCAAAAGAATTAAGTGAAGAAGAATTGTTTGAAGTGGTTAGTAAGGAATTAAAAGAGGTTTAGAAGTTTAGAGATTTAGAAGTTTAGAAGTTTAGAGGTTTAGGGCAATGCTGTTTAGTTAAGTGGAACTAATCCCTGATTGTTGAAAACCCTAAACTAAAAAGCATTGGGGTTTAAAGGTTTGAGAAGATTTATTTTATAACGGCACAAAATTTGTAAATAACCAACAATAAAAAATAGATTATGTCAAAATCTTTAAAAATATTATTAGCACTGGGCACAGGAGTAGCTATAGGAGCTACTTTAGCTTATGTAATAAAAACAGCAAACGAAAAAAATGTTGACAATACTTACGCAGATGATGAAGTAGAACCAACAAAACTAGACGGTATTGCAAAACAGTTTTCTGATAAAATTTCTGCAGAACTAAAGGCCGCCGAAACAAAAATTAGAAGTGCTGTAAGAAAAGAAATAGACGGCTTAAATCCTGAAAGGGAATTGGGTTTGTTTTTATAAGAATTTCACGCAAAGAAGCAAAGGTTATAGAGGACGCAAAATTATTGCTCAATTAGCTTTTGACTTACTACGATTATTATAAACTTAATCACTACGAAGATTTGGCATCCGCTGTCTCGATTTATTAAAAATCATGTTTCCTTTATCAATACCTTTTCGTAACTCTTTTTGAGCTTCTAATGGTAACGCATAAATTTCTTTACACTCCACACTGCAGCAACCTTGCATTTTTTCTTTGCAGTTTTCGCATTGTATAAAAAGTAAATGGCAGCCGTCGTTTAAGCAATTGGTATGTGTATCGGCTGGCTCACCACATTGGTGACATTTTGCTATAACCTCGTCTGTAATGCGCTCCCCCAGCCTATCGTCAAACACAAAGTTTTTTCCATGAAATTTATTGGGCAGTACTTCTTCTTTTACGTTGTTTGCATAATTAATAATACCTCCTTCTAAATGATACACATTTTTAAATCCATTATGAAGCATATATGCACTTGCCTTTTCGCATCTAATGCCCCCAGTGCAATACATAATAATATTTTTGTCTTTAGCATCTTTCAGCATATCTACCGCCATTGGTAATTGTTGCCTAAAAGTATCACTTGGTATTTCTATAGCTTTTTCAAAACGACCTACTTCATATTCATAATGGTTGCGCATATCCACAATAATGGTATTGTCATCATTACTGAGTGTATTAAATTCTTGAGCGTTTACATACTTGCCTTTATTGGCCATATCAAAAGTTTGGTCTGTAATGCCATCGGCTACAATTTTATCCCTCACTTTTATTTTGAGTACCCAAAAACTTTTTCCGCCAGCAGGCCGCATATTTTCTTCGGCCTCATGTTGCAAGGCAATGTTTAGTCGCAACCCTTGCAAACCTTCTGTAGTTTCTATGGCATCTTTAAACTTGGCAGCATTACTTTGTGGGAAACTCACTTGTGCATTTATACCTTCGTGTGCTACATACACACGCCCAAAAACTTTTAAGGCTTCCAATTTCTTGTACAACTCATCTCTGAATAGAATAGGATTTTCAATAAAAAAATAGCGATAAAATGAAATGGTAATTCGTGGCTCTTTTTCGGCTACCAATAGTTTTTTAAGCTCGGCTTGGCTTAGGCGATTATGTAATACAGGCATTGTAAGTTAATTTGATTCTGAAAATATCAGAAAATCATGAAAAATGATTGGATGCTTGCAGGGCAAACCAAATATGTACTGCAAAGATATAAATATTGTAGAAAATTTGTTTGCACGCTTTGGTAAATGTGGGTGCATTTATAATCATCGCATCAATAATAAAATGTTGCTAAAAAAAATCACCGCTGGGAAAAGGAGGACACAGAGTTTACGCTGAGTTTCTCTGCGCAGCCTCATAAAACTCATTTCTCTGCGGTGAAATTGAGTGGGAAAATTTTAAATACTACTGGTAAATGTTGAAGATAGTAAAAATGCTGAATGGCTGCCTGATGGAAGCGGTAGCCCACAGCCCGAGGAACGAGGGCGAGGACTACAAGCGCACAGCAGGGTAAAATGCTTGGTAATGGTATAATGCGCACAGCCCCAAAGTGTTTTTATGGAAAAGGTTTTTAATATCTTAAATTTGTGGTAAGGAAATTGCTTATAGCCACTGATTGTTTATTTTTACCACAAAATAAAAACCCTGCGCAAATTTTTTAAAATATTATCTGCTATTTTACTTGTACTGCTTTTTTGGTTGGTGCTTATAGGTATGTACTTTTTTCTTTATTCATATAGTAAAGTGCTTTTTTATACTTTACTTATGGTTTGGGCTTTTGCAGCGTCTGTGGTATTTAAAGATGCGAAGCGGAAATTGTTATTTTTTAGTTTTTTATTATTGCTCCCTATTCTTTATGGCATTTTACAATTGCCAAGTGTACAAACATATCTTACGCAAAAAGTTTCTGCCATATTCTCAGAAAAATTACACACAAAGGTGCAAGTAAAGAAAGTAAATATTGGCTTTTTTAACAAAGCAATTGTAGAGGGCGTAATGATAGAAGACTTAAAAAAAGACACCCTCTTATATGCCAATAAAATAAAAGGTAATGTAAATGATTGGTTCTTTTTTAAAGACAAAATATCTATTGAAAATGTAGAACTAGATGATGTGGTGGTAAATTTACATAGAAAAGATTCTGTATGGAATTATCAGTTTTTGATAGATTATTTTGATAGCCCGAGTGCAAAAAAGAAAGATAGTACTAAGCTAAATATTGATTTGAAACAAGTGCATTTAAAAAATATACGCTTTAGGCAAATTGATGAATGGGTGGGGCAAGATATGATAGCTAGCCTTGGCAGCATGGATATGGCTACTGAACTAATAGATACCAAAAATAAAAAAATACATATAAAAACAATTTCATTGGAAAAGCCATTTTTTGCAATGAAAGATTATGATGGTAATAAACCAGCAGATAATACGGCAAAACCAGAGAAGATAACTATTGCTGATGCTTACAAATGGAATACTACTGGCTGGGAAATAAAATTGGATAGATTAGACTTAGCAGATGGTGCTTTTAAGAACGACAAACAAACGGATGAAGCACCTTATACTGATAGATTTGATGGGCTGCATTTGTATTTTGGGAAAATAAATGGAAGTATAAAAAATGTGCTTTTCTTTAGGGATACGCTTACAGCAAATTTAAAACTAAGCTCTTTAGAAAAGAGTGGGTTTGAGGTAAAGAAAATAGAAGCCAACTTTAAGTTTACGCCAGCGATAATGGAATTTAGTAAGCTAGATTTAATAACCAACCGCAGCAGATTAAGGGATTATTATGCTATGCGTTACCAAAGTTTTAATAAAGATTTTGGTAATTTTTTAGAGGATGTAACACTAGAAGGTCGCTTTAAAGAAAGCACACTAAGTAGTGATGACCTTGCCATTTTTGCGCCAGCTTTAAAATCGTGGAAACGAACATTTGCAATAGAAGGAAACGCCAAAGGTGTACTTGATAATTTGACTGCAAAAGACATGAAAATAAAATCTGGTAACAGCTACGTAGAAGGAAATATTGCATTGAGAGGCTTGCCAGATATTGAAACAACTTTTATAGATTTTCAATCGAAAGATTTGAGAACCACTTTTAATGAAGTAGCATCTATATTACCCCAAATAAAAGATATAAAAAAACCTGCTATTGCAAAGCTAGGTGCTGTAACATTTGTAGGAAATTTTACTGGCTTTATAAGAGATTTTGTAGCCTATGGTAAATTTAATACTGCACTTGGAAATGTAACTGCTGATATAAACATGAAAACACCAGAAGGCTCGCCTGCAAAGTATTCTGGAACGATTTTAAGTAATAATTTTAAAATTGGAACGTTTATAAACACTCCTCAATTGGGGGCTGTGGCACTAAATGTAAAATTGAAAGGCACAGGATTTGATTTAAAAGATTTGGAAGAAAATGTGGAGGGTAATATTGATTTTATAGAAGCTGGTAATTATACATACAGAAATATAGCTATTAATGGAAAGTTTAAAAATAAATTATTTTCTGGTAAGGCTTCTATAAATGATGAAAACTTACACATATCAAGCCTAGATGGCTCTATAAATTTTTTGGATAAAACACCAGGCTTTAAGCTGGTTGCAAAAGTGGAAGAAGCTGATTTAAAAAAGCTTGGGCTTACTAAAGATAATTTTAAGTTACAAGGAAATTTTGATTTAAATTTTACAGGTAGTAATATTGATAATTTTTTGGGTACTGCAAAAATTTCTAACGCTCGTTTGCAACAGGACGCACAAAAACTTTCATTTGACTATTTGAATATAAATTCAGAATATATAGACGGTAAAAAGTCGCTTACGCTAAATACAAATGAAATAAATGCCAATGTAACTGGCAACTTTAAAATAATGGAGCTGCCAGCGGCAGTTAGAGTTTTACTTGCCAAATATTATCCTACATATATAAAAGCGCCTTCTTATATTGTAAAGAGTACCCAAGATTTTAATTTTAGTGTACAAACAAATAATGTAGATGAATATGTAAAATTATTAGACAAAAAACTTAGTGGATTTAATAATGCTAACGTAAGTGGTAGTTTTAACCTAAAAAATTATGATTTACAACTAACCGCTACTTTGCCCCAATTTGGCTTCGATGGTAAAATAATAAACAATACAGTGCTAAATGCTATAGGAACAAGAGACACACTAAAAGCAGATATTGCAATAGAAGATGTAACAATAAATGATAGTTTACATTTACCAAATAGCCGACTTAGCATAGCTGCAAATAATGATTTATCGCTTATAAAATTAAACACAAGTGCTAGTAAAATATTTGGGGACGCCGAGTTAAATGCCAGTGTACAAACAATGAGCGATGGCGTAAAAGTACACTTCTACCCTTCTTCTTTTATAATTAATAAAAAGAAATGGCAGCTAGATAAGGATGGAGAAATAACACTAACAAATAAATTTATTGATGCCAGTGAGGTAAAGTTTTTTAGTGGAAACCAAGAAATTGTTTTAAAGACTGAACAAGATACAGAAACCAATTCTAATAATCTAGTTGCAAAACTAAAGAATATAAATATTGAAGATTTTGGTTTTATATTACCAAAAGAGCCTGCTTTAAAAGGATATGTAACGGGTGATGTAGTTGTAAAAAATGTTTTGAAAAAACCGCTCATTCATTTTGAAGGGAGTGCAGAAAAATTTGAGTTAGATGGAAAGTACTTAGGCAAAGAAAATATTCTTGCAGATGTAAATACCTCCACTGGCATTATTAATTTTACAATTGGTACAAATGAAAAAGATTACCAATTTGATATTGTTGGGAGATACAACTACAAAAACGATTCTACTGATACCCCATTGCAGATAGACGTAAATACAGAACGATTTAATTTAGATATTTTAAAACCTTATTTAGCTGGCATTTTTTCGGACTTAAGTGGCAGTGCAAAAGGATTTATACAGCTAAAGCAAACAGATAAGAAGCTTACTATTGTAGGTAGCCCTGTAATAAATAATGGTAGCATAAAAATTGGCTATACACAAGTGCGTTACAATTTCGACAAGCAAGTAATTAATTTTGGCAAAGATGTAATAGACCTAGGAGAATTGCAGGTAAAAGATACACTAGGTAATACAGGCATGGTAAGTGGTAAAATATTTCATAATTTTTTCGATAATTTTTCTTTTGAAAAATTACACTTTTCTACCCCAAGAATGCTCGTGCTAAACACAACAAGAAAAGATAACCAACAGTTTTATGGAAGAATAATTGGCAGAGCAAATATGACACTTAATGGAGACATTAGAAATATGAAAATGAAAATTGACGGCGAGCCAAGCTCAAATGAAGTGGATAGTAATCATGTTTATTTACCAACTGGTGATACTAAAGAAAACAATGCAATAGATTATATAGATTTTGTGCAGTTTGGTTCTTTAATGGACAAAGATCTTTCAAATAGTGGAGGAGCAAATTTGTTGGTAGAATTAGATTTAGACGCAAACGAAGCTTGCAAAATAGATGTTATTTTAGATGAACAAACTGGCGACATTATAAAAGGCCAAGGAAATGGAAAACTAAATATTAAAGTTGGAACAAATGAGCCATTAAGTATTAGAGGTCGCTATGATATTACAAAAGGCTTTTACACATTTAATTTTCAAACTTTTTTAAAAATACCATTTACTATGAACAAGGGTGGCTCTATAGTTTGGAGCGGCGACCCATTGCTTGCTAATATAGATATGGAAGCAGAATACTTAGCAAAGAATGTAGATATAACAAGTATTACAAGATCTGGAAGTGACAATCTACAAAGGCAACAAGAGGATATAAGAATTAAGTCTCGCTTAACAGGTGTACTTAACAAACCTATTATAAATTTTGAACTTGTACTACCTGAAAGAAGCCAATTTAGAAGTGATTATTACGTAGTAAAAAAATTAGCAGATTATAGAAACGACGAAAATGAAATGAACAAACAAGTAGCCAGTTTACTTTTGTTTAACCAATTTATAAATGATGGGAATTTTAATGCTGGTGTTGGTACTATTAATAATATAGCTTCGGGCACTATTGGTGGTGCTATAAGCTCATGGCTCACAAGTGTGCTAAGCCGTGCATTAGAAAAAGCTACAAAAGGTTTTGTGTCTATTGTTGTAGATGTAAATCCATCTTTAAATACGCAACAGGCAACGCAATTACAGGCCAACGTTCGCTCTAGTCTACAATTTAGATTTAATAAAAACTTACGACTACTTGTGGGAGGTAACTTAGATTATAATAATCCTGTAACGCAATTGTATAGCCAAAATGCTAGCGTAATTACACCAGATATTTCTTTGGAGTGGTTAATAAATAAAGATGGTAATCTTCGTGTTGTAGCTTTTAATAGAACCACTATAGATGCTACTACTATTTCGCAACAAAACAGATCTGCTATACAGTTAAGCTATAGAAAAGATGTAGATAGAATAGGTGATATTTTTAGGAGTAAAGCGAAAATAAAAAAATTGGAAGTGGAACGTAATGCAGGGCGAAAATAACTAGGCCGTATTTTCTACATTTTCAAAATCTACATTTCTGTACAGATCTTTCACTGTCACTAATAAATCTATAGATGCTATTTTAAAAGTATCCATTTCTTTTTTATATTCATGCAGAACCCAACTGCCATCAGCTTGTTTATCGTATTTTTCTACCAATGTTTCTAAGCTAGATATTAAAATATATTCTTTTAAACTTTCTATATCTCTGTATAATTTAAACTTAGCACCACGGTCGTAATCTTGAGTGGTTTTAGACAATACCTCTATTAGCACTGTAGGATTAGTAACAGTACTTTTTCTTTTTCCAACTGTTTCTATTTCATCACATATAATTGATAAGTCTGGGTATGTGTATAAAGAATTGGCGACAGAATGAATTCTTAAATCACTAGGATAGATTCTGCATTTTTTTCCATTTAAATAACTGCCAATTGTAACAGATGCATTCATTACAATCTCATTGTGTGGTATAGATGCTCCCGCCATAGCAAAAATTTCTCCTTTATAAAATTCATTTTTTTCTAAAGAAGTTTCTTCTAATTCTAGGTACTCTTCCGCAGTATATTTTAAAATTGGTTCTGCATTCATAAAATTTCTTTTAGTAAATATACAAAATAATTCAAAACCTACGCTAGCTCCATCACCGTTATCTCTGGCAATACACCCACCCTACCTGGATAACCAATAAAACCGAACCCTCTATTTACATATAATTTTTGCTTTGCATCTTCGTACAAGCCGCTCCACTGTTTGTAAACATACTGCACAGGGCTCCATTTAAAGCCTGGTATATCAATACCAAATTGCATACCGTGTGTATGGCCACTAAGCATCAAATCCACATCAGGATACATTATTTTTACCTGTGCATCCCAATGGCTAGGGTCGTGGCTCAACAATATTTTAAAAGGATATTTTTCTGTACCAGCATATGCTAAATCCATTTTACCATATTTTGGAAAACGTGCTTTTGCTCCCCAGTTTTCTATGCCGAGCAATGCAATTTGTTCGCCATTTTTTTCCAACGCTACATGCTCATTCATTAATAATTTCCAACCAAGATCTGCATGTACTTTTTGCAAGTTTATTAAGTTTTGTTCTTTACTCACTCCTTCTATTGGCCACTGCACATAGTCGCCATAATCATGATTACCCAATGTAGAAAACACACCCATTGGCGCTTTTAACTGATTAAACACATCCATGTACTCCTTCATTTCTGTTGCCTTATCATTTACCAAGTCGCCAGTAAAAAAAATTAAATCGGCATTTTCTTTTAGTATTAAATCTATGCCATGTTGCACGGCTTTTTTGTCCATAAAACTCCCACTATGTACATCACTTATATGTACAATACGCAAGCCCTTAAATGATGCTGGCAAATTATCAAAAGCAAGTTTTACCCTTTTTATTTGGTATTTATATTGGTTGCTAAAACCATAAAGCAAACTACCAAACAAAGTAGTACCCGCCGCTATACCAAGCCAACTAAGAAAAACAGAGCGACTAATACCATTGTCGGTATTCATACTATCTACATCGGTATTATTAAAAAATAATTTACCTGCAATCCACTGTATTCCCCTGCGCAAATCATCTACCAAAAAGAAAACAAGTGCCACCATCTTTGCTAAAAATAAACCAATAATAATAGAAAAAAGATACGTGCGTACTTTTCTGCCTAGGTAACTTTGCTCTGTGTAAATAAATAATAAAAAGCCTATAACTGCTAAAATGGTAATACTCCAATAGACGCCGTACACAATGGTTTTAGCTTTTGGAGATAAATTTTGTGAAACATTTTTAACTGCCTGAAAAAAATAAAAATCTAAGACAAGCATTACGCCAAGAAAAATAATAACGCCAAGTGGTGTGCGCATATGATAAAGTTGAAAGTTGAAAGTTCAAAGTTTTAGAACTTGAAAATTTAAAAGTTTATAAACTCGTCTAATTGAGCTTGTATTGTTTTTATAGTATTGGCATCAGTAATATCACCAGCTTCGTTAAGCAAAGTATGAATACTACTTAAAGGTAATCTATTGTGATGCACAATCATTTTTAAATGCATTAGCGACCCTGTAAGATGTTCCATGCCTCGCAGGTTGCCCGCTCTTCCGCTTGCTACACCTACTAGCAAAGCCTTTTTATTAAGCCAAGCCAATTTCACATCGCTATTATCAATCATCATTTTCAATACCCCAGGAAAAGAGCCATTGTATTCTGGCAAAATAAAAATAAACTTATCCGCAATAACCAAATGTTCATTTTCCATTGTTTCAAAATCTGCATTTCTTTCATGCACTTCAAACTCATCAAGCGCAAGTAATTTGCTTTCAATATTTTTCTCTGCCAAAATTCTTTTATAAATTTTTGCTACTTTTTTTGTGTTACTACCTTTTCTATTGGTACCTGCTATTATTGTTATCATATTTAATTTTGCTATTTCTTTATTCGTAATTTTAATTTTATTGGGCTGTAAACTTTTGTAACATTATTAAAAATTTGTCAGGGCTATTCGTTACTATTTTTTTTGCCCCAAATGCAGGCAAAAAAGGATATCCACTTCTATCCCGCACCTGTCCCGACTCTTTCGGAAGCAACCCAGCTTTAACGCTTTGCTCAACAATTAAGTAACACAACCATTTAACAATTAACCATAATTTGCCTAAAATTGCCGAAGTTTGCAAAATTACCTTCATAAGTTTACATTTGAAGCAAATATTTCCAAAATAACAAATAAATAGCGTACAACGCAATGGCAAGAATAATAGGAATAGCAAATCAGAAAGGTGGTGTAGGTAAAACAACCACCGCAATAAATCTTGCAGCTAGCTTTGCAATATTAGAGTACAAAACGCTTTTGGTAGATGCAGACCCTCAAGCTAATAGTACAACAGGTACTGGTTTTGACTTGCAAAATATTACCAAGAGTTTGTATGATTGCATGGTAAACGAGGCCACAGCAAGCGATGTTATTTTAAAGACGGAAATGGCTTTTTTAGACATTATTCCATCTCATATTGACTTAGTTGGTGCCGAAATAGAGATGATAAACTATCCTAATAGAGAAGGCATTTTACAAAAAATACTAGAACCTATAAGAGATGAATACGATTTTATTGTAATAGATTGCTCTCCCTCACTGGGATTAATAACTGTAAATGCTCTAGTGGCTGCAGATAGTGTGGTTGTACCCGTACAAACAGAATTTTTTGCATTAGAAGGCTTGGGTAAATTACTTAACACCGTAAAAATTGTACAAAACAGATTGAATACAACCTTGCAAATAGAAGGTATTTTAATGACGATGTACGATGGCAGATTACGCTTATGCAACCAAGTGGTGAGTGAGGTACGCAGACATTTTGAAGACATGGTTTTTAGCAGCATAATACATAGAAATACAAAACTAAGCGAAGCTCCAAGTTTTGGAAAACCTGTAATATTGTACGATTCGGATAGTAAAGGCGCAATAAATTACTTAAACCTTGCAAAAGAAATTTTACAAAGAAATAATATGACTAAAATGGGGAGTGCGGAAAAGGTAATACTGTAATTTGCCAATGTGCAAAAGTTAAAAAATAAATTAGAAAAAATTAAACTGAAATGAATTTAAAAAATTGGCATATTGGCTAATTTTCACATTTTCACATTATTCTCATGAGCTTATCAAAAAAAAACGATGCATTAGGAAAAGGTATAAGAAGCCTTTTACAAAATATAGATACCGATCTTAAAAATACTGCTGGCTCATTAAAAACAGAATTAGTAGAGCAAAAAGTAGGTGTGCAAAGAGTAGCGCTAGAATTGATAGAGGTAAATCCAAATCAGCCTAGAAAAGATTTTGATGAAACTGCGCTTAGCGAATTAGCTGCATCTATAAAAATGCACAATATTATACAACCCCTCACTGTATCTCAAATACCTGGCGGAAAGTATAGGCTTATAGCTGGAGAGCGAAGATACAGGGCCTCAAAAATTGCAGGCTTAAAAGATGTACCCGTTTATGTAAGGGAAGCCAATGCAGACCAATTGCTTGAGCTTGCATTGTTGGAAAATTTACAAAGAGAGAACCTTAATGCAATTGAAATTGCGCTTTCTTATAAACGCCTTATGGACGACTTAGACTACACTCAGGAGCAAGTGGCTGAACGTATGGGTAAGGAGCGCAGTACGGTTACCAATTATATTCGTTTATTAAAACTTCCGCCAGACATTCAAGTAGCAGTTAGAAATGGCATTATAAGTATGGGGCATGCAAGAGCCTTAATAAATGTAGATGCTGTAGATAAACAACTATTTATTTTTTCTGAAATAAAAAACAAACAATTATCTGTACGCCAAACAGAAGACTTGGTAAGAAAAATGTATACTGGAGCTAGTGTTGTTAAAGCTTCTGTAAAATCAGATTTACCTCCAGCATTTAAAAAAATAGAAGATAATTTAGCGTCTAACTTTGGCACAAAAGTAAAATTGGCTCATAGCAAAAAAGGTAATGGCAGTATTCTATTCGAATATTATTCGCTAGATGAGCTGAATGGACTGCTGGATAAGTTGAAGATAAATGTAAGCTAATGATGAAGTATTGTTTATTAATTGTTTTATTGTTTAATTTTTTTATCGTTTCAGCTCAAAAAAAAGGCGTGGAAAAAGATTCAATTATTACCATTACTCCCACAAATTTTAATAAATATTTAGATACTGGATTTTTAAGAACGTATAACCCCAATAAAGCAATAAAAAGATCTGCAATATTACCTGGCTGGGGGCAATACACAAATAAAAAAATCTGGAAAATTCCAATTGTATATGCGGGCATAGGCATACCAGCTTACCTTTTTTTTAGAAATAGAAAACAGTATAAAGAGTCTAGATATGCGTATCAAAATGCTACAGATGGTGACCCATCAAATGATATTCTTATTAAAGAACCATATTATGGTGTGCGCTTTCAAACAGATAGAATACAAGTTTTTAGCCGCCAAGTAAGGCAAAACGTAGACTACTCCGTATTATTTTTTATAATTTTTTGGGGGCTTAATGTGGCTGATGCTGCGGTAGATGCAAATTTAAAAACTTTTGATGTGAGCGATAATATAAGCTTAAAACTAAAACCTAGATACAGTCCATTGGCTAATACAAATGGATTAAGTTTAGTTTTTGATATTGGAAAAAAAGCTCCCTAAATCTCAGCCTCGGCGGAGGACTTAAAGCTCCTTTTATTTTAATACCTTGTTTTACTTTTCGAAATAATATTATTAATATCAAACACCCACGAAGCCAAGTCCCCCTTCGGGGAATTTAGGGGCTGTTAATTATGAAAATCGCACTTATTGGTTATGGTAAAATGGGCAAAGCCATAGAAGAAATAGCTTTACAAAAAGGACATGAAATTGTATTAAAAATTTCTTCTGCAAATTTAACAGACCTTACAAATGAAAATATAATAAAAGCTGATGTAGCCATTGAATTTACAAACCCAGAAAGTGCCATTGCAAATATGCAACTATGTATAGATGCAGGAGTGCCTGTAGTGTGTGGAAGTACTGGCTGGACAAAGGAAGAGAAAGAAATGGAAAACTATTGTGCTGCAAATAATGGCACAATACTGTATGCAAGTAACTTTAGTATTGGTGTAAATATCTTTTTTGAAGTAAACAAAAAACTTGCCGCACTAATGGCTAACCAACATACTTACAATGTAAGTATAGAAGAAATACACCATACACAAAAGAAAGACGCACCTAGTGGAACAGCCATTAGCATTGCCCAACAAATAATAGAAAATAACCACAATAAAAAAACATGGGCACTAGGAGATTCTACCGCTGATACAGTTGGGATAACAAGCAAAAGAATAGACCCTGCACCTGGTACACATATTGTAAAATACAGCTCAGCAATTGATGATATTGAAATAACCCACACAGCTCATAGTAGAAAGGGGTTTGCAACTGGTGCTGTGGTTGCGGCAGAATTTGTTTTTAGAAAAAAAGGTGTTTTTAAAATGAGTGATGTAATAAAAAGTATCGGCTAAAACAAGTACCTTCTACTAATATGCTTGCAAATACAATACCCTACTTCTTTACTGGCATTGATTTTTTTATAACTTTTTTATCCTGTGACACTTTTTTTACAGTATCCATCACCACTTTCTTTTGTTCTATAACTAGCGGTGGTGGAGCAACAGGAGCAGCGGGCACAGGTGTAAGTTTTACTTCTTCCACTTTTTTACAACAAGGAGGTATTCTTTTAGCAGCACTCTCCTCTGCTGTTACATCATCAGCATCAAAACCAGCATTTGCAATGGATGTTTTTATTTCTTCTAAATTTGTTCTATCAGTAATCCAAGTTACAGCTACAGTATGTTTTTTAAAATCTGCTTTTACAGCAGCTATTCCATAAGCTTTAAAAAGATATTGCTCTATTCTATCTTTACATGGCTCGCAAGTAAGTGCAGGTACTTTTATTATGGCTTTGGCTGTAGGCTTGGTTTGTGCACTAACCGTAAGTCCAAAAAATAGAAGTGCAGCAATAGTAAGTTTTATCAATTTCATTTTACTAAATTTTAATTTCGAAAATTATTTTATTTTCCCCATTCCGAAGGGTTTTCCCTCCATTTTAACAAAGAATTTATTGCTGCTTCATTTACAGTTCCATTAGACTTTGCATGTTCTATTAGTGCTTCATAATTACTTAATGAAATTAATTTAATGCCAGCCTTATCAAATGCTTCAGTAGCTTGAGGAAAACCATAGTTAAAAATAGAAATCATACCATCTATTATTAATCCTTCTTTTTGCAAAACCTCACATACTTGTAAGCTACTCTTACCAGTAGATATCAAATCTTCCACCACTACTACATGCTGCCCTTTTTCATACATTCCCTCTATCTGGTTGCCCATACCATGCTCCTTAGGTTTTGGGCGCACATACATAAAAGGCAATTTTAATTGATCAGCTGCCATTGCACCCCAAGAAATACCCGCAGTGGCTACACCTGCTATCGTTTCTGCTGTTGCAAAATGCTCAAATATTACAGCTGAGAGTTCACTTTTAATAAAGTCTCTTACATATGGGTAGCCAAGTGCACGACGGTTGTCACAATAAATTGGGCTTTTCCATCCACTAGCCCAAGTGTATGGGCTTTCAATATTTAATTTTACAGCTTGTATCTGTAATAATTTTTCTGCTATGGCACTTGCTGCTGTATTCATCTATATACTTTATACAACAAAGATAACGGCTTCATAAATATTTGTAGCAGAGATAGTTTATTTTTACAAAATAATAATTCATATGACATTAAAGATTTTTTACAAAGAAAAACCGATTTACATAGTAGATGAGTTAACTGCTCATTTAAAAGAAATAATAACTAAAGAAGATGTAATTTTTGAAGAAAATGTGGAAACAAATAAAAATAAACTATTAGAAAACTTGTCTTCTAAAGAAAAAACAGCAGCCATAATTTTTACAGAAGATTCTGAAAAACAAAAAACACATTTCTTTAATCAATTTGAAATAATAGAAACTGCTGGTGGAATTGTACAAAATGAGTTTAAAGATTTACTTTTTATATACAGATTAGGGAAATGGGATTTACCAAAGGGAAAACTCGAAAAAAATGAAAATCTTGAAACTTGTGCCCAAAGAGAAGTTGAAGAAGAAACAGCAATTGTAGGACTTATTTTAAAAAAGAAAATAGGTGAAACGTATCATATTTATAAAGAGCATGAAAAAGATATTTTAAAAATTAGTCACTGGTATCATTTCACTTGCCCAGCTATGCAAAATATGATACCACAAACAATAGAAGATATAACCGAAGTAAAATGGATATCAACCCAAAATATTAAAGAACCTATGGCAAATACATATGGTAGTATAAAAGAAATATTATCTACTTTTTTTGATACAGCGTAATAACTAAGGATATACTTATCCGAATGCAAGCGTACTTATAAAATAAAAAAGTTTCATAACGCTATGAAACTTTTTTATTTTACATTAATACATTATTGCTTTTGAAACAGCTTACTTGTTACAATTTCATCTTTATCATTTATCAATTGCACAATATAATTTCCAGCTTGCAGAGATAAAGTTTTTATTGAAATAAGTTTGACTGTATTACTCACTGCAATATTATTTTGCATTATTATTGCTCCTTTGGTATCCATAATTCTCGCAGCATATTTTCCTACTTTAAGATTACCACAGCTAATGTTAATCATATCTACAACAGGGTTAGGATAAATATTTACAAATACATTTTTGTACTTTACTACTAATTTCACTACAGTAGAATATTCACTAACACCATTATTATCAATAGATCTTATACGATAATACACCACACTATTTACTGTTTTATAATCTACATATTTGTATGCATTACTATTTTGTCCAAATGCATTTAATAATCCAATCTCATAAAAAGTTATTCCATCATCGCTTCTTTCTACAAAAAATTTATCTATATTTATTTCAGACCTTGTTAGCCATACTACATTAACTGCATTATTATTAAGCGTAGCGGTTATGTCTATAAACCTTAATGGCAACACCCCAGCTAATGATAATTTACTTGCATACAATTCGCCATTGGTTGTACCTCCTCTAGCATCTCTCCAAGCAATAACATTATTATTTGAAGCATCGCTTACAACATTGGGTCCTTGTTGGTTTCCTGTAGCATTGCTAATTAAAACGCCATCAGTTGCCCATTGTGCAACCCCTGTGCTATTTAAACGCTGGCCGTATATATCAAGATTTCCTGTTACCCTTACATCATCCCAAATAATTATTGCCCCATTGCTACCATCATTTACTATTTGCATACCAGATTGTGTACTGCTCGATGGCTGATTGCCAGCAGCTACACAAACTGCTACGCCGCCAACAGCAGCAGTAGTCCACTGTATAGCCCCTGTATTATCTATACTATTAGCATAAATATTTCTATTGCTTATCCCTGCTCTTGAATCACTCCAAGCAATTATATATCCACTTCCACCAGGCACAATCATTGGGTTGCTTTGGTTAGTGCCTGTTTGAACACAAATTGCAACTCCATTTGTTGTCCATTGTGCAGCACCAGTAGCATCCATACGTTGTGCATATATATCTCCATCAGCTGCAGCCACTCTATTATCACTCCAGGTTATAACAATGCCTGTCCCACCATCACTTACCATAAGTGGTGTAAGTTGGTTGTTGGCAGCAGCACAAACCGAAGTTCCATTTGCACCCCATAATAATGCACCAGCATTGTCTAATCGTTGAGCAAAAATATCAGAGTTTGTAGTTGCAAGCCTGGGGTCTTGCCATATAATAAAAGCGCCATTGCCACCATCTGGCAAAACAGAAAAAGATGTTTGTGTGTTTGCTGAACTCCCATGTACACTTACATCTGCAGCCCATTGAGGTGCACCTGTAGATAGCAAAAATTTTTGTGCATAAACATCACTTGTTCCTCCTCTATTGTCACCAAAAAGTATAATCGCTTCGGTTGCATTTACTATAGAAAGCTTTGGAGAAATTTTGCTAGAAACACTGTTATCAGCAACAGTAAGTCTAACACCACCTGCTGCCCATATTGCTGTTCCACTTGCATTTATTCTTTGCCCATAAATATCGTTGTTATTGTTTGCAGGTGCAGTAGTAATGTTTCTTGCATCTTGCCAAATTAATATTGCCCCCCCAACCCCATCCGACTCTATTGCCAAGTTAGATTTATTGCCAGACCCAGAAACACCCGTTATCGCATTTGTTACCAATACTTCTCCAGCAAAACTTAAACTACCATTGCTTAAAACCCTTTGTATATACACACTTTGGCTAACCGAAGTCCTAGAGTCAACCCATGCCACAAACATACCTCCTGCGCCATCTGTGGTAGCTACATTGCTATTTTTACCTGTAGCTATAGAGGCATTGCTTACAACATTATTTACGGCAGTACTGCCATTCCATTGTGCATGTACAAGACAAATTAAAAAAACAAAAAGTAAAGTAGATATAATTTTTTTCATACTAAATGAGGTTAATAATTTTACGCTAATTTGGGAAATTTGATGGTGGATTTAACCTAGCAGGCGTAGTGGTTATAGATTGCATAAAAGCAACCAATGCATCTACTTCTTTTCTGGTAAGGTCAAGTTTTCTCAGCATTTTATCTGTAACAGGTAGTATCGAATCCCTATCTCCTTTGTACTTTTTTTGTATTGGAGATGGATTGCCTTTATCATAAAAAAATACTACATCTTTTAACGAAGGAAAATTGCCATGGTGCATCCACGGCCCTGTATTGGCAGTTTCTCTTAAAGATGGCGTTTTAAATTTTCCTACATCATCTTTTTTGCTAGTTACATTATACCTTCCCAAGTCTTCACTTTCACTTGCAAAAAGTGTTTGCCCATCGTTGTGAAATTTATTATCGCTAAAGAAAGGCGTGTTATGACAATTGATACAACCAGCTTTTGTTCTAAATAAATGTAACCCTAAAACTTCCTCATCCTTTAAAGCATCTGCTTTTCCTTTTACAAAATTATCAAAACGACTCGGAGGGCTCACTATACTTCTTTCGAACGTTGCAATGGCTTTAAAAATTTTTTCTAAATTTATTTCTTTACTACCAAATGCTTTTTCAAACATTGGTTCGTAACCTTTAAACTTTTTTATTTTCTTTTCCATTTCATAAATATCCAAGTTCATTTCTACATGATCTTTTACTGGAAACTTAGCTTGATCTTCTAAACTGTTTGCACGGCCATCCCAAAAATATTTTTCGTAATAACCTACATTTAAAAGTGTCATTGAATTTCTGTTGCCCGTTTTTCTATCGTGCCCATTGGCTACTCTTTTACCATCGCCCCAGCCAAGCTGCGGCTCATGGCAGCTAGCGCAAGCTATTTGTCCAGATACAGAAAGCCTTGGATCGAAGAACAATATTTTGCCTAAATCTTTTTTTTCTGCACTAGCAGGATTATCTGCTGGATAAGGCATTGGGGCAAGTATGCCAATATCTTTAAAATTTAATACAGCATCGTTATGCAAATTTGGCTTTGGCCACTTACTGTAATCGCCACTGCTATATGCAATACGCAGAGCAGGTATCTCGTCTTCTACAGGTTTTGTAAAAGATGATGTAGTAACTATTGTAACGATAAAAATTATACCAATTATAAAACTTACTCTTTTCATTTTTTTAGTTTTTATTTTATAGACTTATGGAGTAAATCTATATTTTCTTTTTACATCACTAGCTCCACCGATAGATGTTTCATCAAATTGTACTTCTATTTCCATCAAACCAGTAACGGTGCTATAGGTGCCTGGTTCTGTAGATGGTCTTATTCCAATATCAAAACTAGTTCCATTTCTTCTATAAATTTTAACAATTTGAGGAATAACCAATACTGTACCAGTACTCGTTTCCAAAATAGTTTTAGGTACAAATTGAAAACACTTGGGTATCGTAACATTATAAAATCCAGAGTCGCTTGAGAGCAGCTGACTTGCATAAAGTGTATTCATGTATAAGGCGTTTGTGCCTTTACCTGCTACATTTGGGTTAGCAAAACCAATTTTATCTGGCTCGGCTGCAGATGTTACAGAAAATGAAATAAAATTACGCCATGTATTTGTAGTGGTTAAAAATATTTGTGGGTTAGGAGAATAGAAAGGCTCTAGCTTTGCCCAAGTGCCTGCTATAGATGTGCCTGCATACGTTGGTTCGGCATCGTACTTTTTTTTGCAAGACATTATTGTAATCAGCAGCATTCCCATTAAAAATATTTTTTTCATAACTGCTTAATTTGTTTGTGGAATAATACAAGCATATTTACTGTTTGGATATGTAAAGCTACAAATTGTACTTATACAATCTGTTCTTACTATATTTTTTTGTTTACGTGCAAAATCAAAAAAAGCATGTCCTTCAAAACACAACTCTCTTCTACGTTCATTAAAAATTTCATTTAATACAACTTGCTTATCAGCACTTGTAAAAGTAGTTGCAGATGGTAAAGCTCTTTTTCTAATTAAATTTAAGTCTGCAAGTGCAGCAGGTAAGTTATTTAATTCTGCATTTGCTTCTGCTCTGTTAAGATATACTTCACTCAAACGCATTATTTTAACATTATTAGCACTATCATTCATACCCTGATATTTTTTTGAAAAAGAAAAAGGAAATGAATTGATGACTGTATCAAAAAACAATGATGGTTTTGCTCTTACATCGCCAGTACTATATAAACTCAATAAATCATTGCTTGCCGCTAGTTGTACAATAGTACTTTTAACATTAAAATAATCACCTAAGCTACTTCCAGTTTTATTACCAAAAGCAATTTCAAAAATAGATTCTGTAGAAATATTTTTTTTATTCCAGCTAGCAACATAAGATGCATTAGGGATAAGAGAATACCTTGTACTATTTATTATTTCTGTTGATAATACAATTGCTCTATTCCAATCATTTTTATAGAGAGATACTCTACCCAGCAATGCTTTAGCAGCGTCAAAAGAAAAATAAGTTCTATCATCTCCTACGGTAAACACCTTTACACTATTTGGATAAAAGAAAATAGCCGAATCTAAATCACTCACAACTTGGTCAAACACCTGCTTACAAGAATTTAGGCTGCCTACTGGAGTTAGTATCGGTGTATTTATGTTTTTTATTATCACTGCTGTATGACTTGCATCTACTGAATAATTATAACCTTGTGCAAAAACCCTTGCCAAATCAAAATGTACTAATGCCCTTATGCTATATGCATCTGCAAGCATTTTATTTTTTTGGAATGCACTAGCGTCAGCAATATTACTAATGTTTGCAATAATGGTATTGGTATTGTAAATAATAGAATATGCCTTTTTGTAAAAGCTTACCATATCATTATCGTTGATATCATTATTAAAATTATATGATAAAAAAAGCAATTGATTTGCAGACCTAGAATATTTTACATTCCCTGCTGTAACTTCAGGATAGATAGAAAAGGAACGCAAGTAATACTCTGTAGAACGCAAACTTTCGTAACATCCTGCCAAAGTTGTGCGGGCTCCTTCTAAATCCTTAAATACATCTGTAATAGAAAGGTTATTATATGGCTCTTGTGTTAAGAACTTTTTGCAACCAAATATTCCTACTAAGGAAGATAACAATAAGAAATAAAATATTTTTTTCATAATAATTTTTAAAAAGAACTAAATCGTAATTCTTGTGCCCCAAGTAAAGGTTTGTGCTTCTGGAAAATTGAATCTATATTCTTTTATACCATTTCTTCCCTGAGGAGATTTTTGCTTATACCAATAAAAAAGATTTGTTGCATTTCCATAAATCATTATTTTAATACCCTTTAATTTATTTACAAATTTATCTGGTAAAGTATATGCTAAAGAGAGATTACTCAAATTAATGTAAGTATTATCGTATAAATATTTAGATGAAGTGTATACTATTGGGTTTGACGAAGCAGATAACAAAGCTCCATTAGCAATATCTCTAGGCTTTTGCCACCTATCTAATAAATTCACACTTTGATTTCTGTTGCTTAAATTTCTGCCATTGTTTTCATTTATGCCGTCAATTAATATTTTAGAGCCAAATGAATAAATGAAATTTATAGATAAGCTAATACCTTTAAATGTAAAGCTATTTATAAAACCTCCTTGAATTTTTGGTAATCTATCTCCCAAGTAAGTTCCTCCAGTGGCAATATTTCTATCAAGATTAAAAACAGAAACAATTTTACCCTCTTTATCAAAATAAAGTTCTCTACCTGTTGATGGGTCTATACCTCCAAAATTAAAGCCCCAAATTGCACTTGTACTAACTCCTTCTTTAAGAACAGTACCTTCTGTAGACGGACCAAACAATGAAGTTTGGTTTTTAATATTTGTTACTGTATTTTTATTAAATCCAAAGTTAAAAATAGTAATCCAATTAAATTTACCAGAAGACATCTGTGCCTTTAAACTAGCATCCATACCTGCATTACGCATAGTAGCTATATTAGCCAAGGCTGTAGTAAAACCATTTTGTGCAGGTATTGGGATAGGAGAAATTGCATCATTGGTTACACTTTTATAAAAGTCAATTGTAAAACTATATTTTTTAAATAAATTAATATCTAGGCCTACATTTGTCTTATAATTTTTTTCCCACCCTAAATCAGGATTGGGTGCAGATGATGGAGTAGATGCAACAGTACCATTATAACCATTTGTACTAAATGTATATAATCCTCTAGCTTGGTAACTACCAATTCTTGCATTACCTGTAGAACCATAACTTGCCCTCACTTTGAGTAAATTTAACCATATAATATTTGATAAAAGTTTTTCTTTACTTACTATCCATCCCAAACCTATTGCTGCATTCATAGTATTATTTACGTCACTCCCAAATATTGAAGCTGCATCGTACCTGCCACTTACAATAGCATCATATTTCCCCAATAGAGAATAGGATGCTTGCCCAAAAATAGAAATCCCACTTGATTTTTGTTTGGATGATGATGAGGTTTGACTTGCGGCATTACTCAATTCATTTAATCTGTAATAAGTAAAACCTGTTCCACTACCTTTTAATAAACTTGTACTACTTTCATTTGCTTCAAAACCTGCGGTTATATCAAATTTATGGTTATTACTTATAACAGGTTTCCAATTTATATGCGTAGTATTTATCCAACCAAAGGTGGTTCTGTCAAAAATTTGAGCGAACCCATTTTTACTCTCGCCAGTAGCATTTTTAGGAGAATCAAAAATATTTTGTTTGTTTAACAAACCATTAATGCCAACATTATTGGATACAAAAACATTTTTAAATAATTTGTATTCTAACCTCAAGTTACTGTTCAAAGAGCCGCCGCTGTGGGAATCTACGTTTTGCTCCAAAACCGCTAACGGATTTGGCACACCAAGATTACTAAATTTATAAAAACTACCATCTGCATTATAAGATGGTGCATTGGGGATAATGGGTACGTTACCATAAACATTAAGCGCTTGTTTCTTATTAAAAGATGGCGCAATAGACACATTCATTTTTAATCTATCCCCAAAGTTTTGATCAACACTCAATCTAAATTGTATTTGCTCTAATCCATTTCCTTTTTGAATAGCTTGATTTTTTGAGTAAGACCCTGATAAATAAAATCTAGTCTTTTCATTACCTCCAGAAACATTTACATCAATGTTATTATACGAACTGTAGCGGTTTACCAATTCGAACCAAGGAGTATTAATAGTATTGGAACCTGCTAACAACTCTGCATCAAATGGGGATCTTCCATCATTTAAATACATCTCTTTTACTAGTCCATGATATTGATGTCCATCAAGCCATTTTATCTTATTTATAGGCTGAGACCAACCACTAGAATATCCAATAGCCAATTTAGTCTTACCAGCTTTTCCCCTTTTGGTAGTTATAATAATTACGCCATTGCTAGCACTAGCACCATATATAGAAGTAGCTGCTGCATCTTTTAGTATAGAAATACTTTCAATATCATCTGGATTAATACCTGCCAAAGGATTTAATAATTGTTCATTGTTTATAAAAGCAATAGGTTCATCTCCCTTTCTTTGTTCAGTTATCGGCACACCATCTATAATAAATAATGGCTGAGAAGAAGTAGTAAGTTGTGTAACATTAGAAGAGTTTAATGCTGATAAAGAATTCTGTCCTCTAATATTTATTTTTATGGGAGTACCCAATTCTGTACTTCTTTCCACCTGCACGCCAGATGCTAGGCCTTCCAGCATTTTATCAAAACTTTCTATGGGCCGTATGGTTTGCAATTCTTTGTTGGATATGCTTACAATACTTCCTACTACTTCTTCTTTTCTTTTTGGTTTGGAATAAGAGTTTGTAATAACTACATCATCTAGTGATGTAATATTTTTTGTAAGCTCTATCGTTAAAGAGCGATTTTTATTGATTCTGATTTCTTTTTTCGTGTAACCAACAAATGTTATTACTAGAATGCCTCTTGCCGTTTCATCAGGTGTAAGCGTAAACTCAAAATACCCCTTTTCGTTGGTAGCAGCTACTTTGGCTGTACCTTTTAAAGTAACAACCGCACTTACCAGTGGTTCATTATTTTCATTTACTACATACCCTTTTACAACAATACTTTCCAAGCCATTGCAAAAAGCATTTATAGAAAAAAAGAAAAAAAACAATAATGTAAAAAATTTCATACGCAAATATATTTTATAGTACTTTCCTATCGTTAAAAACTAACTCCTGCTACAATTTAAACAAGGATATAAATTGAATTTACAACTTTTTTATTTATTCGAAAAAGATACTAAAATTTAATAATATTTACCAAGTCTATGCAGGGTTTCAAAATAAAATGTACACTCGCCCGTATAACCATTTTTACGATTATATTCTATCATCTGTTCAAGCATTTCTCTTTTTACTTGATAGCCATCTCCCAAAGAAGTTAAAATACCAGGCACAATTTTACTTTTTTGTTTTGTAGAAATTTGGGTATTCAATTCATCTATTAATTTCTTATAAGCCTCTATATTGTAACGATAGCACTGCGGAAAAATGTAATCCGCATATCCCCCATTGAGCCATGCAGGCCAGTCTTGCAGATATTGCTCTTTGCTCCAAGGGAAAATACTAGGCGCCCAAGATACAATACAATTAGGTTTTGCTTTTTTTACATCCTTGTATAATTGCTTTATGTAAGCACTTAGTTTGTTTGCTCTCCATTGCAACCATGCACTGTCTTTACTATTTTCTGGTGGCTCTGCTCCAGCATTTTCAGTTGCATACATTTTTTTTGTAACCGAATCATAGCCGCCCTCGCTAGGCATAGCAGGTAATCTATCATCACCTTGTATGCCATCTATATCGTAGTTTTTTACTACTTCCAGTACTAGTTTTTTTATAAAAGCTTGCGGCTCGGGGTGCAGTGCATTCCACCAAAAGAATTTATTTTTTTGCAAATGATTTCCATTTACATCTCTACCAACCCAATGTGGGTAGCGCTTTTGCCATATACAACTACTATCACCATAATTGTATGAAAACCCAAACTCAAACCAG
>JANNVW010000010.1:0-32944 GCA_031408295.1 Ferruginibacter sp.
AACAATTCAACAATTCAACAATTCAACAATTCAACAATTCAACAATTCAACAATTCAACAATTCAACAATTCAACAATTCAACAATTCAACAATATTCAACAACCTTCAACAATTCTCTTTGAACACTTATTTCCAATTTAAACAATTCACCATTTACCAAGATAATTGCGCTATGAAAGTATGCACTGATGCTTGCTTATTTGGCGCATGGGTTGCAGAAAAATTAGAGAAGAAAGAAAATTTACCAAAAAAGATTTTTGATATTGGTTGTGGTACAGGTTTGCTAAGTTTAATGCTTGCCCAAAAAACAGATGCTGTTATTGATGCTATAGAAATAGATGCTGATGCTTTTTTACAAGCCACGGAGAATGTAGAAGCTTCTCCTTATAAAAACCAAATTAACATTTTTCACGGCCCAGTAAATCAATTTTTTGGTCACTCCAAGTATGATTTTATTATTTGTAACCCCCCATTTTATGAAAACCAATTAAAATCTATTGACGATGCCAAAAATGTGGCAATGCACTCTACTAGCCTTTCGTTTATAGAACTTGCAAGTGCTATAAAAAATAATTTATCTACAGATGGTGTGGCTGCTCTATTAATCCCACAAAATAGAGTTAATGACTTATTAGAAGCATGCACAAATGTTCAACTATTTATTAAGGAGCAACTAAATGTTTCTCATGCACCAAAGGATAAGTTCTTTCGCACTATCATACTAATTTCTGCACAGAAAAATATTTTTACAGAAACCTCTATTTCTATAAAAAGCAACTCAGACGGGTATTCCGATGCATTTATTGCACTTTTAAAAGATTATTATTTAAACTTTTGATAGTAAACAAAACCAATCATTTACCCTTTGCGTAAATGAATTTTGGCTTTCGCAAAACACCCCATCATTTATATAATTTTATTTACTTATTTTGTTTTTTTTACATCATAATGACAATACTGCAACATTTATGAAAGAAATTTGCACTTGAAAAAGATGAAATATGATACATTTTAGGATAATAATAGTAGCTGCAGCCATTACAATTTCACAAAACATTTTAGCACAAGATTCTACTTCAAAATCTCTGGAGGATGTTGTAATTACGGGGCAATACAAACCGCAAAGTCTCAAAAATTCTGTTTATCAATTAAAAGTTGTTACTGCAGAAAGAATAAAATTAAGTGGTGCTACCAACGTACAACAAGTATTAAACAACCAACTTGGCTTTCGTTTTTCTACAGATAATATAACTGGAACAAAAGTAAAATTGAATGGCATAGATGGTAGAAATGTAAAAATATTGTTAGACGGTGTTCCCTTACTAGATAGGTTTGATGAACGAGTTAGCTTAAGCCAAATAGATGTAAATACAATAGAAAGAATAGAAATAGTAGACGGCCCCATGTCGGTTTCTTTTGGTACAGATGCAATGGGTGGTGTTATAAATATTATTACAAAAAGACTGTCCCAAAATAATTTATCAATAACGGCAAGGCTACAAGAAGAGACTGTAGGTAATGAATATCATGCCTTCAATTATAGAGGTGCTCATATACAAGGGTTAAATGTTTCACTTAAAAAAAATAACTGGTATCTTTCTACAGGTGGTACACACAATGATTTTAGCGGATTTGGTGGTAGAGACTTTGGACGAGATAAAGAATGGCTACCAAAAAATCAACTGTTGGGTAATGCTAAAATTGGGTATAAAAATAACAAATTGGATATCTATTATAGAATAGACGCAATGAGAGAATTAATTACCGATAGGAATGAAATAAACTATGGTACCGCTACAGCAAAGGATCAAAAATTTACTACAAATCGCTTTTTACATCAAATACAAAGTAATTATAAATTTAATGAAAAACTTATACATAGCGCTTTCCTAGCCTATACTGATTTAAAAAGAAGCACAGAAACAAACCTACATAATTTTGTAACCAACACCGAAACAAAAACCACAGATGATGGGGAGCAAGACATTTCTACACTAAAAAGTTACTCCTTTAAAAATACTTTACAATATACTATTTCATCAAAGTTATCTTTTCAGCCAGGTATAGATATTAATCATGAGAAAATGAGTGGCGCTAGAGTTGAAGGTTCTCCAATAATTGATGATTATGCTTTTTTTGTATCAGCAGAATATAAACCAACTGATAAAATAAATATTCGCCCAGGTTTTCGTATAGTAAAGAATACAAAATTTGATGCTCCACCTATTATCCCATCTATAAATACAAAATTTGTAATTACAAAAGATTTAGACTTGAGGCTTTCTTATGGCCAAGGTTTTAGGGCACCCGTTTTAAGAGAATTATTTTTCAAATTTGTAGATGTTAACCACAACATTGTAGGTAATCCTAATTTGAAAGCAGAAACTTCTAATAGTATAAATGGCTCTTTATCTTGGACCGCACCAAATTTGAAGAAAATAAAATTCAACACTACACTTAGTGGATTTTACAATGCATTTAAAAACCAAATAGAATTACGACTAAACCCAGTTTCAATTCCCCCACAGTATACTTATTTTAATATTACTAAATCAAAAACAAAAGGATTTTCTATAGATAATAAAATAAATGTAAAAAAATTATCTGCTAGCATTGGCTTTACCTATATTGGGTATCAAAGTGAGTATAATACAGAAAATACTAAACCAAATTTTTTCTGGACTCCAGAGTTGAATTCTAACATAACCTATTCTCTTAAAACCATAAATACATCGTTTGGACTGTTTTATAAATTTGTAGGTGCAGAGCCTGACTTAGGATATGACCCTACTGGTAGAGAAGTTGGTCTTTTCCCCACAAAAACGAATGCATATCATTTAGCAGATTTTACAATTACAACTACAGCAAATAAAAATCTTACAATAAATGCAGGTATAAAAAATTTATTTGATGTAACTACTGTAAATAGCACAACTGTAATTTCTTCCAATCTTTCACACAATAAAGCAGATGGCTTACTAGTAAATTATGGTCGTTCATATTTTCTAGGTTTGGTTTTTCAATTAAATAAAAAATAAAAAAGTATGAACCTTTTAAATAAAATATTATTATTAACTGTGGTTAGCGTTTCAGTAATCTCTTGTAAAAAAGATACTGACCCTATTCTTACTATATCCTCTGGTAGCGAAAGAATACAGTTAAATGGTATAGCTGGTAATGAGCAAGGCAATGTAGCCGCAAATGCTGTTTATCTAGATTTTAGTTCCGAAAAAACAACAGCTGTACCTCGCTCTAGCTGGGATATAGGATTATATGCAGGTGCAGATTACAAGGCTATTCTTAATATAAATGCCGTAGCTGGTGCAAAAATTACAAACAAATACGATTTAAATTTGGTAGGCGCAGCAGATACCATTGGCTTATCTCTAACTACTAGTCAATTTACTCCTGAAACATCACAACTTTCATTTTTTGATAATGTAAATGGGAATTTAGCGCAAACTGTTATTCCAACGATATCTGCTACGCCATCTCTAAACCCAGTAATAATAGTGAATAGAGGAACAGGGGGAAGTATAGCTCCACGTGCATGGGTTAAGATGCGCATACAAAGAACAACAAATGGATACACTGTGCAGTATGCTGGCATTCAAGAAACATCATTCAAAACAATTAGTGTTACAAAAAATGATGCTTACAATTTTCAGTTTTTATCATTCGATAATGGAATAGTTTCAGCAGAACCAGAAAAACTTGCATGGGATCTTGTATGGTCTTATTCTATGTATCAAGCCAATTTTGGGGCAGGGCTTGTACCTTATAACTTTTCTGATATGATTGCAACAAATTATTTAGCTGGTGTACAAGTAAAAGAAAAAATATACTCAGATGCTACAACTGCCAACAATGCATTTACCAACTTTAATAAAGATAGTGTAATAGCTAATCCCACAATTGTAGGTCGATGGACTATTGCTAACAATTGGAGAAGTACACAACCAGCCATTGGCGCTAAGCAAGATAGGTTTTACATTGTAAAAGATGGAAGCGGCAATTACTATAAATTAAAATGCCTTGCTATGGGAGTAAACGATGGAGGGCAGCGTGGAAAACCTGAATTTAAGTATGCACTAATTCCTTAAAGGTTATATGAAAAATTATGCAAAAATGCTGCTCTTAAAAAAGCAGCATTTCTATTTTGTAGGTATCCTATTTATTCAATTGTAGCATTTATCAATCTATCCGTTATACTATCACATTGTGGTTTTAAAATATCATAACTACCATTCTTTACAGCATATTTACCTTTTGTATGTATTAGCATGGCACATTGCTCAGCTTGTTCTTTTTGATGTCCGCATACATCCATAAGCGTTTCTATCACCCATTCAAAAGTATTTACTTCATCATTCCATACTATTAAATGATGATCATTAGCTTCTGCAGTAAGCACATCTGTTTCTTCATCAGCTAATGTACGTGCATTGTAAATTAAATTTGTTTTCATGAGGTTTGTATAATCATTCTACCAAGAATTGTTCAAAATTAGCACAGAATTATCGAAAATAAAAAACAAATCATATATGTCAGATTGAATTATATTCGAGTAATAATAGAAGCTATGCAAAAAATATATTTAATACTCCTTTTTCTTTCAACAGGAACAGCTATGGCACAAAAAATAGATGAACGTTTTTTAGAAAAACTAATGTCTGAAAACCCTTTGCTTAAAGATGTAATTGCAAATAAAGATTCTCACAGGTTACAAATTGTATATACACAAATAAATAGAGATGCCAAAAATGTACCCTCGTTTAAATCATATACTTATAACCTAAACCATGATGTATACTACTACCCCGCCAGCGCAGCAAAAATGCCAACAGCTTTTTTGGCTCTTCAAAAGTTGAATGAGTTAAACAAAAAAGGCTTAACCAAAACAACTTCTATGCTTACTGATAGTGCATCTAATGAACAATATAATGTTCATGAAGACAAATCATCTAAAAATGGTAAGGCGTCTATTGAACATTACATAAAAAAAGTTTTTATGGTAAGTGATAACGATGCAAATAACAGGCTATATGAGTTTTTAGGGCAAGCGTATATTAATAACAGTTTAAAAAAATTGGGATACCCTGATGCTCAAATTATTCATCGCCTAGGTGTTTCTGTATCAGAAGCTGGAAATAGACATACAAACCCAATTAGGTTTTTGGATGGTAATGGTAAACTTGTTTATGAAAAATTAGCAGAGCTGAGTACACTTAAATACATTAAAAGGAAAGACTTTTTGGGTAATGGCTTTTACAAAAAGGATTCTCTAATAAATAAACCCTTTGATTTTTCTATAAAAAACAGATTGTATTTAGATGATATGACCAACATGCTATTATCTGTACTATTTCCAGAAAACTATGCAACCAATAAAAGATTTAATTTAAAAAAAGAAGACTGTAATTTTTTATACAAATATATGTCGCAGTTGCCTAGTGAAAGTACCTACCCAGAATACGATACAGCCGAATTTTATGACAGCTATTGTAAGTTCTTAATGTATGGGTCAGAAAAAAATAGTGTAATACCTAGCAACATAAGAATATTTAATAAAATAGGCGTTGCTTATGGTTTTATAACAGATGTAGCGTACATAGTAGATTTTGAAAATAATATTGAGTTTGCATTAAGCGCTACTATTCATGTAAACAAAGATGGAATTTTTAACGACGATAAATATGAATATGAAACAGTAGGTTGGCCGTTTATGAAAAATCTAGGTAAATGCATTTATGACTTTGAAAAGAATAGAGGGCGAAAATACAAGCCAAATTTAAAAAAGTTTAAATTGAAGTATGATAAGTGATTGCATAATAAAAAAATCCCACAAGGTTCACAAAGAAAAATTTTTGTGAACTTTGTGGGAACGTTATCGCCATTTTTAACAGCCTATAAAAGGTAATAAAAATAACCTTGCTAAGTCTAAAACTGCAAGCTTATTTTATCTTTACTATTTTTAAAAACAAAAGTTTGTGTATTGCTAACATCACTAGTTTTTGTGCTGCCTTGAGCTTCAAATGTAGAAACAGGATTTAACATACCAGTAAGTGTTTTTTGTATTGTAGTACGTACACTATTTAGTTGTACAGCATTCATACTTTCAAAACCATGCAATACAATAGAAACATTATTAAATTTAGAATTTAATTGCCCCTCAACTTTTTCTAAAATAATTTGCTTATTTATTGGGCTATAAGAAATGGTTCTTTTATAAAACATTCCTTTTTCATAATCAAAAGAACTGCCATCATCTTCATAATACACAAAACTATTAACAACACTACCTTTATATATGTGCACTACCAATGTATCTGTAGGCGCTATAGCAGTAGTTTGCACCAACGATTGCATTGGTATAATGCTACTTTCTTTTACATACGCAGGAAGTTTTGCAGTAGTAAGTTCTATCATTTTTTCTTTAGCGCCTTCATACATTTCATCGTTATACAAATTATACCAATTTCCTTTTGGAAAATATACTTTCATAAAATCTTTTCCGCTTTCTACTGGTGCTACCATAATGCTTTGTCCAAATAAAAACTGATTTTGAAAACTATTATTGTAGATATTATTATCAAAAGCATTTTCAAAAACCAAGGAACGATTTACTGGCAACCCACTTTGTGTAGACTCATAAAAACTACTGTAGATATATGGCATTAATGTATAACGAAGGTTTATATAATTTCTAGCTACATCTGTTATTTCTTCACCAAACGTCCATGGCTCAGCAGATTTAGTATTTACTGCCGTATGATTTCTAAAATATGGCATAAATGCCCCCAATTGTGTCCAACGATTAAACAATGCTGGCGAACCATTCCCAGTAAATCCTCCAATATCCATACCCGTGAATGAAACACCACTTAATCCTAAACTATTTATTAACCGAACCCCAAGCATCATATGATTATCTTCTGCACGGTTATCGCCCGTCCACAATGCGCTGTAGCGCTGCAAACCTGCGTAGCCTGCACGGGTAAGTACAAATGGTCTTTCTGTACTGTGTGCTCTAAACCCTTCATAACTTGTTTTAGCCATTTGCAAACCATACACATTGTGCGCTTCTAAGTGAGATGCTTTTCTGCCTTCAAAATCGAACAATACATTGCTTGGCATTTTTTGTCCCCAAGTTGCTATTTCATTCATATCATTCCATACACCACTCACTCCATTATCTACAAAAAATTTAGATTCGTTTCTCCAATATTTCCTACCAATTGCTGATGTATAATCTGTAAAATGACACCAGCCAGGCCATACTTGTCCTGTATAAAATTTACCATCGGGGTATTTTATAAATGCATCTGCCGCTACTCCCCTATCAAAAGCTGGAGCTCCTGGTACTACTTTAATACCAGGGTCTACAATTACAGTGGTTTTAAAACCCATGCTCTTTAACTTATCTGTCATCAATTTCGGATTAGGAAAACGTGCTGCATCCCAAGTAAATAATTGGTATTTATCCATGTAATGAATATCAAGTGTAATACCATCGGCAGGTATTTTTTTCTCTCTTAAGGTTTGTGCTATGCGGAGCACTTCGGTATCTGGATAGTAGGTATATCTACATTGTTGATAGCCTAAACTCCACAATGGAGGCATTTTCATACGCCCAGTAAGTGAGGTGTAAGATTTAATAATATCTGCAACTGTTTTATGATAAATGAAATAATAATTCATTTCTCCGCCACGTGCACCAAAAGAAGAAAACCTATTATTACTTGCACCAAAATTAAAATCAGATTGAAAAGTATTATCCATAAAAATACCATAGTTCACATTGTGGTGTATGCCTATGTAAAATGGTATGGTAGTATAAAGCGGATCTCTATATAAATCGTATCCATAAGCATCTGTATTCCAGTTGCTGTAACCACTCCCCTTTCTGTCAAGATCTCCCACTTTTTCGCCAAGCCCAACAAAGCGTTCGCCCTCTTGCATTTTTTTATACGTAGTTACTTCGTCGCCCACCCACGATGTAGTTAATCCTTTTTCGTCTTCACTTATTACTGTACCATCTAGCGTATAAAAAGAAATGGAGTAAGGTCTTTTTGTAAAAATTGCTTTCAACGAATCTGTAATAATGGTTATATCATTATCTGTTTGTAAAATGCTTACTTTTGCTTGTTCTACTTTACCCACTACTGCATAAGAAAAGTCTTTTTTTAGAGCTTGTTTATCCATTCTTATTCTTATAATGGATGGACTATAAACCGTAGCTTGAACAAATGCAACATCTGTATTTATGAATACATTTTGCCCTTCTATTTTTACAGATTTGATGTTGCCTATTTCTTTGAGGTTGGTTTGTGCAAAGAGAGATGGAGAAAAAATACAACAAAATAGAATAATGAACGTATTTATTTTTTTTAAAGAAAAAGGGTTGAGTAAAAACATACTATATAAATTTAAAATAATTGATAAGTACACAATTTCTGCTATTGAATTTGAAAATAAAAATAAAAAGCCGAGCAAATATTCGCTCGGCTTTTATAGAATTATTGTGATTCTTTATTGAGTTACAGGGAAAGAAAAATTATCACCTGTCGTTCCTGCATCACCAGAAGTGAAAGGACAATATGGGCTTAATCTGGTTCTTATATGCACTTTTACTTTTGTAATTCTAGATCCAGCAGGAGGGAATTTAGGACCTACATCCCCTATTCTATAAAATTTAGAAGGTACAATAGTCCAAGCCCAAAGGCCATTTCCCAAATCTCTCATTTTTAATGCCGTATTATCTGCTACAGTTGTTTGTCCTGTATAAAAATTACCATCAGAAGTATTTAATGGTTCGCAATATTGAGATACTTGAAAAGAACCACCAGTACCATCAGGTTTTACATAATCAATATCAGTGTAAATTGATATTTCAGTTGCTGCTTTTAGTACCGTTTTGCTAGCATCTAATTGGTTTTTATCTAAGTAAAAAGTTACTACATCATCTTGTGTGTACTTGGCAGGAAATGATCTAAATACAGATGGGCTGAATGTTAATGGATCTACTGGAAAAGCGAAATCACCAGTTTGGTTTGAACCATTCTGCGTTTTTGCTAAGAAGCCAAAAGTAGAACCAATTTGAGCAGCCGTTTTGTTCATGTAGGTGGTAGGAGTAAGGGTATACGTAAATTTCTTTCCTCCAATAGGTGTACATTTAGCTAAAGGATTAGAGTTAGTCCATCCAAACCCGCCTTGATCATTTAACGGAGAACCACAACAGCCAGGTACAAAGCCCCAGATATATACATCCTGCCCTGGGTTACCCCAAGATGCTCCACTTAAATCGAAAGTAATGGTAATTTGATCTTCTGCAGTAAAACTACTTGGGCTTACTGAAGCTGTTTGCGCATAACTATTAATGGATGCAACCACTATAGCTATTAGAAATAATATTTTTTTCATTTTAATGTATTTTTCTATTTTTTGTAATGGTTTTATTTAGTTTCTAGAGAAATTAAAATCGTAATAAACAAATACTTTGTTGTTACTATAAAATCTTCTATTTATTCTTACAGATAATTTGTTATCAGTAACACGGTATGCTTTTGCAAAATCCATAGAATCTGTACGGTTAGTGCCAGCAAGTTTTATCCTTATCGGACCACCGTTATCAAAATAAGACCAATTACCAGTTGGCGCAAAGAATAAAGGAGCATTACCAGGATTGGTAAAAGTATACGTACCTGCCTTACCTGTTCCACCATCTGTAAATGCAGCTCTAACGGTACTAAATGGAAATAGTGCTGTTATATTTTGGCGTTGCACAAATGCAGGAAACCCCTTGTCAGAAGCAAGCTGATCTACTTGGATAATACTATCCAATTTCCAATTACCAATTAAGTTTTTTTCTAAGCTTATTGATTCGCCAATGTCGCTGTACCCTATCTTTTTACAAGAAGTAGTAAAAAGAATTAACGCAACAATAGTAGCAAAACTAAGTGTGATTATTTTTTTCATTTTTATATATTTTTAACTTTAAAAAATTATTAGTTTTGTATCATTCCAAGATTAGCTCTTACTTCTCCATCAGGAATTTTCATTAAACCGCTAGCATCGTTGTAAGGAATACCACGCACATTTAATTTCAATCTTCTCAACTCATGATAGCAATCTCCCTCTGTAAAAAATTCTACAGCTCTCTCATTTCTAATAGCTGTTAAAAGAGATGCTGCACCAGTTGTAGTAATATCAGCTGCTATTCCTGCAACAGCTCTTACAGCATTATAATCTGCTCTCACAGTAGCATCCGTAAACCCACCTTTTTGTACATTAGATTCTGCACGAATTAAAAACATTTCAGAAAGTCTAATTAAAGGCATATTTACATTGCCAGACCATTTTCTAGAGATTGTTCTTACAGGGCTTGTAGAAAGTACTGTAAGTGCAGTGGATCTAGTTCCACCTCTTGAAGAAATTGATGAAGCTATTGTACTTCCTAATGGTAAGTATGTATTGTTCAAATCAGCATTCCAAAAATTATTAAAAAGCGTATTTACATCGCCCAATAGCATCATAACAGCTCCATTTGTAGGAGCAGTTAAAGGGCCAAAAGTGTTGAATGGAGTTACAACGTTACTACCCATTGTATATCCACTGTTAGCTATTACATCATTAGCATATGCATATGCATTTGGGTAATCTGCCATGTTGAAATAAATTCTTGCTAAATATGCTTTAACAGCCCACTTAGTAGCACGAGCACCACCATTAGAAGATGGCAATAAAACCTCCGCTTGCTTTAAGTCAGCAATAGCAGCATCATAAGATTCCTTAACCGTATTTCTTTGAACAGCAACTTGTGCCTCTGTAGCACTTAATGCTTTTTGCCTTACAACTACTCCCGGATCTGTAGTAGGGCTATTAGTGTATGGTTTAGCATAAAGTCTAGTCAATTCAAAATGCGATACGCCACGAATAAAAAGTGCTTCTCCCTTCCAAGTGTTATTTACAGCTGGAGTTATATCTGCATAGGAATTTTCAGCTAATGCTTTTAAAACCACATTTGCTCTGCCTATTGCCTCATAACCTGTAAACCAAAGGCTTCTTCCTAGCCCATTAAAAGTACTAAATGCTCTTTGCTTAAATTGAACTTCTGCACCACCAGTTACATTTACAAAGTCAATCTGATCTCCATAAAGTTCAGATACTTTAATACCCAAACCACCCATAAAATCATTATTTGCAAACCTTTCATACGAAGCTGCAAGCACTGCATTTACATTTGCACTAGATTTTAGTACATCGTCACCTGGTTGTGCATCTCCAGGAATTTGTTCTAATACTTTTTTACAACTAGTCGATAGTATTGACATAGCTAAGAAAGTATATATTATTATTTTTTTCATCTCTTTTAATTTAATTTTTTATTTTATTATAAACTTATGTTTAAACCAAAATTTATACTTTTAGCCTGTGGGCTTGGCAAGTAAGGTGCATTAGATGCACCATTAGAGGCTCCATTATTAAACCTATAACGAACAACTTCTGGATCCCAACCTGCGTATTTAGTAAAAGTAACTAGGTTAGAAGCGGCTACATAAATCCTAACACTAGTAATTTTTGCACGACTAACCAAGCTTGCTGGTAAAGTATAACCAAGAGATAAATTACGTAAGCGGAGGTATGATGCATCATACAACCATCTAGATGAGTTGCTATTGTTTGCATCTACCGTTAAAGAAACTTTAGGAACATCTGTAATATCACCAGGTTTTTGCCATCTAGCTAATAATTCTCTACGCTGGTTCCACTCATTTAATTTACCACCAATTTGAAATTTAGCACCATCATCATAAATATCGTTTCCGTATTGGAAAGTAAATAAGAATCCTAAATCAAAACCTTTGTAAGTAATAGTATTATCCAATCCGCCAAAAAAATCTGGAACTGGACTACCAACTGGCACACGATTTGCATTTTGTGATGCTGCAGTCAAAGGAATAGCTTTACCTGTAGCTTTTTCTTGTATGAGTGCAACACCTGTGGTAGGATCAACACCTAAGTAAATAGGTAAGTAATTTTGTCCTAACGGATAACCTGCAATTACACGGGTATCACCTTCACTTAAATCTAAGAAGTCAGGATCATCAAAACCAGCAACCGTTAACACTTTATTTTCGTTACGAGATATATTGAAAGAACTTGTCCATTTAAAATCTGCAGTTGAATAGTTTGTAGTATTTAGCACAAACTCATAACCTCTATTTCTTATCTGCACGTCTACATTTGCTGCAAGATTATCAAAGCCAGTAGAGCGTTGAACTGGTTTGTTCAACAATAAATCTTTACTCTTTTTTGAGTAGAAACTAAAACTACCACTTATTTTATTTTTTAATAATCCAAAATCAATACCTAGGTCAAACTGTTGTCCTTTTTCCCATGTCAAATTTGGATTAGCCAAAGAACCTTGTCTAAGACCATTGATACCAGCATAACCACTAGCAGGATTGTATAATTCTAAGAAACGATAATCGCCTATTTCTGCATTACCAGTAAGACCATAAGACGTTCTAAGTTTTAAATAATTTATGATTTTGCTAGCTTGTAAAAACTTCTCATCAGATGCTATCCAACCAGCAGATACTGCAGGGAAGTAACCAAACCTATTTTCTTTTCCAAATCTAGGAGACCCATCAGATCTTAAACTAACTCCTAGTAAATATTTATTTTTGAAACGATAATTAACCCTAGCAAAATAAGAAACAAAGCCAGATTCAATTAATGGACTACCATATGCAGCTACAGGAGAGCCGTTAGTAACAGCTGCAGGTGCTAGTGGAGACCAAGATAAACCTGCGGTACCATTAGTAAAATAAGGATTCACATATCCTACTGCATCAGCCTGTGCTCTGTATGAAATTTCTTTAAACTTTAAAGTATTAACTGCAAAACCTACTGTAGCATCAAGCTTTCCATTTTTACCAACTTCTTTATTATAAGTAAAATAGTTGTTGCTGTTTATGTTTGTATTCTTAACCGTACGTTCGCCACCAGTAGGTAGCTGAGTATTCAAATACCACCTATTGTATCCTTGTTGATAAGTTGTTTCTAGCTGGTCCAATAAATCTAACCCTAATTCTGTTCTAAAAGATAAAGCCTTTGAAAACTTATACGTTGCATTCACATTAGCAAATGTTCTCAACGTTTTATTTACAAAAGTATTATTAAGAATAGATACAGGATTGTAATAGGGAGTGTTTTTATTTTGTGTTCCAAAATAACTACCATCTGAATTAAATACAGGATATATAGGTAATGCATTTGATTGTGCAGAACCAACACCTCCATTAAATGAAGTAGGTACCTCATTATTTTTTGTAGAGTAAATACCAATTTGTACACCCAAATCAAGTCTTTCAGATGCTTTATTATCTATATTAACCCTACCACCTATTCTTTGAAATTTATTTCCAACTAAAATTCCTTTTTCATCTCTATAAACACCACTCAAAAAGAAACGAGTTTTATCATTTCCTCCCCTAAGAGATAAGTTAGCTTCATAAAGCGTACCTTTCCTTGTAGTTTGATCTATCCAATCTGTATTTACATTCGGATTGTACACATAAGTTAACGGCAAACCAGGTATTGCTTGGTTAGGACCAAGTGGCAAACCTCCATCATTTACCCTTGCTTCATTATATAATTGATACCATTCTGCACCATTTAATTGAGGAAGTTTTCTAGTAATTTGAGAAGACCCTGTAACAGCATCTAATGTAATTTGTGTTTTGCCACTTCTACCTTTTTTGGTAGTAATAATAATAACACCATTAGCTGCACGAGCACCATAAATAGATGCAGACGCAGCGTCTTTCAATACTTCAATAGATTCAATATCATTTTGATTTATTGTAGCCAAAGGGTTTGTATTATTCGATTTAGTAGCATCAAAACCACTTCCAAAACCTGCCTGCAAATCTGTATTAGCAAAAGGAATACCATCTACAACATATAATGGCTCGCCACTACTAGAAATAGAACTTGTTCCTCTTATCCTCATTCTTACTGCACCACCAAGCGAACCGTTAGCTTGTTGTACTTGTAAGCCAGGTGCACGCCCTTGCAAAGCAGCATCAAAACTTGGAGCTGAGGTGCTGGTAAAGGCTTTAGAATCTACCTTTGATACAGAACCAGTCATGTACTTTCTTTGCTGCGTACCATAACCAACAACAACTACCTCTCCTAAACTAGTATTACTCGGAGCAATAGATAAGTCTACAGAAGATCTACCATCTATAGCTACTTCTGCTCTTGTGTAGGAAACAGAAGAAAAAATTAAGGTAGCATTAGGTGCTGCCATAATTTTGTAAACACCAGCGGCATCCGTTTTAGTGGCAGTTTTAGTTCCTTTTGCTGTAACAGTTACACCTACAGCAGGTGTACCATCTTTGGAATCTATAACAACACCACTCACACTATTTTGTGCAAAGCTGGTAGTAGAGATTCCAGCAAAGATTAGCATAGCGCAAATCTTTAGAATCAGTTTTAAGCGAATTTTCATAAATGAACATTTTGTTTTTGTACTTAAATAATTTGAACAAACTGTCTATTTAAAGACAAGCTTTCGTTAATAAAAAGTGAAATTAAAGGATAATTTCTATGCAAACGTTTTCGTAACTTAAAAAATTATTTTATAAAGTACTAAATAACTGATTATGAATTAAAAAAATAAAAAAAAAGACATTTTTTATTTTTTCAATCTGAACAAAAAAAGTAAAAAAATATACACTTTTCCACTTTTTGCTCATTTAACCAATGAAAATTTACGAAATTTTTAAAAAGTAGGTTTAAAAAATAATTTTTAAAAATAAAGTTTGTACACTTCATAAAAAATGTAGGCTTCAGTTATTTATTTTGAATTTTTTCTTAGCAAGTAGTTACAGATATTTTATCAGTTTTAGAATTAAAATAAAGAAATGAAAAAAGCAGAAATACAAATGCCCCAATGTTGTTTTGTATATCTAAAATAATAAATAGTCGTTAAAAAAACATAACATTGCAGTTAGTCATGAATTTAAAAGAACTTTCTAAAAAATTACATTTATCTATTTCAACTGTTTCTAAAGCACTTAGAGATAGTCCCGAAATAAGTGCTGCTACAAAGAAAAAAGTAAAAGCAAAGGCTAAAGAGTTAAACTATCATGCAAACCCTTTTGCAAGCAACTTGCGCAATCAACAAAGCAAGACTATTGCGGTAATTATTCCAGAAATTGCCAACAACTTTTTTTCGCAAGCTATTAACGGTGCAGAGTCATTTGCGCAGGGTAAAGATTACCATGTACTCATTTACCAAACACATGAAGATGTACAAAAAGAAATATCAGTTGCCAAACATCTTTTAAATGGAAGAGTAGATGGTATAATGATTTCGCTCTCGAGACAAACCAAAGAAACCGCACATTTACTTGCATTAAAAAACAATAATATTCCGCTTGTTTTTTTTGATAGGGTAGCGGAAAATATTGATGCGCCAAAAGTTACAACAGATGATTACCAAAGCGCATTTACTGGCACAGAACATTTAATAAACGCTGGATGCAAACAAATAGCTTTTTTAGCTATTTCTAAAATTCTAACAATTAGTAATAATAGACTAGAGGGGTACCTTGCAGCACTAAACAAACATAAAATTAAAATAGACAAATCCCTAATTGTATATTGTGGTAGTGATGCTAAAACAAATAAAAATATTATTACAAAGCTGCTAACCTCTGCAAAAAAAGTAGATGCACTTTTTGCATGTGTAGAGGAATTGGCTATTGCAAGTTATGAAATATGTGAGGCTATACATTTGAAAATACCTAAAGATATTAAGGTAATAAGTTACTCTAATTTGAATACAGCAGTTATCTTAAACCCAGCATTGACAACTATTACACAGCCAGCTTACGAAATTGGTAGAGAGGCAGCCAGTGTATTGTTTAAACTAATAGACAAGACCGACATACCTGAATCTAAAATAAACACTATTTTAAAATCTACTTTGATAGTGCGAAATTCTACTGTTGCAAAAAAATAATACCAATTATAAATTTTAACTAGTCCATTAAATTATAAAAGTAGTCAGCCAGAGCTTATCGAAGGCGGTGCTTACTACGCTAGCACCAAGTTCGACAAGCTCACTTTGACAGGTCTTTAACTCATTGTCATTTGCAAAGAGCTTAAAATTTATTTTATGAGTGCCTCACCCTAACAATATTTCTTCTTTGTACTTTCTATTATTTATAATTGGTATAAGATTGCATTTAAAATTTTCGCTACTGATGCCAACCTTTTAATAAATAATACCAATTTGATACTACGATTTTGAAAGTTGGCATCCCAATTTAACCAGCATTTAAACCATTATTTCGATAAGGAAAAAATTCGTATTTCCATGGGTTTTATTTTTGTAATAAAGTCCACTTTCGTTCCTGTTAATATATCTGTCATACTTTTAAATCCCTTTACCATTTCTGCGTAATTATTTTGTGCATTTATTTCTTGCTCTTCTTCGCCAGTATTCATTACGCACATTATTGTTTCTTTTGCATCATACCTAAAATAAGTATACAACCCTTTTACAGGTAAATACTGCATCAGCTTTCCTGTTTTTATTGCTGATGATTTTAGCCTAAAATTTGCAAGTGCTTTTAAATAATTAAATACATCATTTTCTTTTTCTGTTCTACCAGCGGAGGTAAATTTATCTACCTTATCTCCTTTCCATCCTCCCATAAAATCTAGCCGCACAAGTCCATCAGGATTTGTAAATCCTGTCATCAATATTTCATCTCCATAATACAACTGCGGTATCCCCCTAAACGTAAGTAACCAGCCCAATGCCATTTTATATTTTGCAATATTTTCGTTTACAACAGAATAAAATCTGGGCAAATCGTGGTTATCTAAAAAGTTAACTTGCCCCATTGGATTTTTATACAAAAAATCTTGTGATGTAGTGGTGTACAATTTCATAACACCATCTGTCCAGCCAAATTTTTCGTTGAGAGCAGGTTGTATACCATAAAATAATGTTTGAAAATCGGTAGTGTTTGGCAGGTTACTTTTAAATACTCCATTCACATTATTCTCACAAAAATAACTTTGGTTTGGTACGCCATGTACCCATGTTTCACCAAATAATGATATAGCGGGGTAATCATCCATTATTGCCTTATTGCATCTATTCATAAATGGTAAATCATTGTACAAATAGGTATCTATTCTCCATCCATCTATTGCAAACTCTTCTACACTCCACAATGCATGCTGTATTAAAAAATTAGCAACGTAAGGGTTGTTATGATTTAGATCTGGCATTTCTGTAGTAAACCATCCATCTATTACTTTTTTGTTATCTGATGGGGCAGCATAAATATCAAATAGGGGTTGGTCTTTATAAGTAGTTTGTGTAAAAGTAGGCCACTGATGCACCCAACTTTTCATTGGCATATCTTGTATAGTAAAATGTTGTAACCCTACATGATTGTATACTGCATCTTGTATTAATTTCATACCTCTCTTGTGCAACTCATTACCCAATTTTTTATATTCAGTAGCACCTCCTATTCTTTCATCTACTTTGTAATGATTGGTAATGGCATAGCCATGCTCTGTTCTATTGGGCATATCATTTAGCAAAACAGGTGTCATCCACAATGTAGTTACACCTAGGTCTTTTAAATAATCTAGTTTGCTATTTACACCTTGTAAGTCGCCGCCATGGCGCAAAAAGAAGGAGTCTCTATTTAAAGTTTGGTCTCTCAACCTTGGTATTCTGTCGTTGATTTCCTCTGCATTGCAAAACCTATCTGGTATTAATAGATAAACTAAATCGCTCGAGGTTACACCTTGTGCAAACTGTTTTCCATTTCCTTTTCTTCTTTCTGCCAATGGCCAAAGCACCGTCTCTGTTTCTTTACCATTCAATATTACCACTGGTACATTCCCCGCTTTAGCGGTTGGGGAAACAGTTACATCTACTGCTAAGTACTTCTCATTCTCTAGCTTTGTTACTTTATTTAAAACTACCCCAGCATAATTAATTTTTACGTCAGCTGCTTTAAAATTTTTGTTATGGTTGTATACTAGTATTTGTACTTTACTCCATTTCATACCCACCCACCAGTTGGTAGGATACAAGTTTGTTTGTTGGGCAAATAAATGGGCAGCAACGAATAAAATTACAGATGTAGAAATTATTTTTTTCATGTAAATAAATTGAACAAACAAAATAGTATGTTTTTGTGAAAGCAAAAAAATAAAATTTAAGAAGTTGCCTAAAAGCAAAGTTTTAAAACTACTTCTTAGTTTTTTTTAGACGCTAATACAGCAATTAACACAAATGAGGTTTATTATTGATATTGATTGGTTTAATATGTGTCAGACATATATGGCGAATTCCAACGCAGATAATTTCCTGCTATTTTTAGACCTGTTCTCATTACAACTTTCTAACGAATTTAAAATAATGATATTGGACAATATTACTTTTCACAAAGCTAAATCATTAACTATGCCTGATAATATTGGCCTAATCTTTCTAGCTCCATGTAGCCAAGCGCTTAACCCAACAGAAAATGTGTGGGCAATATTGAAAAGGGCATGTACAGAAAAGCGCTATAAAAGATTAAAAGACAAAAGTGAATTTATTAGTAAAGCAGACAAAAGAATATGCAGATCAGGCTGTAATACAAACTTGTCGGTTTAAATATATTATTGCAGAATTAAATTGGACATCTTAATAATTATATTTTTCTAATCATCAGAAAAAGCCAATATCTTTAATTATTCCATTTTGTTACACCATTTATTTATGTTCAGCTTCTTACAAAAAAATATTTTGCTTGCTACTTTTTCATTAGCAATAGCAACAACCACTATAGCACAAGTAGTGCAAGAGCCAAAAAATACTAAGGAAGAATGGAGCAAACCATATCCGCCATTTCGCATTGCGGGCAATTTGTATTATGTAGGCACTTACGATTTGGCCTGTTATCTTATTACCACTCGAAAGGGAAATATATTAATCAATACTGGTCTTGCAGCTTCGGAACAACAAATAAAAGATAATGTAAAAGCACTGGGCTTTAAGTTTAGGCGTATAAAAATATTATTAAACACACAGGCGCATTACGACCACCTGGGTGCAATGGCAGCTATTAAAAAACAAACCAAAGCAAAACTGATGGTAAATGAAAAAGACGCTACCGAAGTAATAAGTGGCGGCAGCAGTGATTATGCATTGGGGGGCAATAACAGTACTTTTGTGCCACTTACACCTAACCGCTTGTTGCAAAATAATGATACAATTAAGCTGGGTAATATGCAACTGGTAATGTTGCACCACCCGGGCCATACTAAAGGTTCGTGTAGTTTTTTGTTTACTGTAACCGATGAACAAAAAAGTTACAAAGTACTTATTGCTAACATGCCTACCATTGTTACAGACAGCTCTTTTATGGCTATCCCAAGTTACACTACAATAGCATCTGATTATGCTTATACATTAAAGGCAATGAAAAACATCTCGTTTGATATATGGCTAGCTTCGCATGCAAGCCAGTTTAAATTACATACCAAACATAAACCTGACGATGCATACAACCCCGCAGCTTTTATAGATCAAGCAGGTTATGATGCAGCAATAAACGACTTGCAAAAAGAGTATGAGGAAAAAATGCAACAGAAATAGAAAGTATTTATTCTCTTGTCTAATATCATATTTTTTTAATGGCAATTTTATAATAAAATACGACAGAAGAATAATAGATAAAAAACCGATTAACACTGGAAACAACTGTGATAGTTCGGTTTTAGCTAGCTCAAATGAGCTGTACATAAAACAAGAAAGTACGCCAGTACACACAAAAGCGCCCCTACGCATTAATAACCATGCTCAACAATTTTTCTTTATTTAAAAGACTTGGCAACTTTTTGTGTAGGAGATGATAGAATAATTGTAACCCATCAAAAGCCGCACCGTCCTAAAATAGATTGGCAAAATTTTCAATTAATTTAAGGTCGCTATTTTTTTAAATTATTCATAAAAAAGCGAATATCAACTTTACAATTTCATCATCCACCCATGTGTATCGGCAGTTTTACCATAACGTATATCGTTTAAGGTTGCTTTTACTTTTGGTGCAACTGTCCAAGTTTCTACATCAAAAACCATGTCATATTCTTTATAACGCAATTCTTTTATAAGCGAAATTGTAGCAGCCGTACCCATACCAAATACTTCTTTCAAAGTGCCTGCCTTGTGGGCTTCAATTACTTCATCTATATTTAATGCACGTTCCTCTACCGTTAATCCCATTTCCTTTAAAATGGTAATTACGCTATCCCTTGTTACGCCTTTTAAGATAGTGCCTTCGTCTAAATCGGGTGTGATGGCTTTGTTGCCAATGATGAACATTACATTCATTGTACCGCATTCTTGTACGTATTTATGCTCGTAAGCATCTGTCCAAAGCACTTGGTCGTAGCCTTTTAATTTTGCTTGTGCGGTTGCATACATTGCGCCACCATAATTGCCCGCTGCCTTTGCATACCCAATACCACCGGGCACTGCACGCACATATTGCTCCTCTACATATATCCGCATAGGCGTTGCATAATATGGCCCCGTTGGGCTAAGGATAATCATAAATTTATATTTCTCACTTGGTTTTACACCAATGGTTTCATCGGTGCTAAACATAAATGGACGTATATATAAAGAGTGGTCTTCTTTTGCAGGAATCCAATTACTGTCTAATTTTATAAGCTGCCTCATACCATCCATAAAAATTTCTTCGGGTACGGTTGGCATTTGCATACGCTCTGCAGATATATTAAATCTATTAAAATTATCTTGTGGGCGAAATATATATTCTTCTCCTGCGGGATTTTTATACGCTTTTATGCCTTCAAAAATAGCTTGCCCATAATGTATTGCTGCCAATGATGGTTCTAATAATAAAGGTTGATATGGTTTTATTTCAGGTGTTTTCCATTCGCCATCTTCAAAGTCCACCTCTAGCATATAATCTGTAAAATATTTCCCAAAGGGAATATTCTCTAAATTGATGTCGTTTAGTTTGCTCCTTTCTATCTTTGTAATATTAAAATCAGTTACTGAAACCATTTTGATTAATTTAGCTACAAAGAAACGAAAAATTACTTTCAAACTACCTTTTTATGAGTTTAGATGATATAAAATTGTCGCCTTTTTTAGTAAAAAAACTGTACGAAAACAGTTTGATTGATGATGGTATAAGCTCAGTATCAATAGGCAATGCAAAAATAGCGAAGGATGAGAATTTGCATGTTTCAGAAAATATGGATGTTACTAAAAAAGGAAATTTTGAAAGCATTAAATATTTGGGTAAAAATGCTAAAAATATTTTGATACTTGTATATGAAGAAGAACATGCTTTTTTGGGGGATGATGAATTGAGTTTTTTAATGAATATATTGAATGCATGTGCTGTTTCTATGCAAGATGTAGCATTGGTAAATGCGGGTAATAATGCTGATGTGGTTTATGAAAATTTGAATGCTCAATTTGAACCATGCAAAATTATTTTTTTAGGAACAGAACCGCAGCTATTAAATTTTCCTGTGCAAATACCACAGTACAAAATACAGGCATATAATAATCAGCAATATTTATGTGCGCCTTCTTTAGAAAAATTATCTAGCGATAAAGAGGAGAAGAAAAAATTGTGGATGGTGCTGAAGGTTATGTTTGGAATTTAGGAGAAGTTGAAGATTGTTGAAGGTTGTTTGAAGGGTTGAAAGTTCAAGGTTTGTGAGTTACGAGTTGGCGGGTTAAGGGTTACGAGTTATAATAGAGTTTTGTATCTTATCATTTTGCGAAGCAAAATAAACCCCGACCTCTTTTCCCAAAAAACGACTTGTCTACTCTTCGGCAAAAAATGAAAACATTAGCCACAGATTCACAGTTTTGAAATTGCTAAAGCGATTTTTACAACTCCATTTTTTGTGTCTCTTACTAGTATTTGATTACAAGTAAATTGCGAAGCAATTTTTAAGCAGTGAATCTGTGGCTATAAAAAAGTTGCGAAGCAACTTCTAAAACAATAAAAATGAAACTAATATTTGCCACCAACAACCAAAACAAAGTAGCTGAAATAAAATCTGCTTTATCCGAAGGTTTAGAAATGATAACTTTAAAAGAAGCAGGAATAGATATTGATATACCCGAGCCACACAGTACGCTAGAAGAGAATGCAACAGAAAAATCAACCGTAATACACAGCCTCACAAAACAAAATTGTTTTAGCGAAGATACAGGACTAGAAGTAGCTGCATTGAATGGAGAACCAGGCGTACGCAGCGCACGCTATGCAGGTGAACCTTCTGAGGGCAAAAAAAATATTTCATTGTTGCTAAAAAACATGCAACAAATAAATGAAAGAGCTGCACAATTTAAAACCGTTATTTCCTTAATGCTAGATGATGTGGAATATCAGTTTACAGGCATTTGTACAGGGAAAATAATACAAGAGGAAATAGGCGAAATGGGTTTTGGATACGATGCTATTTTTGTACCAGATGGTAGTACAAAAACATTTGCCCAAATGGAAATGGAAGAAAAAAATATATACAGTCACCGCAAAAAAGCATTGGCAAAATTGATAGACTTTTTAAACAACTACCATGGCAAGAGTTAAATTAGATATACCACAAAATAAAATTTTTGCAACAGATATACCTGTAAGAATTACTGATATAAATTATGGCAATCACGTAGGTAATGATGCGCTTGTGAGTATAGTACATGAGGCACGCATGCAATGGCTCGCAGCAAATAATTATACAGAACTAAACATTGGCGGAGCTGCACTTATAATGGCAGACTTAGCTGTAGAATACAAAGCTGAGTCTTTTTATGGAGATATATTAAACGTGCCCATTTATATTGGAGAAATAACAAAAATAAGTTTTGAAATATTTTACGAAATAACCACTACTCGAAATGATAAAAAAATATTAGTTGCTAATGCAAAAACGGGTATGGTATGTTTTGATTATGAAGTAAGGAAGGTTACACATATACCAAGTGCTTTTTTGACTATTATAGAACCAACAGTGCAAAATTAAATATAGGATGACACTGACAAAATTTTTTTATATTTCCCTTCCAATTAAAAAAAATCGTAACGATTATAATTTGGCATCAAACTTACAATACATAAGTTCTAAAGGAGAACTACTACCATTAAACAAGATTAAACTAGGTTTATTAATTGTTTTTGTAAAAACAACTTTTCATTTAATTCCTTTGGGGCAAATGGTTTAAGAATATAATCATTAAAGCCTTTTTGCAGCAACGAATCTTTTATATTTTCAAAAACAGCGGCAGTAAAAGCAAGCGCAGGAATTGCTGGATAAAGTTTTCTTATTTCTGCTAAAGCCGTGTACCCATCTGCTTCAGGCATTTCTAAATCCAATAGTAGGAGGTCAAATCTTGTATGCCTACAAAGTTCTATCGCTTCTTTACCGTTATTAGCTTCTGTTAAATTTACTTCCCATTTCAATAAAAATTTGCGAGCTATAAGCATATTTATTTTATTGTCTTCTGCTATCAATATGTTCATACCTTTCAAACTCTTCATTACAACCTCACTTTCTTCTAGTGGCCCTACCATACTTTCCGTTATTTTAAAGATAGGAGTGAGAAAGAAATGACTTCCTTTATCAGGCTCGCTTTCCACAAATAGTGTGGTATCAAAAACCTCTGCCAATTTTCTACTTATTGTTAACCCTAAGCCAGTACCACCATACTTGCGTGTAGTATCTAAATCCCCTTGTACAAAACTGTCAAAGATATTATCGATGCTCTGCTTTTTTATACCAATACCAGTATCTATTACATCAAACTTTATTTGTATTTTTTCGTTTGCAAGCAATGTAGTGCTAATACCAAAACTAACCCCACCAGCGTGGGTAAACTTTAGCGCATTAGATAGCAAATTGTTTAGTATTTGCCCTAACCGAATATCATCGCTATCTATATTGTAATTTAAATTTGCATCGTTATGTATTAACTTAAAGTACAAGTTTTTTTGTTCAAACTGCGGTGCAAAAGAGTTGTATAAATTTTCCACAAAAGTTTGCAAACTAAAATGTCGATTTTCTAATTGTATTTTACCAGATTCAATTTTACTAAAGTCAAGTACATCATTTACCAAATGCAGCATGTGCTGCGATGAATAATCCAATAACGCTAACTGCTCTTTTTGTTGCAATGTGTGTTCTTCTAGTTTTAGCAAATTTGTAGAGCCTATTATTCCATTTAACGGCGTTCTTAACTCATGACTCATATTTGATAAAAATTGCAATTTTATTTTTGCACTTTTTTCAGCAAGTACTCTTGCATTAATAAGTTCTACTTCTCGCTTTTGGGTTATTAAAAAAATGATGTAAGCTAGCACTATTGTAAGACCAAATGACACTAAAAAACTACCTTTAAACATTAGTGCTGCATCCTGTTCACTTAAGCCATCAAAATAACCAACAGTAGGACATGCAACTACTGAAACAACTAAACATAGTATTGTAAAAAAGAAAATAAGGGCTACTTCTCTTACTTTATCTTTTAATTTTATTAATATTGGAAATAATAGGATTAAAGCAGAATAAATTAAATAATTGCCTGTTCTTGTACCCTCAGTAATACTAGCCGTTAACAATATCAAATCTAACCCTATAAAAGTAAAATTTCGGGCAAGATTGCATCTGCCTTGTCTATTAATAAAAAAGCAAATTATTGCGCATACTACAAAAGTTAAATTTAAAATAGTAGCGGGTAAAAAACCAATAACTGCTTCAAAGATTAAATTGGGTATAAACATTATTGTTCCCCATATCATCCCTTGGTTGAGGTATTTAGTCTTTAGCTTATCTTCTTCGCTTGTAACCTTAGATACCCCTGATTCGTATAACGAATTAAAAAAAAATGAAATATTTGTCATGAAAATTTTAAAATATCAGTATGGTAACGAAAAAATAACTGCAATAGTGTGTTATAATAAAAATAATAGTTGCTGATTATTAACAAAGTGTAAGAATTTACTTTACCAGCGTTTAGTTAAATTATCTCCACAATTACTCAGAAAGTTTATTTTTAATAATTTTTTAAAAAACAGCTGGGTTGATTTTATATAATACCAAATATATTAAAAACTTAGTCCAACACTTTTGCTCGCAGATTAAGCAGATTTACACAGATTTTTTGGACTAATTATATTTTATAAATGTTACAATTACAGATTTTCTTACAATATGTAGTACAAATTCTAGCTAACTATAAAACAACAAACTACATAATAGTAATTTGAAAGCTCAGATCTTTGTATTAACAAAAAAGAGATTTAATATCCAATATCTCAAGAAAAAACCAACAGCTTTAAAATCCAATATCGAGTGTCAAGACCAGTAATAAAAGTGTTATTATCCCTTAGTCACAAACGAAGTAAAAAGTCCCTTTCTAGGGACTTTTTTAGTATTACAAAAATAAATGAGATTTCTAATGTATAGATAAAGATATTATGTATCCATTATTCTTACTTTATACACAGCAGAAGGTACATATTTTGCACCTAGCGTTGTCCATATATAATACAACTCCTCAAAGGTTGTATTGTGCAAGTACAATTCTATGTTAGATAATCCTAACGGAAAATTGGGTGATGTTGCTTCATTAAAAATAACATTTGCCTCTAAATAGGAATGTGCAGTATTAAGAAATTGTAACGCCACTGAATAGTCAATAAAATTTGATGAGAGCAAAAGATAAAAAGAAAAGTTTTTTTTCCTATTTTGGTTTATTTTATCTGGTTCTTCGACATTTTTTAAAAAATTTTCCTGATATAAATTGAAAAGTGTAAGCACTACTTTATTTATATTTTCTGGAAAGGCTTTGCCATCTATATCTACTAGATTGTTGGCAATCGTTGTGTTTTCATCAATACTAAATTGAGCTTTCAAAAAATCATTAAGATTACTATCAATAAATTGAACTGCTTCATGTATCATTTTAAAAAGTTTTTATTAATCGTTTAATAATTTGTAAGATTTTGTTATGCTACAACTTTGGAGTTTAGTTCCGATAATTATCGGAATAGAAGTTTAGTTTGCGTACTAAATTACAAATTATTAATATTTATCTCATCATAACTATTACAACCATTTCTTATTTAAGTTGCTTATGCGAACCATCGCAGTAGGGCATTTTTTGAGATAGACCGCAAGTACAATCATTTAATCCTTTTCCTTTTAGGATTTGTTGTGTGTATTTTTCAATTCTTGTTTCTATAGTTTTAGATTGCTTGGGAGCAGAAAAATATAGATTGTACGCTCTTTGTCTACCAGGTGTAAGTCCCTCAAAAGCCTTTTTTAATGAAGTATTTTTAACTAAAGCCTGTTCAAATTCTTTTGGGAATATAAGTTTAGTGCTCTTTATCATTTCTACTTTTAAGCCTGCTTTTTCTACTTCAATTGATTCAAAAATATAGGTTTTCAAAATAGCTTTCATTTTTGGTATTTCTTTTACATTGGTAAATCTAATCTGTCGTAATGATTGTACATTCTCTGTTTGTTGTATAAGAATTCCTTTTTCATCGCTTAACAAAGCCCCTTTAAAAAACATTATAGCACAGTATTCTTTAAAGCCGTGTATCAAAACAATATTACTATTTTCAAAAGTATAGCAAGGTTGCCCCCATTTAAACTCTTCTATAAGCATACAATCAAGAATAATCATTCTCAATAAAGCTAATTCCTCTTGCCATTTTTTGGCTTTGCCTAAAAATTCATCAACCTTGGAATTCATATAAATCTTTTTTGGTCTTTTACGTAGTGTGCTTTCTTGCAAATTTTACATTTCAAATTTACTACAATTCTTTACAATATCTTTTGTCTCATTAAATGCTAACCACATTGGTACATAGCAAAACAACTCCGTTATTTTACAAAACTTCAGTAGTTTACATTTTCAAATATTGCTAGCATAGCAGATATTTTGCTATAAGTTTGATTGATTAATCAAATGAAATAGTAAAATAAGACCTGACTTTAAATTTGATTATTGTTGTGTAATTTTGTAACATCATTATTACAAATGAACCCATGAAATATATTTTAATATTCCTTTTTGCTATTTCAGCATTACAATCTTTTTCTCAAGAAAATAGTTACCATAATTATTATTGGAATGGCGGAGAAAATTATGAAGCTATGATAGCAGCAAACAATTGTTATGTAAGAGAAAACCCCTCGTTTACCGCAATTTTATTAGATTCACTCCAAGTTGGGAAAGAAATAAAAGTCACAAAATCTACTACGAATGATTTGAATATTAAAGGCATTAATGTGTCTTGGGTAGAAATTGAATATAAAAACAATGCTGGCATTTTATCTAAAGGGTTTTTATGGAAAGGATTTTTAGCAGTAGGATTTACAAAGAAAGATGAGAACATTTATTTAACTTCTATTGATAAAATAGAAACGAAAAAAGAGAATGGAAATGAAATACCATATTTTTCAATTAGTGTAAAAATATTAGATGCTAATAACTTTGTTTTAGACCAAAAAACAATTCAAAAAAACATTACAGAGAGTGCTTACTTTAATGGAAAAGCAATAGGAGATTTGGGTTTAAAAAATTTGCAAGATATTTATAGAATTAGTTTTAATGGAGAAGCTTGCGGTATCCCATCCTTATTTTATTATTTTGGTTGGAATGGTAATAAATTAATATTACTCCCGGAAAAATATACAGTTGGTGATGGAGGTGTTTTTTACCACACTGAAAATTTTATTTTTCCAAAAGAAAAAGGAGGAAAGCCTAATTTGATAATAAAACAAATTGAAGAAGCTGAAAGTACTGATGAAAATGGGGAAGTATTTAATGTAACGGAACACACAGAAATTTATACATGGGATGGAGAAAAAGTTATTTTTTTGAGGAAGGAAAAAAGTAGGAAGTATAAAAAGAAGTTGTGAATAATAAAAATATTTTACCATTGGATTTCTGATTATCCAATGGCAAAATATATAAATTATTACTTAAAGCTTATCCGCTTTATACACTTTTATAACACCATCATTCTCGCTACTTACTACCAATAAACTTTCGTTGGTTGGGCTTTTGCTAGCAGGTATAAATAAAACACCTTCTGGTGCATCGCCACATTTTAGCATTTTTATAAATATAGGATTTGTAGGTATTGTTACATCATATAAGGCAACTGCATCTACTCTTTCAAGCCCAATAAATGCAATTGTTTTATTGCCCACCTTACCTATGGTTATGCCTTCTGGTTCTGCGCCCTTATCATCACTTCTTGCATCGTCGTATACATTTTCTGCAATGGCTTTTGCATCCAATTCGTTTTTACTATCATATACCAAGCTTCCTGTAAGGCCATTCCAAACACTAAATGAACGAGCGCCAAAAGAATATAAAACATCCATATCTCCATCATTATCTGTATCGCCCAATTTGTTGGTTACGTTTAATCTACCCATTTGTGGGTCTAGTTTTAATGTAGCAGCATTTGGAAAAACAGTAGCATCTAGGTTTAACGTTTTTACTCTTTTTACTTCACTAAAAGCAGTATATTCTCTAGCATCTCCTTCATTTGCGGTAAACAAATATGGCACACCATTATTGTTTAAAACAGCAATGGCATCTGGTTGGTACATGCCCTTCAGCTGCCAATTGGCAAGGGTTTTAGCATTATCTAAATCACTTACATCTATTTTATTATCTGCTGCATTGTAATCTTTAAAACCTAGTGGAAGTATTTTTGTAAATGTTTTTGTGGTTAAATCTAATACCGCAATAGCATTGTTTTCTTGCAAGGTTACCCACGCCGTTTTAGAATCTTCGGCTACGGTTATATACTCAGGCTCTATATCATTTACAAAATTATTGGTAGGGCTAAAAATGCGCAAGCCATTACTCATAAGTGTATTTTGTTGAGAAAGAAAAGCAGAAAAATCTATGGTGGTAACCGCATAATTTTGATTAACCATAATGATGGAAACAGTACCTGCTGGGTCGTTTGTATAATCTGCACTAGGTTCTGCTTCATTGGCAGTCAATATAAAATTACCATCAGGACTGTAAGTAATCATGTCTGGCAATGCACCAACGGTTATTACTTTTATTTCTGCATAAGTTGCGGTATTAAAAACCACTACTTTTCCAGCGGCTTGCTTATTACTTGCTTCTAATGCAGCTGCGAGTTTTCCATCACGTACATCTAAACTATTTACTGCACCTCCATAGTTTGTCAAATTAATGATGGCAATTTTTTGTGGACTTGCGGGGTTAGCAAAATCTATTACATCTATTTGGTTGGTCGTACTATTGTTTACGGTAAATAATCTTTTTGTAAGTGGGTCGTATGTAGAAATTTCTGCTGCACCTAAGCCACCAATAGTTAAAGATGCTATTTCTTTAAACGTAGATGCATCTTCTGTAAGGATGGGTGTAGTATCTGTTTTGTTTTTTTTACAACTTAAAAAGAATAATATACAAATAGGTAACAAAAATTTGTTCATAATAAAAATGTTTATGAGCAAATATTGTGTTTTGTATGTTACCGATTTGTTAGTTAAATATTACGGAATTATTACCATTTTTTTATGCTAATTATTCTTCAGTATAAAATAATTCTGTTATGAATATTGAATCCTTTCAGGGTTATGTTTAGATTATTTGAGAATTATTTCAATTGCTTGGAGGAATTCCGAACAGCTGAAAATTTATAGATATGCTAAAATCAAAACTTCTTTTGGGATATTTAATTTTCATAATTAATTATCTATTGCACAATCTACTTCATTAATAAAAGATGAAAAAAGATTAGCTGCTGAGCCTAGGCGGGATAGCAGCGAAAATACTTTTTTGATCCCGCATTGGCGGGAGAAAAAAAGATTGCAGCGAATAGCTCCCGCAATAAATGCGGGATAGGCCGAACAGATGTTCATAAAAACTTCTTAGTCCATTCTCCACAAAAATCTCTGCGAAAACTCATCAAACTCTTTTCTCTGCGGTAAAATTTAAAACTGCAAATGAGTCACCGTCAAGCCACGGTTTATTAATTGTTTTAGAGAATCGATACCGATTTTAAGATGGTCTTCTACAAATTGTGTGGTAACGGCTTTGTCGCTGGCTTCTGTTTTTACGCCTTCGGGTACCATTGGGCTATCGCTTACGAGTAGCAATGCGCCGGTGGGAATTTTGTTGTAAAATCCTACCGTAAAAATGGTCGCAGTTTCCATATCTATGGCGTAAGCACGCACTTTGGTGAGGTATTCTTTAAACACTTCATCGTGCTCCCACACACGTCGGTTGGTGGTATAGCAAGTGCCCGTCCAATAATCTTTTTCGTAATCTCTTATAGTGGTAGATATGGCTTTTTGCAGCGCAAACGCAGGTAGCGCCGGCACTTCGGCAGGGAAATAATCGTTGCTTGTACCCTCGCCTCTTATTGCTGCAATGGGCAAAATTAAATCTCCAATTTTATTACGTTTTTTTAAGCCGCCGCACTTGCCCAAAAACAATACTGCTTTGGGTTTTATAGCCGTTAGTAAATCCATAATGGTAGCGGCACCTGGGCTACCCATACCAAAATTGATAATGCTAATATTATCGGAAGTGGCACATTGCATGGGTCTATCTTGCCCTATAATTTCTACATTGTGCCATTGGGCAAACATGTTTACATAATTGCTAAAATTGGTAAGCAAAATGTACTCACCAAAATTTTCTAAAGCTTGACCCGTGTAACGTGGTAGCCAATTTTCTACTATATCTTCTTTTGTCTTCATAATTTTTATTTCAATTAAAAATACGAGATTTTTTTTTAATGGTGGAAGTGATTAGTGAAAGTTTATGGGAAGATAATATTTTGGGGCTAAGAGTACAAAGGAGAAAAAGAGCGTTTGTGGTTCATTAAAGTTTACTATAGTTTTTTTAGGTGTGCGTTAAAAAGGGCCTAAACTGTGCCTCTGTGGCTTCTATGGCAATGATTTTTGGCTAAGAGCACAGAGGAGAAAAGAGCGTTTGTTTATGATAGAAGTTTACTATATTTAAGTGTGCATATAAACAGAACCAAATCTAGGCCTCTATGGCTTCTGTGGCAATGATTTTTTGCCGAGGAGGCGGGAAGGCGTTTTTTAAGTTAAGGCGTGAAGAAAAAAAATTACATTTGCAAACTATATGCACGATAAAATATTAATACTCGATTTTGGCTCACAATACACACAACTAATAGCCCGTGTGGTAAGAGAAGCCAATATTTTTTGCGAAATAATTCCGTTTAACAAAGAAATTGTTTTTGATGAGGCTTTGAAAGGCGTTATTCTTTCTGGTTCGCCATGTAGTGTAAATGAAGAAAATGCACCCGAGGTAGATATAAAAAATATTGCAGCAAAAGTGCCCGTGCTGGGCATTTGCTATGGCGCACAACTTACGGCAAAATTGTATGGTGGGCTTGTAGCTAAAAGTAATAAGAGAGAATATGGCAGAGCATCGTTAAATATTGTAAAAGAAAATTTAGTGATGGAAGGCTTGCCAGCAACATCGCAAGTATGGATGAGCCATAGCGATACGATAAAAGAATTGCCAGCGGGTTTTGAATTATTGGGCACTACAGAGAGTATTCCTGTAGCGGCTTTTGCTAATAATGAGAACATATTTGGTTTGCAGTTTCACCCAGAGGTTTATCACAGCACCGAAGGAAAAAAAATGATAGAAAACTTTTTGGTAAAAATATGTGGTTGCAAAAAAGATTGGACGGCAGAGCATTTTATAACCGAAACAGTGGCTGGCCTAAAAGAAAAATTGGGCAATGAAAAAGTGGTAATGGGCTTGAGTGGTGGCGTGGATAGTACAGTAGCAGCGACACTTTTGCACAAAGCTATTGGCGAAAACTTGTATGGCATTTTTGTAAACAATGGCTTGCTACGCAAAAATGAATTTGAAGAAGTGCTGGATATTTATAAACAACTTGGGCTGAATGTAACAGGCGTAGATGCATCGGAACATTTTTATACAAAGCTTGCTGGCAAAATAGATCCTGAAGATAAACGCAAAGCCATAGGCGGCAGTTTTATTGATATTTTTGATCAAGAGGCAAAAAAAATTACAGGTATTACTTATTTAGGGCAGGGTACTATTTACCCAGATGTGATAGAATCTGCTGCAGTAAATGGTTTGGCAATTACCATAAAATCGCATCACAATGTGGGTGGGCTGCCTGAAAAGATGAACCTAAAAATTGTAGAACCTTTAAGGGCACTTTTTAAAGATGAAGTGAGAAAAATTGGAGCTGAGCTGGGCATACCTGCAAACCTACTTGGTAGACATCCTTTTCCTGGTCCAGGACTAGGAATTAGAATTTTAGGAGAGGTGACTGAAGAAAAGGTACAGTTATTGCAGGAGGCAGATAGCATTTACACCCAACTGCTTCACAAACATAATTTATACGATAAAGTGTGGCAAGCTGGTACAATATTATTGCCTGTAAAAAGTGTAGGTGTTATGGGCGATGAGCGTACGTATGAATACACAATTGCGCTACGTGCGGTAACGTCTGTAGATGGGATGACGGCAGACTGGGCGCATTTGCCATATGATTTTTTAGCGGATGTGAGTAATGAAATAATAAATAATGTGAAGGGAATTAACAGAGTGGTATATGACATTAGTAGTAAACCACCAGCAACGATTGAGTGGGAATAAGGCAAATTGTTTGGTGTTAACTGTTTGGTGTTAATTGTTTGGTGTTAATTGTTTGGTGTTAATTGTTTGGTGTTAATTGTTTGGTGTTAATTGTTTGGTGTTAATTGTTTGGTGTTAATTGTTTGGTGTTAATTGTTTGGTGTTAATTGTTTGGTGTTAATTGTTTGGTG
>JANNVW010000011.1:0-2107 GCA_031408295.1 Ferruginibacter sp.
GTTACTTTTGATGAAGTAGCAGAAGCATATACAGAACAAATCAGTGGATTGGTAGATGGCGGCGTGGACATTATTTTGATAGAAACAATTTTTGATACGCTGAATGCAAAGGCAGCTATTTATGCTACCAAAAATTATTTCCGTAAGGAGAATAAGCCCGAGTTGCCAATAATGATTAGTGGTACAATAACTGATGCAAGTGGCAGAACTTTAAGCGGACAAACGTTAGAATCATTTTACATTTCGGTAATGCATGCAGCACCATTAAGCGTTGGGCTTAACTGTGCTTTGGGTGCGCAAGAAATGCGTCCACATGTGGAGGAGCTTTCGCAAATTGCTGGTTGCTTCACCTCTGCATATCCAAATGCGGGCTTGCCAAATGCTTTTGGTGAATACGATGAACAACCACACGAAACGGCTCATATTATAGAAGAGTGGGCAAAAGAAGGTTGGTTAAATATTGTAGGAGGATGCTGCGGTACAACACCAGGGCATATAAAACATATTGCAGATGCAGTGAAAAATTTTAAACCAAGGGTAATGCCTGAACTGGTGGAAAGTTAGAAATAAATTTCCGAGACAGTGTCTCGGAAATTGGGAAATATGAAAATCTGAACCAGTGGTTCGGATTTTTGAAAACACAAAATTAACATGAGTAAAATAACAACAATACAACTTTTTAAAAATATAAAAACGCTTGTAGAGCAAAGCAAGCGTGAGTTGTATGTTATTGCCAATACTACACTTACCGAAACTTATTTTCATGTAGGAAGATTAATTGTAGAACATGAACAGCAAGGAAGTAATAGAGCTGGTTATGCAAAAGAAACATTAATAAATTTATCTACTAAACTTACAACCGCATTAGGCAAAGGATTTTCAGTAGATAATTTAGAAAATATGCGCAAGTTTTATGCGGTGTATAAAGATGATTATTTAAAGCATATTAGTAAAAATCAAAAATCCGAGCCACTGGCTCGGAAATTGAAAAAAGAAGCAAAATCCGAGGCGCTGCCTCGGAAATCTGAAGCGATTGTAAAATCCGAGCCACTGGCTCGGAAATTGAGTTTGTCTCCTTTTAAACTTTCTTGGACGCATTATGTAATGCTACTTAAAATTGAAAATAAAATAGAAAGAAAGTTTTACGAAATAGAATCTGTTACTGAAAATTGGAGTAAACGAGAATTACAAAGACAATATGAAAGTGCATTATTTGAACGACTTGCACTAAGTAGAGATAAAGCAAAAGTAAAAGAACTTGGAAAGAAAGGACAAGTAATACAAAAGCCTTCAGATGCAGTGAAAGACCCATACATACTAGAGTTTTTAGACCTGCATGAAAAAGATTTTTATTCTGAGAATGATTTTGAACAAGCTATCATAAAAAAGTTACAAGGGTTTTTATTAGAACTTGGCAAAGGTTTTTTATTTGTAGATAGACAAAAAAGAATAAAAATGGATGGCGATGATTATAGCATTGATTTGGTTTTTTACAACAGAATTTTAAGGTGTTTTGTATTGATAGATTTAAAAATAGGAACACTGCAACATAAAGACCTAGGCCAAATGCAGATGTATGTAAATTATTATGATGAAGAAATAAAAGACGGAGAAGAAAATAAAACAATTGGAATAATACTTTGTAAAAACAAAAAAGAGAGTACCATAAAATATACTTTAGGAAAGGGGAACAAACAAATATTTGCAAGCAAGTACAAAGTGTTTTTTCCTGAAAAACAAATATTAAAATTGATACAAGAGAGCGGTAGATAAAAGCCAAATTGAAAAACAAATTTTGAACGGAGCGTCGCCACTGAAGTTCAATCAAGGTACTTCTGCTCGTAACCAAAAAAAGAAAATGAATACAATACACCCATACTTAAGACTAAGCGGTTTAGAACCATTAATTGTACGCCCCGAAACAAATTTTGTAAACGTTGGTGAAAGAACAAACGTAACGGGGAGTAAAAAATTTGCACGCCTTATAAAAGATGGTTTGTATGAAGAAGCGCTTTCGGTGGCACGCCAACAAGTAGAAGGCGGCGCACAAATTATTGACATTAATATGGATGATGCCATGCTGGAAGGCGTGGAAGCCATGCGTACG
>JANNVW010000012.1:0-81590 GCA_031408295.1 Ferruginibacter sp.
TGTAAGTGTACAAGTGAAAGGTAAAAAAGAATTAAATGCTACCAACAAAAATGGTATTTATTTTATCAAAGCAGCGGGAAATGATGTATTGATTTTTTCTTCCGTTGGCTTTGGTACAGTCGAACTTAAAGCAAGCGAAGCAGCAACCGTAAAATTAAAAACTAAAACCGCTACCCTTTCTGATGTAGTAGTGGTTGGCTTTGGAGAAAAGAAAAGGAAAAATATTACAAGTGCTATTGGAAGTGTAAAAGGGGAGGCATTACGCAAAGCTCCTGTTGCTACTTTTGACCAGGCATTGGCTGGTCGTATTGCGGGCTTAGAAGTCACGTCTAGCACTGGTGACCCTGGCGGAAAAGTTAATATAAGAATACGTGGAAATACAACTGTAAGTGATGCAAGTTCTAATGACCCACTTTTTGTGGTAGATGATTTGGTTTTGCCGCAAGGAGTGGGTATAAATTCTATTAACCCATCTGATATAGAAAGTATAGATGTATTGAAAGATGCAGCGGCTACCTCTATATATGGTATTCGTGCTGCCAATGGAGTAGTGGTTGTAAAAACAAAGCGTGGTACTAAAGATAAAAATAAAGTAACGCTTGATTTGTATGCAGGAGTAAACCAACCATGGAAACGCTTGAAAGTATTGAATATACAAGAGCATGCAGAATTCAACAATGATTATTATGCTACCTACAATGCACAAAACCCCACAGCTACACAACAAATTTTAAACCCTGAATGGGGCACGCCTGCTCGAATTGCTAACCTACCAAAGCAAGGTACGGATTGGCAGGACGAAATTTTTCAAACAGGATTTTTTAGAGATGCTAATTTAGGATTTAGTGGAGGCTCTGGTAAAACAACCTATTATTTTTCTGTAGGTAATAGAGATGAAAAAGGAATTATTTTAAACAGCACTTTTAAAAGAAATAATATTAGAGCAAATATAGATAACCAAGTAAAAGATTGGTTACGTATTGGTGTAAATGTATCCTATTCCGATAACAAACGTACTGTTGTGGCAGGAACAAACGATGCAGCTTCATCTGGTCTTATGCAAGGAGTACTAATGGCATCGCCTGATATTCCAAAATACGCAGCTGATGGTACACCTGGTAGAGCGCCTACTTTACAGCCACTTTGGTATGGCAATGTTATAAACCCAATAAGTAGAATAGAAGGGGAGAATATTAAATTTGCGAACAGCGATATCTTTGGTAGTGCTTATGCCAATATAAAATTACCTTATGGCTTTAGTTTTAATACGACTTTAGGAGCTGGTAAATTTGACGGTACCTACTCATCTTTTAACTCTAGTTTATATTTTACTACGCAAGCTAGTGCTTTAACACGTGGACAAATTTTTAAAGGAACATCATCAGGTATAAGTTGGAATTTAGATAACTATATTAATTGGAATCGTTGGATAAAGGGGCATGCAATAGAGGTTAACGTAGGGCATGTAGCACAAGGTATAAGCAACAGTGGTACAAATGTTTCTCAAGCTGGCTTTATTAATCAAACCCCTAATTTTCAAATTTTAGGTTTAGGAGATCCTTTGGGTACTTCATCTACAGTCCAATACCCTCAAGAGTTTGCGTATGAATCTTATTTTAGCAGACTAAGTTATAATTACAAAGAGCGTTATTATTTGGGTGCTGCTTATCGTATTGACAAGGCATCTCCGGCATTTGCAACTAAAAATAAAACGGCATACTTTCCTGCACTCTCTGCAAAGTGGCGTTTAACAAACGAGAAGTTTTTTCAAGATGTAAAGTTTTTTAGTGATTTAAGTATAAGAGGCAGTTGGGGACTTTCTGGCAATATTGGTAATAAACCTTATTCAGGGTTCTCTTTGATAAAAATAAATTCTAATTATCCATTTGGTGGCGGAGTTTCGGCTTCTGGAGTTTCGCTTGGTCAATATCCAAATGTAGAAGCTACTTGGGAAAAAATATACCAAACGGATTTAGGTATAGATGCTACCATGCTCGATGGTAAAATTTCTTTAACACTTGATGTATATAATCGTAAAACACGAAATATGTTGTTGCCACTGCGTTTGCGTAGTATTTTTGGTAGTACTTCAGCTCCACCTTTAGCTAATATACCTGGCGATGGTGTGATAAATAAAGGCTTAGAAGTTGCACTTGGGTACAAATCAAAAGCAAAAAAAGATTTTAATTATGAAGTAAGTGGAAACATTAGTTTCAATAAAAATACGGTTGTAGATATTGGTAACAATCCTTTTTTAAGTTTGAGTAATACGGATAATATTAGGATAGCCGTAGGGCAACCAATATCATCTTTTTATGGTTGGGTATCGGATGGTATTTATCAAAATCAAGATGAAGTAAATAAAGCACCTGTTGACCAATTGGCAGGCGGCGGTTCTAAGCCTGGCGATATTCGTTTTAAAGATTTGAATGCAGATGGTAAAATAGATTTTGATGATCGTACCTATATCGGACAACCGACACCAACCTACACATATGGGTTAAATGTAGGAGGTTCATACAAAAATTTCGACTTTAGTGTACTCATACAAGGAGTAGGAGGAAATAAAATTTTTAATAAATTGTACCAACAAGCTACCCTTGGTGATGATGGATTTAAAGATGGCATTAATAGACTTGCAGTAGTAAAAGACAGATGGGTAAATGATGGACAAGCACATTCTTTTCCAAGAATTATTTATGAATCAAATCAAACAAGTCAGAACAGCCGTATGTCTGATTTCTTTTTACAAAATGGTGCTTTTACAAGAATAAAGAATGTGCAAATTGGCTATACAATACCAAATAATATTTTGAAGAGAATAGATATTGAAAGGATAAGACTTTATGTGAGCGGTAGCAATTTATACACTTTTACAAAATACAAAGGGTTTGATCCTGAGGTTGGTCAAAATACTACTGGGTTTTCTGTATTCGAAAATAAAGACTTGGGCATAGGTGTAGATAATGGTGTTTTTCCACAACCAAGAATGTTGTTGTTTGGTATGAATCTTACTTTTTAAATTAATAAAATTGAAAACAAATTATATGAAAAAAATATTTTTATACACGGCTTCACTTTTGCTAGTATTGGTAATTGGCTTTAGTTGTAAAAAAAGTTTTTTAGATCGTAAGCCAATAGGGCAAGAAGTAATAGAAACATATTTTACTACAGAAAAAAGAGCACTGGAAGGGATTGTAGGTGTTTACGATCCACTTGGTTGGGACAAAACTTTTGATAGAATGTTTTGGTGCTTAGGTGATGGTGCTACAGATGATAATAATTTAGGTGCTAGCCGAGATGATGCTGTGGGAGCAGGTACAAATTATGTGCAAATAAATATTGCGGCTGAATATACAAATATGAGAGCTATTCCGCTAAGCCCTGCATTTAGTATTATGTACAAAGGATATTATGATGGTATTAACAGAGCTAACCTAATGATTAAAATTTTAAACGACCCTCAAACAACTATAAGCGATGTAGCTAAGAAAAGATTTGTAGCAGAAGCAAAAACGTTAAGAGCTATTTATTATTTTATGTTGGTAAATTATTATGGTGGCGTACCGTTGTTTACATATGCATTGAATCCACAAGATGCCTCCACCATTAGATTACCTCGCTCTACAGCTGCACAAGTATATGCACAAATCGAAAAAGATTTAAACGAAGCTATTGTTGACTTGCCAAAAAAATCAGTTACGGTTTCTGAAGGAATGGTTGGTCGTATGACTAAAGGAACTGCATATGGCATGTTGGTAAAAGCATACCTATATCAAAAAAAGTTTACGGAGTCTGTTACAGCCGCAAACAATTTAGCAGCATTAGGTGAGTACACTTTTAATGCAGATTACTTTGATAATTTCAGGGTTACAAATTTAAATGGTAGAGAATCTATTTTAGAAGTACAACACAATAATAATGCAATTACGGTAAATAATGTAGAAGGCTGGGGAGCCGATGGATATGATGGAAGCTCTGCATCAAATACCATGAATGCTTGTTTTGGTGGGTTTGGTTTTAATAGACCCTCTGGTAATTTGTACAATAGTTTTACTGCTACAGATACAAGAAGAAAATATGTAGCAGCTGTAAATGGCGATGTGGTAGATGGTGTGACATTTACTTGTGGCGACCCTACCAATGCAAGTATTGTAAAGTTTACTTTGCTTGGTTTAAATAATCCATTAAGTGTACCTGGTAGGGCTGATGTGGCACCAATAAACAGAGTCCTTATTCGCTACTCCGATGTGTTAATGATGAAGGCCGAAGCACTGTGTGCTGCAGCTACACCTACTGCCACAGCACCCTCAGAAGCTGTATCAATATTAGTACAAATAAGAAACAGAGGAGGGCTTACAATACCTACTGCTGCTTCTTACACAGCCTATACTGCTGATCAATTATTAAGTGCCATTCGCCAAGAAAGAAGAAGAGAATTTGGAATGGAAGGCTGGCGTTTATTTGACTTGCACCGATGGGGAATAGACTCTACAAAAAATGCATTGATAAGAATAGGTAAAATAGATAATGCAGTACCTACTAAAATTTGGAAAGATGCCTATATGCTCTACCCATTGCCACAGTCCGAAATAGACATTAGTGGTGGAGCAGTCATTCAAAATCCTGGATATTAATAATATTTTAAAAACAAAATCATGAAACAAATAAAAAACAAAAGAATAATTTATGTGGTAGCTATACTTTTTGTAAGTATGTTTACTTTCATAGGTTGTAAAAAAACAAACTCACAAGAAGAGCCACCATTTGATACAGCAAATTCGCTCACACTTTTTAAGCCTGGCAATTCCAAAGCAGATTTAACCTTAGTAGATACCATTCTCACACAGGCTGGTTTGGTAAATAAATTTGTAGGTGTAAATGGTTCTACAGGCGCTACCGCCGGGTTACAATCTATTAAAATTGATATTCGTTTATCTACCAATGATTCATTATTAAATACAAAAACGATAACTACTTTTTTTAGAAAAGATTATCATGTAATGAACGAAATTCCAATTGATGTACCAAGATCTTTAAGAGGTAAAATATACAAAGTAACCGTAACCACTACAGATTTGGCAGGAGCGGAAGTTGGTAAAAAATCTTTTTATGCAATGGATATATTGGTTTGCAGCCCTGAGCCATCATGCGTTGTAGCCAATCAAATTACATTCTTAGTAGAAACACCTCCTGCTACTACTTTTCCTACAGATAATATTTACATTTTTGGAGGCTTTAATGGTTGGAGCAATACAGCAACAGATTATAAACTTACACCAAGTACCGATTTAGAAAATTGTTATTGTATTTCAATGCCTTTTGCACCTGGTGCACAAGCTTGGCAAATAGGAGAAATATTTATTACAAGAGGGTCTTTCGCATCCAATGCATTGCTACCAAATGGAAATACGCAAATAGAAAATTATAATGCTGGTTCATTAGAAGGACTTTTTAAAATAAGAGTAACTAAGTGGAGAGATAGGTAAAACTTGTTTCATGCTAAGAAAGGGTGTAATGAATTGTTCATGCATCCTTATTTTCAGAAAAAAAATATATTTAAAAGTAGCGGCATGGAAGAGAGAGCAATAGAAACGCATTTAGCAGAAAGCGTAGAAACGATTTATCATAAAAGTGAAATAGTAACACTACATACATTAGAAAATAAGAACGGCACAAAGCTTATCGTTTCTAATTTTGGGGCTACAGTAGTTTCTTTATTTGTAAAAGATAAAAATGGAATTTTATCAGATATAATTTTAGGCTATGAAAATCAATCAGATTATTTCAACGACAAGTTTTATTTTGGATCAGTGGTGGGGCGTTACGCTAATCGTATTGCTGGTGATACTGTTGTTATTGATGGTGTAAGCTATAAACTATCTACTAAAGCAGCAGGGTATCATTTACACGGCGGTGAAGAAGGTTTTAATAAAAAAATATTTAGTGCTGTTCCTTTTTACAATGATGATAATGTAGGTTTAGTCTTAACATACACAAGCCCACATTTGGAAGAAGGTTTTCCTGGTACTCTTAATGTAGAAGTAATCTATACCTTAGACGATTATAATAATTGGACAGTAGAATACAAGGCTATTTCTGATAAAACAACCATCATTAACCTCACACAGCATACTTATTTTAATTTATCTGGCAACTTAAAGACCACAATTGATAGCCATACTTTAAAAATAAACAGTAATTATTATTTACCCGTTAATAATGATCAGGTGCCAACAGGTGTTTTTGAAAATGTAGAAAATTCTGCATTTGATTTTACAAGCCAAAAAAATATTGGGCAAGATATCCATCAAAATAATGAACAATTAAAATTAGGGAATGGTTATGACCATACTTGGATATTAGAGAGGGATAATAACAGTGCTTTAATAAATGCAGCAATACTAATTGAGCCAAATAGTGGTATCAGACTAGATGTGTTTACCACAGAGCCATCCATACATGTATATACAGGTAATTTTTTAGAAAATATTATTGGTAAAAATGGTATTGTTTATAACAAAAGATCAGGCTTGTGTTTAGAAACACAGCATTTTCCTGATTCTCCAAACAACCCTAATTTTCCAACTACTATTTTAAAAGCAGGGGAGGAGTTTTACAGCAAAACAATATTTAAATTTTCTATTGATAACAGCATAAAAAAATAGAAAATAATTTTAGCCTATGCCCATTTACTTTTTACTGCGTAAAGTATGGCAATGCTAAAATTTCTTCAAAATGATTCTCCTTTTTTGTAAAAGCTTTACAAAAGTTTCCGTTTGTGACTGCAATGTATGGAGCTTGCATTTTCAGATTATAATTAAGCACTTGGGTTAAAGTACTTTCGGAGAGGGCAACATTCATTTCCTTGCATTCAACAATTATATGAGGTTCAGACTCTTTGTAAACTACAATATCAAATCGTTTTTTTACATCATTTAGTATTAATTGTTTCTCTACAGCAATTAACGAGGCAGGATATTTCATTACTACTGTTAGTAGAAGAATAAAATTTTGCCTTACCCATTCCTCTGGGGTAATAATAAACCAACGTTTTCTAATGATACAAAAAATATACTCTTTACCATTTTCCGTTTTTATTAAGGGCTTCTTATCTGGGTAAACTAACTTAATCATTTGCTACGAAAGTAGACAAAAATTGAAATAAGAAATACTGTGCAGCTTTTAATAAATACAATAAAGCCAATTAATAGGACTTTAAATTCTTTATTATTATACCATATATTTTTAAATCAGTAAAAATTTGTCTATTAAACTGATAAGTGAACGTATAAATTGATATGCGGTATCGTTACTATGTATTATTACAATAAATTGCATGTAATTAAAACCACAATTATGAGATATATTTATCTCCTTCTAATCATCCTTTTATCCGCTTCTTGTTATAATTCAAAAAGAGGCAGCGGTAATATTGTAACAGAAACACGAACTACAGCAGAATTTAATGCCATTAAAGTTTCTAGTTCTATAGATGTAGATGTGCAACAAGGGAATGAGTCGTCTATTGTGGTGGAAGCAGACGATAATATCATTCGTTTTGTAGAAACAGAAGTAGTTGCTGGTAAGTTAACCATTAAGCTCAAAGATTTAAACAACTTGCGTAATGCCACCATACAAGTTCATATAATAACAAAGAACTTAAATGAAATTGCTGCTTCATCGTCTTCTTCCGTAAAATCTAATGGGCAAATTACTTCTACCAACAAGATAGAAATTGTAGCAAGCAGCTCCGCTTCAATAGATTTGCAATTAGATGCACCAAGTGTAAACATTGTGGCAAGTAGCAGTTCAGAAATTGATTTATCTGGGCGTACCAAAGATGTAATTGCAAAAGCAAGTAGTTCAGCAGATATAAATGCCCAAGGTTTGCAGGCTGAAACAGCTAACGTCTCTGCAAGTAGCAGCAGTACAGTAAAAGTATTTGCCAGTATAAAATTAGATGCCTCAGCAAGTAGCTCGGCCGATGTACTGTATACAGGAGGAGCAAAAGATGTAAAAAAGGCGGAAAGTAGCAGTGGCTCTGTAGCTGGAAATTAATTAAAATAAGCCTGTAATGATTACAATTTTTCTTACATAAATTGCTGTAATAAAGCTTTTTGTTAGTTATAATATTCAATTCTCGCCACTTCATTATCAACTTTAATGTTGAATAAGTAAGCATTTATAAAAAAACTTACTTAAAAACTTTGTCATTTAAAATAATCCTCCTACTTTTGCACTCCAAATTAAAAAACGGAATACAAAAAAGTTCTTTATATATGTCACAACGAATCAGAATCAAATTACAGTCTTACGATCATAACTTGGTAGATAAATCTGCAGAGAAGATTGTAAAGACAGTACGTAGTACAGGCGCAGTAGTTACAGGACCAATTCCTCTTCCAACACAGAAGAAGATATTTACTGTGTTGCGTGCACCACACGTAAACAAAAAAGCTCGTGAGCAGTTCCAGTTGTGCACACATAAGCGTTTGTTAGATATTTACACTAGCAGCAGTCGTACAGTAGATGCGTTAAGCAAACTAGACTTGCCAAGTGGTGTAGATGTTGAAATTAAGGCCTAATGAACCTTCTTCGTAAATAGAAGAAAGGCAAAAGGTAAGATCTTAAATAGAAAAATTAAACATTCATCTCTTTAGTTTAAGTACTCAATACTAAGTACTTTAATACGCTGAAGAGCGCTGAATACAAATAGAATACAATGAAAAGTATTATTGGAAAGAAAATTGGCATGACCAGTATTTTTGATGCAACGGGCAAGCAAACTGCCGTTACCATCATTGAAGCAGGACCATGTGTAGTTACACAAAAGAAAACCATCGCTACCGATGGTTACAATGCACTCCAAGTTGCATTTGGCGACAAAAAAGAAAAACACTCCCTCAAATCGGAAATTGCACACTTTGCAAAAGCCAATACAGCACCGAAAAAAGTAGTAAAAGAAATACGTGATTGCGAATCAGATAAAAATGTAGGTGAAGAAATTACACTTGATATTTTTGCTGAAGGCGATAGCATTGAAGTAGTTGGTACCACAAAAGGTAAAGGCTTTCAAGGTGTTGTAAAACGCCACGGCTTTAGTGGTGTGGGTGGTCAATCTCACGGTCAGCATGATCGTTCAAGAGCGCCAGGTTCTATAGGTAACTCATCAGATGCTAGTCGTGTATTTAAAGGTATGCGTATGGCAGGTCGTATGGGTTGCGATAGAGTGATGATGAAAGGTTTGAAAGTAGTTAAAATTTTCGCAGATAAAAATTACATATTGGTAAGTGGTTCGGTTCCGGGTCACAATGGTTCAATCGTTTTAATACAGAAATAATTATGCAACTCGATATATTAAACTCCAAAGGAGAAAAAACTGGAAGAACAGTTGAATTACCAGAAGAAATTTTTGGTATAGAGCCTAACGACCATGTAATTTACTTAGCAGTAAAACAATACCTAGGTGCACAACGTCAAGGTACACACAAAGTAAAAACCAGAGCCGAAGTGCAAGGGTCTTCTAAGAAATTGCACAAGCAAAAAGGTACTGGTGGTGCTCGTAAAGGTAACTTGCGTAGCCCTATATACAAAGGTGGTGGTACTATCTTTGGTCCAAAGCCGCATAAATATGATATCAAACTTAACCGCAAGGTAAAAGATTTGGCAAAAATGAGTGCGTTGTCTTACAAGGCTAAAGAAAACAGTATTATCGTTTTGGAAGATATCCAAATGGATGCTCCTAAAACAAAGTCTTTCACTGCCATTTTGAAGAATCTGAATATGGGTCGTAAAAAATCTTTATTCGTTATTCCAGAGTATAATGATAGTTTCTATTTAAGCCTTCGCAATGTGCCTGGTGCTAATGGTACTGTAATAAGCGATATGAATACGTACGATATTTTAAATGCAAACGTATTGGTACTTTCAGAAAGCGCAGCAAAATTGTTTACTGAAGAAGTAGAAGCAGAAGCATAAAAAAATAATAAACTCGATGTATAAATTTGCACATTTGCAAATTTGCACATTTGCAAATTTTGAATTATGAAACCGTCAGATGTATTAATAAAGCCAGTTCTTTCTGAAAAAGCTAATAAGCAAGCAGAAAAAATGAATCGTTACACATTCGTTGTAGATAGAAAGGCTAATAAATTAGAAATTAAAAAAGCTGTAGAACAATTCTACGGTGTACAGGTAGAAGATGTAAATACTGCGGTAATGCCATCTAAACTTAAAGCAAAATATACAAAAGCTGGATTCATTGTTGGTCGTAAGCCAGCTAAGAAAAAAGCAGTAGTAACTGTAGCGGAAGGCGAATCAATTGACGTTTTTACAGCGCAGTAAGAGATTAAAAGTATTCAGTACTAAGTACTAAGACTAGAAGCAAAAACGCAATCGTCTAAATACTCAATACTAAGTACTAAATACTAAAAAGAATGGTGGTCAGCACCGCAAAGTTTTGACAAAAAAAGATTAATAAAAATGGCACTTAGAAAATACAAACCAACCACAGCAGGTACTAGATGGAGAATTGGTAATGCGTACGCAGAGATTACTACCAACAAACCTGAAAAAAGTTTGCTAGAAAAGCAAAAGAACACTGCAGGTCGTAACTCAGATGGACGCAGAAGTATGCGTTATATGGGTGGTGGTAACAAAACAATGTATCGTCTTATTGATTTCAAAAGAAATAAAAAAGATATACCTGCTACTGTAAAAACAATTGAGTACGATCCAAACCGTACAGCATTCATCGCTTTGTTAGCGTATGCTGATGGAGAAAAGCGTTACATCATTGCTCCAGCAGGATTACAAGTTGGACAAACAGTTATAAGCGGAGATGCAGTAGCGCCAGAATTAGGTCATGCATTAATGTTCAAAAACATGCCATTGGGTACTAATGTTCACAATATTGAAATGCAACCTGGTCAAGGTGGTATCTTAGTAAGAAGTGCTGGTACATCTGCTCAACTGAGCAACAAAGAAGAAAAATATGCAATTCTTAAAATGCCAAGTGGTGAGTTAAGAAGAGTCTTAATAAATTGTTACGCAACTGTAGGTGTTGTTTCAAACAGCGATCATAGTTTGGAAAGTGCCGGTAAAGCAGGTCGTAATCGTTGGAAAGGTGTTCGTCCACGCACAAGAGCGGTAGCCATGAACCCAGTAGATCACCCGATGGGTGGTGGTGAAGGTAGAGCATCTGGTGGTCACCCTCGTAGTAGAAAAGGTAAATATGCTAAAGGGCAAATTACTCGTACTCGTGGAAAAGGATCAGATAAGATGATTATCCAACGCAAAAACGGTAAGAAATTAAGTAAGTAGTAAAATAGGCAAATTTGTTCCGATAACCATCGGAATGCAAATGCCAAAGTTAAAATGGTTAGTCTCTGACTAGCAAATAAACAAAATTTTATAATAAGTGGATATTTGCATCCCGATGGTTATCGGGACACATTTTCACATTTTCACATTGAAATTATGAGTCGTTCGTTAAAAAAAGGTCCTTACATAGAAGCAAAGCTTGAAGCAAAAATTCTAGCTATGGCAGCAGGAACTTCAAAAAAAGGTGTTATTAAAACTTGGAGTCGTAGAAGTACAATATCTCCAGATTTCGTTGGTCAAACATTTGCAGTACATAATGGAAATAAATTCATTCCAGTTTATGTTACAGAATTTATGGTTGGTCATAAACTAGGAGAATTCGCACCAACAAGAAACTTTAGAGGTCACTCAAATAAAAAAGGATAAAAAATTAAAAGTTACGAGTTACGAGTTTTAGGGTTACGAGTTTAAAGACTTCACAACCCGTCACCCGCAACAAAATAACCCGAAACAAAAATAAAAATGGAAGCAGTAGCAAAATTAAATAATGAACCTACATCACCAAGAAAGATGCGCTTGTTAGCTGATCTTATCCGTGGTATGAAAGTAGAGAAAGCCCTTGCAGTATTAGAGCATAATCCAAAGCATCCGGCAGTTCCACTTCGTAAACTTGTTCTTTCTGCAATAAGCAATTGGAAAGCAAAAAATGAAGGTGCAGATGAAAATGATTTAATAGTGAAAACTATTTTTGTAGACGCTGCAAGAGTTATTAAGCGTATGCGCCCTGCACCACAAGGTCGTGGTTATAGAGTACGCAAGCGTAGTAACCATGTTACTGTCTTTGTAGATACAGTTGCAACGCCAATTGTAAAAGCTGCAAAAGAAGTAGCAGTAAAAGCAGAAGAGGTAAAAGCGCCTGCAAAGAAAACAGCAACTAAGAAAAAAGCAAACACAGAAACAGCATAATAAAATTAATCCCGAAAATACGGGAGCTAAATAAATACTATGGGTCAGAAAACAAATCCGATTGGTGCTAGATTAGGAATCACAAGAGGTTGGGACAGTAACTGGTACGCTCACAAAAAGGATTACGCAAAAAAACTAATTGAAGATGATCGTATCAGAAACTATCTGAATGCTCGTATCAATAAAGGAGGAATCTCTAAAATAGTTATTGAGCGTACACTAAACAAATTAATTGTTACTATTCATACATCTAAACCAGGTATCATTATTGGTAAAGGTGGTGGAGAGGTAGACAGAATTAAAGAAGAGTTGAAAAAATTGTGCGGTAAGGAAGACGTACAAATAAACATATTAGAGATTCGTCGTCCAGAGTTGGATGCAGCTATTGTGGCAGATACTATTGCTCGTCAATTAGAAAATCGTATCAGTTATAAGCGTGCTATCAAAATGTCAATAGCTTCAGCATTACGTATGGGTGCAGAAGGTATTAAAGTAAAAGTTGGTGGTCGTTTAGGTGGTGCTGAGATAGCTCGTAGCGAAGAAATCAAGCAAGGTCGTACGCCATTACATACTCTACGTATGGATATAGATTACGCTAATGTATTCGCACTTACAGTTTATGGGAAAATAGGTATTAAAGTTTGGATTTGTAAAGGTGAGGTATTAGGTAAAAGAGATTTGAACCCAAATGTATTGGCTGGTGGTAAGAATGACGGACCAGAAGGTGGAAGACAAGGTGGTTTTGATAGAAGAGACGATAGAAGAGGTGGCGGTGATGATAGACGTGGTGGTGGAAGAGGTGGTGATGACCGTAGAGGCGGTGGTGGAGGTGGAAGAAGATAAAAAGAATGTGAAAATTTGCAAATAGGAAAATCTGCAAATTGAACAAAAATAAAATATAAAAATGCTCAGTGCAATTAAATTGGCACATTGGCAAATTTTCAAATTGGCAAATTAATAAAAGATGTTATCACCGAAAAGAGTATTACATAGAAAAACGCAGAAAGGTAGAATGAAGGGAGATACCAAGCGTGGAGCTACTTTAGCTTTTGGCACATTTGGTTTGAAAGCGTTGGATAGTGTACAACTTACAAACAGACAAATTGAAAGTGCTCGTCAGGCAATGACTCGTGCTATGAAGAGAGAAGGAAATGTGTGGATAAGAATATTCCCTGATAAACCAATTACTGCTAAACCTGCAGAGGTAAGGATGGGTAAGGGTAAAGGTAACCCAGAAGGATGGGCAGCAATTGTACAACCAGGCCGCATATTATTTGAAGCGGATGGTGTGCCAATGGAAACTGCAAAACATGCGTTTGCTCTTGCAGCTCAAAAATTACCAATACTTACAAAATTTATAGTAAGCAGAGATTTCGTAGCATAAAATAAACATGGTAACGGAAAATTAATCGTTACCTCCAATTTTTGAAAGTTCAAATTAAGAAAGATGTCTAAAACAAATGATTTTGCAAATAGCCTTAAAGGATTATCTGAGGCAGATTTGACGGCTAAGATTAAAGAAGATGAAATGCGTATGAAAAAATTAACTTTCGCTCACGCAATAGCTCCTCTTGAAAATCCTCAAAGCATTCGTGCATTGAGAAGAGATATAGCACGTTTGAAAACTCAATTAAGAAAAACACAGATTGGAGCTTAATTGCACCATAAAAAAGAATAACAATGGAAGATAATATAGTAAGAAATTTAAGAAAAACAAGAACAGGTGTTGTAACTAGTAATAAAATGGATAAAACCATCACTATTGCTATAGAAAGAAAAGTAAAGCATCCTTTGTACGGTAAGTTCGTAAAAAAGACTTCTAAGTTTCATGCACACGATGAAAAAAATGAGTGCAGCATAGGCGATACTGTAAAGATTATGGAGACTCGTCCTATCAGCAAATTGAAGCGTTGGAGATTGGTGGAAGTGGTTGAGAAAGTGAAATAAGAAAGCAGTACTGAGTACTAAGTATTCAGTATTAAGAATAGACCATTAAGATTTGAGAACTAGTCTAGATACTAAGTACTAAGTACTAAATACTAGACACTAAATAAAAAAAAATGATTCAGCAAGAAAGTAGACTAAATGTAGCGGATAACAGTGGTGCCAAGTCGGTATTGTGTATTCGTGTATTGGGAAACAGTGGACAGGATTATGCTAAAATAGGCGATAAAATTGTAGTAACTGTGAAAGATGCTACTCCTCAAGGTGGTGTAAAAAAAGGTACTGTAAGTAAAGCGGTTATTGTAAGAACGGTTAATAAATTACGTCGTAAAGACGGTTCTTATATACGTTTTGATGACAACGCAGTTGTTTTATTAAACAACTCAGATGAACCAAGAGGTACACGTATTTTTGGCCCAGTGGCTCGTGAGTTAAGAGATAAAGGATATATGAAAATTATATCATTGGCTCCAGAGGTATTGTAATTAATAACAAAAATATCAAATTTGCAAATTTGCAAATTTGCAAATTGCAAATAAATAAAAATGAGTACAAGATTTAAACCAAAGTTCAACATTAAAAAGGGCGATTCTGTAGTAGTAATTACAGGAGATGATAAAGATTTGAAGAAGCCCCGCAAAGTGTTAGAAATTATCGTAGAAAAGAATAGAGTATTGGTAGAAGGTGTAAACATCGTAACCAAACATACAAAGCCGAGCGCACAGAATACTAAAGGTGGTATTCTTAAAGTAGAGGCACCTATCGCAATTAGCAACGTAATGTTGTGGGATGCAAAGGCAGGAACAGCAACAAAAATTAAGCGTACTAGGGTAGAAGGAAAACTAGTTCGTGTAACTAAAAAATCAGGGGAGGTAATCAAATAATGAGCACAAAAGCAACAACCCAGAGACTAGCAGATAAGTATAAGAAAGACGTTATACCTGCTTTAATGAAAAAATTCAGTTATAAAACTGTAATGCAAGCGCCAAAATTATCCAAGATTTGCTTAAATCGTGGTGTAAATGGAGCAGTAAATGATAAAAAGTTAATAGATATTGCTATTGATGAATTATCTAACATTACAGGTCAAAAAGCTGTAGCTACTAATTCTAAGAAAGATATATCAAATTTTAAGTTGCGTAAAAACATGCCTATTGGTGCAAGAGTCACTTTACGTGGTGAAAAAATGTACGAATTTATGGATAGATTAGTATCTGTTTCATTACCTCGTGTGCGTGATTTTAAAGGAATTAACGATAAAGCATTTGATGGTCGTGGTAACTATACCTTAGGTATAACTGAGCAAATAATTTTTCCAGAAATTGATATTGACAAAGTAAATAAAATTACTGGTTTAGATATAACATTTGTAACTACTGCAAATACCAATGAAGAAGCATTTGAATTGCTTAAAGAAATGGGAATGCCGTTTAAAAATGTAAAAAAATAGTAAAAAAGTATTTAGTACTAAGTATTTAGTATTAAGATAAAAAATAAAACATGGCAAAAAAATCAATTGAAGCTAGACAAAGAAAAAGAGAGCGCATTGTTGCAAAATATGCAGATAAAAGAGCTGCATTGAAAGCTGCTGGTGACTACGCTGGTTTAGATTTACTTCCAAAAAATGCTTCGCCGGTACGTTTGAGAAATCGTTGCCAGTTAACAGGTCGTCCTCGTGGATATATGCGTCACTTTGGTGTAAATCGTATTATGTTTAGAGACATGGCATTGAATGGTAAAATACCTGGCGTAACGAAGGCAAGCTGGTAATATCAATTAGCAGTTAGAAAAAGGCAATTATCAATATAGATGCTTACGCTAACAACTAACTATTATCCAATAACAAAGATGGATATCGCATTGAAAAAATATTAATTTAACTTAACAAATAGAACAATGGTTACTGATCCGATAGCAGATTTTTTAACAAGAATTAGAAACGCACAAATGGCTAATCATCGTATTGTAGAAATACCTGCGAGCAATTTGAAAAAGCGTATTACCGAAATTTTGTATGATAAAGGTTATATCTTGAAATACAAATTCGAAGAAGATAAAAAGCAAGGTTTAATTAAAATAGCATTAAAATATGATGCAAATACAAAATTACCTGCTATACAAAGTTTAGAAAGAATTAGCCGTCCAGGTTTACGTACTTATGCAAAGCCTGATGAATTCAAGCGTGTGAAAAATGGTTTGGGTGTAGCAATTATTTCTACTTCAAAGGGTGTAATGACGGATAAAGAGGCAAAAGCACAAAACGTGGGTGGAGAAGTACTTTGTAATATTTACTAAGAAATAGTATTTTATCAAAATTGGAAAATGGTTTTGGTAAAACATATAGAATGAAAATTAAGCCCAACTATACAGGCTGAACACTTTCGAAACACATTTTCAAAAAGTTTTATAAGCATACAAATTTTTAAATTATGAGTCGTATAGGAAAAAAACCAGTTGACATTACTGCTGGTGTTACAATAACGCTGAATAAAGACAATCAAGTTACTGTAAAAGGACCAAAGGGAGAACTTCATCAGTCAATAGATAGAGACATTGTTGTAGATATTCAAGGTAGTACTGTTGAATTTAAACGCCCTACAGATCAAATACGTCACCGTGCAATGCATGGTTTATATCGTTCTCTCATAGCCAATATGGTTAAAGGTGTTACAGAAGGATTTACAAAACAACTGGAATTGGTAGGTGTGGGTTATAAAGCTGCAAATACGGGAAATATACTTGACCTTGCTTTAGGATATTCTCATAATATTATTTTAGAGATACCGAAAGAATTAAAAATTACAACTACCCAAGAAAAAGGTAAGAATCCCATTATTACACTCGAAAGTGTAGATAAACAATTACTTGGTGCAGTATGTGCTAAAATAAGAAGCCTACGTAAGCCTGAACCATACAAAGGAAAGGGTGTTAAATTTGTAGGTGAAGTATTGAGAAGAAAAGCTGGTAAGTCGGCTGGTAAATAAAAATTGGTTGATTAGTTGAATAGTTGATTTATATTTCAATGTTCTAACTAGTAACTGATAAACTAATAACAAATCAACTAATTCTTCGGCAGAATCGAGGAATGTAAAATAAAATAAGATGAATAACAAATCACAAGCTAGACAAAAAATACGTTATCGCATTCGTAAGAAAGTGAATGGTACTGCTACTATGCCACGCCTTACCGTTTTTAGAAGCAATAGCGATATTTATGCTCAATTAATTGATGATGCAAGTGGAACAACAATTGCAGGTGCTTCATCAAGACAAAAAGATATTACTGCTCAAAAAGCTCCTAAAATTGATAAAAGCAAAATGGTTGGAGAAGCAATTGCAAGGAAAGCTGTTGAACTAGGTATTGAAAAAGTAGTTTTTGATCGTAGTGGTTATATTTACCATGGTCGTGTAAAGGCGGTTGCTGAAGGTGCAAGAGAAGGTGGATTGAAATTCTAATTCCACATATTGAATTTTTAAAATAGTAAATTGAAATAATGTCAAACGTAATTACAAATAAAATGAAAGCTGGCGACCTTGAGTTAAAAGAAAAGGTTGTATCTATTAACCGTGTTGTAAAAACTACAAAGGGTGGTCGTGCATTCAGTTTTTCAGCTTTGGTAGTTGTAGGTAATGGAGCTGGTGTTGTAGGTTGTGGTCTTGGAAAAGCTAAAGAAGTTCAAGAGGCTATCACCAAAGGAATTGAAGATGCAAAAAAGAATTTAATAAAAGTTCCAATTATGCATGGTACAATTCCTCATGATCAGCTTAGCAAAGAAGGTGCTGCTAAAGTACTTATAAAGCCAGCTGCTCATGGTACAGGCGTTATTGCTGGAGGTAGTATGCGTGCAGTATTAGAAGCTGTTGGCATTACCGATGTACTTGCAAAGAATCTTGGTTCTGCAAATCCACAAAATGTTGTAAAAGCTACAGTAAAAGCGTTAGCTACCTTGCGTGAACCAATACAAGTTGCTAGAACACGTAATATTTCTTTAAAGAGAGTTTTTAACGGATAATAAAAATAGTACTGAGTACATAGTGCTTAGTATTTAGATAAAACACAAAGTGATGAAAAAAGTAAAAGTAACCCAAGTAAAAAGCGTGATTGACAGATCTGAACGTCAAAAAAGAACAATGCAAGCATTGGGGTTAACAAAAATGCATAAGACTGTTGAAAAGGAAGTTACTCCACAAATTGCAGGAATGATTGCGAAAGTAAGTCATTTGGTAACCGTGGTGGATGCATAATAATTGCTTAGTTGTTCAATTGATAAATTGTTGAATGCAATTTACCAATTACACCAAAATAACAATTTAACATTTAACAATATATCAATTTAATAAGCGAGCCCCGAATGCTTTCGAGGCGTAAGTAAAAAACAAAAGCAATATGAATTTACATACTCTTAGGCCTGCAAAAGGCGCAACCCACAAAGCAATAAGAATTGGACGTGGAGAAGCAAGTGGAAAAGGTGGTACATCTACAAAAGGTAATAAAGGTGGACAAAGCCGAGCTGGTTATAAAAGCAAGCCAGGTTTTGAAGGTGGTCAAATGCCAATTCAACGCCGTGTACCAAAACGTGGTTTCAAAAATATTAACCGTGTAGAGTATGTAGCTCTTAACATTGGTAAAATCGACCATTACGCTGAGAAATATGGTATTACAGAATTTACTTTACCAAATTTATATATCAATGGACTTATTAGCCAAACTGCTAACGTAAAGCTATTGGGCAATGGTGAAATAAAAGGAAAATTCAATTTCAAAGTTAGCGCTGCAAGTGCAAAAGCCATAGCGGCTGTTGAAGCTGCTGGTGGTACTGTAGAAATAGTGAAATAATTTACCGATATTTGTTCGACCCACGTAAAACGTTGGGTCTTTTTTCCTTTAGAACAATTAACTAAAAAACGAAATTAATTCTGTGAAGAAGTTTATAACGACACTTAAAAATATTTGGAGTATTGAGGAACTACGTAACAAAATAATATTCACTCTTGGATTATTATTTATATATCGTTTAGGTTCTTTTATTGTATTACCAGGTATAGACCCTAATAAATTAGCTGCTCTAAGCAATACTTCTAAAGGAGGTATGCTTGGCTTACTTGATGCTTTTGTTGGAGGAGCTTTTTCGAAAGCTTCCATTTTTGCATTAGGTATTATGCCTTATATTTCTGCTTCTATCTTTATGCAATTGGTTACTATTTTGGTACCCCAAATGGCTAAAGTTCAAAAAGAAGGTGAAAGTGGAAGAAAAAAGATTAACCAATGGACTCGTTATCTTACTGTAGCAGTTACTGCCTTTCAAGCAGCAGCTTACATTGGTTTCTTAAAAAGCCAGGGTAATGGAGAGGCTTTGATTCCAGCATATGGTAATTTCTTCTGGATATCTACAGTTGTAATTTTAACTGTTGGTACATTATTCGTAATGTGGTTAGGCGAAAAAATTACAGACAAAGGATTGGGTAATGGTACTTCAATTATAATAATGGTTGGTATACTTGCTCGTTTGCCTCAGGCTATAAAAGAAGAATTTAACTCTCGTATTACAATGGGAGCAGGCGGTTTATTATTGATGCTAATTGAATTTGTATTCATGATTGCCGTAATTATGGGACTCATTATGCTTGTACAAGGCACTAGAAAAGTTCCAGTAAATTATGCAAAACAATTGGTAGGGAATAACCAATTAGGTGGCGCTAGAAATTTTTTACCACTTAAAGTAAATGCAGCTGGTGTAATGCCAATCATATTTGCTCAAGCTATATTATTCTTTATTGGTTTTGTAATAGGCTTAGGCAACACATCTAACCAAGCATTTTTAAATGACCATACCAATATTTGGTACATGCTTATTTACACAGTTGCTGTAATTGCATTTACATTTTTATATACTGCACTTATTTTTAACCCAAAGCAAATGGCTGATGAGTTAAAAAGAAACAACGGCTTTATACCGGGTGTTAAACCTGGCCAACCTACTGCAGATTATATTGGTACTATAATGGATAGAATTACATTGCCAGGAGCTGTTTTATTAGCTGTTGTGGGTATTTTACCAGGGTTATTCCAATTGGTATTTAGAATGCAACAGAATTTTGCTACATTTTTTGGAGGTACTTCTTTATTAATTATGGTAGGTGTTGTTTTAGATACATTGCAACAAATAGAAACACAATTATTAATGCGCCAATATGACGGATTGATGACTAGTGGTAGAATGCAAGGTCGCCAAACAGTAGAAGCAGGCATGTAATAAAATACAATAATGACTTTTTATAAAAACCCTGACGCAGAAAATCGTCAGGGTTTGTTTTAATATTAATTTTACGAATGATACAATACAAAACCAAAGAAGAGATTGAAATAATGCGCCACAGTTGTTTGCTTGTAGGTAAAACACATGCGGTAGTTGCAGCAGCTTTAAAACCTGGCATGACAACAATGGAAGTAAATATTTTGGTAGAAGCATTTATTAGAGATAATGGTGGAGTGCCCTCTTTCTTAAATTACCATGGGTTTCCATATGCAACTTGTATATCTATGAATAATGCCGTTGTGCACGGGTTTCCAAGTGATACGCCATTAAAGGATGGCGATATTATTTCGCTTGATATTGGTATTTTGAAAAATGGATTTCATGGGGATAGTGCTTACACTTATGCGGTAGGAGAAATTAGTGATGAAGTAAAACAGTTACTTCGTGTAACAAAAGAATCATTGTATTGTGGTATAGAAAAGGCAAGACAGGGAAATAGGATTGGAGATATTGCCTATGCCATACAAGAGCACACAGAAAAAAAACATGGATATGGTGTGGTAAGAGATTTAGTAGGACATGGTGTGGGAAGAAAATTACATGAAGACCCTCAAGTGCCCAATTATGGTAAACGTGGAAGCAAAGAAAAATTAAAAGAAGGAATGGTATTGGCCATAGAACCGATGATAAATATGGGTGTGAAAGAAGTATTACATTTAGAAGATGGATGGACAGTGCTTACAAAAGACGGAAAACCTTCTGCGCATTTTGAACATGATGTACATATTACAAAAGCAGGTCCAGATATTTTGAGTTCATTTTTAGAAATAGAAGCTGCGGAAAAGGCGAATGTGAATTTGAGTTGGAGTTATTAGCAGTGGGCAGTGGGTTGATCTTGCGGCTGCAAATTATTAATAAAATTTAGGAAATGAACAATAAAAAACTTGTTGTAATAGGTGGTGGCGCAGCAGGTTTTTTTTGTGCGGTAAATGCTGCACGCTTGCATCCTCAAATGCAAGTAACCATTATAGAAAAAACTGGTAAGCTTTTAAGTAAAGTAAAAGTGAGTGGTGGTGGGCGCTGCAATGTTACCCATGCCTGTTTTAGTATGGCAGATATGATTAAAAAATATCCACGAGGAGAAAAATTTTTGAAAAAAGCATTCCATCATTTTTTTACAACAGATACTATAACTTGGTTTGAAGGAAGGGGAGTAGCGTTGAAAACAGAAGCCGATGGAAGAATGTTTCCAACTACAAATAATTCACAAACCATTATAGATTGCTTGCTTGCAGAAGCAGCAAAATATAAAGTGAATATAGAAATGAATACGGATGTAAAATCTATTGTAAAAGAAAATGAGCAATGGATACTTACTACATCAACAGATAAAAAAATAATTTCAGATAGTGTTTGCATAGCGGCAGGTGGCGCACAAAAATTATCGCAAAGTGAATGGCTTATAAAACTTGGTCACACAGTTGAAGAGCCAGTGCCATCTTTATTTACATTTAATATGCCTAATAATTCCATTACAAAATTAATGGGCTTAGCTGTAGAAAATGCCATGGTAAAAATAGCTGGAGAAAAAATGCAACAAAGTGGCCCACTCCTTATTACACATTGGGGAATGAGTGGACCAGCTGTTTTAAAAACTTCTGCTTATGCAGCTATACTTTTAGCAAAAAGAAACTACGATTTTACAGCCATCATAAATTGGTTACCTGACTACAATGAAATAACGCTTAAAGATAAAATGCAGTTGTTGCGATTTGATATGGCAACTACCAAAATACAAAACAGAAACCCATTTGCTTTGCCATCAAGATTGTGGGAATATTTATTGCAAGTGAGCGAAGTAAAAGAAGATATTCGTTGGGCAGATTTACCAGCAAAAGAGCAAAATAGATTGATAAAAAATTTGTGTGCACAAGAGTTTGCGGTAAAAGGGAAAACAACTTTTAAGGAAGAATTTGTAACGGCAGGAGGAATTAAAACCGAAGAGGTTGATGTAAATACAATGCAAAGTAAATTGCATACAGGGTTGTTTTTTGCAGGCGAGATATTGAATATAGATGGCGTAACAGGAGGGTTTAATTTTCAAAATGCGTGGACAACTGGGTGGATAGCGGGAAGGGCAATTGGCAGTTAGCAGGGGGCAGCTTGCAGTTGGCAAAAGGCAGTTGGCAAAGGCAGTTGGCAAAGGCAGTTTGCATATCGATTATATTCTCTGATAAGTGAAAGCCGACGGCTCTGTGGTATGTCATCCGTGGTCTGTTGTTGGTGGTCTGTCGTCCATCGTCAATATTCATTTTAACTTTTTATAGATAATATTTTCTTCCAAATCTCACATCTAAAATCTAATAACTCGTATCTTTCAAGTTGAAATGAAAATAATAGACAAGTACATAATTTCAAAATATTTAACTACTTTCTTTTTCTGCCTTGTATTATTCACAGCTATCGTTGTGGTAGTTGATATAAGCGAGAAAACAGAAGATTTTGCCAAGTCCAAGTTGTCTGCTGTTCAGATATTCATACTACATTATATGGGATTTATTCCGAGGATTGATGCTATGCTCTTTCCTTTATTTGTTTTTATATCTGTTATTTTTTTTACCTCCAAAATGGCTGGTCGGTCAGAAGTAATTGCGGTGCTAAGCAGTGGTGTCACTTATAGGCGATTCATTATGCCTTTTTTGGCTGGAGGGCTTATTCTTTCATCATTACTCTGGCTTGGGTACAGATATATTGTGCCAGAAGCAAACAGAAAATGGGCCGATTTTGAAAAAAGATATGTTGATGTTAATTCGAGTTTAATTTTAAACAACACTTCATATAAAAAAAATATTTATTTTAAGCTAGACCAAAATAGTTATATAGGTATAAAAGGGTATGATACTATTTCTAAAACTGGCAGTGGGTTTTTTATGCAAAAATTTAATGATAATAAGCTGATTTATAATTTGAGGGCAGGTAACTTTAATTGGGATACAGCCTCTAGAAAATGGAAACTAACGGGCGTGCAGGAACGCACCATAAATGAAATAAATGAAGTAATAACGAACAGTAATGAAAAAAAAATAAGCTACAGCTTTAAACCTATAGATCTAAGAAAAGACGATTATTTGAAGGATGAAATGAGTACACCAGATTTAGACGCTTTCATTAAACGAGAGAAAAGTAGAGGCTCTGAAATATTAAGTACACTACAAGTAGAGCGCTATAATAGAGATGCCATACCTGCATCTGTACTTATACTTACTGTAATAGGTACTGTATTGGCTTCTCGAAAAGTACGTGGAGGTAGTGGTGCACATATTGCACTTGGAGTAGTGTTGAGTATGTTATATATATTGCTAACCAAATTTTCTGTAGTATTTGCTACCAAAGGAAATTTTCATCCTTTCATTGCCGCATGGATGCCAAATGTATTATTTGGAATTTTAGCATTGTACTTGTACAGGCGTGCAGCTAAGTAATTTGGGCATAATATTTAACCCTTAGTTTAACCTCCATATTTCAAAATTAAGTGCAGTAGCAAATGTTACCCAAAGTATATACGGCACCAAAAGCCACGCAGCTATTGATGAGATTTTTCGAAAATTTGCAATAGTAAAAGCAATAAAAATTAAAAGCAATACTATATCCACAAGTGCGAAAGCAGGATTTCTAAAATAGAAAAATAAAAAACTCCAGAGAAAATTTAGAACCAATTGAATCCAATAATAGGGAAAGCATTTGCTTTTTAATTCTTGCTTTTCGCTACGCCAAATTATATAAAAGGAAATACCCATTAAAATATAAAGCAATGTCCATACTGGCCCAAAAATCCAATTAGGAGGGTTGAAAAATGGTTTGTTTAAAAAAGTGTACCAGTTTTTTATAGATGATGATGTAAAAAATCCTGCAACAGCACCAACAGATAAAGGAACTAAAATGGAAATGAATATTTTATAAACAGGTTTCATGTTTTGTATTTGTAAAGTAAGTTACAAGATAATCTAAGTTTACATCGAAATTATTTTTAGTGATTAAATGCCTCCAAATTTTTTATGGTAAGCAATAATAAAAGCAGTTACTTCATCATAACTCAAAATACCCATTGGTTGTTGGTTTTGTTCTAAGAATTTTCCATATAAATAACTTATTATTGGTTCAATAAAACTGCGATGTGCATTATTAAATCTCCTTCTTTCTTTAAAATCAGAAATTACCTCTGGCAATAGTTTCTTTCTGCATTCTAGCGCACTTGCGCTATCTGCAAAATAGAGTGTACGATTTGCGTAGGTAAATAAATCTACATATACTGAGTATCTAAATAAAGTATCAGTGGAGGATGCTGCTGCAAGGTAGCCCACAAAATTTGCTTCCATTTCTTTTGCATAACCAAGTTGGTGCGCTACTTCATGGCATGCTGTAAATGGTTGTGTAAATTTTGGTACTGTGGTATTTATTTGCGCCTCACCAGTAAAAGGGTTATAGTATCCTAAAAAACCTGTGTAATTGCCCAGCCATCCCCACATTGAACTTTTTATAGCCCCATTTTTATAACTCAAAAAGGCATACTTTTTTGATACATTAGTGTAAGCATTTTTTGTTTGTAAAAATAATTCACTATCGGTAGGGTAGGGCGTTTTATTTTTTATTAAAACGAGTTTAGAAGTATTTATTTTTTCTACTAAAATAATATTAATATTTTTTAACTCTTCTATTGAGAATTTTTCTACATTGATATTTAGTTGACTGGCAATGCCTATTCTGTTATAATTGATACCCCAAAAAACATTAAAGATAATATACAACATACTGCATTTTATAAATATTGAAAACAACTTTTTTTTAATTGAGGTACTTATGTCTTTATTTTTTTTTATAGTAAAAAGAAACTGTGTTAACTGATATATTTTTATGAATAAGTAAATAACAATTGCGCCATAAATAAAATCTCCAATACTAAAAGGTATCCAACCAAAACATAGTCGTAAAAAGGTAGAAAAAATAGTATAAAAACCAGTTGAATACTCATTTTCTACCCTGTAATTGCTTTGAGAATAGATGTTTATAACCACACAAAACAGTAGCACTACAGCTCCAATTATCCACTTTTTTTTATCCTTTATCATTGTAAACCTTTCATTAAGTACCAAAAATGCAGCATTTTAGTAAGTAAGTAACATATTTAAGCTTTAAAATTAAAAAAAAGATGTACATTTGCAATCCTTTAAAACAAGCGCAATGGGAAGCAAGAGGATGTATGAGATAGCATTTGTAGGTTTAAAACAAGGCGAACATGCTTTTGAATACGAACTTAATGATGCATTCTTTAAGGAAAAGGGTGCTGAGGATGTGGAGAATATGAATGCTAATATAAAAATGTTGTTAGATAAGAACAACGGTTTTATGTTACTCAAATTCAATGTAGGAGGAAGTGCAGAGGTAAATTGTGATAGATGTGGTAATGCTTTAGCGGTGGACCTCTGGGATGAATTTAGTATGGTAGTAAAACTTACTGACGACCCCATAAAAGCAAACGAGGAAGAAGAAGATGCTGATGTTTTTTATATTTCAAAAACAGAAAGTCATTTCGATGTAAGCGATTGGTTATATGAATTTGCAATGTTAAGCATACCCACTCAACATATTTGTGCAAATGATGAAAAAGGATTATCACTTTGTAACAAAGAAGTTTTGAAGAAGTTGAACGAGATGAAAGCGAGTGCTGAACAACCAGTTGAAAACTCAATCTGGAAAGGGTTAGAAAAATTTAAAGAAAATTAGAACACTAAATACTTTTATACTAAATATTAAAAACAACAAGTCATGCCAAATCCGAAGAGGCGCCATAGTCAGCAAAGAAGTGCAAAAAGAAGAACACATTATAAAGCCTCAGAGCCTACACTAAGTGTGGACAGTACTACAGGTGCTACACATGTACGCCATCGTGCACATGTAAGCGAAGGTAAATTATTCTATAAAGGGAAATTAGTTGCTGAAAAAGCACCACTAAGAGCTGTATAATTTTCTAAGCAGTAAAATCTTTTATTCCAAAGTCGGTCTTGTATAAAGCAGGTACCACTTTGGAATTTTTAATTTTTTAATTCTCTTATATGATAACTATTGGACTAGATATGATGGGGGGAGATTATGCTCCACTTGAAGCCATAAAAGGTGCAGGTGTTTTTCTAAAAGAAAATACTGGTAAGGTAAAACTAGTTTTAATTGGAGATGAGGAAAAATTAAATACAGCATTATTGTCAATGCAACTCCCTAGTATGGATTACAGCATTGTGCATGCGCCCGAGGTAATAGAAATGCATGAACACCCTACAAAGGCACTTAAAGAAAAACCACAAAGCTCTATTTCTATTGGTTTTCAATTATTGGCTTCTAATAAAATAGATGCATTTATAAGTGCTGGTAATACAGGTGCAATGATGGTTGGTGCATTATTTAGTATAAAGAAAATAGACGGAGTGATTAGACCTACAATTGGTGCTTATATACCAAGAGAAAATGGATCACTTGGGTTGTTGGTAGATGTAGGCTTAAATGCAGATTGTAAACCTGAAAACCTAAACCAATTTGCAGTACTTGGGTCTTTATTTGCAGAACATGTACTCAATATTAGTAACCCCAAAGTTGGTCTAGTAAATTTGGGAGAAGAAGAAGGAAAAGGAAATATTTTAGCCCAAGCTACATATCCATTACTAAAAGAGAATAAGCATATAAATTTTATTGGAAACATTGAAGGAAGAGATATTTTGTTAGATAAATCTGATGTGATGGTATGTGAGGGGTTTACTGGAAATGTAGTTTTAAAAATGGCAGAAAGTGTTTATGATATTGCAAAACGTAGCAATATTGAAGACGAATATTTTAAACGATTAAATTTTGAAATATACGGAGGTGTGCCAGTACTTGGCGTATCTAAGCCAGTAATAATAGGCCATGGTATTAGCGGTAGCGTAGCATTTAGTAATATGATTAATATTGCATGCCGTATGATAAATACAGATTTGAGCGAAAAAATAAAACATAGTTTTGCAGAATAAAAATGTGAAACATAAAATAAAAAACGCCAGTTTTAAAATTGGCTTTATTGGCGTCTAGCAGGTATGGTATTCGCTCCAGAGTGAAATTTTTGCCAAATAGCTTATAGCTCCTATTTTCTATCATTTGCGGAACATAGCCGTGTTGCTTGAAAGTACTTAGTCCCAATGCATGTAAATGAACAATTTCTTTTTTTTCGTACACAATTCTATCTTACTAAAATCTAGCAGGTTAATAGTTACAAAAGAAATATCAATTTTATTTTCACTTAATGCTACTAAAGGTTTAAAAGCATTGCTTGCAGAAGCTACTATATGTGCCAATGTTATTTGTGCAATGTAGACTTCATATTCTCAACTGTCATGCTGTGGTTATCTACCAATAAAATATTTATTTTTCTTCTATTATTTTATGTGGTATTTCTATTTTAAAGCTAGAGCTTTTGTCGAATTCTAAATTTATTTCCATTGTTAGCTTTTAAGTAATTTAATACAGGTTGTATATTTTGTAATCCATTACTGCTAGCTGAGAAATGATGTGATATTTTTTGTTTTTTTTATGAAAAGTATAATGAACCTAATGCATAGCAAAAATCCCCCTCTGTACTTTTGCTATGATGTATATCTCCGAAGGGGTTACAAATCAGAAGCTAACTACCCTCAATATATTCCAATTTCCCTCTCCTACTTTTACCCTCACACACAATTAATACAAATTTTTAAAATAAATTTTGTTAGTCTACGAAAGTTTCATAGATTTACGAAAAATTCGTAGTTATGGAAAAATTAACAGTACAAGAAGAGCAAGCTATGCAAGCTTTGTGGGTAGTACAAAAGGGTAATATTAAAACGATATTAGCAGCTATTGTAGAACCACAACCTCCATACACTACTTTAGCCTCTACCGTAAAAAACTTAGAGAAGAAAGAATTTGTTACAAGTGAATTATTAGGCAATCAATATTTATACACAGCTGTGGTAAATGAAAAAGAGTATAAGAAAAAATTTATGCAAGGTTTTATTGCAGATTATTTTGAAAATAGTTACAAAGAGTTGGTAACATTTTTTGCAAGCGAAAAAAAAATTAGTACTAAAGAATTAAAGGAAATAATAGCACAAATAGAAAATGGTAAAAGCTAGCGTAGCAATAACCGTATGTTCAATAAATTAGAATGGGTTACTTTAAAAATGCAAATTTGAGTTTTAAAATATTTAAATTATTTATATGCCACATTTTTTTATTTATCTGCTAAAAGTAAATATAGTATTAATTGCTTTTTGTTTATTATACTATTTTCTGCTGAGAAGACTAACTTTTTATACTATAAATAGATGGTTTTTGCTAGGTTCTATATTAATAGCATCAATATTTCCATTAATAAATGTAGAAAAATTATTTACCCATATTAAAACAAATGATGGCAGCTATATTATTTTAAATTATGCTCCAAATTGGAATCAGATAAAACTTATAGTTGCCAATAGTGAATCGAGCTTTACTGTTTGGAACTTATTATATATTATTTATTGGTTTGGTGTAGTTGCAATGGTTATTTTATTTTTAGTTCAAATTTTTTCATTGATAAGTATTCATCTTAGTGCTTCTAAATATAAATATTCTATATGGACAACAACTATGGATATACAGCCATTAAGTTTTTTTAGAAATATTTATGTCAATCCTCTAAAACATACTTTGGAAGAATTGCAAACTATTTTGCAGCACGAAAGAGTACATACTTTGCAATGGCATACGCTAGATATTTTAATAGCCGAAGTAAACAAAATAATTTATTGGTTTAACCCTGGTGTGTGGGTATTAAAAAATGCTATTAGAGAAAATTTAGAATTTATTGCTGATAAAAAAGTACTTGAATCTGGTAAAGATGCCAAACAATACCAATACGAATTATTACATGTAATAACTGGTGCACATAAAGCGACGGCCATCGCTACACAATTTTCATTACTTCACTTAAAAAACAGAATTAAAATGATGAACAAACAAAAATCTAAAAAGTGGAATAAGATAAAATATTTTTTACTTATTCCTATTCTTTGTGCGGTAGCTGTAGTAGTTGCACAAAATAATAACAAACCTGTAGTAGCGCAAGCTAACGCAATAGAGCCAAAGGTATCTATTACAAAGCAAGACAATATAAAAGATTTTATAAACAGGCATAACAAAATAAAGACAGCTACATGGGGTTATATTGATCATATAAAAACAGACGATGTAGATTTTAAGGATAAAATTATAGAGGGGCCAATACTGAATATTACCTTCAAAAATGAAAAGTTTGAAATATATCAATACAACTTAAAAAGTGATAGGGTAAAATTTAAAGCAAATTATGGAGAGGATATGCCTGCGCCAGATAATGAAACCGTGCAAAAGTTAAGTCATCAAAATTTGCCTTCTACTCTAGAAAATGACTATCGGATAGAAGTGAAAACCATTAATGGAGCTGCGTTTGCGATAGCATATGATGAAAATTGGAAAGAAGTATCAAGAATAAAATTGGGCGGCAGCAATAATAAAGAAATTAAAAAGTGGGAAGATAAGTATGGCAAAATTCCTTCACCAACTCCAACTTTAGGCGCATTGAATAGTATGGGCACATTACCAGCATTAATGCCTGATGATGCATCAAAAATTAAAGAAGAAGCAGTAGTTGATAGAAAAATACAAGGCAATATTGAGAAAGTAAATATTGAGTTTAAAGAAAAGGATGCGGTTGTAAAAGTTTCTGATAAGCAAAATTTCAAATTGACGAACAAGAATGGTACAGAACCTTTGTATGTTATAGATGGTAAAATAGCAACTGGAGAAGTGTTAAGTAAGCTTAGTCCCAACCAAATTGAAAGCGTAGATGTATTGAAAGATAACTCAGCTACTGTGATGTATGGTGAACAGGGAAAGAATGGTGTGGTATTGGTTAAGACAAAAACAACAACAACTCTTTTGTCTGATAATTCAGCTATAACTTTTAAACGTAAAACAAAGGAAGAGCCTTTATATGTAGTGAATGACGTAATAACAACTACCAAGGCTGTTGAAAAGATAATTCCAAGTGAAATTGAAAGTGTAGATGTACTAAAAGATAATACTGCTACAGATTTATATGGAGACAAGGGGAAAAATGGAGTAATAATAATAAAAACAAAAAATTACAGAAAAGAAATTCCATTGTCTAAAAAATAAAAACAATAGAAGATAACTGTAGTAATATAATTTTGTTTTTGGGGTATTTAAAACCGTTTCAACATTAAAATAAGTAAGCCGTATGTTTTAAAATACGGCTTACTTATTTTTAAATAAAATTCATTACTGATTCCACTTATTATTTGTAGAATTCATATCTGGAAAAACTTTATCAGGGTCTATTGTAACAGATTTTAACGCTTCTGTTACAGGAATTTTTACTTTAAATGTGGCGGTATTGTTCCATATTTCTACTGGCAAATTTAGTAACCCTTTTTTACCCGAAACGGTTTCATAACCAAGTATTACAGGCATAGCAAGTTTATCTAAATTTTCTATTGTAACTATTGTACCTCTTGTGTCATCATTGTTTACATCTGTTATGGCTTGGTCTAATTTATAATTTTCTATAAACCAACCCTTCCAAAACCAATCTAAATTTTCGCCACTTGCATTATCCATAGTACGAAAAAAATCCCATGGTGTTGGGTGTTTAAATGCCCAGCGCTTTATATATTCTTTAAATGCATAATCAAATCTATCTGCACCAAGAATATTATTGCGCAGCAATGTTAACCCATATGCAGGCTTGTAATATAACATCATGCCTATATTAGCTTCTTTCATTGCATCTGGCGTACTCATTATAGGCTCACTACCGCTACCAAACATAGCACCTAAAAACATAGTAGGGCTTGGGCTACTACCATCATACTCTCCATTATTAAAATCCTTTGTGGCAAGTGTATTTATAAATGTATTAAAGCCCTCGTCCATCCAACCATATTTTCTTTCATTACTGCCTACTATCATAGGAAACCACGTGTGCCCAAATTCATGATCAGTAACACCAAACAAATCTGCTTCCGATGCAGTCGAACCACAAAATACGATGCCTGGGTACTCCATGCCGCCTACATTACTAGCCACATTTACAGCAGTAGCATACGGATATTGAAACCATCTTTTGCTATAATTTTCTATGCTTGCTTTTGTATACTCTGTAGCCCTTCCCCAATTTTTTGACCCATTACTTTCTGCAGGGTATACACTTTGTGCTAACGATTTTTTTCCATCGGGCAAGTTTATCCTTGCAGCATCCCATATAAATGATTTTGATGATGCCCATGCAATATCTCTTGCATTCATCATTTTATATTTCCAAGTAAGCGTGCCATTCTGTTTCGGTCTTGATGATGATTCTGTTACTTCTTTTTGTGTGCGTATCAATACTGTAGCGTCGCTATTTTTTGCATCTGTAAAACGCTTTTGTTGAGTAGCAGTAAGCACTTCGGTGGGGTTTAGTAATTCGCCACTAGCCACCACAATATGGCTTGCGGGTGCAGTTATGCTAAAATCAAAATCGCCATATTCACAATAAAACTCACTTGGACCAAGATATGGTAGTGTATTCCATCCTTCTGTTTCGTCATACACACACATGCGTGGATACCATTGTGCCACAGAAAAAATATTTCCATTTTTTGTATTTAAAATACCACAACGGTCAGCACCTTCTTCTGGCAGTATAAATGAATAATCTATTTTTATTTTGATGACGTCACCTCCAGCTTTTATTGTTTTTGGTAAACGGATTTGCATTCTTGTGTCTGTAATAATATAATCTGCGTTGGCATTATCGGTTATATTTTTTACAGCAGCAATTTTATAGCCGCCACTAAAAGTGCTATTGGCATTGCCATAGCGGCTGCGTGCACCCACTGGCATACGAGCTTGTCCACGGCTATCTTTTGCAAATAAGTTTTGATCTAGTTGCAGCCAAATAAAAGGCAATGCACGTGGGCTATTATTTTTATAGGTAATAATAACGGAGCCAGCAATTTCATTTGTATTATCATTTAGCGAAACATTTATTTGATAATCGGCCTTGTTTTGCCAATAACCAGTGTTAGGTGAGCCATCAGCAGCTCTTGTTATTGTGCCCCCATCTGGATAAAACAGTGGAGAAAACAAAATGTGTGGGTCGTACTTAGATATTTTTTGAGCATATATTATGCTTACAAGAAAAAATAATATTACCGATAAGAAGAAGCGTTTTTGCATTTGTATGAATTTTTTTACAAGTTAATTATTATTTTTTACTATGTTAGAAAGTTGCTACTTATAATTTTTATTAGGAAAATATAGAATTGAAAAATCAAGTTAAGTAAATGGATAATGGCTTTTAAATATCGTAATTATATTTCTTGAAAAAGATAAGTGAGTTACAGGTCTGGTAATGCAAGCATTGCTTTGTATTTAGATTTATAATGGGATGAAATTTTTATTTTTTATATTAGATACCAATCGGTATCTTTGCATATGCGACAGCCTTTAATTACAAAAGAAAATGTATTGATGGAAGCTACCAAACTCTTTAATACAAAGGGTTACAAGACTACTTCTATCAGCGATATTACTGGTGCAACTGGATATACAAAAGGCGCCATATACAGGCATTTTGAAAGTAAGGAAGCACTTGAGATGGAGGCATTTGAAAAAATGATGACAACGATATTTACAATCATGTCTGCTACCATAAAAGCAAATGGCAACACTAAAGATAAATTGTTTGCTTTGTTAGATATGTTTGAAAAATACATTAGCAATCCATTTGTAAAAGGTGGTTGCCCATTGCTTAATGTAGCTGTAGAAATGGATGATACCAATGACCCTCTAAAACAAAAAGCACAAAAAGCGTTAGAAGTATTAAAAAGTGCCATCACAAAAATTATAGATAACGGTAAAAAGTTTAATGAAGTAAAACCAACAGTAAAACCGGTTTTATGCGCTACTATAATTATTGCAACAGTAGAAGGTGGTATAATGATGAGCAAATTGCAAAACGATAATAAGGATATTACAGATATTGTTTTGTATTTAAAGAAATGGATAAAAGAAGAAATACTCAAATAATTTTTTAATAATCGATATCAATAGGTATCAAAAATAGAAAATGAAAAAACTAATAGAAAAATCTATAGGTGTTTATTTTAATAGCCTGGCATTAATAAGCCCTAAGACAGCGGCAAAAAAAGGGTTTGATTTATTTTGCAATCCAATGTGTAGCCCGCTTAAGCCATACCAAATCGCATTTTTAGAAACAGGAAAGGATTCTGTTTTACAATATGAGGGTAATAAAATTCAAACCTACAAATGGGGAAATGGCAGTAAGAAAGTATTGCTTATTCATGGGTGGGCAAGCCATACTTTTCGCTGGAAAGCTTATGTGGAACATTTAATAGAAAACGATTTTACTGTTCATGCATTTGATGCGCCTGCACATGGATTATCTTCTGGCAAAATATTGCACCTTATATTATACAGTGAAGTAATAAATCTTTTTATAAATCAGCACAAAGAAATTGAACATGTTATAACACATTCTATGGGAGGTTTTGCTATTGTGTATTGGCTATTCCAAAATCAAGAAAATAATTTAAAAAAAGTTGTTTTAATGGGCGCTCCAGGGGAGGCAACTGATTTTTTTAATTATTATAAAAAAACGTTGGGATTAACCGATAGAACGCTGAAAATTCTTACAAATAAGTTTGTTAAATTAATTGGTTACGAACCAAGTTATTTTTCTGCATCCACATTTGCAAAACAATTGCAAGCGCAGGGCTTAATAATTCATGATAAAGGCGATAAAGATACGCATTATGAAAACTCTGTAAAGCTTAATAGTACTTGGAAAAATAGCCAATTAATACTGACAGAAGGTTTGGGGCATTCTCTAAAAAGTAAAGCACTTTTAGAAGATGTAGTAAAATTTATTTCAGCGTAATAATTTTAAATAATAGCCTTCATAAAAAATATAGTATTACAAAAAGCATATACCTTACATTTTGTTCATAAAATTATACAAATAAAATGGATACGTTATATACAATTCCAGCAGAAGCAAGCATAGGGCATGTACATTTAAAAGTAAGTAACCTTAAAAAAGCAATTGCATTTTATTGTGACTTATTGGGGTTTCAAATAACCACTATGTACGGAGACCAAGCTGCTTTTATTTCCGCAGGCGGTTATCACCATCACATTGGTTTAAATACTTGGTATAGTAAAGATGCCGAACCTGCACCAACGCATGCGCCTGGGCTATTTCATACAGCTATTCTATATCCTCAAAGGAAAGATTTAGCTACCATTTATAAAAGAGTTTTAGATGCAGAATATCCATTTACTGGTTTTGCAGACCATGGCGTATCGGAGGCTTTATACTTAAACGACCCCGATGGTAATGGTGTAGAGTTATATTGGGATAAACCTAAAGAAGAGTGGCCTACAAATGACGATGGAAAATTAAATATGTATACCAAAACTTTAGATTTAGTTAGTTTGCTAAATGAATTGGAATAAATGTTTTTTGTACTGAATTATTTTGGAATTATTTGAAATCGTAAGAGCATATCATCAGTTATGCCAACAAAATTACATCGGTAAAAATTGTAGAGATTTTCTTTACATATGTTGCTGCTCATTTAATTCACCAAACTGTATGATTTATTTAATGAACCAGCCTCAAATTTTAAAAATATAATTTCCCCTTTTGCAATTTTATTGCTTTGTAATTGAAAGGTATTAGAACCTTTAGTGAGTTTTTTATTTTCTGTAAAAATTACTTGCCCGTTACTATTTATCCAATTTATTTTAAGTGATTGTGTATTTGGTGATAGAATATTTACTTGAAAAATATTGTTAGTTCCATTATGAATTGTGGCAATGTTTTTTACGATGGTTTCGTTAGTAGATAATAAAACTTTTGCAAAATCTGAGTATTTAAAAGAACCATCTTTATCAATTAATTTTAAACGGTAATAAATATACTCTCCATTGCTGGTAGGGTTTTTATCAATAGTTTTATAATCTTTAATTGTACTTGAAAAACCACTTGCAGGTATTGTAGATAGATAGGTGAATTGTTGTCCGTTAATACTTTTTTCAATTTCAAATTTATCTGAATTTATTTCTTGCTCAGTACGCCATTGTAAGACTACATCAGCATTGTTTAATTGCTTTGCATAAAATGCAGACAATGTAATAGGCACGACTGCCGCATTTGCAACAACTGTGCTGGCATAAATATAATCCCCAGCTGAACCTTGCCCACCATTACCAGCATTTCCTGCTATATAAAAGGTAATAGGGTAAACAGGCGCAACTGTAGGAGCTGTCCAAGTTAAATTTCCATAAGTAAAGGATATTTCAGGTTGAATTATATCGGCATCTCTATGCCCAATTTCATTATCAATTACTCCAGCTTTTGGATTGGTAGTAGTAAAAGTTCCTATAGCCATACCATTAGCATCTACGGCTTTTATGGCAAAACCAAATCTAGATCTATCTGGATCGCCATGCGTTATTACAGTAGAAAAATTATATGAAACACCAAGGGTAATGCTTGTAGGTAAACCTGGTACAGTTACACTACCACCACCAGTATTAACAACATTAGCACCATAACTTGAATGACAGCCAGCTGTGCTGCAATAACTAACAGTAGCCCCGGTATACCCTGTCGGTGGAACCCAAGGGTAGTGGTAGGGTTTAGTGAATGAAAAAAAACTGGCTAGAGCAAGTACAGCTAGCACAACACTTGAAATAGTATAAATAAATTTCATGGGGTATAGTTAAAAATGTTTTCAATAAAATGCTAGTGAGCAAATACCGAACCAAATTTATTAAATTTATTTGATGTTTAATTAAATCTTTACAAATACTAAGTGTGATTCATAAAAATCCTACATTGCATTTCAATTAAAAACGAAAAAATGAAAAATATAGTTTTATTGTTATTGACTACTGCACTATTTGCAAGTAATAATACAAATGCACAAGAAGATAAAAGCAGACGCCCAAGCCCACCAGCAAAGATTAATGTAGACTTAAAATCTGGGGCAAGTATTAGTATAGATTACAGTAGGCCATCAATTAAAGGTAGAATAATAGGTAAAACCATAGAGCCAAATGATGGAGAAGTATGGCGTACTGGTGCCAATGAGGCTACCGTATTTGAAACAAACAAACCAGTAAAGATTGATGGTAAAGAATTACCTGCGGGTAAGTACAGTCTATTTACAATTTCTGGTAAAGAAAGCTGGACGGTTATTTTTAATAAAACTTGGAAACAATGGGGTGCATATGATTACAAAGAAAAAGATGATGCATTAAGAATTACCGTAAAGCAAGAACTGGCAGAACCATTTGTTGAAAAAATGAATTTTAATATTGATGCAGAAGGCAGGGTAAATTTATTATGGGGCGACAGAAAAATAGGATTTAACGTAGAATAATATTTCAGTTTAATTAAAAAGCCGCACAATTTGTGCGGCTTTTTAGTAGTAATTTATTTTAATAAAATGTCTTCTAGCTTTTATCTTCATTCAAATTAGGGAAGATGCTACAAATAAGTATTACAAAAGAAAGTGCAATTATTAAATAAATGCCAGCAAGTTTTACAACCTCTCCTTCAAATAACGAACCCGTAAAAAGTATATATGTGCGGATAGTATATGCCACAAGCAATGCTGCTACAAACATATTGGTTCGTTTAGCTGCTAAATATGGTAGTAGTGTTAGTAAAAAACTTGTACTAACTAATATGGTTATTATTTTGCCTGCTCTGCCATAATTTACACCTGTAGAAAATGGTTTTACATTGTACCCATTAAAAGTGGTATCTATACTATTGTAATGCACCCAAGGTATAAAACAAGTAACTATTAGTGCTATACAAGTAAATAAAGCAATGTATTGAAGGATTTTTTTGTAATTCATATCCGATGATTATTTGTATTAAAATTAATCTCAAAAAATATTGTTAACCGATATTTTGTAAAACAAAAAAACCGCAAATAATTGCGGCTTTTCTATTTTGAGGTCCCTAGCGGATTCGAACCGCTGTAGAAGCTTTTGCAGAGCTTTGCCTAGCCACTCGGCCAAAGGACCATTGCTTATTTCAGATGTAAAGATTTCTGATTTAAGATTTGGATTGCAAAAATAAGGGAATTTTTATCAGAATACTAAATTTTTCATCGAAATTGGGGGCTTAAATTATAAGTATGAATTATATAGCAGCGTCTGAATTAATAATAAATAGCCGTGGAGCGGCTTACCATGTAAATTGCCGCCCAGAAGAAATAGCTACAACTATTATAACAGTGGGAGATCCTGATAGGGTGAAGGAAGTAAGTAAGCATTTTGACAGCATAGAGTTTACCAATAACCATAGAGAATTTGTAACACACACTGGCTATGTGGGCAACAAACGAATATCTGTTACCAGCACTGGTATTGGACCAGACAATATTGATATTGTGCTTAATGAGTTGGATGCACTTGTAAATATTGATTTTGAAACCAGAACCATAAAAGAAAATCTTACACAGTTAAATATAATTAGGGTAGGCACATCTGGTTCATTACAAACAGAAATACCAGTAGACAGCATAGTGGCAAGTACACATGCTATAGGGTTAGATAATTTGATGAATTTTTATAGATTTACAAATAATGACGAAGAAATAGCTATTCAACAAGCTTTTGTTTCTCATGTGCAAATGGAGAATATTACAAAGCCCTATGTATTTGGAGCCAGCCCAGCTTTGTTAAAAGAATTTGTAGATGGCATTCATCATGGTATTACCGTAACTTGTCCGGGGTTTTATGCACCACAAGGCAGGGTTTTACGCCTTGGGCTTGCACAACCAAATTTAATTGATAGTCTTACAACTTTTACTTTTGGCAATCATCGTATTAGTAATTTTGAAATGGAAACTTCAGCAATTTATGGATTAGGTAAAACTTTGGGGCATCATTGTTTATCACTTAGCGCAATAGTGGCAAACAGAATCAGTAAAGAATTTAGTAGTGATGGAAATGCAGCTGTAGAGAATCTTATTAAAAAAACGCTTCAAATAATTTCAGAAAAAATATAATGGAAATAGCATTTAGTAAATACCAAGGTACTGGCAATGATTTTATAATTATTGATAATAGAATAAATAGCTTAGACAATATAGAAACATCCACCATAAAGAAACTATGCGATAGAAGATTTGGTATTGGTGCAGATGGATTAATCTTACTCGCTTCAAAAGAGGGATACGATTTTGAAATGATTTATTATAATGCTGATGGTAAACAAAGTACCATGTGTGGTAATGGGGGGCGCTGTATTGTAAGATTTGCATACGATATAGGAATTCATAAATCTACCTACAATTTTTTAGCTATAGATGGTGTACACGAAGCAGAGATAGATACCAATAATAATATAAGACTAAAAATGCAAGATGTGCACAGCGTAGAGGAACATAGTTCTTTTTCGGTTTTAAATACAGGCTCGCCACATTTTATTAAATACAGTAATGATGTAAGGCATATAGATGTGCAAAAAGAAGGGCACGATATACGATATAGCGATGCGTTTAAAGAAGAAGGTATTAATGTAAATTTTGTAGAAAATATTGGACAATATTCAATTTTTGTACGTACATATGAACGTGGGGTAGAGGCAGAAACATTGAGCTGTGGCACAGGTGTAACAGCCGCAGCATTGGTAAGTGCACATAACGAAAGAGGTTTTAACCAAGTAGAAGTAAAAACCTTAGGAGGAAATTTAAGTGTGGAATTTATTAAAAGTGCAGATGAGAATTTTACAGATATTTATTTATGTGGTCCAGCAACTTTTGTATTTAGTGGAAAAGTAAAAATTTAAATTAATGATTCAGTATTTTAATATCGTAGATCATAGAACTATTGCTACCGACAAGCCAGGCAATGGCACATGGGTAAATGTACTGCCACCGCTTAAGCAAGAAGAATTTTCAGAGCTAAGCACCGTAATGAATATTCCGATAGATTTTTTAAAAGATTCGTTGGATATAGATGAGCGAAGCCGCTACGAAGCAGAAGACAATGTAAAATTGATTGTAATAAAAACACCTACAGAAAACAATTCGTTTAATGAAAGTGATGCTTTTTACATTACCATTCCAATTTGTATTATTCTTACTAATGAGCAAATTGTTACTGTAAATTCTTTTGAGAATGAAGCCATAAAAAAGTTTCTAAATAGTTTTCAAAATCGGCATCCAGATAAACGGAATATGATGGTGCTAAAAATATTTGAAAAAGTAATAAATAATTATCAAGATCATTTGAAAGAAATAAACCAACGTAGAAATGCTTTGGAACAAAAACTATATGCAGCAAATAGAAATGAAGAATTGTTTCAATTGATGCGTATACAAAAAAGTTTAGTATATTTTGTAACAGCACTTCGCAGTAACGAGTTGTTGTTAATGAAACTTGCTCGAACGAATTTTTTACAATTAAGTGAAGATGAAAAAGATTTTTTAGAAGATTTGGTAATAGAAACATCGCAGGCATTGGAAACGGCCAATACGTATACCAATATTTTGTTGAGCACGCTAGATGCGTTTGCAAGTATTATTAGCAATAACCAAAACGAAGTGCTTAAAAGGCTTACTACCATTACACTTTTCTTGAGTATTCCGGTTTTAATAGCAAGTATATATGGTATGAATGTGCCACTGCCATTTCAAAATTCTCCTTTTGCCTTTTGGATACCTATTGCTATTTCGCTAATTATATTGGCTTATGTTGCAGTAAAGTTTTTTAGTAGAAAAAAATAAAATATGATAACCATTAGAGTGTATGGCATACTAATAAACGGAGCAAATGAAATTTTGGTAAGCGATGAACTTATTCGTGGCATGAAAATTACAAAATTTTGTGGCGGAGGATTGGAAGAAGGAGAGGGTACTAGAGATTGCCTTGCAAGAGAATTTATGGAAGAAATGAATTTGCTGGTAGAAGTTGGTGAACATATTTATACAACTGATTTTTTTCAACCTTCTGCATTTAGAGAAGGAGATCAAATAATGTCTATTTATTACAAGGTAAAACCTCTGCAGCCCATAACTGCACCGCTGCGCAACAAGCCTTTTGATTTTGATGATAGAGAGATGGAGATATACAATAGGGTAAAAGAAATAGAAACATTTCGGTTTATTCCATTACAAAATTTTAATGAGGAGTGTATGACTTTGCCAATTGATAAAATAGTGGCGAAAATGGTTATGTAAAATAGATGTATGCTTGAGCAGTAACTTTTTTGTTATAAAAAAACCAGCACAAATACTTGTACTGGTTTCATCATATTCATAGTGGTATGATTTAATAATCCATTGCAGTATTTTCTTTAATTCCGTCTTCCATTTCTTCTGTGGTTATAACTTTTATTTTCTCTGCTTTGAAGGTAAGTGTGTTGGTTTCAAATTTTTTGTAATTATTGAAAACAACGTTAAGCGTTATAAAGTTCATTACGTAAGCTTGGGTTTCTGCTGGTAAGAATTTTTTTGCATCCCAAAAACTAGGGTTAGATAAGCCGGTTTTTCTTTTTGCTTCCCATACATTACCTACACCACAATTATAACTTGCTACTATTAGCAATACGTCATTGTTTAAATTTTTTGTGCGGTCACGTAAGTAACGAGCAGCAGCATTGGTACTTTTTATAAAATTTTTGCGATCATCTTTTATAGGTGCTTTTTTTGTTGCAATAGATGCATCTTGGGTTGTGGTAGTTTTCTTCTCAGTTTCAAGCTTCTTTTTGTCTGCTGCAGATAATTGTGGCTCGTAAACTAAACCATATTCTTTTGCTACTTCATCCATTATTTGCCAATAACCTACTGCACCAGCACCAGAAACAGCATTTGCATTAAATGCACTTTCAAGCGGCAATAATACTTGGTACTCTTGTGGCAATCTATGCTTGCGCAATATTGAAGTTACTTTTGGAAAATACTTTTTGCTTTTTTTGTATGTTCTTATTAAATATTCTCTACGATTTGTTGCAAATTTTTCAATGTATGCTAAAGACTGCTCTTCGTTTCCTTGTAGTACAGTTGGGAAGACAATATTGGCTTCTTTTGTAACGTATTTTACATTAGTTGGTTTGCTAATTTCTAAATTGGCTAATAATATTTTCTTTACATTATTACCTTGCGCCATGGTTGTATTGCTAAATGCAGCTATTGCAATAATGCCAAGAGAAACCTTTTTAAAACGGAATACAATGCAGCCTAATGTTTTCATAGTCATAGTGTATGATTATTGGATGAGGATTATAAATTGAAATTAGAAGTTTATAACGGGGTATTGGTTTGCTTATTGCTTTTTAAGAAAATTTTAAGTGTTTGTATTGATTTATATATTTTTTAATATACTTATAATGAGATAGATAGATATTTTTATAGTAAAATTTCTATTAGAAAACTGTGATTTTACAAAGCACTTTTTATTAAGAAAGTTGCCTAAATCCACATTTTGTGTATAGCACAATAAATGTTGATAAAAGTGATTTAGTTGAGTTTTACGCCCGATAGGAGCAAGTACCCCGCATCTGCCGTCGGCAGAGTGGAGTACTGTGGATAGCGGGACCAAAGCTGATTTGTTTATTTAAGTTTGCGTTCAAACGCTCATCATTATTTTAAATGTTATTGAGCAATTTACCCTAATTTCATTTCTCAATTTTTATACATGAAAAAAATATTTGCAGTCGTATTTATTGGTTTTGTTTTTACAACTACTAAAGCACAAATGGCCGAAGCGTCTATAGATTCTTTGGTAAAGGAAGTGCTTAAAACATTTGATGTGCCAGGCATTTCAGTTGGTGTTATTAAAGATGGGAAATTGGTATACGCCAAAGGATATGGTGTGCGTTCGTTAAAAAATAATTTGCCCATGGATGAAAATACACTGGTTGGGATAGCTAGTAATAGCAAGGCTTTTACCAGTGCTGCCATTGCTATGCTAATAGATGAAGGCAAAATGAAATGGGATGATAAAGTGCGGGATTATATTCCCAATTTTAAAATGTATGATCCTTATGTAACCGATGCTTTTACAGTAAGAGATTTGCTTACACACCGCAGTGGGCTTGGGCTTGGTAGTGGAGACTTAATGTTTTTTCCTGATGGTGGTAGTTTTACTAGAGATGAAATGATATATAATTTACGCTACCTAAAACCTGTATCGGAGTTTCGTACAAAATACGATTATGATAATAATTTATACATAGTAGCTGGGGAGGTGATAGCTAAAGTAAGTGGTATGAGCTGGGAAGAATTTATAGAACAACGTATGATGAAACCGCTTGGTATTAGTACAAGTAAAGCATCTTACAACAGAGTGAGTAATAACGTAAACATAATAGATGCACATGCACCAGCAGATGGTAAAGTGATTATGATACCGCATGATTGGAACCCGGTAGCAAATGCTGCTGGGGGCATTGTGAGCAATATTCCCGATTTGAGTAAGTGGCTTATTATGCAAATGAATGACGGTAAATATGGAGAAGGTAAAAAATTATTTAGTAAAGAAATGCATGACGAAATGTGGAGCCCACAAACGATTATAAAAGCGGGTTCAGGTGCATACAATACACATTTTGCAGCGTATGGCTTAGGCTGGTTTTTAAGTGATGTAAAAGGGTATAAACAAGTAACACATACTGGTGGGCTTGCAGGCACGGTTACTCAAATTACACTTCTGCCCGAATTGAAACTTGGTATTATAGTACTTACAAATCAGCAGAGTGGTGCGGCTTTTACGGCTATTACAAATACAATAAAAGATAGCTACTTAGGTTATGAAAATAGGGGATGGGTAAAAAAAATGAATGATAGGGTGAAAGCTGGTGAGGCAGAAGCAAAAAAAATAAACGAGGATATAGCTAAGGATTTGGCTGCACAACAAAAAAATGGGTTGATAAAAGTAGTAGACAGTTTATTTGTGGGAACGTATAACGATAAATGGTTTGGCGATATTACAATTACTAAAAAAGAAGCAGGCTTATGGATGGCTTCTACAAAATCACCTAGGCTTAACGGTTATGTATCCCACTACAAAAGCAATACCTTTATTGTACGTTGGACGGACAGGAGCTTTGATGCGGATGCATATGTAATGTTTTCTCTTGATAAAAATGGAAAGACTGATGGCTTTAAAATGGAATCTATTTCTCCGTTAACAGATTTTAGTTTCGACTTTCAAGATTTGGATATGAAGCGTGTGAAGTAATTAGGTATTAGATACAAGACGTTAGACATTAGATGTTAGAATACAAGATGGATAATTTATCTATTACTTGCTTTTCATTTCTTGTAGCATTTTAATTATTATATCTAACTTTTCTGTTTCTATTTTACTCAAGTGAGCTTGTAAGGCTTCAATTTCTTTTTTAGCTTCTAGGTTGGTGTGATAGTCATTATCAGCTTGTATTCTATCTCTTTGGCTTTGCCTATTTTGTGCCATCATAATAATGGGGGCTGCATAGGCTGCCTGAGTAGAAAAAATTAAATTTAGTAATATAAATGGGTATGGATCCCAATGTTGTACATAAGCCAAAACATTTATTGCCATCCATATTAATACAAATACGCTTTGCCAAATAATAAAACGCCAAGAGCCCATGCCTGCAGCAATTTTATCAGAAAGGCGTTGCCCAAAATTTAATTCCCGCTCGTGCTTTTCGTGCCAAGTATTTGATGCCATATTTATAAGTTTTAAGAGAAATTTATTTTACATAGCGTAAATATAACATAAAGAAAAACCCCAATTCAAATCAATTTGAGTTAGGGTTTTAAAATATCTTGTGTCTTAAATCTAAAGTCTAATATCTTTTATCTAAAATCTATTCTACGCTCTTCCCATTCTTCTTAAATACGTAGTATGAGAACTGATAGCATGCCTCATTTTTCTAAATTCAATATACTTCACATTAAATTCTTCGCAAGTACTTTTTATAATTTTACTAATTGCAGGGTAATGTATATGAGAAATTTTTGGGAATAAGTGATGCTCTATTTGAAAATTTAAACCACCAACTAACCAGCAAATAAGTTTATTTTTAGTAGCAAAATTTGCCGTAGTTTCTATTTGATGTATTGCCCATTCGTTTTCTATATCGTTTGTAATAGCAGATGGTACTGGGAAAGCAGTTTCTTCAACAGTATGTGCCAATTGGAATACAATACTTAGTATAAAACCTGCAAACATAGCCATTACAAAAAAGCCAAGAAGCCATGGTAAAAAACCAACCATATAAATTGGTAATATTATGGAAGTGCCATAATAAAATACTTTTGCTGCCCAAAAAGCAAAGTGGTCAAACTTGCTAAATTTTTTTATAGGAACGCTTCCAACTTTTTGCCTAAAATATTTTGTATAATCAGTAGCAAAAACCCAAATGATAAGCAATAAGGTGTATAGAAACCAAACATAAATATGTTGAAAACGGTGTATCTTATATTTCTTTTGTGTTTCACACATTCTTAACAATGGCTTTATCTCTATATCATCATCTACGCCATCAATGTTGGTATATGTGTGGTGTATAATATTGTGTTTGTTCATCCACATAAGCATACTCGCACCCAGGCCGTTTACAGAAAATGCAGCTATTTTATTCCAAAATGGGCTTCCGCTAAAACTACCATGCCCACCGTCGTGCATTACATTAAAACCTATACCTGCGGTAAGTCCACCCATTAGCAAACATTCTGATAATGCTACCCATGCAGAGGGAGTAAAGAATACTAAATGCACATAAAGCGCTACATAAAGCACCCAAAAAAGTACTGCTTTAAAGTACAAAGAAAAATTACCTGTACTTTTTTTATTTGTTTCTACAAAATAATTATTCACTCTTAGCTTAAGCTCTCTGTGAAAATTGGTTCTTGTAATATTTTTAAATTTGGGGGTAGTAGCCATTATATTTTTTTAAGTGTTTTCTTTAATTAATGCATCAAGATTTTTTATTCCAATCATTTTTTTCGAAATAAAACCTTCACCATATTCTACTCCAATCATTTTGCCAAACATAGCAGCTCTGCTTATAACAGAGTCTAAGAAAGCTGGTGTAGAAATATACGTTTGATTGGCATCTGTAGATGTAGGGTCGTAAAATTGTGTTTTGTATGCTTTTATAGAATCTATTTTTTTATTTATTTCGTCAGAAATATCAACAATGAAATCCGGCGTTAAATACCTGTCTTGTATATAGTGCAACACGTATTTAGGTCTCCAAGGGTTTTGAGATATTCCATTTTCTTTGGTTTCAATTTTTGCAAGACCCGATAAAAAAGCTGCATCAGAAACCAACGATGCACTTCTTCCATGATCGGGATGCCTATCCTCAGGAGCATTACAAATGATTACTTCTGGTTGGTACTTTCTTAATACCTCTATGATTTTTCGTTGATGTATTTCGTTATTTCCAAAAAAGCCATCAGCCATTTTTAAATTTTCTCTAACATCTACATCCAAAATTTTTGCGCCAGTTGCAGCTTCTTCCCTTCTAGTTTCAATAGAGCCTCTTGTTCCTAATTCTCCTTGTGTAAGATCTATAATACCTGTTTTTTTTCCATTTCTTTTTTCTACAAGTAAGAGTCCTGAGCAGCCAAGTTCCACATCATCTGGGTGTACACCAAAAGCCAACAAGTCTAACTTCATATACCTGAACTAATTTATAATTGCAAAAGTACACTAAAACACTGGCATCCAACTGCCAAAATATGCACAAAATAAAATTGCACTTTGTATTAATTTGATTTACATAGCTTTTGCATGAGGAGCACTATCATAACCATACATTCGTTGTACCTCTTTTACTATTCTTTCTATAGTTGCATCATCGGTGTCGGCATTGTAGCTTTGCTTTAAGTTGGTATCAAAAAAGAAAGCTATTGTTTGGTAAAATCTTGCAGTAACTCCACTTTTTACTTCTTTAATAATTTCGTAGCAGTTATCACCAGTTTCTCTATTTATCAATTTCATTAATACTTTACCCTGATAAATGGATAGATTGGTAAGCGGTGTGGTAAATTCTTTTCGGAGTTCTTTTTCCCTAGATTTTATATAGCTTTTTCTTTTAGCTTTATCGGTTACACCTACCAAATTTGCATTTATTTCGTTCATAATAGCACCAGCCCGCCTGGCATAGGGATAGGTTACATACACTGCATTACGTAGCCTATTGTATTTTGCAAGGGCGGCTTTTTGGGCTTCGGTAAGCTTGGCATATACAAAAACGTTTTCCAGTATTTGTAGGGAAACAGTATCTCCTTCGTAAACAATAGCTTGGGTTACAATAGTATCATATATACCAATTTGTTGGGCATGGGAGTTAGCCACGCTTGCAAAAAATAATACAACTGTAAAAATTAATTTATTCTTTATTGAAACCATAACTATGAAATTCTAGCATAAAGTTCTGATTTTTTGAATTAAAAATCTCTAAAAAAAGTATAAAATTAAAAAGTAAAATAATGGCTGAAATATGTTTTGTAAGGTTTAATAAATAACGAGGATAATGCAGTTCAAAAATGAGGGCAAATGATATGGGAATATTGTATGATTTTGAAGTAAGGTTTAGTGGAAATGAGTGCTAAGAAGCTGTTTAAAATGTTTTTTTTAATTAACTATGTAAATTTTCTTTGCCACGAATTGTATAAATTAACACTGATAATAAAGCCCATTTGTGTCCTTAGTGGCTAAAAAACTGCGAAGTAGTTTTAAAAATTTGTTTTAGACGGTTTCTTAGAGAATGCAATAAAAAGATAGGTGTTTTGCACCGTTTGTTATACACTAAATCAATTTTATTTATGTTGTGAAGCAGCGTTTTGTATAAAATTATTGTTTATATATAGAGTACCACCGCAAAATTACTCAACTAAATAATGACAAATTTAGGTATGGTGAAAAAACGTAAAAATGTTGGTGTTTTCCTCTTTTTTAAACAATGCAGCTTGTGTATTTTTACAAATAAAAGCAGTTGAGTTTGGTAATTTTTACAGAGAGATATATATCAATCAGTGGAATTTTGTAAAATATTATTTTAATTAATACACACTTATTGCTAAATATCCACAGTTATGCCTTTTTATGCACACTTATCAATTAGTAGATTTACATATGCATTTGTTAATTATATTTACTAAATGAAATTTTAAAAAATTAAAAAGTACACAACCAACACAAAAAATTTCCATTTAATTAATGCCAATTAAACTGGTTGTTAAAATATAATTGAGATTTTCATTTTAAAACTAACTAATACATTTTCAGAATGCTAAGTGCCGTAGCCCTGATTCTATTAATTACAATAATACACTTGCACAAACCATGTGCAGTTTCAAGTGTTTTTAGTATTGGTTACTTACTTATTATTCCTTCCAAAAGTAATACCGATAACTCTTGCAAAAACATTCCCTTTCAAAAAAAATCTATCAATACATATAAATACCACTTTCTAAAAAATCACCTAAGACATAACAACTAAAACAACACAAATGAGAAAATTATTTTTCCTATTTTTATTATTGGCAGGAGTGAGTAAAGTAATGCAGGCTCAAATTACATGGAATTTTACAGCTGCAACAGGAACTGGAGCACCTACAAACTCCACTTCTGGAAGTGTTACGCAGAATCTCAATAATGGTACAACTACATTTCTAGCATCAGGAGCACCTTTGTCATCTGTTTATCCGGGTTTTTCAGCTGGTGGTAATGGCAATTTTAGTGCTAAGACTACAGCTTTTAACCTTACAACTAGTACTTATCTACAAGCAATTGTAACGCCAGCTGCTGGTTATTGGCTTAATATAACTGGAATTAAATGGGGTAATTTTTCGCTAGCTACCACAGGGCCCACTACACTAAGTGTTTATTTTAGTAATGATAATTTTGTTACTTCTACGCTTGTTGCTACATCAACAGTGGTACAAAGTGCAACTGCATGGACTCAATTAATTCCTACAATAACTCCATATAATGGATTAACTGGTACTGCGGTAACAATCAGAATTTATGCATCTGGCGGAACAGGTACCACTCCTGCAGCAGCGGCTGTAAATTGGCGTGTAGATGATTTAGCAGTTACAGCTACAGTACAGAATGGTACTGTGGGACAAATACCTAAATACTCTAGTGGTAATACTTATACTAATAGTGTTATTACAGAAAGTAATACTAATATAGGAATAGGAATAACAACACCAACCCAAAAGCTTGATGTAGCGGGAGGTATTAAATTTACTGGAGCATTATTACCAGGTGGTGCAGGTGGCACTAGTGGCCTATTTTTACAAAGTACTGGACCTACAACTGCGCCTGTGTGGGCTGCGGCGGTAGGTGGAGCAAGTGGTTGGGGGCTTACAGGAAATGCTGGTACAAATCCTTATGCTGTAACAAATCCTAATTTTATAGGTACAACTGATGATAATGATTTACTTTTTAAAAGAAATGGTATATTTTCTGGATTAATAAATAACTCCAAAGCCAATACCTCATTTGGGTTTAGTACTATTCAGAGCAATACAACAGGAACAAGTAACACAGCTATGGGATGGCAAGCAGGCCAAAATAATACAACGGGCAGTTATAATGTTTATTTGGGTACAAGTGCTGGAGCACAAAATTTAATTGGCAATTATAACAGCTTTGTTGGTAATCAAGCAGGTTTTGTTACCACAAGCGATAATAATACTTTTACAGGTTTTGCAGCAGGTATTTCTAACACAATTGGCAGCAGCAATACATTTACAGGTATGAATTCAGGTTTTGGTACCACAACAGGAATTGGTAATAGTTATTTTGGAAGAAGTGCTGGATATTATGCTACAACAGCAAACAATAACACCATTTTGGGCTTTGGGACAGGTTATGGTATTATATCAGGAAGTCATAATACCATTTTAGGGGCAAACGTAGTGGGTTTAAGTCCTACTTTATCAAACAATATTATACTAGCAGATGGTGCAGGTAATAGAAGAATTAATGTAAATGAGTTGGGTAATGTGGGTATTGGTACAACAACCCCAAACTATTTATTACATGTTAATGGCGAAGTTTTTGTTCCTAATAAAACAGGAGCTTTCAAAGCAGGTTTTTATAGTTCAATCTCTGAAACAGATGGCGGTTATGCATTAGTTCAAGGTAACAATATTAAAGCCTCTCCGATAAGTTTAAATAAGTTAGTTAAATCTACAAGTGGACAAGTAGCTCAGTATATTAACATGCGATATGATAGGGGCATTTATTTTGGAACCAATGTCGGAGCAGGTGACAACCCTGGAACAGAATATGCTGACGATGTAAATGCAAGAATGGTTATTGATTTAGATGGAAAGGTTGGTATTGGTACAACTTCTCCTAGAGTAAAATTAGATGTCGGTGGCGATATAATTGCAGGTGGGCAAAACTCTGCTTATATTAAACTAGGGACTAGTATATCTAATTATCCCAATATAACAACTAATATAAACCCGCTATTGTTAGGTGCAAATAATACAACAATAATGGCTGTTACTGCTGACAAGATTGGTATTGGCACAGTTACACCAACCGAAGTCTTAGATGTTGTTGGTAACATTCGTACGAATGAAAAAATAATTGTGAATGGAGGTTTAACTAGCAAAGTTTTGATAGGAAATATGTTTGATGTGAATAATGTTCCATTAAATATCGGCGACCATAAACTTGTAGTAAATGGTTCTGCATTGTTCACCAAAGCAGTAGTAAGACTTACCTCTACTTGGCCCGATTATGTTTTTGAACCAACCAACAAACTCCCAACCCTCTCTCAAGTAGAAGCATATGTAACCAAACACAAGCATTTAGAAGGTGTACCATCTGCCGCAGAGGTAAAAGAAAAAGGAATAGACCTTGGCGATAACCAAACCATTTTATTAAAAAAAGTAGAGGAGCTTACGCTTTATATGATAGAGCTTAATAAAAAGGTAGAGTTATTGGCTAAAGAAAATGAGGAGCTGAAGAAAAAGATAAACGGAGATAATAAATAATTTCTTTTCTAAAAAATACATGCAGTTAAAACCAGCCATATTATTTCTTCTTACATGTATATGTGTACTACATATACAAGCGCAGCAAACTGCGCATAAGGTAAATAATGGCTGGTCAAACAATACTCAATTTGTACAAACAGACTCTGGTTTGGTTATTATTAATTATACAAAATCGGCTTGTAAAACTACGGATGCTGAAAGTGGTTTGGTTCAAAACTTGGTAGACGTTGCATTGGTAAGGATTCCTATTAAAGCAGTAGAACCTACCAAGCCCAAATTTTTAATTATACATGGCAATGTATCGTACGATTATTTTTATAGATCTAAAATAGATACACCTTTTAACCAGCAAAACCTACAGCAACATACCGAAAGGGTATGGTTAGATGTATTGGTAAAAGAAAAGTATCCATTTAAAGTAGGGTTTACTGCAAGGCAAAGTAACTCTCCATTTTTTAGAGATTTGTATAATATGAATTTGAATTTTGACAGAAACAATTACACCAAAGGACTAAAACAGGAATTACTAAATAACCTTACCAAATATGAATGGGATAACCCTTATTTAAAAATGATAGATACGGCTTTAAAATTTGAGCTAGCCAAATATCAATTTTTACAGCAATCATATAATGCGCCTGCAGCTTTACAAAAGCTTATAGAAAGCAAAGAAGCTATTTATTTTGCAAAACAAAGAGCACAAAAACTTCCTAAAATACCAAATTTATTAGATTCTCTTAACCTTCCGCAAGATTCTTTAAAATTGATTAGTGGATATAAAATGAACAAAGGCAAGTTTGACAATTTTTTTCGTAAACAAGACTCCACATTGCTATCTAAACAAGAAGTTGTAAAACAAAAAGAAGCATATGCAGACTCCGTTTTAGAAAATAGCATGAAAGCTACCAAGCAAAAAATGGACAGTTTAAATAATTATATAACCAAGTTAAAAAAACAGTCTGATAGTATAAAGCATACAATAGCACAAAATACCAACAAAATAAAAAAATTAATTTACGCAGCAAAAGATTCAAAAGAGCTAGAAAAAATAGCTTTGGATAATGGAATAATTCAACCTAAAAAAGAAAAGCTACAAAACTTTTTGGGAGATGTAAAAAAACTGGGTATAGGCAGGAGTATGGTAGATTATACAGAGTTAACAGCACAAAATGTAATGCTAACTGGCATAAACATAGAGTATAATCCATCATACTATGTAGCTGTAGCTGCTGGTAAAATAGATTTTGGTTTTAGAGATTTTTTGGGAAGAGAAAATAGGCAAAAAAATCAATACCTAACCCTTGCTAGAGTTGGTTGGGGCAATAGAGATAAACGTTCGATTATTCTTACAGTATTTAATGGTAAAAAAAGCAATTACAATGCTGTTGCTACAGGCAATATTGAGGACAACAGCTCTAAGTTATTTGGCTATTCTATAGAAACAATCATCAAAAAAAATGAAAATACCTCTTTTAGTGTAGAGATAGCAAAATCTACCAAGTACGATAATCAGGTTTCCAATACTGACTCATCTAAATCAGAAAACCTATTTAATTATAGCGACAAGTCTAATTTAGGTATTAACATAAAGGCACAAACAATTATACCGCAAACAAACACATTTTTAAGTGGGTTTTATAGAAGTACTGGTAATCAATTTCAATCGTTTAGTTTGTTTACCTACAATACCAATCAAAAAGCTTGGCAGGTAAGAGCAGAACAATCTTTTCTTAAAAGAAAAATAAACCTAACGGCAATGTTGCGGCAAAATGATTTTACCAACCCACTTGCCACACAAAATTTCAAAACGACTACTGTTTTTAAAACGTTTCAGTTAAATGTAAAAGTTCCTCGCTGGCCAATTTTAAATGCTGGCTATTACCCAGGCAGCCAATTCTTTTTGGTAGACAATAATACAATAAGAGAAAATGTATATTATATTTTAAATGGATCATTGCTTTACCCATATAGTGTAAAGGATATTAATATGAGTAGCTCCATAATGTACAATCGTTTCTTTAATCAATCAACAGACTCAGGATTTGTTTTTTATAAGGGCATTAATTATACCATAAATCAATCTGTTTTAATAAAAAGGTTACAACTTCAAGGCGGTTATGCATTTAACCAACAGGCTGCAATAAATTTTTACACATTAGATGCTAATGGAGATTATGCATTTAAGAAAATTTTAAAGATAGGCGGAGGTGTAAAATATAATCATGTACAGGGCGGAGCAAATTATTGGGGCGAATCTATAAGACTAGGTGCGGACTTAAAAATGCTTGGCAACTTACAACTAAGTTACGAAAAATCATATTTACCCACTATACAGCAAACCCTTTCTCAAGTAGAAATTGGAAGAGTAAGCTGGTATAAATTTTTTTAGTATGAAAATAAAATTATGGCTTGTATTAATTATTTGTTTACCCATTTGTGTGCAAGCACAAATAACGATGACAAATCAAATACCCAATACAGGTATGTTGCTAAAAGAGCAATTGTGGAATATGGTTATTACCAACAACAGTAATGACATAGTAGAATTGAAAATAAAATTGGATGTTACAGATTTATCACTTGGTCAATCTGTATTAAATGCTAGCACTGGTAAAATGACGCTTGGTAGAGGTATGAAAATAATTACGAGTAGAGATTTACAACCCATTGAATATAATTATGCAGCAACAGAATTTTCGGGAAACTATGCCCCTTGTGGCAGTTATATCATACACTATAGGCTGTTTCAAGAAATTCCAGGAAAAGATTATGTGGTAGTGGCCGACGATGTTGCTAGAATATACATAACGCCACTTAGCCCCCCATTATTAATTACTCCATCAGATAAATCAGGCATAGAAGAAGTGTATCCTCAATTTAGTTGGATGCCACCTACACCTATAGAAATGTTTAGCCCATTGCTATATGATATTAACGTTGTGCAAATAGAAGAGGGGCAAACAGCTACAGAAGCAATAGCATTAAACAAACCAGTATATTTAAATACAAACCTGCAAACCCCATCTGAAAAAATGCCTAGTAGTTTTGAACAATTGAAACAAGGCAAACAATATGCTTGGCAAGTAGTGGCACGCAGTGGAATGGCCTGTGCTGCTGCATCAGAAGTGTGGGTTTTTAATATAGGTAAAGACTCTATAACAAAAATTATAGAAAGTGCTCCTTATACCAAACTTAGTAGAAACAATACAGAAGTAAGTATTGCGCAGGATGGTTTTATAAAAATGGAGTACAGCAATAATAGTACTGATAAAAAAGTAAAGTGTACAGTCTATAAAGCAGGTGAAAAAGAAAAAGATGGGCATAAAACAATTCATTTCAGCTTAGCAGTAAATGCAGGACAAAACTATTTGTATTACAATATAAATAAGAAAGCAAAGTTAGAAGACAAAACGGTATACGAAATTTCGCTAAAGAATGGCAGGGGTGAAGAATGGCTGATGAGATTTATGCCCGTATACAGTAAAAAATAATATAATTAATCTATTTAGAAGCAGCTAAAATAAACAACGCTTATGTTAACGTTTTTGATTGGGAAAAAGCAAAGGGCTATTGCATGGTTTTTCTTTATAATTTTTTATACAGATATAATTGGAGCTGCTTATGCATCCAATAAAATGTATGCGCCAATAATAACATTTACTAATTACAGTAGTGGGGGGCATACGTATAATAACTATACTAGCGAGCCACCAAAAATAGAAGCACATATTGTAAGGAAAAACGACTTAGCTAAAAAACCAATTACCTTAAATGACCAATTAAAAAAAATACCCGATTTTGCTGCAAACTTAATTCCTGTAACACCAGTTATTGAATTAAATAAGATCACTAATAAACTAGACTCTGCTGGCCCTGGCCCTGGGCAGCCCGAAATGTCTAGCTTTAAATCGGTAGGGGCAGACAATATGGTAAATCTTTTTACAGGCGATTTTTCTTATAATATTCCATTGCTAGATGTGGATGGTTACCCTGTAAATATATTTTACAATGCAGGGCCATCCATGGATCAAGAAGCAAGCTGGGTAGGGCTTGGATGGAACATTAATCCTGGAACCATTAATAGAAATATGAGAGGGTTGCCAGATGATTTTAATGGCGTAGACAAGGTTACAAAAGAAATGACGATGAAGCCAGATATTACAGTAGGGGTAAATGCATCACGCACTAAAGAACTTGTTGGTGTTCCCCTATCATCACTTGTGAGTGCTAGTGCAAGTACATCAGTTAGCGCTGGTGTTTTTTACAATAGTAAGAGAGGAATAGGTATGGAATTAGGTGTGTCTGGAGATTTTTCTGCAACTAAAAAATTATCGAAAAAGAATGGAGATAATAAAACTTCAAAAGATACCGTAAAGTTTTTGAGTGCAGGTGTAGGAGCAGGATTTAACCTTAACTCACAAACTGGTTTAACACCTAGCCTTAGTTTTCAGGCAAGTATTTCACGCAAAGATGAAAATCACAAAACAGGCCTTAGTACATCTATTAATTTTAATTCAAGATCGGGTTTAGGTGATTTACAAATTAATGGAGAAATACCAACTTATAATTTAATTGATAAAGGAATACTTAAAGATCATGGCAAAAGTCTTTTCAGTACAACTATAAGTTTTGCCCGTACCTCCTATACGCCTTCTATACGTATACCTATGACCAGTTTTAATGCTACGTTTACTGGAAAATTTGGAAGAGAAAAAAAGATAAATTTTAAATCAGCCACCAGCATTAGTGGCTATTACAGCAAAAGTTCAATTGCAAATAAATATAAAACCCAAACAAAGCCTGCTTATGGCTATATGTACTATGAAGATGCCAATATTGACAAAAACGCTCTGTTGGATTTTAACAGATTAAACGATGGCAGCTACACATACAAAACACCTATTATTTCTATACCTGTTTATACCTATGATGTTTTTACAATAACAGGTGAAGGAACTGGGGGGAGTTTTAGAGGATTTAGAGGTAATATGGGTTATGTAAGAGACCCATATACTAGAACAAATTCTGGTAAAATGAATCTGCAGCTAGACCTTGGTGCACAAAGTAGAGTGCATGGCGGTAGTGTACTTAACGGTGTTTACTCTAACACAACTGTAGAGGGCTGGAACAATGAAAATGATTTAAAAACAACTGCTGAATTTCAACGTTCTGAAAGGGATGTACAAAAAGGATTTTATTTTAAGAACCCTGGCGAAAAAGCCATTATTGATGAAGACTATTATAATAAAATGGGTAAAGATAAAATGATGCGTCCAGTAATGGGGGATCCAGCCAGTAACCTTAACATTCCTCCGTTTTACTCTCCAAAAACAACTTTAAAAAGTGAATTTCAATTGTATAATGCCAGAAAAGTAGAGAATGGTATTTTGCCAATAGATGCAGCCACAAGTTATAGAGAGAAAAGAGATAAACGCACTCAGGTTATATCATATTTAACAGCAAAAGACGCAGACAAAGTTGGTTTGGATAAATATATAGCTGCATATCCTGAAAATATATTTAAACCTGGTGCATGCCCCGGCGATTATGGGTATAAACAAATAATTAGAAGAACTTTATCAGGTGTATCAAGTAACGATGGTATGTACCGTAAGGACAATCATATTTCTGAAATTACAGTGCAGGAAGGCAGTAAAAGATATGTGTACGGTTTGCCAGTTTACCAAACAAAACAAGTAGAAACAATACTAAGCGTAGACGGCAATAAAGCTTTAGATGCCAAAGGGCTAGTATCGTACTCAGCTGTTAATCAAACACAAGGTAAAAATACAGAAGGGAAAGACGGGCTATTTCAAAGGGAAACAGTACCAGCATTCGCACATTCCTTTTTGCTAACAGCTATTCTTTCGCCAGACTATTCTGATGTGCTTGGTGATGGTATATCTGACGATGATTTGGGAACTGCAATAAAATTTAATTACTCCCGACCTTATAATAATAGTGCATCTAGTTTAAAATGGCGTATGCCAATGGAAGAGTCTAAAGCCAATTTAAATAAAGGGTTATTAACTGATGATCAAGATAATAAAGCCCTTACCACTTATGGCGAAAAAGAGCTTTGGTATATGCATTCCATAGAGTCTAAAAATATGGTGGCTACTTTTACGGTTTCTAAAAGAGAAGATGGGTATGGTGTATTAGGTATAGATGGCGGAAAAAATGATGCGACAAATGCAGCTTGCCAACGAAAATTAGACCGTATAGACTTATACTCTAAAGCTGATTTTATTTATGCTGTTGCTAATAATAAGATACCAAAACCTATAAAAACGGTTCACTTTACTTATACATACAAACTTTGTAAAAATTATAACTTGTATAGTGGTAGTGCTGCAAAAGGAAATGGTAAACTTACTTTAGAGAGCATTTACTTTACCTACAACAACAATAACCATCAAAAAAATAAGTACTTATTTAAGTATGCTGAGCAAGAAGATGCTAGCACAGCTTCATACGATTCTAGAGAAAATGACCGATGGGGTACCTACAAGCCGCATACACAAAACCCAAATGGAGTGCAAAATGAAGATTACCCTTATACCAATCAAAATAAAGCACAGTCTGATATAAATGCAGCTTCATGGAGCTTAAACAAAATACTATTGCCAAGCGGTGCGAGGATAGATGTAAATTATGAAGCAGACGATTATGCTTATGTGCAAAACAAAAGAGCGGCTCAAATGACTAAAATTTTAGGATTTGGGGGCTCTACATCTGCTGCTCCAGGAAATTTTAATTTATATAATCCTCTTTTTGCAGCCCCGTGGTATTTTTTAAATTCAGATTTTAGGTATGTATTCTTTGAAAACACTCTAGGTGCTACCAACACAACAGAAGTGGCACGTTATTACTTACAAGATATAAAACAACTCTTACTAAAACTATGGGTAAAAGTACCAAAGAGTGCCTATGGTTTGCCAGGTTATGAACCCATATTTGTGTATTGCAATATTGATGACTTTGGGGTAGTGCCAAATAGCAACAGGTTTTATGTAAAAGTAGGTAAAGCTGCTAGAAACAACGGTAGCCAAATAATGGAAACGGTATACCAGTTTTTAAGAGATCAATTACCAGGCAAAGCTTATCCAGGTAGTGACATAGGAAATAGCAGTGCAGTAAAACAGATTGTGTTGGCTTTATTTGCAATGGTTAACAATTTAAGAACGGGCGTAACAGGTTTTGAAAACAATGCTAGATTAGATAGATGGTGCAAGGAAGTAGACCCTGCATTATCAACTGCACGGCTGTGTAATCCCAACTTTAAAAAAATAGGAGGAGGGCACAGGGTAAAAAGTATAAAGATTTTGGATAACTGGAAAAAAATGCTAACGAAATCTGGAGAACCAGCTTTGCCTGAAATTGATTCATACTACGGGCAAGAATATGAATATACTACCACTGAAAATGTAAATGGGATACAAAAAACCATTAGTAGCGGTGTAGCTTCTTACGAACCAGGAGTTGGTAATGATGAAAATCCTTTTAGAGAAATATTGCAGTATGGTAGCCACAATACACTTGGCCCTACAGAAAATAGTAATATTGAATTACCTATTGCCGAAACTTTTTTCCCATCGCCATCTATTGGCTATAGTAGGGTGGCGGTAAAAAGCATACACGGTAAAAATAGTGCAGACCCTGCCAATAATAAAAACATAAAATCTGGTGTGGGTATGCAGGAAACTAATTTTTATACAACAAAAGATTTTCCTACGGTAAGTGAGTATACCGATATGAGCCCAAAAAGCAGACACCACTTTAAACCATCTGCCATTAATAGGATATTTAAGTTTGCACAGAAAGATTATATGAGCATTACCCAGGGTTTTAGGGTCGTATTAAATGATATGAATGGCAAAATGAAAACGCAAGCAAGCTATGCTGAAACGGATTTGAAAAATCCAATTAGTAAAACATCTTACTACTATAGGATAAATAAATACGGAGAAAATAAATATAGATTAAATAATGTAGTGCCCACAGTATCTGGCCCAGATGGTAAAATAACCAACAAGCTAGTAGGAAAAGATATAGAAGTAATGAACGATTTTAGAGAACATTTATCTACTACAAGATCTGCACAGGTGCCTCTCAATATGGAGTTTTTTACGCAACAGGTTGGTCAGTTCGTTATACCTATAATAATACCCACTGTTTTTAAAATGGCTTTTAGAGACGAGTCGTTATTTAGATCTGCCACTACACTTAAAATTGTAAATGAGTATGGCATATTAGATAGCGTAGAAAATTTTGATAAGGGGAGCCTAGTAGGTACCAAAAACCTTGTGTATAATGCAGAAACTGGGGATGTGATGGTGAGCCGAACCCAAAATGAATTTAATAAACCCATATACAATTTTAGCTACCCTGCATACTGGGCTGTAGATGATATGGGGCCTGCTTACAAAAATATTGATGCCACATTTACTAACCTAACTTTTAGGCATGGTAAAATAGATGCTGGTCTTACTGAAGATGAGGTGAACAAATATTTTGCCAGTGGAGATGAAATTTTTATAACTAACACTCCTAATGAAGTAAAAGAACATTCTGCTTGCGAAACTGCAACTTGTGGTGGAGCTACTATTTTGCCTTTAAGTAGTGAGCCAAGGCTATGGGCTTTAGACGTTACAAAAGATACCCGAAACACACACAAAGAATTTACTTTTATTGATAGAAATGGTAATCCTTATAATGCTAAAGATGTAAATATTCGCATAATACGTAGTGGTAGGCGTAATATGATGGATGCCTCTGTAGGTAGTATAACAAGTATGGCAAACCCTATATTGCTTGATGTAAATAATAATTACGATAAAATAGCCATAAGCAATACTACAGATGTAGTCAATAGTGGAGCAATGGAATATAAGGAGAAATGGAAGGTGCAGGATGCGTTTTGGGTGGAAGAAAAATTGACAACGGTTACTAGGTATGCACCTGTTGGAAATCCAATTACGCTGAGCCCGATAAAATCTTATACCTATATGGAAGGTAATGGGAGGCCTTGCAACAGCGGCTGTGGAAACAATCCTTTTTATGACCATACAGACAATAATTTTGCCTTTTCTGCACGAAAAAATTATAAATTTATTAATGGAATAAGAAGGACTTTTATTAACTATGAAGAAAAGAGCTGGATATTATTTGATTTAGATCAGATTGGAAACGCAAAAGTGAAAAGAGCTTCTCTTTCTTTGTACAGCCATAGCGACTATCCTGCACCATTTAGACAACCTCATGTTTTTCCACGTAGAGGATTTTTAAACCATTATAGTTTTAACTCTCACGATTCAAGATATCCACCAGATAATGATTTTGAATTATCAAGAATGAAAATGAATGTTTGGCCTGCTCCTAATTCTCCTTTATGGCGAGCGAATTTCTTTACTGGAAATTATAATGAATATGATCACCTTATTAAACAAGGTCCATGGGTTAACTATCAATCAGGAAGTTCGGATTATGCAAATTCAAGTAAAATTGAAGTGGGTAAAATTGTACAAGGCATGATTAATGATAAGTATGATTTGACCAAGCAGTATCAAACAGCTTTTAGAATCAGTTTACCACAACCTTTTCAGCAAGCTTATGCAAATAGCTCGGAACATGAGGCTCGGGTATGCTTTAATAATTATTGGGGTTTAGGAAATGTTGGTGATCGCTTAAAGCCAAAACTTGAATTAGCTACCTACAACTGTGCAAACGCATTACCAGTAGGCTATCCTTTGCAAACTAATGTAGAATATGGAGAATGCATAACAACACAAAAAGAAATTATATGCCATTCTGTTTTTGATGGCAATTTCGTTAATCCTTATGTGCGTGGCTTGCTGGGTAACTGGCGTCCGCTAAAAAGCTATGTTTACTTTGGTGAAAGAAGGGAGCAAGATCCAACAGTAGCCAATACTAATATTGATAAGGATGGTATCATAAAAGATTTTGAACCATTTTGGGCATTTGACTTGGCTAACAATAGGCAAATAACCAAAACCAATAGCATTAAATGGACTTGGAACAGCGAAATAACACAATACAATCGCAAAGGCGCAGAGTTAGAAAATAAAGACCCATTGCAACGCTATAATGCCAGTATATATGGGTACAATGAAGCTTTGCCCGTAGCAGTTGTAAATAACTCCAAATTGCGTCAAAGTGCTTTCGATGGTTTTGAAGACTATAATTTTAAAGATCAAACCTGCGGTTTGGATTGCAACCCCAATAAGCGCCATTTTGATACTAAATTAAATATATTTCAATTGTCTGAAGAGCAAGCTCACTCTGGAAAGTATAGTTTAAAAACAGACAATAATACTACCAATACTACAACTACTAGTATTAAAATAAAAATGTCGGCAGATAATAATGCACTAGATGCTAATACGCCAGATTTGAGAATTGGTATAACTAAAACAAATACTACCGCAAATGGTGTAACTTTAAAAGGGATTGGACTTAAAGGAACATATCAAAATGGGGCTGTTTTTGAGAGATTGGATCCCATAGTTTGGTTAAATTATAGTTTTAGACGTAGAGATAGACCAGATGCACAAGCTACAGACCCATCTGGAAATCAAATTCCACTACCTTATCCACTAGAACATTGGGGTGGAAATACAGTAAATTGGACGGGAGTACTTCAAGTGGTAGAAACTGGAACTTACTTTTTTAGTTCAACTTCATGGAATGATAAAGTTTCCATTAGAGTTGGGGGGATAACAGTATTTGAAGATCGTAATGGCAATAATCAATGTACTGGATATAATTCTGGGATACGCAATGCTATTACACTTCAGTCGGGCACTTTATATAATGTAACTATTAATTTCTGTGATAGATATAGCCGTCCTAATGGTGGCCATATTGATTTTAGTTGGAGGCCTACGTGTGAAAATAATTTTAGACTAGTGCCTACATTAAACATGTACCCAGATGCAGCGGCGGCAAATGGGACTATAAACCCATCAAACTACATCTGTACCAACGTATCAGTAATAAAACCACTTAGTAATTTTTTAATAGACGGCTTTAATTTGACATACAACAAAAAGATGGTAGCAAGTGTATGGGTAAAAAAGGGTACAGCTGATTGCAGGTGTCCATTATACGATGGTTTTAGTATGACACTTAAAACAGGTACAGGGATGAGTAGCCAGGTACTGGCCACTTTTGCAGCTAAAAGCCCCATCATAGAAGGTTGGCAATTGTTTGAAACAGAATTTACGGTGCCTAACACTGGCGACGAACTGGAATTTTTTATAGACAATGTGGGTAATGATGCTGCAGTATATGTGGACGACTTGCGGTTTCACCCATACAATTCCAACATGAAATCATTTGTATATAACCCTTACAACCTAAAGCCTGCAGCAGAATTAGACGAAAATAATTATGCTACTTTTTATGAATATGATGATGATGGTACATTGATACGTGTAAAAAAAGAAACAAAACTTGGTATTAAAACCATACAAGAAACACGCAGTAGCTTACAAAAATCTGTGACAGATTTTTAAAATATAACAAACAGATATTAACAAGAGAATATATAAATAATGAGAAAAATAACAATATTAATAGCCATAACTGTCATTTCCCAATCCGCTGTTTGCCAACAAAACACCGGATTGATGGACTCTGCAAAAAATGAAATGTATCGTATAAATAAAGTGTTTGACAGTAGTATATATTTGGCTTTTGATTTGGATATTTTGTACAAAAGCGACTCAGCGAATGTGACCATGGATACCGAAAAAATGGAAGGTAATTATGTGCTTAACAAAAAGAATATTTACTACCAAATGGGGGGTAGCATTTACTTGCAAACTGATTCATTTGCATACAATATTTATCCCGATGAACATACGATGATTATGACAAAGAATTTTATTGGAGAAAACAGTAATGCTTTTCCGCTTCGAAATTTTGTAGACAGTATGATTCATTATTATGCTAGCAGTTATACTATTACTTTAGATACTATAGCAATAGATACTTTTGAAACAGTAAAAAGAATAAGATTTGACAGGGCAAGTATACAAGCTTCCGATCCTGTAACGATGCAGCAGTACAACTATTTTTATATTGATTATAGCTACGATGATGACCAAGGTAACTATAGACCCATAAAATTTGAATTTTCTTTTAATGAAATAGCACAGAGTATAACGTTAGATAGTTTAGGAAACAATATAAATCCTAATACTTATGTAGCTACCAAAACGGTCACCATGAATTTTTACAATTTTAGACCAATGTCAGGAAGCGACATATTTAACGACGCCAGTTATGTCATATATAATAGGCAGCGAAAGATATATGAACCTACAGGTAAATATAGAGAATACCAATTTACATCATCTGGTTTTGATAATGAGGATGATGATGCAGAGTTTTATAGAGAGGAGCCATTAAGACAAAATTAATTAAAGCTAATTATTCTTTCAACCATTGAAGTATTTTATATGCGTAGAATAAAATTTATTGTAACAAGATTGTTTATAGCAGCATGCTTATTGCTGCTTACAACTAATGTACATGCAACAGACGATCCACAACTAGTTACAATACTAAGTGGGCCACAAATCGTAAATGGGGCAGTAGGTGCAGAAAACATTGATAATGTTTTTTACAATCCAACTTTATATCCTACAATTTTAAATGCAAACAACGATAAAATAACCAATGTTGTAAGCTTATTAATTGACGAAGCTTTAATTGGGAATATTAAAACTGATTTTACAGCTTCTGTAAAAATTAAAATTGATTATACACTGGTAAATGGAAACACAGGCTCTATAGCTTCTACAACCCTAAATATTAGTTATACAAAAGCTGGTGGTTTAAAATATGATGCAAGACAAACCCTAAAATTTGATCAGTGCCGTAGGGTGCAAGTTACTATTATTGATGTGCCTATTACAAATGCAACTTGGAATGTATGGGATGTAATTATTATAGAAAATAGAATGCTTCGTAAGCGGGATTATGTTTTTGATTATAACACTGCTAGCCTTACCCCTTCGCACCCAAGTACTGTGGCTGTAGATGCAGATGAGTTGATGGTAAGTTGGAGTAGCAACCCTTTAGATGCTAATGGAAAAACACATATAGATATAGAATGGACATGGGTAGATGCAGAAGCATTGGGTGGCTATCAAAATAGCTCATCGCAATTTGATGCAGATTTAATTTTTAAAAATAATGCCAGTAGGGTATCGATAGATAGAAGTAAAAACAACTATAAAATACCATTAATATATGATGGAGCAGGAAGGTTGTTTTATAGAATAAGGCCTTTTCAAGTAAGAGAAAACGAACAAGTAATAAATGGCAATTGGAGTGCTATAGGCACAAACGGTATTTTATTTTATGAAAGAGCTATTAATGGAGGTCATCAGGAAAATCTAAACTGGCAAACCACAACCTCCTTTGCCGAAGAAGGAAAACGCAAAACAGTAGTACAATATTTTGATGGAACATTAAGAGGCAGACAAACGGTAACCAAAGATAATGTAACCAATAAAACAGTGGTGGCAGAGTCGTTTTACGATTATCAAGGTAGACCAGTTATTAATATTTTGCCAGCACCTACACTCAACTCTGTATTAAAATATACGGTAGATTTTAATAGGTTTGTTGGAAGCTACAATACTGCAAAAGAAATTTTTGATATTGTACCTACTAATTTAAACCCTTGCAATTTTGAAACACCAAGGCTAGATAAAAACAACCCAAATGGAGGGTCGGCTCAATATTACTCTGATATTAATCCAGAAAAATCTTTAGGCTTTAATAAATTTATACCCGATGCAGATGGCTATAGTTATACAGAAACACGCTACACACCAGATGCTACTGGGCGAATAGAAGCACAAGGTGGGGTAGGTAATACTTTCCAACTAGGAAAAGGTGGAGGAGTAAACGACCACGACACAAAATATTATTATGGCAAGCCAGATCAAAAAGAACTAGATGCTCTTTTTGGTACCGAGGCTGGAGATGCCACACACTATTCTAAAAATATGGTGAGAGATGCCAATGGCCAATATAGTGTAAGCTATGTGGATATGCACGGGAGAACTATTGCAACTGCTTTAGCAGGTAAATCTCCCACTAATGTAAAAGCACTTGAATCGTCTTTAACGACACAACAGGATTTTAAGAAAGACCTAGTAACCCCTTCCAACAATAGAGTAGAAGGCAGAAGCGTAGTAGCTTCTACCACATTATTGGTAACACAAGAAGTACCTCATCTTTTTCATTACGAACTTGGGCCGCTTAGTGCAGAAATTATAGCTTGTAACCCGCCAGGAGAAACGGTATGTTATGATTGTTATTACAATTTAGAAATACGCATAACTGGTGGCTGTGGTGTAAATATTGTAAAAACAGCTAACAACCTCAGTTTTGTAAACAACCTGCCAGTATACGACCAAAGTTGTAGTACATTGCCGGCACCCATAACTTTCGATTTTACCGAAACACTAAAAGAGGGGGAGTATAATATTACCAAAACCCTTACAGTAAATAAAGATGCACAAGATTGGTATAGGGAAAATGTGTACAACGTAAAAAATAATTGTAAAACATTACAAAACTTTTACGACTCCATATATGCTGTAATGCTTGGTGAAAGTAGTGAGTGTAATATTTGTAATAGTTGCCCACTTTCAAGAGGAACAACGCCTACTACAAATAATAATATACTAAAAAATAAACCATTTGATATTGCTAACATTGCAAAATTGGGGAATAATAAAGCATTAAATGTTGGTAATAATAAATTAAAGACCACTGCAAGCAGACTAAATCAAAACAGCGGTATTTCAAATACCAATAATTTACCATTAGCTCCCTCTCCAACACCTTCTTATTGTACTAACCCCGTTACACTTACTGTAAACCCAAATTATAATTGTGGGGTGAAAACGGCTGGTATTAGCCAAAACGCTACAACTGCTACTACATTACCATTGCCAACTTGCCTCGTTTTGGATGTTTTTAATTTGAGAGATCAGTGGTTTTCGTTTACGGCTACCAATCCAATTACTAGAGTTAGTTTAACCAATATTAACGGTGAAGCAAGGTCGCCAGAAGCCTGTTTTTCTCAATATATTTTCTTAAGTATTTACGCTGGAAATTGTACTAACTTAACAGAATTAACTTGTGTAAGTGATCCTAATGATGGGTCTAATTATACACACAACTTTACTGACCTTGTGGTTGGTAACACATACATTGTTCGGGTATCCGTTTCTGGTAGTTGTAACATTCCGTTTAACGTATGTGTAGGCACCCCACCAAGCCCACCACCTGCGGTGTGCCCACCACCTGTAATACCTACATGTATAAGCATTTGCGACCAGCCAAAGAATATATTGGAAGCCATAAGAGACCAAATGCTAGATGATATGACCCCCAATCAGGGACAGTATGCACGCTTAGACCTTGACTTGAATGAAAATGATATTATTGATGAAGCATACAACGAAAATTATGCACGGTATGAGCGAAATTTAGATAGGGCACATAATATTTTTGCAACTGGTGCGTATAAAAATCCTGTTGCATCTGCTTATAACACAATAAACAATGTGCAGGTGGCAGATTATTTAGACAATGCTACACCGGCTGCGCCAGATCCTGATGGAACAACTTTGAAATTAATGAACATGACTCCGCTGGATTTTTCTGATAATTTTAAAACCACTTGGGCCACAGCTTTACTACCTTACCATCCAGAATATTGTAAACTTACTATTGCAGAAACCTTGCTAAAAGAAAGCTACGATAGAGATGCCCTTATTGAAGAAACAGATACATGGGCAGCTGCATTGGCGGCTGGCTATATAGATCTTGACGAGGGTACATCTATTCTTAACCTAGACCCCTTCTTTAGTTGTGCAGATAGAGGCTTAGATTATAGAATAGAGATGTACAATTATATAAGAACTAATTTTAACAGATATCACGCAAATGGGTATCCGCAATTTGGTGAACCACCGCTTAGTTTTTGGAGTTTGGCATGGTTAGGTGTATTTGCAGACGAGGAGGATAATGCAGTAGCTAACCCACCTATTCCACTATTTCCATCGGAGTTTCCAAACCTTACTACACCTACACACCCTACATATCCAAATGCTTGCGTTGGTGATTTGAATGAAGTATGGCGCATTTTCCGAGCGTTGTACTTATCAGAAAAAGAAAGAATGGTAAATGAGTGGTTGAATATACAATGCCCTATAGATTATACCACAATAGACGGTGCTGCAAACAACAAATATGAAAGAAGATTTGGTAGGCCTTCTGATTATTACGCCAATACTAATTATTTACAAAACTTAATTAGCCAAGCTACTAATAATCCTACAACAGCCGAAGCAGAAACAAGCTTACGAGCAGAATATAGAAATACTTGCGATGCATATAAAGCAGCGTGGGCAACCAGATTGCGTCAATGCGAAATTATTAAAGCGCTTGATGGAGCACCATCAATAGACCCAAATACTGGAGAAGAAACTACTCCCAATGGCTTTATAGATCAATTAATGTATAAGCTATCAGATATATGTTATTATGGAAGTGATGCAAAACACCTTACGGGTTCTTCTACCTTACCCGCAGGTATTGTGTTGCCGCCAGGGGTTACCGTGCCAGTTTCATTTCAAGCAGCGTTTAACGCCCAATGGACTACTAGTTTTCCGCCTAAATCTATTACATGTAACGAAGATCTTATTGATTTTCCACCACCATACGACCACCAAGCCTCAGTAAGCGATATTATAATAGACGACAAAAGAGATAGTTGTATATGTGCACGCCTTGAGGAGTTTAAAGCTGAGAAAATTGCCAATGCATATAGTGGCAGCCTAAGCAATTTCATAGAGTTCAAGCACGGTGTAAAAGTTCGTCAGAGCTTATTGGATTCGCTTAGCGCTGGCTGTTTAGATTTATCTTGTAATAACTACGAATATGCATTTCAATTGCCTTCTATTTTTGATTGTAATACTCCACTAAATAATTGTGTAAGCTGTACGGAATACAATACATTACTATTAGAGTTTAAAGCCAAAACGTATACCCCTGCATTAAATAACAATGTTATTTACGAAGACCCTGCTAATGACAATGAAATTGAAGCAAACAAAGCTTTTGCTAGATTCATGAACAACAGGACAGGACTTACAAAATCTTGGGGAGAGTACCTAGCATTTACTAAAGCTTGCGATACCTTTAACTTGTGTACAGCTGGTTCGCTTTTGCCTCCATCAGGCGGTGCATGCCCCAACCCGCCATTGCTATGTTTAGAAAACATGTTCCCCGATTTTATAGAAAAAGATAGCTGTAACCAGTATGTAGCAACGCTAGCACTTAATGCAGCTATAGAGCAGTATCAATTGTACTTAATAGACCAAAGAGATATTTTTGACAATACATATTTAAGTAAATGCCTAGAGGCAAAAGACCTAGAAATATTTAATGTAGAAGCCATACACTCGCAAACAGATCCGCCTGCAGAGTACCACTATACGCTTTATTACTACGACCAAGCAGGCAACCTTGTAAAAACAATACCGCCAGCAGGAGTGAGGGCAAAATTTACACCAGTACATTTTGCAGCCGTAAAAGCAGCCCGTGCCAACGAGCTGCTGCCACGCATACCAATGCAACACTTTTTGCCTACCCAGTATAGGTACAATACCCTCAACCAAGTGGTGCAGCAAAAAAGCCCCGATGGAGGCTTGAGCAAATTTTGGTACGACCAACTGGGTAGATTGGTAGTAAGCCAAAATGAAAAGCAAAGAAACCAAACTAGCAATAGAGGTGATTATAGTTATACCAAATATGATGACCTAGGTAGAATAATAGAAGTAGGTGAAAAAACTAAAAGAAATGTATCGGTAACGGGCATAACTCAAGCGATAGCTCAAGGATTAGATGTTGTATCACTAGCTACTTGGCTTGCTCCTACGGGTTTACAACCACTTAGGCAAATTACAAAAACTGTTTACGACGAAATATTTACACCGCTTAATACAAATGGCCTACTTGAGCAAAAAAATATGCGCAACAGGGTAAGTTATAGTTACGTTCAGGTATTCGATTTAGGTGGTCCTCCAACAAATACGGGCAACCCACTCAACGATGCTCCTTGGGAGAGTGCTACCTTTTATACTTATGATATACATGGCAATGTAGATGTATTACTGCAAGATTATAAAAAAACCATGGGGCTAATAGTGGGTAATAGGTTTAAGAAAATAACCTATAAGTACGACCTCATAAGTGGTAAAGTAAACGAAGTGGCGTACCAACCTGGGCAAGCAGATGCCTTTTACCACAGGTATATGTACGATGCCGAAAATAAATTGACCGATGTACAAACCAGTAAAGAATATGTGTATTGGGAAAATGATGCCAAGTACGATTACTACCGCCATGGCCCTATGGCACGTACAAAACTTGGACACTTAGAAGTACAAGGGGTAGACTATGCCTATACCTTACAAGGTTGGCTAAAAGGCGTAAATACCACTAACCTAAAACGACCAGCCATAATAGGCAGTGGCGACGACTGTGGCGACTACTCTGCAGTAGAAAACCTGTATATATACAATAGGCCAAGCTATAGCCCAAGTTATATAGCTAAAACGAGCATAAACTTTATGCCCTCTGCATTTACCAGCCTAGAGCCCGATAATTTTGTAGCATACATAGACCCCAATATTGCAAGTTGTACTACGGATGGCAATGCAGGCGATGAAGTATATGATTATAAAAACGATGGACAATACGACATGGGGCAAGATGGGCTAACCGATGCCTCAGGAAACTTTGTACCCAATAACAATACAACAAACTATGGTACATCTACCAACCCAGCATATTTTACCCATGGCAGCAATACAAATGTGTCGGATGCTTATGGGTACAGCCTCAATTATTTTAATGGAGATTACAATAGAATAAATACTGCTGCAAATAACCCATTTGCAAATATTGCCATGAAAATACCAACAAACGATGCCTCTAACCCTTTTAGTGCAGAGCAATTGTTTAATGGCAATATAGGAGCTATGGTAGTAAGCATACCAAGGCTTGGGAGGGCTAATGTATATGGCTACAATTACGACCAGCTAAACCGCTTGGTAAACATGAATGTGTTTAATGGCCTAAAGAACGACAATACATTTGTACCTTATGCAATACCAGACTATAAAGAAGCCGTAACGTACGATGCCAATGGTAATATAAAAACTTATGAACGCAATGGTCACAACAACCCATCGCAATATGGTCCTCCACGCTTGGAGATGGACAAACTTACTTATAAATATGAAGTAGACGGTACAGGTAATATAAACCCTCAAAGCAATAAGCTACGCTACGTACACGACCAAGTAGCAGATGCTAACTATGCCGAAGATATAGACAGCCAAACCCCGCTTACACTTACACAAGTAGGCTCAGACAACCCAAATGGTTTTACGGGTACCGAAAACTATGCGTACGATGATATAGGTAACCTTATAAAAGACACAAAAGAAGGTATTACAAGCATAGAGTGGACGGTGTATGGTAAAATAAGTAAGATAACAAAAGTAGGGGCAGCAGTAAACGGCAATATTGCAAATACCATTATTACCTATACCTACGATGCAAGCGGCAATAGAATAAGCAAAACAGTAGCCAAAGATGGGTTAGCAGCGGTAAGTACATATTATGTAAGAGATGCAAGTGGCAATGTAATGAGTGTATATAGCAATGAAAATAAAGCTGCAATTACAGCTACACCTGGGCCTCTTACACAAAAAGAAATACACCTATATGGTAGTAGCCGCTTAGCTGTGTACAATGTGCAAGTAAATGTAGAAACTAATAACCGTATTTATATTCCTATGACTGGTGTTACCGACAATCAAGCAGAATTATTTACATTTGCTAGAGGAAATAAGTTCTTTGAGTTGAGTAATCATTTACAGAACGTACTCGTTACCGTATCCGATAAAAAACTTGCGGTAGATGCAAATGCAGATGGCATCATTGATTATTACAATGCAGATGTGGTTACTGCTAACGATTATTATCCCTTTGGCAGCCAAATGCCAGGAAGGAAATATAGTAACGGCTCAAAATTCAGATATGGATTTAATGGAAAAGAGAATGATAATGAGGCGAAGGGTGAAGGAAACCAGTTAGATTATGGCATGAGAATTTATGACCCGAGGTTGGGAAGATTTTTAAGTGTTGACCCGTTGGAAGGAGAATTTCCATGGAATAGTCCTTATTCTTATGCAGAAAACGACCCAATAAATTCAATTGATTTAGATGGTGCTGAGAAGGCAAAGCCTTCAACAGTTGATATGGCAAAAGTACTTTTAGGCGTCGTTGGAAAAGGGATACTTCAAACACAAAATTTACTTTCAGCCGAGACCCATAAGTCTGTAAGAAATAGAATGCAAAAGTCTTTAGAAATTCAAAAAAAGACATACGCTGCATTAATGACTTTCATCTACAAAAATGAGCCTACAAATTTAGAGCGGGGTGTAGAAATTGCGACAAAAGCTGCACCAATTGTAAAAGAAGTTCTTGATTTAACTCCGGCGGGAGATGTTAAAGTTCTTTTAACGGGCAAGAATTTTAAAGATGAATCTCAAAGTAGATTTGCTGCATTAGGTTGGTTAGCTTTAGATGTATTTGGTGGTAGTATAATAAGTGGCGCAGGAAAGGTCATAGGTAAATCTATGCGTTATGCAAATAAATTTGGAAAGTGTGCAGAATTTACAAAAGAATTCACAAAGAAATTTGGTAAAAAATTAACTGAAGGTGGAGCACAGGTAACAACCTTTGAAATCAATATTGGTAAAGATGGGTTAATTGGAACAGCTGAAAAACAATTGGCAAATAATGGGATGCATCAGTTTGTCGAGGTTGCTAAAGATGGCAAATCACTTATTTTCGATAATATGCATCCCGAGGGGATGTTAAAAAGTGATTACATGAAAGAGATAGCAGGTCATGCTAAAGATGGTACTATGATATCGGGTGAAAAATTAGTTAGCGAGGCTGTAAAAGTTAATAAATAAAAAATATGATGAAATGAAAATTGATTCTTTTGTGCTTCCAATAATTGAAAGACCTGCAATGTATTGTGTTAATAATATTGAAGACCTTTGGTTAATCATTTTTGGTTACACAATGGGGGTACAGGATAGTGAGAGTAATAATTTTATGTCTGAATTTAGAGTGTTCGTTAATAAATATTTTAAATCAAAAGATGATGTTGATTGGTCAAGGTTAATTCGTTTTCATTCATCATCTGATAAGCATTCTATTGAATTGTTTTCCGAAATTTTTTCTCTTGCATTATCTAAAGCATTACATAATAAAAAAGTTTCAGAAAAAAGTCGTTGAGAAATCAACGATTTTTTTTATTTATGAAGCGTGAGCTTTTTTAACTTTAAAATCTCTAAGTGCCATATCAATAAGATTGAGTACAAAAATTTTATTATCGTCGGGGAGTTTGGTAATATCTTCTAATCTTTTTACGGCTTGCTTATCCAGCACCATTTTACTCTTGCCTACTAAAAAATCAATTGACACTTCCAAAGCTTCGGCTACTTTAACAATCACATCAATAGAGGGTGTAATAACATCCCTCTCATAACGTCCAATCACATCACCAGAGGTTCCAATTATTTTGCCCAGTTCAGATTGCGACAACCCTTTTTGCTTGCGTAAAAGCATGGTATGTTCTCCTATTGTCATACTAATAAGTATTTAAAAGACTTAATAAAACAGTGTATTTGCAAATATATGTGTATAAAAAGTCTTTAGCAATGGTAATAAGACTTGTTTAAAAAGAAACTATCCGTTACATTTGCGACTTATAAGTCTTAAAAAGAAATTTTAAAATATTTTTCCACATGGCAAACGAACTCAACCACCACAACCCCGAATTAGTAACATGGAAATACGAAGAAATAAACTTTGCATTGTTGGGAGGCATTAGAATAGAAGGTTTACACTCAATGCGAGTAACATTAAAAGTAGATTTTAAAACCTTCCCCAGTATAAGGCATGGATTGGATTTATACAATGAAACCCAAACCGAAAAGCTAATAAAAAATATTGCCGAAAGATTTACACTAAGCACAACGTACATACATAAGGCGGTAGGTAATTTAATAAATACGGTAGAAGAATATCGTTTACAGCAAATAGACAGCGATAAATTAAAAAGTGTAAACCAAAAATATATTTTAAGCAAAGAAGAAACTACAGCCGCCGAAACATTTTTAAAACAAGAAAATTTATTACAGCGAACAAATGACAGCATCGGCATGAGTGGCGTAATAGGCGAAGAAGTAAACCGTTTAATTATGTATTTAGTTTTTACCAGTCGTAAAACTAACCGACCGCTACACATCATCAGCTTTGGAAGTAGTGGCGTAGGAAAATCACATCTTCAAGAAAAAGTTGGCGAGTTAATCCCCGAAGAAGATAAAATAGAAATTACCAGCGTAACAGGAAATGCCTTTTACTACTACGATACAGACGAGTTGGGGCATAAATTAATATTGATAGAAGATTACGACGGCGTACTCACTGCACTTTATCCTATTAGAGAATTACAAAGCAAGCAACGAATAAAAAAGACCATTACGGTAAGAGATAAAAACGGCAATACAAAAACTTTACACTTAACAGTAAAAGGACCTGTGAGTGTGGGCGGATGTACTACGAGTGAGCATGTGTATGAGGATAATGCAAACAGGAGTTTTTTAATTTACTTAGATGAAAGCGAAGCACAAGACGAGAGAATAATGGAGTATCAAAGAAAACTATCAGCAAAAAAAATTGATGAAACCCAACAACAAAAAATACAAAAGCAACTGCAAAACGTACAAAGAATATTACAGCCCATCACAGTCGTAAATCCTTATGCAGAAAAATTAATAATACCCAAAGAAGTTTTTAAGCCACGGCGTACAAATGCCCACTACATTGCTTTTATAGAAGCAGTAACGTTTTATAAGCAGTATCAGAGAGAGCATAAAGTAGATAAGGAAACAGGCGAAATTTATATAGAGACTACGTTAGAAGATATTGCAGAAGCCAACGAACTCATGAAAAATATTTTGCTAAAAAAATCAGACGAGTTAGGTTATGCAACAAGAAAATATTTTGAGCAATTAAAAAATCATTTACAAGAAACCAAACAGCAAACTTTTATAAACAGCAGCATTAGAAAATATTTTAGAGAACATCCAAGTAAGCAAAAAAGATTTATGATAGAGTTGCAACAATATGGCTTAATAAAAAAAGTGGATGGCGATAAAAAGAAGGGCTTTGTTTATGAAGTAATCAGTAACGAAGAATATAACAAGCTACAGCAAAGCATCAACACGGCAATGGATGAAGTATTGCAAAGGTTAAGTAGTTCGGAAGTAGTTCAGCAACATGGTAAACCACTTAAAGCCGCTACAGTAAAGAGAAATACGGCAGTAGTTCAGTAGTTCATCGTTTTTGAAAGAGGTACACCCCATATAAAAATCTTCGCTTGAAAAGTTTAGTCATACAATCCCAGCATTACAATTATCTACTCAAAAGCTACCAGGAATATTTACAAACATTAGGCTATGCAATAGGTACAGTACAAAGTTGGCCAACACATCTACGAGAGTTTTTGTACTATTTAGAAAGTAAAAATATCCAAAGTGTTACAGCGGTAGAAACAGTACACATCAATGACTTTATCCAACACATTAAGCAACGAAAAAATAAAACAAAAGATGGCGCATTAAGCAGCAGCAGTATTAATAAAATTATCAATGCCGTAAATGTTTTTATAAAGTTCCTCAACTCAACAGGGAAATTTATTGTAGAGAGTACAGCCCAAAGAGCGGAGGACAATATCAGCGAAAGAATAATTTTAACCATTGCAGAAATCAAACAATTATACGAAGCAACATTTTTACCACACCGACACAATACAATTGCCATCGGGCAAAGAGACAGGGCAATCATTGCGATATTTTACGGTTGCGGATTACGAAGAAGTGAAGGAAAAAATTTAAACATAAATGATATTGATTTGCAAAAGCAATTATTGTTTGTACGAAAAGGAAAAGGCAATAAACAGCGATATGTACCAATAGCAGCAAAGCATTTAACGGACATCAAAGATTATTTACGGGAAGGCAGGGAATGGTTTTTATACAATCATGCAGACGGTTACCATCATGCAGCTAATGGCAAACCTTACGAAAAAAAAGAAGCGGCAGACGATACAGCATTTTTTATATCACAGTTCGGTAATCGTATGCAGGAGTTTTACCAACGCTTACAGCAAATGAAAATAAGGGCAGAGTTACATAAAAATATTACACTCCATGGCTTACGCCACAGCATTGCAACGCATCTTTTACAAAGCGGTATGGATATAGAAGAAATTGCAAAATTTTTGGGGCATAGTTCTTTGGCATCAACACAATTGTACACCCACATAATTAATCAGCATGATAGATAATTTTAAAATTTATTTGGAGCAAAGACGATTTATGCAAAGTACTATTAATGGGCATTTACTAAACGTTGGTTACTTTTTAAAGTGGATAGAAAATAATGGATTGTACGAGGTGGAAAATTTACAATACACCGATTTATTAAACTATGTAAATTATGAGCAAAAGCAAAACAAAGATGTATCAACAATCAATTTACGAATAAGCAGCATTAGTAAATATTTTGAGTTTTTAAAAGAACAAAATCTAATTACAAGAAACCCGGCAAGAACATTAAGAATAAAAGGCAAAGCAAAAACCATTATTCAAAATCCATTAAGCTACGATGAATTATTAAATTTATACAACGGCTACAAGTCAATAACAAAAGCAGTTCCCAATCATATCAAAGAAAAATCGGACTTAGCCCATCAGCGAAATATTATCATCACAGGTTTATTAATATGGCAGGGATTACACAGCGGCGAGTTAGAAAAATTAGAAATCAATCATGTGAACTTAAACGATGGAATTATTTACATACCAAGTACCACAAGAAGCAACAGCAGAGAATTAAAATTATCATCACAACAAATTATCACTTTGCATACGTACATACACGGAGGCGTACGAGAAAAATTTAAACCACATGGTGAAGAACTTTTTATTGGTAATCCTCACAATATTGTACTAAGGCTAATCGAAGAACTCAAAGGAATAAATCTACAAATAAAAAATGCACAGTACATTAGAGCAAGTGTAATATTGTATTGGTTGCGGCAGCATAATAAAAGACAAGTGCAATACATGGCAGGGCATAAATACATCCACAGTACAGAAAAGTATGAAGTACAGGAATTAGAAACCTTAACTGACCAATTAACAAAACATCATCCGTTTGGCTGAAATTAAAGCCCAGCAGCGTAACAAATTATCATCATCAACAAAAGCCGAAGAAGCCCACCGCACAGGCACGGCTTGCAGCCCCAAAGGCGGGCTGCTATGCGGTGTTGCCCTCACTTTTTTTGTCATGGTTTTTGTAAAGCCCACACACGGCAGCACTTGCATTTTTTTAAAAGACAAGAAAAAAAATACAAGAGCTGCAGCCACCGCCACGAACAAAAACCCACGCCAAAAAAAGATGAGGGAAGCTAAATAACATAATAGCTATTATAGTCTCTCCCACGCTCATGCAAGCATGCTCTAAAGCCTATAATAGACTATTATATTAAATAGCCAACACCGCATTGCTATAAAAAAAATAAAGCTCTGCCAAGCAGCTATGAGTTTTATTTTTTTTATAGCAGCCGTGCCAAAAGACAGCCAACGCTTCCAACAATTGCCATGCAAGCATGAATCTATTTTTATGCTGTCCGTTGCACTTTACAGCAGGCAATGCAGCAGCATGGCAGCTTCGCTATTCTTTTATTTTTTTGAAATACAATTTTTGAAACTCTTTTTAAAACTCAAAACTTTGGGTTTAAAAACTGCCGCAGCCGCAACAACCACTCTGATACTTTAAAGTGAATTAGTTGCGGCATTGGCTTGCAAAAAAAACTTATTCGATTGCCCCGTGAGCTTCGTTATAATTTTTGGTTAATGCAGGGGCAATCAAATAATTTTTTTTCGCCGATACCCCTTCACGATACGCAAGCATGAGTACACATATATGTAAGCCCACAAGCTCATACAAGCCTACGCATACATACACACATATACATGATGCATGTACAAGAAAAAAATATTATATTGCATGAGCGAAGGCGACCAGTAAAAAGTTCTTTGATTAAAAGTTAAAAATAAGGGGCAGCGGATTTTTTGCGAAAAGGGTAAAATTTATTTGTAAGTACCAATCATTTAGGGAACGTGTTGGTAACGGTGAGTGATAAGAAGTTGGTAGTGCCAATATTTTGTGACCCTATTATAGATAGAACCTGCCAACCGCTACCAGATGGTAGTTATGCTATTGTTGGATATTATTACAAAGCGGATGTGATAACGGCAGTTGACTATTATCCCTTTGGTTCTCAAATGCCAGGGCGAAAATATACTGTGGGAGCAGGGCAGTATCGTTATGGGTTTAATGGGAAGGAGAAGGATAACGAAATTGAAGGGGAAGGAAATATTTATGACTATGGATTTAGGATATACAGTTCGAGATTAGGTAGATTTTTAAGTGTCGACCCATTGTCTGATAAATACCCTTGGTACACTCCATATCAATTTGCAGGTAACAAGCCAATTTGGTGTGTGGATTTAGATGGATTAGAAGATATTCCAGCAAATGGTGGGCATTATTATTCTATGGCTATGTTACTTGACATGGCTATGAATGATATTAGGGTTTCTTCTGCTATAGACAGAGGAGAAACAGTTATGTTGCATCAGGTTTATAATGTGATGTCAGGCGGTAAGATTACTCAATTTGATAAAATAAGCACTTTATCACAAGGCGTTGTAGGTTCAAAAATAGGAATTGTAACTCAAGAGGCCGAGTTTTACAGAGATGGTTCTTTAAGACCGTCAGGTATAACTCAAACATATCATGAATCAGGTATTTTTAAAGGTACTCCACCGCCTCCCGAGCCACCATTAATGCCCCAATCTCCACCTAATCCTCCAATAGCTGCTGCACCTGAAAATAAGAAAACAGCACCAGCAATTAAGAAGCAAAAAGCAACTATTCCAAAACCTCAAAATCCACCAAAACCCAATCCGCCTGCGAGTCATCCAAAACCGAAGCCTCCTAAGCCTTCTGTTGCAGTTACTCCGCCAGTTGCAGCACCGCCATTTGTGCCACCACCTGCAACACCTAACCCTCACCATATGTGTTTCGTATGTTTTAATGGTGCAAGTTTGCATTATAAAGATGCTGTTAAGGAAATTGTAACATGGTTAAAAGATAACCCTAATTATAATTTAAAAATTACTGCTGATGGAGGGAGTAGTACATTAGTTGACGATACATGGCAAGATAAACCAGTCTTTACGAAAGAAACCTACGAACAGCATACAAACAAGATGTTTAAACGGCTTGTAGATGCTGTTAACCAAGCGGGGGGAGATGGCAGTAGAATCATTCCTCAAAAAGGAAATGCTGATGGGGATGATTTGAAATACACTCCAATAAGAAGATAAGAGATGTTATTTATTAATAATTGAAAGGCAGTTAATACTTCCATTGGGTATTAACTGTCTTATTTTTATATCTATCAAGAAGTTTTAATTCTAAGCGAATTTTTTGTTTCCACTTAACTTGCTGTTTTACATTTTGAGAAAAATTGGTTTCTCTGTCATAAAGATTTTGCATATCATCTTTTTCCTGAATTATTTTATTAGCGATACTCTGTATATCAGATTGAATACTTTTACGCTTAGGTATAAGTTTACAAAGTTTTTCTTTTAATTTTCTTGCAAATAATTCTGTTATATCAAAATGTAATTGTTCATGTTCTAATATATAGCTGTCAACTAATTTTTTTTTCCAAGATTCTTGTTTATCAAAAAAAGCAAAAACCTCAAAAGTAAAAGAGCTGTCATTAAACAAGTAAGGATATTTTATACCCGAAGAAGTGATGGCTGCATATTCAACAGTAGTATCAGGCTGACCTTGAAAATCACTCCACTTCAATTTATAGGTAAGTTTCCAATAAATTCTATTTGTGTCAATTTGAGCATTAGCATGTAGAGTAGATAGAAATAATAATATAGTAAATATGTTCTTCACAAGATAATTTTTTATGTGTTAGAGAGCCGCTACATTTTTATTAAAGAAGTCTTTAAATTTTTTCTTTGTAAGCATGGTATCAATAATTTTAAAGACAGTTATTTTATCGTCTTCATCAAGCTGCTCAATAAGGTGTAATTGTTCAACGATAGGCTCATTTTTTATACTTACTTCACTAGGCACATCACTATCAAGATTAATAATTTGGTCAACGGTAATGCGATAAAGCTTTGCCATTTTTTGTAACTCTTTTACAGCAGGCTCACGAATACCCGTTTCTATTTTATTGTAGTTGGTATATCCGATACCTAATTTAGCTGCAACTTCTTTTTGCAGTAATCCTTTTTGTTCTCTTAAAGTCTTTACATTTTTACCAATGCTCATAATAAAAGCGGTTTAATACCTCAAAAATACCGATATAAGGCATTAAATGAACTTTATTGCGAAAATATAAACATATTGATTGCGAAATAGAGTATTTATATCTATTTTTACACTTTCTAAAATCGCAAAATATAATTTATGGCTCAAGAAGCACTCAACCACCACAATCCCGAATACGTAACGTGGAAATACGAAGAAATAAACTTTACCTTACTAGGCGGCATCAGAATAGAAGGATTGCACAGCATGCGAGTAACCTTAAAAGTAGATTTTAAAACATTGCCAAGCATCCGCCACGGCTTAGACCTGTACAACGAAACCCAAACAGATAAACTCATAAAAAATATAGCAGAAAGATTTACGCTAAGCACAACGTACATACATAAGGCGGTAGGTAATTTAATAAACACGGTAGAAGAATATCGTTTACAGGAAATAGACAACAACAAATTAAAAAGCGTAAATCAAAAATATATTTTAAGCAAAGAAGAAACTACTGCAGCAGAAAACTACCTAAAGCAAGAAAATTTATTACAGCGAACAAATGACAGCATTGGCGCAAGTGGAGTTATTGGCGAAGAAGTAAACAGGCTTATCATGTATTTAATATTTACCAGTAGAAAATTACAAAGACCGTTGCACATTATAAGTTTTGGAAGTTCGGGAGTTGGTAAAAGCCACTTGCAAGAAAAGGTTGGCGAACTCATACCCAAAGAAGATAAGATTGAACTAACCTCAGTAAGTGCAAACGCTTTTTATTATTTTATAGATGATGACCTAGGGCATAAAGTAATACTCATAGAAGATTACGACGGTGTATTTGCGGCATTGTATTCTATACGAGAGTTGCAGAGCAAACAAAAGATAAGCAAGACCATAACCATAAGAGACCGCAACGGCAACCAAAGAACGTTACACTTGACCGTAAAAGGACCTGTGAGTATTGCAGGTTGTACCACTAGCGAGCATGTGTATGAGGATAATGCAAATCGTTCCTTCTTAATTTATTTAGACGAGAGCGAAATGCAAGACGAGAAGATAATGCAGTACCAACGGCTATTTGCAGCAGGTAAGATAGATGTAACACAACAGCAGCAAATACAAAAGCTATTGCAAAACGTACAAAGAATATTACAGCCCATCAGTGTACGAAACCCTTTTGCAGAGCAGTTAATAATACCCAAAGAAGTTTTTAAACCACGTAGAACCAATGCACATTATTTAGCATTTATAGAAGCGATAACTTTTTACAAACAATACCAGCGACCTCACCAAGTAGATAAAGAAAGCGGAGAGATTTTTATAGAAACTACGTTAGAAGATATTGCAGAAGCCAACGAACTCATGAAAAATATTTTACTAAAAAAGGCTGATGAACTAGGGTATGCAAGTAGAAAATATTTTGAAAAGCTGAAAACATTTTTACAATCCAAGCAAATAAAAGCCTTTACCAATAAGCAAGTACGAGAAGCTTTAAAAGATAGTCCAAGCAATCAAAAAAAGTATATGGTAGAGTTATTACAATATGGTTTTGTGATAAAAAAAGAAGGCGATAAAAAGAAAGGGTTTTATTATGAAGTATTGAGTTACGAGGAATACAACAAGCTACAAACAAGCATCAATACTGCTTTAGATGCAATACTACACAAGCTACAAGCACAGGAAAAGAAGGTTAGCAAAGTAAACAAGTAGTTCAGAAGTTCATAAGAAGTTCGGTGCTATAAACGAACTACATAATTGCAGCAAAAACAGCACCACACTACATTTTAATAAGTGGTTCGTAAAGTTCGCCATTTTTAGAAGGTACACCCCAATAAAATATTTTACAGATGTTAAGTTTAGAAATAAAATCAACCCATTATAATTATCTACTCAAAAGTTTTAAAGAATATTTACAAACGCTAGGCTATGCAACGGGTACGGTACAAAGTTGGCCAATACATTTACGAGAGTTTTTACACTACTTAGAAAAGAATAGCATTACAAGCGTTTTAAGCATTGAAAGCAGCCACATAAACGAATTTATTAAACACATTAAGCAACGAACCAACAACAGAAATAAAGGCACAGCATTAAGCAGCAGCAGTATCAATAAAATAATAAATGCGGTAAATGTTTTTATAAAATTTATTAATAGCACAGCCTGTCCCGATGCCTTCGCATTGGCGTCAAGTTAATTGATATCCACATAGGTTGAAAAGCAATGTGGGCATATATTTAAAAGAAAAAGCAACTTGTAGTTCTAAACACATTTTACAATGTCTACAAATTGCAATTTCAACAGCAAGGTAAAAAA
>JANNVW010000013.1:0-31686 GCA_031408295.1 Ferruginibacter sp.
CAGTAAAGCCTTCAGGAATGGCTATATTTTTTTCTTTTAAATAACCTGGGCTAACCACTAATATTTTTTTACCTTCTACAGTAGCTTCTACGCCTTTGCCAGTAATGGCATTAAAGTTTTCTGTTGCAGGAATGGTGATGGTTAAATCTTTTACTTTTTGTAAAATACCTGTTGCTATGGGGTGCTCTGATTTTTGTTCTAATGCAGATGCAAGTCGTACAATTTCATTCTCCGAAAATTCTTTTTGCAATGAAACAATTTTTGACACTTCAAATTTACCCACAGTCAATGTGCCTGTTTTATCAAAAACCATTGTTGTTATTTTTCTTGCATTTTCAAATGCGGTTCTGTTTTTTATAAGCAAACCATTTTTTGCAGATAAGGCTGTAGATTTTGCAACTACTAAAGGCACTGCCAACCCTAAAGCATGGGGGCAACAAATAACAATTACCGTTACCATTCTTTCCATAGCAAAAGCCAACGATTGACCTGTGAGATACCAATATAAAAAAGTAGCAATACCTGTAACCAATGCAATAATGGTTAGCCACCTTGCTGCTTTGTCTGCCAACAACTGCGTTTGCGATTTTGATTTTTGCGCATCGTCCACCAATTTTATTACCTGTGATAAATAAGAATCTTTTGCGGCATGGCTTACTGTAACTTTTATGGAACCATTACCATTTATTGCACCCGCAATTACTTTATCGCCTTTTACTTTTTGCACAGGTTTGCTTTCGCCTGTAAGCATACTTTCGTTGAGATAACTTTCACCTTCCAATATTATTCCATCTGCCGCCACTTTTTCGCCTGGCTTTACTAAAATAATATCATTCTCTTTTAGTGTATCGGTTTTTACATCATGCACCTTGTCGGGCATTACCATGTGTGCATCTGCTGGCATTAACTGCACCAATAATTCCAATTCTTTGGATGCTCCTGCTACAGATTTCATTTCTATCCAATGGCCCAAAAGCATGATAAGTATTAGCGTTGCCAATTCCCAAAAAAAATCCATGCCTTGCAAACCAAATACAATGGCTACACTATATGCATAAGCAACTGTAATAGCAAACCCAATTAAAAACATCATGCCTGGGTTTTTGGCTTTTACTTCATCTACCAATCCTTTTAAAAATGGCCATCCGCCATAAAAAAATACCACCGTAGATAATGCAAATAAAATATATTGTGAACCTGCAAACTGCCAATGTACTCCCAAGAATTTTTGAATCATCATGGATAGTAACATGATGGGAATGGTTAGAAAAAGCACCACATAAAATCGCTTTTTAAAATCAGCTATCATGCTATTATGATTGTGTCCCTCATGCCCCATTGCAGGGTTGCTGCCGTGTTGATGTTGTGCATTGGCAACTTTATTATTCACTTTTAACAATACCAACGTCATGCCGCATTTAGGGCAATTGCCAGGCTTATCCTGTATTATTTCAGGATGCATGGGGCAAGTATATTTTTGTGCCTCTTGTTGATGTTCCATTTTTTCTTAAAAATTAATAGCGTTTTATCAATATTAGAGCATAGTAAATGAGCATATTTGTATTCCTACATGCCCTTATTAATTATTGTAAAAGAATTTTCACAATATTTAGTAAGCTACTTTTTATACTCAAACATTTATTACACAATTAATAGAAAGGTTTACATCATTCACTGATTTGGAAGTGTTGGGTAAGTTTTATGTACTGAAAAAAGTTTTACGTAAATAAATAATAGAAGTATAAATTAACTAAAGATTTCTAAGCTATTTTAGGGCATCATCTGCAACACTTCTTTACAAACAATTTTTTAAAAACCCATTTAAATATATTGCTTAGCTTTTTCATTTGGTTACATTAAAAAAAGTATATTCAAATTTTACCATAAAGCCATTGGGTGCAGTACGGGCCATTGTACTATAGAGTTGTTTGCGGTATGCAAGGTCTATTCTTGCTTGGCTACGAATAATAAATTGTAAAGAGGGTACTATATCCAAATTAGATTTTCCATTTGCATTTAATCGTTGCCCTAAAAACTCACACATTAAATTTATATTGGTTTGTTTTAAACTCGTATAATTTTTAGGGTACATTAATTTACCTATAGATAAAGTATAGTTGGTAGCATTATTGCTTTGTGTTGTAGGAAATTTATAGTCGGGCTTATTATTCAAAGCTTTTTCAAAACTAAGTGATGAACTTATGGCTACTTTATTTACCAATTTGGTAGCCACCAGTCCGCCCTCATAACCTGTGTTATGACCCATTGTTTCTATTTCATCTTGATGAATATCTGCCCTGTTTTTACTGTAACGTCCATACAATGCCATTCTAAAATGTTTGTGCATATCATCGTTGCTGTAAAAACGATATTTCGCATACAGACTACCTCCTTCGGTTTTTAATCCTCCTGTAGTTCTATTGCTATGAAAACTTTGCACATGTATCATCCACTTTGCAGTAATGCCCCACATTATTTCGGGCATAATATGATAGTTTAATGTGCCATCTTTTTCATACATAAAACTATTCAATGTTCTTACACCAATTGCTCCTGCAGGCATATTGCTTGCAGGCTCCGTCATTACAAACAGCTCTTGTGCATTGCTGTGTAGCGAAAAACTTATTAAAATACATACAATAATTTGTTTCATTATCAAATGGCTTTTAGGTGAAAAATTCCTTCGTCGCCTTTAGCATACGTTTGATATTTTACAAAAGTTTTGACTAGCTTTTTATACTCTTTTGTTGTTACATAACCCTTATCCAATACTTTTACTTTGGCTAATCCATTCAACGTTTGTGCCTTCGTATCAATAAAAATATAATTATCTATTTGCTTGTTGTCTTCTACATTTTGATTTGCAAAATTTACAGAAAGCACCATTGAGCCAATAAAAAAACCTGCCTTTTCTACTTTATCCTTAAAGGTTTTTGGCGTGAGTTTATTATCTGCTTTTAGGATTACTACAAAAAGATTTTTGTTTAAATCAATATCTACTTTTTCTACTTCAGCTATTGTTTTCAATTGCTTGTTAATGGCATTGCTACACATAGAGCAAGTAAGCCCTGTAGCCATTATTTCTACTTTAGTTATTTGTTGTGCATTTACAGCTATAGCTAATGCTACACATTGCAAAAAGACAATTACTTTTTTCATTTTATATCTTTTGAATTGTTGTACTTTATTTATTTTCTTTTACTAGCTCAGTTAGTTTCATACCACACTTACTGCAAGCTGAATCTTTTTTCCCTGTTACTTCGGGGTGCATACTACATGCATATAGTTGGTTTGGATTATCCGTTATAGTAGTTTCCGATTGTTTACTATTGTTGTTACAAGCCGCAATAGCAATAGATGCTAATGCTATGACAATAATTATTTTTTTCATTTTACTTTTTTTGCATTGCTATTAGCAATATTTCTTTATAAATAATTTTTTAAAAAACCATTTAATGAAATTCATTATTAATTTATTTAATCGTCTCTACCGTTTTACCACAAGTCAACATCATATTGCCATAGTAAGGATTTTTTACTGCATTTTCCTTACTCAACCAATCTGCACCTTTGCCATCGTTTGCCATTGGGCAATGTTGTAAGTAAACTGTTTCTGTAGCCTTGGTTACTTTTATCAACACAATCATATTATTTGATAAATTGCTAAAAGCAGCTCTTTGCACAGCAATATCTTTGCTTGTACTAATCGTACTAGCATCAGCTTTTAACGCTTTTTCTACTTTCATAAAAGCCATGTGGTCATCCATTTTCATTTTTCCCATGTTTATTGCATTTAATGAGGCCAATAAAGTAGCAGCTTTTGTAGTAGCTGTAGATGCATCTGTTTTTACCAAAGCATCTTTTAAAGCAAAATAATTATCGAAAACGATTTGTGATTCATTTACCACTTGCATTGAGTGTGTATTGTCTCCTAGAGGTATTATATCTTCCTTTGCGGATGCTGTTATGGCTTTTGCTACAGGCTTCTTTACTCTTTCATACTTGCAACAGCCATGTAATTTTTTATACACCGCATCTGGCGCTAAAAAATTATCGCTATCATAACCTACGAGTGCAATCTTTTTTAAAATAGCATCTGTGTTTGTTTTTTTAGCATCATACGTAATGGTTGCCATGGCCGTTTCTTCGCTCCATACCGTTTTAGATATATTTTTTTGTGTGCCAGCTTTTTCAATTTTTTCTTTGCACATTCCACAATTGCCATATACTTTTAGGCTTTCTGTTTTACTATTTTTTATTTGTGCAAATGTGGTTATGGATAACAACATTATTGTTATCATTGATAATAATGATTTCATTTTTTTTATTTTAAATTGATTAATAAAATTACGAGCGCCTAAACGCACTGATAGCCGATATACCATAGGCATCGGCAATAGATGAGAACCAATAAAATCAAATTAAGAAAACACCATACAAAATATGCAATCGCAGCTTTTGTATGTTAGGTGGAGGACGTACATCTGTACGTAAAAATATATTATTTTGTTGTAGCTTAAAATTATAATAAGGAATTGGCGTAAGCAAAACAGGAGCAGAAATAACCTTTACAAAATCTGCAACACTCCCCTTTTGATGATCTGTTTTTAGTTTAAATTCTTTGTGTTCATCTTTGCAGCAGCCATTTTTTTTGTTGCTTTCTTTCATGCCGCATTTGCCACATTTTCCGCCTTTATTTTCTAGCAAGGTAGCACCCACATACTCGCCCATACAATAGTGTGTATGCACAGTAGCACCTATGGATGCAAAGCCATAAATAAGCAAGAAAAATATGACAACCAATTTTTTCACTTTGTAAAGTTAATATAATATATGATATAGAATGTTAAAATTTCTTAATTTGCATCCTAAATAGCAGATTATAAAACAAATAACAATATGAAATTATTTACAGTACTTACAGGGCTTATCTTATTAAGCAACACTCTTCAAGCACAAACCAAGGCAGATGATATTGCTGGCATTTGGCTCACAAATGGTGATGAACCTGCAAAAATTCAAATATACAAATCGGGTGATAAGTTTTATGGCAAAATAATATGGTTGAAAAACCCAAATGATAACGGTGTGCCAAAAACAGATCAAAATAATCCTGACAAAACAAAAAGAACAAATCCTATAGTTGGGCTTGCTATGTTATCGGGTTTTAAATTTAATAATGATGATGCTTGGAAAGGCGGTGTAATTTACGACCCGCAAAATGGTAAAACATACAGTTGTAATATTAGTTTAAAAGATAAGAACACAATAAAAGTAAGAGGGTACATTGGTATTTCTTTGCTTGGTAGAACGGAGGTTTGGACAAGGAGTAATTAATTTATACAAATTAGATATTTCAATCGATTCTGAATATTTTCTACCCAGGGCAAAATCACTTTTGTTGTATTAGTTAATAAATCTATTTGGTATAATTTCTTTTTTTACTAATTAAAAGTATTATAAAACCATGCATTTCAAAAATGCCCTTATAACTGACCTACCTCTAATTGTAAATATTTACAACAGCACCATTGCAAGCCGAATGGTTACTGCTGATACTGACCCTGTGGAGGTGAGCAGCAAAGAAGAATGGTTTTACGAGCATAATGAAAACACTCGCCCGCTTTGGTTAGTAGAAGATGACAATGGGCATTGCATTGGCTGGACAAGCTTTCAGGATTTTTATGGAAGACCTGCATACGAGGGCACTGCCGAAATTAGTATTTACCTAAAAGAAGAAATGCGTGGCAAAGGTTATGGAAAAAAAATTTTAGATTATTGTATTGATAAAGCACCACATCTTAAGCTTCACACTTTACTTGGTTATATATTCGCACACAATGAGCCAAGTGTCAAACTATTTGCCCAAGCGGGTTTTGAAGAATGGGCTTGCTTAAAAGACATTGCTGTTATTGATAGTAGTTTTTATAGTTTGAAAATTTTAGGTAAGAAAGTATAAAGATTAAAGGCTTCCCATTGCTGAGAAGCCTTTGCATAATCAACATAAAACAAACCTTACATTTTTGGTAACAATACTGCGTCTACCACATGTATTACTCCATTGCTTTGGTTTACATCTGCAATTGTTACATAAGATTTTCCTCCAGAAGCATCTGTTATTTGAACCTTTTTTCCTTTTAAACTAAAAGTCAATTCACCACCAGCAACCGTTTTTGCTACAAATTTTCCACCGCCTTTCTTTATCGCTGCTATTACATCAGCAGCAACAACTTTGCCAGCAATTACGTGGTAAGTAAGTATTCCAGCAAGTGCATCTTTGCTTTCAGGTTTTAATAACCCTTCTACTGTGCCAGCAGGCAATTTTGCAAAAGCCGCATTTGTAGGCGCAAACACTGTAAATGGACCTGCACTTGACAAGGTTTCAACAAGGCTGGCTGCCTTTACTGCTGCTACCAAAGTTGTGTGGTCTTTACTATTTACGGCGTTTTCGATAATATTTTTTGTAGGGTACATTGCGGCGCCACCTACCATTTTAGTTGCTTGTGCACTTGCCGTAGTTGTAGCAATGGCTACCGCAGCAAGTAAAAATAAATGCTTAATTCTTTTCATGATTTTTTTATTTATATAATTTTTAAATATTTTTTGCTTGCGATCGCAAACTATTTACGACTTAGTTTTATTTAAAGATTGCATGCTGTGTAAAAAAAAATATTAAATAAATGTTAACACATAATCAAGAGCAAAAAAAAGCAGCCCTTAGGCTGCTTCTGAATCTAAAAATCATTTGTTGTTTCTTTAGGCTTCGGTTTGGCTTTGGGAACAATTTTTTTATCATCTATTGTCGCTGGGGCAGTAGGTTTTTTATTTTCATCTTTCTTTGATGGTTCATTCTTTGGTTCTGGTAATGATTTTTTATTGCTGTCAGCAGCTATCTCAGTTATAGTTTCCTCAACTGTTGTAGGTTCTTCCGTAATATAATCACTCCCATTATCAATAACACCTTCACTAAGGTCATCGCCCGATGCACTTTCGCCTCTTTCTGCAAGTCTGCTAAAAGTAGCTGCATCTGCATAAATTGGGTCGCTCTTTAATTCTACTGGCACTGCAAATTCTTTTTGGGCAGCATAGCTTTTAAATTTAGGATCTGCATACACTTTTTTCATAAAATTACCCCAAGCAGGTGCGGCCATTTCCGCTCCTCCACTATTACCATAAATTGGTATAAATGGATCTTCACAACCTACCCAAGTGCCCGCAAGTAATGTTGGCGTATATCCAATAAACCAACCATCAGTATTCCCGTTTGTAGTACCCGTTTTACCTGCTTTTTCGCAAGGTATATTGTAATTGTTTAAACGTTTTGCTGTACCAGACTTAATTACACCTTGCATCATTTTCACCATGGTGTACGCATCTGCTTCGCCTATTACTTGTTTGCTTTGAGCCATAGGAAATTCATGTACCAAATTGCCATTTTTATCCTCAATTCTTGTTATATAAATTGGCTGCGTATTATAACCTCTGTTGGGAAACATCGTGTAGGCTTGTAACATTTCTAGCATAGGAATTTCGGCAGAACCCAATGCAATAGATGGATATGGGGGTATTTTAGATTTTATTCCACATTGTGTGGCAAACTCAATAGTTCTTTTTACACCTATTGTTTTCATTAACGTCCACGCCACAAAATTCTTTGATTGTGCTAAGCCGTATGCAAGCGTACCTCCACCACCACTTATCGTTTTTCCACTAAGGGTAAGCGAGCCTCCTGGCATATTTGTTTCTGGAGTATAGCCTGCATCTTGTATTGCAAGGGTATACAGCAAGGGTTTAAAAGTAGACCCTACTTGTCTTCTTGCAGTTACATGGTCGTACTTAAACCACCTGAAATCTGTACCGCCTACCCATGCTTTTATTTCTCCACTACGAGGATCCATAGCAGCAAAAGATGTCTGCAACAATTTTTTATGATATTTTATAGAATCAAGTGGTGTCATTACGGTATCCATCTCATGTTTATCACCACCTTTTTTCCAAGAAAATATTTTCATTGCCACTGGCACTGTAAATGATTTTCTTATTATAGCTTCGTCAATACCCTCCTCTTTCATTACTTTCCATCTTTCCGTTTGTTTTATAGCGTTTTCTATAACATTTTCGTGACCCTTCCATAGCCTTTCTCCCCTATAGCGCAATGCACTATTGAGCTTGCTTTGCTCACCTGGCATATGTGCTTGCATAGCTTCTTCAGCATACTTTTGCATGCGAGAGTCTATTGTTGTGTATATTTTTAAACCATCTCTAAATAAATTATATGGCTCTCCTGTTTTAGGATTTTTATTATTTTTACACCACTCTTTCATTACATCTATTAAGGCTCTTCTATAATGTGGTGCAATGCCTATAGCTTCATCTATTGCTTTAAAATTTGTGATAATGGGTTTAGCTTTTAGCTTAGCAGCTTCAGCTTCTGTAAGAAATTTTTGATCTGCTACCACCATTTGCTGAAGAACAGTATTTCGCCTATTCATTGCAGCTTCTGCATGGCGAATAGGTTCATATATGGAAGGTCCTTTTAGCATTCCCACTAAAACAGCAGCCTCTTCTTGCTTTAAATCTTTTGGTTCTTTTTGAAAATATGTACGACTTGCATTTCTTATTCCAAATACATTTCCCCAAGGTGCTCTATTTAAATACAAGGTTATTATTTCTGATTTTGTAAAATTCCTTTCGAGCTTTACTGCTACAATCCATTCTTTTATTTTTTGTACACTCCTTTGAAAAATATTGCCTCTTCCCTGCTCAAGAATCATTTTTGCTAGCTGTTGGGTTATGGTACTTCCACCTCCATCGCTACCAAGGGAATATATTGCCCTCACAACAGCCTTTGCATCTATACCAGAGTGTTGTTCAAAGCGCACATCTTCTGTTGCTATTAATGCATTTATAACTTTTGGTGATATTTCATTGTAATTTACTTCACTCCTATTCTCTGCATAATATTTACCCATAAGCAACCCATCTGCACTTATTACTTCGCTAGCAAGGTCTGCCTCAGGATTTTCTAATTCTTGTAAGGATGGCATCTTTCCAAACAAACCAAAATTAGCAGCAGTAAATAGTAAAACAACAAGCAGTAGGCCACCAAAAAATACCAGCCAAAGAATTTTTACAGAACGTTTCATGTGTAAGGGGTGCAAATAATTATAAAAGGGTTATTGGCAATTATGATGCCTAAAATCTGTTTCCAAAATTTAAATTAATCAATTCCTTGTAAGATTTTAAATCTTTGTTTGTCTTAAGCAATTGAAGATTGTTTTCAGAAATAATAATAAAAGAATATTTAGATGCTTGTAACCAAGATACTTCTATTGGCGCAGCTTTTTTTATTCTATCAAAATATTTAAGTGCAGCATCTGCATTTTCAAAACTTGCAAATAAAAGTAAGTTTTTAGTAGCATCAAGCGTATCTTTAGCAATAACTACATTTATAGTAGCCATGCTTTCTTTATTATATCTAACAAATGCATTTTTGGCTTCATTAATGTAAACGCCATCTACCTTATCTAAAATCATAACAACTTTATGCGGCTGATCTGGTTGTAATGTAAATGCTTTATTTACGAATACAGCTGGTGCTTTAATAGAATCTGAAGTCATCTTTTTTGCTATAGGCGGAGCAATAGCTTTTACCTCGGCAAGTTTTACAATTGGGGCTGCTACTTTTACAATTGGTTTATCATCTGCAATTATTATTTGCTCTTCTTCTACCCTAGTTACTTGTAAATCGGTTAAATATTTTTCAATTATAACTCGTCTATCAAGCACATCCATCAGTGTTTCAGCCTTAGGTTTTAAAGCAGATTTTGGATACAGGCTAACAATATTTTTTAGAGATACAATTGCATTGCTGTCTTTTCTTTCTTTAATGTAATGAACCGCTTCAATGTACAGCAACTGTGGAGACCAGTAATTTTTACCGTAAATACTATCTGTTTTTTGTTTTATAGCAATTGCTTCTTCAAATTTACCTTCTAGAAATAAGTTATATACTTTCTCATAAATAGCTGTTACCTCGGGGCTTTTAGCATTCGGAGTAAGTGCCAATGGGTTAGCCATTAGCTTTGCAGCATTGCTATTTGAAAATTTACTTTTTACTAAATTTTTATATAAATCAGACTTTGCTTGATTACCCAATTTTAAATAACAAAATGATAAGCCTGCATACACATCTGATAGTTTTTCGTCTGTAGGAAATCTTTTTTCAAACTCTGTATAAGTCTCTATTGCTTGTTCGTAATCTTGTAATTCATTTTGAAATATCTGCGCAACAGCTAATAAATTTTTAGCAATTAAAATATTACTTGTATCAAGCTTTTCTTTTGTAAGCGGTAAACCTCCCATCAATCCATCAAAGGAGAAATCTGTAGCTTTTGCAGCTCCAGACGCCGCAAGCGTTTCTTCTTTTGTAGCAGGTGCATCTGGATCCAAGTTATCAGTTGGTACGCTACCAGGTGTAGCTGTTGGCGAAGCATTTTTTGCGGTATTGCTTATTTGAGATTGCGATAGCGACTTCCTTCTCCAATTATCTACATTAGCTCTTTTTCCCCATTTTGCTTTAAAATCTGAAAACCCTTTTGATCGTAAACTTGGATTATAAAAATACCATTGTTGTCCACTAGCATTTGAAGTTTGAAATATGTCAACTGGTTTATTGCTGCTACTAGCAAATACTATGGGGTCATTATCAATAAATTCTTCTTCCTTTAATCCGTTTTCTTTTCTATACTTTTTTGCTAATTTTTTTACATAGACTTCTCTTTCTGCTGGCGAAAGTAATGCTATGCGTTGCACACTATCTTCTCTTTGTATAGATAATATATAAGGCACAAGTCTTCCTAAGATTTCTTTTCTATTTACTACAAGAGCAGAATCAATATCAAGTTTAGGTGTAGATAAATTAACGCTATCATAAAAAGAATGTGCATCAGTGTATCTTTTTTGAGCGTAAGCAATATCGGCAAGTTGCAAAAAAGATTTATCTCTGTATATTGAAGCTGTCAGATTATTGGCAATACTCTTTGCGTATAGTCCAATACCAGCAGTTGTATCTCCTTTTTTTAAACTTAATTGTGCAGCAGAAAAGTAAAGAATGTCCTTATAGGCATCAAATTTATCTTTACGAGCCATGCGCAATAATGTAGCTATGCTGTTATCAAGCTCTTTTGGGTTTGCATCGCTGCGCATCATTTTGGCACTATTCAATCTGGCATAAATATCCATTAAAGGATCGTTGGTTCTTTTTGATGCTTTGGCATAAAACTTTTCTGCATAATCAAACTTACCAGACATTTCATACATCTGCGCAAGCAGAAACTCCCAGCGACTTCTGTCCGCCCTGGTATCTGCATTGCTTAACGCTTTTTCTAAATGTACTGCAGCGCTGTCATAATTATTTTGAGCAAAAAACCAATATGATGTTACTTCTTGCAGGTCATTCTGCAATCTTTTGGGAAGATTAGGGTCGTTTTGCAAAATGCTTATCAACCCAGCAGCATCTCCTAATTCATTTTGTAGTATAAATGTACGGGTAAGCCATATTAATGCATCATTTCTACTTGGTGGTCTAGTAAACACTTTGCTTACAATGTTTCTTTTTTCTTTATTGGCAATAGATACAGCTCCTACTGTAGCCGTTCCATTATCATTGCTACCTACAATTCTATTGTCATCATCATTTTTCTTTTTTCTTGGAAAAAGATTGTAGTTAATAAATTGAAAAGTAAGTGCCGCAGAATCAAAATCCTTTCTTAAAAAATAAGATTTACCAATAAGCAAATAAAAATTATCTACCCATTCTGACCGTAAATCATGCAATAAAATGCCCGATGTAGCTTTATAAATTACAGAATCTAACTCTGTTTTTTGTGATGCTGTATTATCTAACGAATAAGGGTAAAAAGCTAAAAGTTTAGCATAATCATCTTTATTAGATATACTTGCACGCTCCACCACTGCGTTTAGTCTATTATTGGCATTAAAGAAAAAGTTGTAGTGAGAGGTAGTATTTGCAACAAATCTTCTAGGTAAAGTATTCTTCTTATTTGCAGTTTTTTCAGAAGGCAGTAATTTCTCTTCGTATTTTTCAGGTTTCTTTTCTTTACCAAAAATATCAAATGTCCATGCAGGTTGTGCTTTAGCCGTGTTACCAATAGACAACATGAATATAAAAGCAATTCCTTTTAAATAATTGTGCTTAAGCATGAAATGATAATTATTGATATATTTAAAGTTCGGATATAATATCCAATTTAGGTCAAAAATAACGGCAATAGCGCTAATTTAAAAACATTATTGTACTTATTTCTGTTAAAAATTAAGGAATCTTCTATAATTGGCTAATTTAGCAGCATACTAACAATAGTAGAAAAGTAAAGTATAGCATATGTCAATGCCAGATGTAAATAATACCCTCAAAAGACTTCGCAACCATTATCGCCTAGTTATTATGAATGAAGATACATTTGAAGAGGTTGTAAAATTCAAACTCACTCGTATTAGTGTATACATTGTGCTAAGTAGTATTTTTATTCTTTTAGTAGGTTTAACCTCAGCATTAATTGTATTTACCCCACTAAAATATTATTTACCAGGCTCTGGAATGGGCAATGTAAAGCAAGTAAAAGAGTATAGAGAACTTAAAATTAGAACAGACTCTATGGAACTTGCATTAAAATATCAAGATGGATATTTGAAAAATATTGAAAAAGTGTTGCAAGGAAAAACAATTGAGAGAGATACGAACAAGCTTGCACTACCAAAAGAAATTACAGATGATAATTGATATGTATGAAGAAGAGCAATAATAATCTTTTACTAAAATACGCTGGCTTATCTACTCAGCTTTTTATAGCACTTGGGTTAGCTGTGTATTTTGGAATAAAAGCAGATAAATGGCTTTCATTTAAAACACCACTCTTTGTATGGGTATTACCGTTAATAATTATTGCAGTTATAATGTACAAAATAATAAAAGATACAACAGCAAATAAATAACGTGTAAAGCTTTCTCACTTTACTTAAATTAAGATTACAACTAATGAAATTTTCAGGAAAAATATTGATGCCAGTCTATGTAATATTTGCTGCGCTAACTTGCTTTATCTTATTTGCCAATTCCCTTTGGATAAAATACAACGTAGATAAAAATGTATTACTTGCCGCTAACATACTTTTTCTAGTAACAAGTTTGTTGGTTTTTTTAATGCAAAAGAAAGCACTCACTAATACCAATCCAAATGTATTTGTAAGAAGCATTATTGCTGGTATGATGATAAAAATGTTTAGTACCGCTATTGCGGTGCTAGCATATGTTTTAATTGTTGGCAAAGGATATAATACAAGTGCTGTTTTTCTTTCCCTTTTTATGTATTTAATTTATTTAGCAGCAGAGGTATTGGCAATTTCTAAAGTGAACAAGAATGGCTAAAGATAAAGTAGATTTTACTGCCCTAACAAACTTTATCCCAATTGATAGCTACGAGCCCGTGTTATCTTATATAATTGAATATAAAGTACAGCTAACCGTTACAAGAAGTAGAAGTTCGGTATTGGGGGATTACAGGCATGCACATGCAGGCAAAGGGCATAGAATAAGTGTAAATGGAGACCTTAATAAATATTCTTTTCTCATTACTTTATTGCATGAAATAGCACATTTAATTACCTTTGAAAAATATGGCAATAAAGTGTCGCCACATGGGCAAGAATGGAAAATGTTTTTTGGCAATTTGTTAAAAATATTTGTAGAGAAAAATATCTTTCCAACTGATGTGCAGCAAACATTATTGCGCTCTTTAAATAACCCTGCGGCAAGCAGCTGTGGCGATGAAAAATTGCTTAGGGTATTAAAAAAATATGATGAACAAAAAGAAGGGGTTTATTTTGTAGAGCAGATATTGGAAGGTGAAAAATTTAAGATAAAAGGCAATAGGATTTTTCAAAGAGGTGAAAAAATAAGAAAGCGTTTTAAATGCAAAGAATTGGCTACAGGAAAGTGGTATCTTTTTAGCCCTGTTTCAGAAGTAATGAAAGTAGCATAATTTTTTTCTTGCTAAATGGTAAGACTTCAAGCAAAAGCTATTATATTGCACCCTAAAATATAAAAGCACAGAAACAAATTTGCAATCAAACCTAAAATATAGTGAAGAAGATTTAGTAGCTATGCTACAGGTAAAAGACCAAACTGCTTTTTCCTATTTGTACGACAACTACTCCCCTGCGCTTAATGCTGTTATTGTAAGAATGGTTGATGACAACCAACTTGCCGAAGATATACTTCAAGAAACCTTTGTAAAAATTTGGAATAATTTTGGTCAATATGATGCCTCCAAAGGAAGACTTTTTACATGGATGATAAATATTACTAGAAACTTAACGATAGATACCTTAAGGAGTAAGGGATATAAAAAGCAACAAAAAATCTCTCAGGACGAAAATTTCGTAAGTAGTAATCAAGATAAAAACTTTAGTGCAGCAAAATATGACACAATAGGGTTGCGCAAACAAGTACAAAATTTGAAGCCTGACCAAAAAATAATTATTGATTTGGCATATTTTAACGGATACACACAAGAAGAAATTTCTAAGGAAATGAGCATCCCTTTAGGAACAGTAAAAACAAGAATGCGCTCAGCTATTATTGAATTAAGAAAATTATTGCAATTTTAAAAAAAGTGAACAAAGAACAAATTATATCATCAGGGCTATTAGAAGCATACGTTATGGGCAGTAACACGCCTATAGAAAATGCGCAGGTAGAGCAATTTCGTTTGCAGCACCCTGAGGTGAATAAAGAGATCTTGGCAATAGAACAAACCATGGAGGCATATGCTTTTGCAAATGCTATTACTCCGTCTTACGATGTTAAAAACAAAATAACTATGGCCTTGCAAATGCCAACAAATTCTGCAATACAAAATAATACTACTAAAGTTGTAACACTATCTCCTTGGCGTAATATTGCTGCTGCATCTATAGCATTGCTTATTGGAAGCGCTATATTTAATGTTGTATATTTTAGTAAGTATAAAGATGCGAATATTAAATATGAAGAAAGTGAAAAAGCAATTGCCTCACTAAATTCAAATTTATCTGAATCTTCTAATGACATGAGTGTTATAAGAAGTAAATATAGTTTACCGCTAAAACTTAAGCCAGATATAGCTCCAAAAGATGCGGATGCAAAAATTTATTGGCTTACCAACACTGGAGAAATTTATATAGACCCTAGTAACTTGCCTGCAACACCAAAAGGGATGCAATATCAATTATGGGCAATTGTAGATGGTAAAGCAATAGATGCGGGTCTTATTGTATCTAAAGATGGAACACTTAAAATGCAAAAAATGAAAACCTTTGGCAAGGCTCAAGCTTTCGCTGTTACTTTAGAGGTAGAAGGTGGTGTTGTTGCTTCCAAAGAAAAACCATATGTTATTGTAAGTTTATAAACAATCTTTCTCAATATTTCTTTTACATACGAAAAGGTTTTACAAACTCCACTTATTTTTTCAAAACAATTCTAAACGTCGTTCCCTTCCCAAGTTCACTTTGCTTTACATACAACTCACCCTTGTGATAAATATTTATAATTCTTTTACTTAACGATAAACCAAGCCCCCAGCCTCTTTGCTTTGTAGTAAAACCAGGTTTAAATACATTTGCAATATTGAGCTTGCTTATTCCTTTACCAGTATCTTTTACATCAATATTTACCTGTGCTATTTCATTTTTAATGTCAATATTTATACTGCCTTTTCCACCCATTGCATCCAATGCATTTTTAAGTAAATTCTCTATAACCCAATCAAACAAAGGAGGGTTTATCATAGCTGTAACATCTTTTTCGCCATTGGTATTTATCGTAAACGAAATTTTTTCTGGGGAGCGCTTTTTTATGTAGCTCACCATACTTTCTACCTGCAAAATTAAATCCGTTTCTTCCAATTTTGGTGTACTACCTATTTTACCAAAACGATCACTTACCAGTTTCAAACGCTCCACATCTTTATTCATTTCTACCGAAATTTTTTGGGTGCCAGGTGTATCTTTCAAAATTTCCATCCAACCTTGCAAAGAAGAAATAGGTGTACCAAGTTGGTGCGCTGCTTCTTTTGCTAAACCAGCCCATACTTGGTTTTGCGTACTTTTACTTTTTGTAGAAACGGCTATTATAATTACTACAATAAAAAGAAGTGCAACCAATAATTGTACCACAGGGAAATACCTAATTTGTACTAGCAAATCTGACTCTCCGTAATAAAAAAAGTTTTGCTCATTTGTGTTTAAAGGGTTTTTCCAAACTATGGGAGGGTTAATCTCCTTTAACTCCGCTAATTTATTTTTTAAAAAAGAATTATTCTTAATAAACTTTGCACTATCAAAATTGTTTGAAATAATACTATCTTTTTCGTTTGTTTCAATTAAAGGTATGTCTATACTATTTTCGGTAATTATTTTCGATGCTAGCTTTGTATCAGTGTTGTTTATATTATTCAAATCATTTACAGCTTCTACGTATTGTTCAATCTTTCGTTTTTCATCGGCAGCTATTTTTTTTGCTAGGTAGTTACTAAAAAAAATACTGGCCATCACAAAAGCAATAGCTACAATGCCAAGTAAATTTCGCAAATTAAAAAAACGTTGAAACATGCTTAAAAATAATAAATAATGAGTTGTAAAGCAATATAAAATTTCAAATACTGTAAATTTGTATACTATGCATGATTTTAAGGAGCAGTCATATAATAAAGATATACCATTAGTAGCCGTTGTAATTTTAAATTGGAATGGAAAACATTTTCTCGAAAAGTTTCTTCCCTATGTTGTTGCTTCTACTTATTCAAATATACAAATTGTAGTAGCAGACAATGCATCTACCGACGATTCTGTAGCATTTGTAGAAGCAAATTACCCTTCTATTCTTATACAACAAAACAAAACAAACGAAGGTTTTGCAAAAGGATACAATACTGCATTATTAAAAATAGATGCGCCATATTTTGTATTACTCAATAGCGATGTAGAAGTTACACCTGGTTGGATAGAGCCAATAATTGCACGCATGGAAGCAGATAAAAGTATAGCTGCTTGCCAACCAAAATTATTGGATTTTAACAATAGAAATTATTTTGAATACGCTGGTGCAAGTGGCGGTTGGATAGATAAGTTTGGCTACCCATTTGCAAGGGGAAGGGTTTTTGAAAATGTAGAAGAAGACACTGGACAATATAATGATGCAATGCCATGCTTTTGGGCATCGGGGGCAGCTATGTTTGTGAGGGCATCGGTGTATAAAGATTTAGGAGGTTTGGATGAATACTTTTTTGCACACCAAGAAGAGATAGACTTGTGCTGGCGTATGCAACTGAGTGGATATAAAATTTTTGTAGAACCAGCATCTGTTGTTTATCATGTAGGAGGTGGTACTTTGCCAAAAGAAAATCATAAAAAAACGTATCTCAATTTTAGGAATAATCTCATAATGCTTTACAAAAATAATAGCCTAAATGCGTTATTATTTAAGCTGCCTTTTCGAATATTATTGGATGCTGTGGCTGCTTACAGAGGATTGTTTTCTGGTAATGTTGGTTATTTTATGGCTATTGTAAAAGCACATTTTCATTTTGGCATTTGGTTTCTTTTTTATCAAAAGAAATCACTTTTTGTAAAACCAAATAATAGAATACCAAAAGGATTATATGCAAAAAGTATATTGTGGGATTATTTTATAAAAAAGAAAACAACATTTTCTGAAATTATTGTTACCAAATAATCATTTTTAAAAATAAGACCTTATTTTTGCAACGTAAATAAGATAAAATGAATCAAGAGATAATAGATACAAAAGAAAAAGATTTTGCCCACAGTTGGGTTTCTTCTTCTCGTTTTATATGGTTTTGCCAAATTTTTGTAGTTATTGCCATTGTATTGTCTGCATGTGTAGCACAATACCAACATCGTTACAAAGGAAAACCTGAAGTAAGTGTGCCTGCAAACACATTATATAACCCTACTTACAAATAAAATTTTGTAGTTTCATTACAATCCTTATTTTTACAATCCGAAAAACAAATTTATAGAATTTGAATTGCGGCAGAGTTCTTTATAAATACAAGCGGAAGTAGCTCATTTGGTAGAGCGCGACCTTGCCAAGGTCGAGGTGGCCGGTTCGAGCCCGGTCTTCCGCTCATAAAAAACTCCCGCCCGAAACGGGAGTTTTTTTATACCTTCTCCTCTCTATATTTGTGGAGAAGGCAAGGGTGAGGTTCTTGCCCCGGTGGTGAAATTGGTAGACACGCAGGACTTAAAATCCTGTTTACAGCAATGTAAGTAACGGTTCAACTCCGTTCCGGGGCACTCATAAAAAGTTATGGTTTTTTAATCATAACTTTTTTTATGCCTACTATTTTGAGTTCTTCGAAAAGCTTGGTCTTGGTGCAATTATGCTTTTCTGAATAAAACATCGATAAAAGATGACTATAGGTTTTATGTTGAACGGAGCGTCGCCTCCGCTGTTCAATCAACTTCCTTAGCTCGTTACCAAAAAACAAAATCGCAATTCAAATAAGTTTTCAAGATTGCTGTTTTTTATCAAACTTTTGTCTAGGTTCAATGAATGTATATTCGCTAATAGATTGTTATTCCACATTGCTTTTCTTTAAAAGCTAAAATTAAAATTACTATTTTTGATAAAACCCCAAATTATACATGAATAAAATAAAAGTAGTAGAGCTATTTGCAGGTGTAGGTGGATTTAGAGTGGGATTAGAAAGGGCTTCTGCAAAATTTGAAGTGGTATGGAGTAACCAGTGGGAACCATCTACAAAAAGCCAGCAAGCATCGGAGATTTATGTAAAAAATTTTGGAGAAGCAAATCACAGCAATGAAGATATAGCACTAGTCCCTTCAGCAGATATACCAGATTACGATTTATTGGTAGGCGGTTTCCCTTGTCAAGATTACTCTGTAGCAAGAACGCTAAATCAATCTGGTGGGCTTGTAGGAAAAAAAGGTGTGCTTTGGTGGCAGATACACCGCATTGTAGAAGATAAAAAAAATAGGCCTTCATATATTTTACTTGAAAATGTAGATAGATTAATAAAGTCGCCCGTAAAGCAGCGTGGTAGAGACTTTGCAGTAATGCTTGCCTCACTTGCAGACCTTGGTTACATAATAGAATGGCGCATTATTAATGCAGCAGATTATGGAATGCCGCAACGCAGAAGGCGAATATTTTTGCTAGCATACCACAATACCACAGCAATACACAAAAAAATAACTGCACTTAAAGACCCTTTAGATTGGGTATTACAAAAGGGCACACTGGCTGACACATTTGAAGTGAGCCAAACATCAGTTGAAAACGAAAATACATTTCAACTAGAAGGTGATTTAGCCAATATTTCCTCAAATTTTAATACTTCAAAAACAAGTTTATCGCCCTTTGAAAATAGCGGTATTATAATTGGAAGAAATGTACACACAATAAAAGTAATTCCAAATTATGATGGCCCATATGAAACCTTAGGCGATAAAATATTGCCAAATGCACTAATACCTGAAACATATTTTATAGATGAAGAAAGTTTACCAAAATGGGATTATTTTAAGGGTGCAAAAAATGAAAAGCGCATAAACAAAGCATCTGGTTTTGAGTACAATTATAGCGAAGGGGGAATGGTTTTTCCTGACCCGTTAAACAAGCCCTCTAGAACAATAATAACTGGCGAAGGAGGTGCAGCAGCATCAAGATTTAAGCATGTAATAAAAACTACAGATGGCAGGCTTAGAAGGCTTACGCCAATAGAATTAGAGCGGTTGAACATGTTTCCTGATAACCACACAGAAGGTGCTTCTGACATAAAAAGAGCTTTTTTTATGGGCAATGCATTAGTAGTTGGGGTTATAGAAAGGATAGGTAAAACATTACTAAAAAAAATATAATGCTGTATGAGTTTGTTTAAAAAAGACCTTGCGCAAGAAACAATATTGGGAACTTTTTTATCAAGCCATTATGCAAAAAACAATTGGAACACAACAAGAATTTTAGATAAAGAAATGCAGTACTCAGGTGTAGATGTAATGCTAGAAAAAGACGGACGACACTTTCTTATAGACGAAAAAGCGCAATTGCATTACCTAAATAAAGACTTACCCACTTTTGCTTTAGAAATAAATTACTTAAAAGATAATATATTAAAAGATGGTTGGCTTTTTGATACAAATAAGCTAACAGAAATTTATGCTTTTGTTTTTAACATACAAGTAGTTCCCAATACAATTAAGCAATTGCGTAGCGTAGCAGATATAAAGCGCTGCGATGTTGTTTTTGTAAACAAACAAAAATTGTTAAAAGAACTTGCCATACTAAACCTTGACTACAATACCTGTGCTGAGAATAGCAAAACATTAAGAAGTAATGAGACAATAAAAAAGTTGTCACACTATTCAACATTTAATTTCCAAATATCCTCACATCTAGCTGAAAAACCTGTAAACCTTATTGTGCGAAAGACATTTCTTGAGGGGATAGGTAAAAAATTTATATTTATAGGCAGCTAGTAATGCGTTTGCATTTAAAAAATATTTACATAGTTTTGCACACTATAAAAAATCTACCTGCGGCGATGGCGAAATTGGTAGACGCACTACCTTGAGGTGGTAGCGCCCATACAACCGGGTGTGTCGGTTCGAATCCGATTCGCCGCACATACAGAACCTGCAAGATGTTGCAGGTTTTTGTTTTACGGATTATAGCTTAAACAACACATGTGTTTTTCTCTATTTTATATTTGAATTAGTAATAAAAATTGAATTTACTATACTTCACTGTAAAACTGGGTGCATTTTAAATTGTCGCTTATTAATTCACCGCAGAGAAATGAGTTAAAAGAGGCTTCGAAGAGAATCTCAGCGTAATCTCTATGCTCTCCTTTTCTCTGCGGTTATATTCTTATCGCTATTAATCTATTTTAAAGTGCGATAATTATAAATACACTCGTATAGCTTTCTCTTTGTGTGTTTGTATCAAAAGTTTTATCTTGTAAAAAATTACTTAAAATGACCAACGATATAAAATGCCCTAGTTGTGGGCATGTATTTGATGTAGAGAATGTACTTGCCGCAGATATTGAAAAAAGATTGCAACATCAGTACCAACATAAATTACAAGAGTCGCTGAGCAAGGTAGAAGAAGATGCAAAAAAAGTAGAAAAAGAAAGGCTTAGTATTGAAGAAACAAAAAAAAATTTAAATGAAGTTTTTGCACAAAAAGTGCAAAAAGAAAAATTAAAGATTGAGAAAGATGTGCAAGAGCAATTAACGAAAAGCATATCCTCTGACTTTGAAAATAGATTACGTATACTGCAAGAAGAAAAAAATGATAATGAAGAAAAACTAAAAACTGCACGAAAAAAAGAATTAGAATTTTTACAAAAAGAACAGCAACTACAAAATAAAGAAGCTGAACTTGAAATAACCATACAAAAGAAATTACAAGAAGAAAGGCATAGCCTAGGCGAGCAAATACGCAAGCAAGAAATAGAAAAAAATGCACTAAAAGAAAGTGAGCAAACCATGCGCATGCGTGAGCTAGAAAAACAATTAGAAGACAATAAGAAATTGGTAGATGAAATGAAACGTAAGGCAGAACAGGGCTCTATGCAATTACAAGGCGAAGTACAAGAACAAGCGCTTGAAGAAATGTTAGCCGCTACTTTTCCGTTTGATATTATAAGTGAAGTAGGCAAAGGTGTACGTGGCGCAGACTGCATACAAACCGTACGCAACCATGTAGGGCAAGAGTGTGGCAAAATTATTTATGAAAGTAAGCGCACAGAAGCATTTACAGCAGAATGGATAGATAAACTTAAAAAAGATATGCTTGCACAAGGAGCAGATATTGCAGTAATAGTTACCAAAACAATGCCTAAAGATTTACAACAATTTGGCGAAAAAAATGGTGTATATATTTGTACCTTCTCCGAAGCTAGAAGCCTTGCACAAGTGCTACGCAATGCTATTTTAAAAATAAGCGAAAGCCGCAGCAGCCAAGAAAATAAAGGTGAAAAAATGGTAGCCATGTACAACTACCTTACCAGCCATGAGTTTATTGGTAATATGAATGCTATGCGGGAAGGCTTTAGAGGCTTACGTTCTATGATGCAAAAAGAGCGTGAAGATTTTGAAAAAAACTTTAAGAAAAAGGAAAAACAAATAGAACTGATTATACAAAACTCCTTACATATTTCTGGCTCTGTAGAGGGTATTGCTGGGCAAGATTTGATAAATATGCAGCTGGTGGATGGGGAGGAGGAGTAAGAAGAGAACAGTTTTAGCTTGCTTACTAAATTGGAAACTATTAACAATAGGAGTAACAATACTGCCCCCCTACCCGTATTATTTATGGTAGTATTTTATTTGTGATTATTTTTTTAAAAAAAATATTTTGGTCACAAACTTGTGATTTTATTTTTGTGATTAAAATTTAATCACAAAAATAAAATCACAAAAATAAATTAGATAAGCGGGTGAAGTGGTGAGTTATGAATGAGGAATTATGAACGATGAGTCTAGCCTTATGTCTTGTGTCTAAAATCTTATATCTAGCATCTTTTCATTCTACCTCAGCAACAGCACACTCCCCTTCCTCTCTACTGCCCTACCATTAAAATCTACACCGCTGGCCACCCAAACAAAACTGCCAGTATTTAACGTGCCATTCTTATTCCTACCATTCCAACCGCTATAAGCATTAGTAGTAGTAAAAATCGTATTCCCATATCTATCATAAACAGAAAAGAAGTTAAACAACTTTATACCTACGGGTATAGCTCTTAATATATCATTCTTACCATCAGCATTTGGAGAAAATGCATTGGGCACATAAATATCTGGCTTGTCAAATACTTTTATGTTTACAGAATCTAAGCCTACGCAACCTGCTACCGTGGTAGCAGTTACAGAAAACATTGTATTAGCTTTTATATTTTGTATAAGTGGATATTGTGAAGTAGCGTCATTTAATAAATAAAATGGCTGCCAAGCAAATTGGTTAAACCCACTACCATTTACATCTTGTGCTTGTAGTATAAAAGGCTCTCCAATAGCTATACTCGTATCATTACCTACAAATACTTTTGGTGGTGCTGTTACTTTTATAGTAACAAGCCCATCTTGTAAAGAAGTACAACCATTTGTGCCTACTACACTAAGGTTGTAGGTAATATCTTTTGTAGGTTTTATTACATCTGTAAATGCAGCATTGGCATTGCTTAAATATGTAGTGGGCTGCCATGTATAAGAAGCTTGCCCTGCACCTGCTTGCAATGATGCATTTTTACCAAAGCATATTGTTGTGCCAGGCCCAGCATTGGCTATGGGTGCTGGTTTTACGAATACAAGCATGCTATCTGTTTTTGTACAAACGCCCTTAGTACCCGTAAGAAAATACGTAGTGGTTTGGGTAGGGTTTGCCATTGGGTTTAATGCAGTAGCATTATTTAACCCTACAGTAGGCAGCCAACTAAATGTAGTTGCATCGCTTATTGCATTTGTAGCAGCAGTTTTACCCTCACATATTTTTACGGTATCTCCTGCATCTACAAATAAATTATTATTTACCGTTATTAGCGCTGGCTTGGTTGTGAGGCAGCCTCTTGCATCTTTTACAGTAACTGTATAATTATTTTGTGCAAGCCCTGTAAACAAGCCAGTATTTTGAAAGTTAGTACCATCTATACTGTACAAATAAGGCAGCGTGCCAGCCTGTGTTTGTACCGTTATTGCACCTGTATTGTTGCTACAACCCGTGGCAGTAGTATCTGCCGCTATTATTTGTGCACCTGCTATATTGCTCACAACAGTATTGGCTATTGCTACTCTATTGGTAGCATCTTTTGCACGTACCACATAGTTATTGGCTGCAAGATTATTAAATACATTACTACTGCTATAAGCTCCGCCATTTAAAGAATACTCGTATGGTGCTACGCCGTTAGATGCTTGTGCTGTTATTTTACCGTTACTATTGCCACAGTTGCTGCTGGTGGTTGTTGGTATTACTTGTAGGCAGTTGTTGGGCACAATAATATATTTTGCACTCTCCATACCATAAAAATCCCTTACGGTTACTGTATATGTTGCATTTGCTAACCCTGTAAATGTATTTATACTGCTAAAATTTATGCCATCTATAGAATACTCATAAGGAGCAGTACCTTCACTTGCTGTAACTGTTATAGAGCCATTTACCCCACAAGTTGCAGCTTGAACTGTTTCAGTTACTAAAAAAGATGGGTTACAATAAAAGTCTATAATAGAAAGTGTTCTTAATAAAATTGTACCAGTAGCATCTTTAATATAAAAAGTATGAAGCCCTTCTGGTAAGTTATCAAAAGAGTTAGAAGTCTGATAATTTACGCCATCTCTAGAATATGTAAAAGGGGGAACTCCTTCATCAAATGTAGAAAAATCTATTTCTTCTCTAAACGGGTCACAAGATATTAGAGCACTATAAGCACTATTACTCTTTATACTACAGCTATTAGGTGCTAGGGTAATAAAACTGTTCAATAAAATTTCAGTATAAGATTTACAACCATTAAAATCTTTTACTATCGGATAATAATAACCAGCATTTAAATTATTAAATGTGTTGCTTGTTTGAAAATTAATATTATCTAAACTGTATAAGTATGGTGGTGCTCCCCCTGTTGCATTAATCGTAAGAAATCCATCTTGGCTTGCGCAAGTAGAGGATTGTCCTCCAATAACATTATTACTGTTAATCGGATTAGGAGACTGTAATACATTGCCCAAAACCACCACCTGTGTAACTTGTGTGCCTATTGCATCTGTAACCCTAAGCGTGTATGTACCACCTACTACTTTATAAAAAATACCATTAGTGCTGGTTTGGCTTACAAAACCACCAAACAATAAAAAATTATAAGGTGCAACCCCACCAGTAGCTTGTACAATCACTTTACCATTACTTTTTTGGCAAGTGCTATTTACTGTTGTTACATTAAGTACAATAGCAGTTGGATGTGTAACAGTGTTTTCGGAAAGAATATTGTGAGCAAATAATGGAAAATTAGAACTAGAAAGTAACAGTAGAAAAGTAAATTTTATATTTATTAATAATTTCATAGTAACTATTATAATGTATTTTAATTCTGCTTTATTAATTATTACAAACTTATAAATAACGACTAATAATTAATTACTGTATTACACAAAGTGAAAACTATTTCTCTAAACATTACTGTTGATATTTAAACCTTAGAGCAAAACTAAAACTAGGCTTCCAAGAATTTAGTATTCGCTTTAATATGATTGAATATTACTCTTAAATATTATTTAATAAATCTTTCTATAGATTAATAATTATATTGTTAACAGTTCAATCTTAGAATCTTTACCATTAATAATTTTCAACTAAAGAGTTGAATCAAATCCGCTTCAAGTAAATTTATTTTTGTGTCTAGTTTTTTCTTTTTTATAACATCTGTTAGTAGTTTTAATTTTTCCAAAATAGACTGCTTTAAAAAATTGTATCTTTCCCCGTCAGATTTACTAAAGAAATTTTCATTGTTTATTATTATTGGTATACCTATTGACTTTTCTTTATTTCTATAATTCTCTATTTCTTTTAACGCTTGGATAGTAATTGGTATTGGATTTACATAAAATTGAAACAATACTAATATCAAGTCATTACCATAATCGTCGTAGTTTAGTTTAATTAAAAGACTATCACAAATACCTTTCTCACCCCAAATATAGCTTCTAAACAATTTCCCTTGCTCGATGGCTAAATCCTTTACGTACTGGCTATCATCTGTATAAGCTTGGGTAACAGATACATAACATCCAAATATATTTTTGTTATTATTCATACTAATGCATATTAAAGTTTAAAGGACCCCTTAAAATTTGATTTTGTCCGAATTCCCATTGGTAAGCTGCGAGTCTATTTGGAAATGGAGTTGCCTCCATATATTTACCAGACATAAATCCCTTTGTATACCTTCCTTCAGGAATCGGCTTGTTTGTGATACCATTTTTTAAAAAAGTTCCATCGTTCGAAAATAGTTTATACCCCCATGTTGGCTTAGTACTTAATAACGAATTCCCATGTACAGTAACTTCTGTTGCTTCCGCAGCGATTGTACCAATCGCAGCACCCTCGCCCTCAACGGCGACCGTCTCGACTGCACCAGTAATTTTACCACTACCAAAAACACCAGTTTTTGCAACGCCCAAACCTGCACCAAGTGCAACAATAGATTCATATGTATGAGGGTTTTTTAGTGCATTTGCAAAATCATTTCGTTTCTCGGCAGCTGTAGTTGTTGTAACATAATCATACCCTTTTCTTGCTGTAAGGTCAACCTGCTCTATTGTATGTGGTAAATTAACAATTGCATCTGCTGTACCCACCGTACCATTTACCAACTTAGAAAATACGTTTGCCATAAAGGTTGTACTCTTCCAAAATGCATTGTCATTTTCTTTATAGTCAAAACTTCTTGCCCTAACTTTTTTTGAGATATCAACAAATTTTTTAACTGTACCCTCACCATCGTCTAAAAGGTCGTCAAAAATATCAGAATACAACATTTTGGTTGCAACTCCACCAGCACCCCATTCCAGAAAGTAATCGGTGTTACCAGCTAAAATCTCAGTAAAAGATTTTCCAATATTAAAATACTCTTCTCCACCATTACAAATTACTTGTGCAGTGCTGGAGCTCCAAAAAGTATTACCCCTTGCATTTCTAAACCAATCAGTTTTGCTACCAGGCCCATCTGGGCCACCCCCATCTGGATCTACAACATTAATGGGGTTATCAGACATTCCATTATAAATACCGGGTTGTACGATTTTAGGATCTGCTTGTATCCATCTGCCGATTTGTGGATCATAGGTGCGCAGTGCAAATTCATTATACCTGCTTTCGTCATCTAGTTCACTATAGTTCCCTTGATAGCCATATTTTATTTTTGGTTTAAGAGCCGCTTTAGCACTTATGCCTTCTATTTTTAAACCATAGGCATAATATGAATTATCTTCTACAATGTCGCCACGTGTATGATTTATTAGCAAGTTATCAAAATATACTGGTATATTGATACTCTCATTACTCAAATAAACATATACATAACCATTTTTAGTAGCTTTTCTATTTAGAATCAAATTGTCAATTTTTGGTATGCCAGGTGTAGTTTCATCTACCATTTTTGCTAAACTACTTTCTCTCACATACCTGAACTGCTCATCAAAAAATATCATATTTAAGTATGCCCTAGGGCTAGTGTTTTGTAACGGATTTGGCTGGTTAGAAATATAGGTATTTAGTGGACTACTTCCTGCTGTATTTGTATTAGAAATTGCTGCAAAATTATCTTTTACAATACCTGTTGCAGTAGTACTAGATGTAATTGCATTAATAAAACCACCCACAATATTATTGAGTATATTTGTATTTGTCGCATTGGTGCCAAGGTTTTGGTAAAAATATTTTACGTTGGCTAAAAGTTCATCTCCCGCCATTACTTTTAGTAACCCATTTGGCCCAATAGATTTTGTTGCCCCACCAGATGATACTTGATTTATTAATCTACTTACTTTATCTGAGGAATTGTTTGATGCTGGCCATCCAGATGCTACCCTATCATACCTTGTAAGATTTACCTCATTTGCGGCACCAGTTTGTCCAAACGTTTGTTCCTCATCTAGCTTCACATTTGGATTATTATCTTCCATGCTGCACAACATTTGCTGTATATGCTCTTCTTCTGTAAGTACCATACGAGTATTGCTAAGGTTATCTTTTATAAAATAATCCCACACTCCCCATTTATGTATACTGCCACTATTTATTAATTCTACATTACCTGCTACTGATAAATAGTTTACAGCTCCGCTAGGCGCACTCCATGCAGCTATAGGATCTACAATACGTAATTTTCCTTCTTCGTTTAAAATAAATTGCAGGTCATTATCCTCATAAATAAATTCTCCTAGATAAAATGTAGTTATAGGAGCTGGCGGGCTAGCAGTAAGTAAAGTTACTTTTTTAGACAGTTTAGTTCCTGCTGCATTATACACATACTCTGTTGTGCTTTTTCCTTTAACAGTTATTTTTTCTGGAAGGTTTAAAAAATTACTAATAATCCCCGCAGTCGGTAAAATATCTGTAACATTAGAATTGTTGTTTATAATAGATTTATTTTTATCAAAAAGCAGATTACCATTGTAGTCATAATCATAATCAGCATCTACTGAGTTATTGGATATTGCGAAATCCTTGAAATCTCCTTGTTTACCATTTAAAGCTTGATTACCTCCAAAGGCTAAGTCTTTTACACTTTTTAATTTATTGCTATTATCGTAATAAGTGTATTGTAAGTCATCAATTACTACCCCGCCCATAGTACCTGGTACTATACCTGTTTGTTTCATTCCAAGTATGTTTCCATTGGGGTCATAACCAGAAACATAAACAGATAAGTCAACTTTATTATTTGCCCATGCTTCACTATCAAGTGGTTTTTCTTTTTGATTAAATTTAGCAGCAATAAATCTATTCAAATTGTCATAATCATACTCATACTTACGAGGAGTATTATCTCCTTGGCTTCTCCAAATTGTACCCATTATATTTCCATTCCACTGTGATTGGGTAGACCCACTAAGTTTTCCATCGGCATTTTCATAACCTAAGTATAATCCAAAATGTCTTGCAAATTGGTAATTCATTGCAAAACTAGCTTGCCCACTTAGCGCATACTCTTTGTTCATACCAGTAAGCCAACCTTGTATATTATAGGTATAGTCAGTTATATCTAGTGGGGCAGTAGGGGTAGATGGGTTGGTAGAATTACCAACACTTTTTGTTTTTACCCTACCAAATTCATCTAAAGAAACTTCATTTAGTTTTTTATATTTAGATAAATTACTAATATCCGTAGGAGTTTTTGTATATAGTTTAAAAGTATTTTTCTCTCTGCCTAATAAATCATATTCATTTTTGGTAATTGTAATTGTATTGTCAAAGAGACCACTTGGTACATTATGTTTTGAATTTGTGCTTAATACTTTTCCTGCAAAATCATATTTTATAGAAACAACATCTGTTCCAGCTTTTATATTTTCTGCAAGGCTTTGTATTACGTTAGCTTGTTCGTCAATATAAGTTGTGTTTACTAAAAATCTATCATCAGTAATAATTCCATTATTATATTTATCATCTAGTACACGTATTTTTGAAGTTGTTATAAATCCTTGTGTGCGTAAAGATTTACCGCTAAAAGTTGCTGTCCTTACACTTGGAGTATTTGTAGGGGCAAAATCGCTTGGAGTTAATGGCAAAAATGTTTTGCTACTTGTATTATAGGTATCATAATAATTAAGGGAGTTTATGGTACTATTAGTACATGGATGACAAATTTCTACCCCACCTACTTTACCTGCAACAGGGTTAAAAGCAACAATATTTTCGTACGACCCTGTAAATATTTGTATAGTCTTATTTTGAGAATTTACGCTCAAATTATCAACCATTGCTTGCATATCAATTCTGTTTCTATTATCGTCAATAAGTCCAGTTCCAATAACCCTATCTTTCTCATCATATATAAAAAAAGACCATTGAGTGGGTTTTGAAGATGTAATACCGCTCATACGCTGATTTCCATCTTGCGATAAAACCAACCTGTTTCTATTATCGTGCACAAGCCAAACAGCTCCAAAATCGTCAGACCCTTTACCCAGGTCAGGCGAATATTTCTTAACTATTCGACCTTTCTTATCATACTGTTGATAAAAACAAAGGTTTCTGTAATTAGCAAAATAAGAGAAGTTTTCATTTGCATCAAAAAATTTAGCAACTACTTTTGGAGGTATTGTGAATACCAATCTATTAAAATCATCGTAAGCATAATAAGTACATAACCAACCTCTGTGACCGTACATGTTTATATCGGCTCCTTCCTTATCTTGCACCTTTTTTAAAACAACATTTCCATCTAAATCCTTGTACTCATGTATCAATTTACCTTTTTCGTCTTTAGTTATATTTTTAATAAGCTTAAGGCTGCCGTATGTTCCTGCTGAAATATATGGAGAATTATCTCCAGCATTATAGTTAACATCCCACCTGAGAACTGGCTCAAAATATGATGTTTGAATAACATCATTATCGAATGAGATACCAGCATACAATGCATTATTATTCCACGCTGCACCTGCAAGCTTTACGTTAATCTCTCTGTTAAGTGGTGATCCATCATAAGTAGTTTTAGAACTAGTGAAGTCGCTATTTATGGGTTCGTTATATTTAGTATTCACAAAAGACTTTTGTTCCTCGTGTGCATTTGGTTTGAAAAACCCTGGGTTGTTTTGTGTTACAAATGGCAAATAAATTTTACTTACTCTGCCAATTTGGTCGTATTCAGTATTTGTCACCAAGTCTTGATAATTATTAAAATCATTTGGATTCAATGCTGTTGTAGATTGCTTTAATGAGCCATGTTTTATTACTTTTTGTATTGGGCGTCCAAGTCCATCTAAATAAGTAGTGCTTTGTACTTTATCTCCCGAATTTAAAAAATCAGCATCAATCCAATTTTTAACGCCAGAAATCGCAATATCATTTACCCTTACATAATTCAAATTCTCAGCATTTGGCGATACATATGGTGCCATAGTAAAGGAAATAATATTGCTGTATAACTCTTCGCCCGCACAATTAATTTTTCTTCTATATCTAGTATTACCTGTAATACCAATTGTAGAAGGGTACTGTTCGCCACTACCAAAAACTTGCCAAACTTGGTTATCAATAGATCTCTCCCATGTGTATAAATAATTGGTAGCTAAACATAAGCCACCAGTTGCCGGAGTTTGGGTAATAATGGGAATACTGCCATAATTTATTGGTAAAGATGTATTGCCTGTAATTGTACCAGGTGCTAATTGAGTTGTTACATAAAGTTGAACCACATTTGTATACATTACTTCATTTCCACAGGTAACCTTTCTTCTAATACTTATGCTTTCAGTAATAATAAAATCTATAGGAAACTCCTCAGCATTCCCGATAGAATACCAAGTAAAGTCATTCGAGCCTAGTTTTTCCCAGGTGTATGAATACCCTGTAGAAGGGCAGGCTCCATCAGTTGCAGGCGTTTGGGTGATGCTCGGAAAACTGTTTACATATAAAAATTGATTAGTAGTATTTATTGTGCCTGGTTGCAATGGTGCATAAAAACTTACTACGGCTACTTGCGAATAGAAAGTATATGGCAAAAAGCCAATGTCAAAACTGGTACGTCTTCGATAAAACGAAGTATTAATGACACTGTATGTTGGCGGGTAATAAACATCGTTGGTAGCACCCACAATATCTATAAAAACAGGGTTAGCTGGAGTCCCCCCTATTCTTATTTGCCACTGGTATTGAAATTGATAGGCATTTTTACAATACTTTGTGCACGCCACAGAAAGTGGATTAGGAGTTTCTCCAAAAATGAGGTTCTGATACCCATTACTGATATTATTGCAAAACCAAGATAATGTACCACCACTTGGCGCATTTGCATAAGAACTAAGTTCAACATTTAATGAGGCGGATGAGGCTGTAACAGTTTCTTGTAT
>JANNVW010000014.1:0-23879 GCA_031408295.1 Ferruginibacter sp.
TAAAGAGGTAATAACATTACCACAAAAGGTTTTAAAAGATTTAATAATGAAACATTGTTGCTACGAAAAACGACCCAATAGAATTAATATGACAGATTTGTATAAAAATATAAAAAGTTAACTTGACGCCAATGCGCAGAAAAAAGCGGGACAGGCTGGGGACTTGGAAGTCCCTGAAGATTTATAGTTTTTTTATTTCTCATAATATTTTTACATTTTGCTTTACAAACTGCTTCATTTTCCTGCAAAACTTGCGCTACTTATTTGGTGCAGACATTTGCGTATAAATAATACAGAAATAGCAAAAGCAAATGGACCACTACTTATTGCTGCCAATCATCCCAATTCTTTTTTAGATGCTATTTTACTCTGTTCCATTTTTAAACAACCCATTTACTCACTTGCAAGAGGCGATGCATTTAAAAATAATGTTGTTGCCAAAATATTGCGTGCTTTAAACATGTTTCCTGTGTATAGAGTAAGTGAGGGTGTAGAGAACTTAGAAGAAAATTATAAAACCTTTGAAGATTGCATAGGAATTTTTAAAAAAAATGGCATTGTTCTTATTTTTAGCGAGGGCAAATGTATAAATGAATGGAACCTTCGTCCACTCAAAAAAGGCACTGCCCGTTTGGCTATGACAGCGTGGGAGCAAGGTATTCCGCTAAAAATAATTCCTACAGGTATCAATTATCATTCGTTTACGAGCTTTGGAAAAAATGTACAATTAAATTTTGGGGGAATTATTTCGCAAGAAAATGTTGGCTTCAAAAATGAAGATGCTTATGGCACAAAAGTTCAAATATTTAATGCTGCTTTAAAATCACAATTAGAAAAATTGGTTATACAAATAAAACCAGTAGATGAAAATAAAATAGAGCAAACATTTGAGATAAAAATTTCTTCATTAAAAAAAATATTACTTTTCTTACCTGCGCTTTGTGCATACATATTACATGCACCCTTATACATACCTGTACAAAAATTTGCTTTTAAAAAATTTGGAAAAATAGACCATTACGATTCTGTAGTTGTGGGTTTGTTGTTTTTGTTGTATCCATTTTATTTATTGCTTATTGCTTTTTTTGTTTTTTTAATTTTGGGGAGCTATTGGTGGCTTGCTGTTTTTTTCCTTTTACCATTTATGGCTTGGAGCTATGTTTTACTAAAAAAGCAGTTTTAATGCTTAATATCCTGATTTTATTATTAATATTAGGCTTAATTTTCTGATTTAATTATAAATATTAGGCTTAATTTTCTGATTTCAATACGAATATTAGGTATATTTGCATATGCATAGTATAAATAGGATTATTAAAGACAGTTTAAATGAGTACCTTTTTAATAAAAAAATAATTTTATTAATAGGTGCAAGGCAGATTGGTAAAACTACTTTACTAAAAGAAATAATAGCCGAGCAAAAGCAAAAAACACTTTGGCTTAATGCAGATGAAGGAGATATAAGAGCACATTTACAACAAGCTGATACAAGCACACAGCTAATGAATATTTTTGGTCAAGCTACTTTAATTGTGATAGATGAAGCACAACAAATAGAAAACATTGGACTAAAATTAAAACTGGTAGCTGACACTTTTCCTGAACTACAAATAATTGCTACAGGCTCTTCAGCATTTGAACTTTTACAAAAAAGTAGTGAGCCGCTAACAGGTAGAAAAAAAGAATTTAATTTATTTCCAATAAGCTTTACCGAATTAGTAAACCATAGCTCATTAATTGAGGAAAAAAGAATGTTAGAAAATCGCCTTTTGTATGGCAGCTACCCCGAAGTATTAAATAACCCAGGTAACGAAAAGCAAGTATTACAAGATATTGTGAATAGCTATTTGTACAAAGATGTGTTACGATACGAGGGTATAAAAAAATCATCTATCATAGAAAAACTTGTACTAGCATTGGCATTACAAATAGGCAACGAAGTAAGTTATAACGAGCTTGCTAAAACAATTGGAAACATAAATGCTGCAACTGTAGAAAAATATATAGACGTTCTAGAAAAAGCTTTTGTGGTTTTTAAAATAAATGCACTTAGTAGAAATGTGCGCAATGAAATAAAGAAAGGAAAGAAAATTTATTTTTATGATACAGGGGTTCGCAATAGTGTTATCAATAATTTTAATTCATTAGAATTAAGGAATGATAAAGGTGCATTATGGGAAAATTATTTAATAGCAGAAAGAATAAAACGAAACAGCTATACCAATCATTTTTGTAATAGTTATTTTTGGCGCACTTTTGACCAAGCCGAAGTAGATTACATTGAAGAATACAATGGTCATTTAAATACCTACGAATTTAAATGGAAAACAAATCGAAAAAAAGTACCTGCATCTTTATCAGCGAACTACAGTATAGCTTCATCAAACTTTATTGAAATAGATAATTATGATTCGTTTTTGCAAGATTAAATTTACAGTACCATTTTTAAATTGACAATAAATGAAAAAGCCCACACTCACATGCAGGCTTTCAAAAAATTTATATCCAAAATTACAACTCCACCGCACCTTCTACCAACACGGTTGTTTTGTTATTCAATACTTCTACAAATCCAGCTTGTATGTTACAAATGTTTGTTGTTGATTTGTCTTTCAATATTTTTATAACAAGTAGCTCTTACTATTGATACAAGTTTAAAAAGAAATAAATTTTTTGCCTATATTTCAAATGTAAAATTTATTTTATCCCTATCTCAAAAACTAAATCAAAATTATTCTTTATAGCTTGATCCCCTAAATCTCCAAAAAAACTTTTAGAGTTATATTTTATTCCAAATTGGGTTCTATCTATTACAAATTTGCCTTTTATTATTTTCGAGGTTTCGTTTGCTATTATTTGCAATGGAATATCTACCTGCTTAGCAATGCCTTTTATGGTAAGTTTTCCTTTTGCAATGGCACTAGTAGCATTCAAGTATTTAATATTTTCTGTTACAAAATTTGCAGTAGGATATTTTACTACTTCAAAAAAATCTTCTCCTTTTAAATGATTTTCTAAATCTTTATTATCGTGGCTTAGAGAAAGCATATCCAATAAAATTAAGGCTTTTTTAATACTATCAGATTCCAATTCTATGCTAGCGTCTTTTATTTTTATTTTACCAGTTAGGCTATAACCTCCAATTTCGCCATAGCCAGTCCAAGTAATAGCCTCACTTTCTATTATTGCATTTTTGGTAGCGGGCACTTTAAATTTTGGTTCCGCTTTAGCATTGGCATTATCTTTTAATAAATCAGTATTTCCATTTTGGGCAATAACTTGACTTGTTATTGAAGTATTTTTTATAGAAGAGGAAACCAACCTCGCCTCTGTTTCTATAGGAGCAATACCTTTTACCAAATTACCATTTTTATCTTTCGCAATAAAGTACCACATGGCATCGCCTGCTGTTAATTTATTATCTCTGCGCCAGCTTCCGTTATCTTTATATACAATTCCTTTTTTTAGCAATCCTCCTTTACAATTATAACTTTTTTCAAAATCTGATGGGGTAAATGTTACTCTTAAATACCAGCCTTTTTCTGTATAAACAAAACTGCCATACTCCACTATTTGTAAATCTTCATCTGTTTTTACAGTAATGTTGTGTTTCCATATATACATGCTATCTTCTAAAGTAGCATAGCATGGGTTAGGAAAATGGGCGGCTACAATGCTATTAGGTAAATATCTCAATTTGTCTGGAAACAATCGGTTGGCAGGTTTTGTAGCATCTTCATAATTTAAAGAAGATGATAGCGATGGCGCAGTTTGAGATGATAATGTGGTGCTTTTTTTGGTACTGTTTTTACATGCAGAAAAAAATACAGAAATTAATAAAATGGTAGAAATTAATAATGTTGTGTGTTTCATGATTTATATTTTTAAATTTTGAAACACAAAAATATATTGCGCAAAGACGGATAAAGACCCATTGCAGGTTTTGATACCTATTGCATAAATTATTGCATATCATATAATTATGATAGCAACTTCTTAATTTGGCACTTATAAGTTTAGTTATTTTTCTGTTTTGGGAGAAACCCCGTTATTTCTTTGAAAATTCTATTGAAAGTAGATTTTGAATTGAAGCCGCAATCGTAAGCCAAACCCATGATAGAAAGGTTATCATACTTGCCTGATGATCTTCTTTCTTTAAAAAGGTTTACCCTATACTCATTTATAAAAAAGGAAAAGCTTTTGCCGAGCCCATTATTAATGTTTGTAGAAATAGTTTTTGTACTGTATCCGAGTTTTGAAGCTATATCTGCAATAGTAAGGTTTTCGTTTAAATATAGTTTCTCTTTTTCTACAATGGCAATTATTTTTTGCAATATATCTGTATTTACTTCTTTGGGTTTAGTTGGTTCATTTTCAAGTTTTATATGTTCGTTATTCAATATTTCTTTCACCTCTTCTACATCGGCCTCAATATTCGCTTCCAAGGCCTTATCATCCACCACTGATTTAATATTGTGTTGAATGTCAATTAAACTATTTTGTTTTATTGCAAAAATGGCTATGATGAAAATAATTACATACCGAATAAAATCACTTGGAAAATAATTGGTATTAGATTTAAAAGAATAGGATATTATTAAAAAAAAGATGGATAATATGTAATACCCCATAAAAACATATAATATTTTTTTTAACCAAAGCATTGCAATTCTATCGCTATTAGAATAAAAATTATTTAGCAATTGTTTATACTTTCTAATTTCTATAAACGCTAAGTATAAATAAAAAGCCACCGAAAAATAAACAGCAATATTTTGAATAGGATTTATTAGGGGTTCATATATTTTTGAATAGATGTTGTATTTATCCTCTGTATTTTGCACAAAGCAAACCAAATAAACGACAAATTGAATGAGAAGCGGTAGAAGGTGCAAAAATAATTTTGAAGTATTTATTTTTGTATTGTTCAGCAGCGTTCTTACATAGAGAAATAAAAAAGGTCCGATGCCGAGGGAGAAAATTACAGGTAAAAAGTAAAGTTCATTTTTTTGATTATAAATTTTACTTTCTATCAAAAAATTGTGGAATAATGACCCCACACAAATTATTACCAAAAAGGCTAGGTAAAAATTAGCTTTTTTGTTTGTTTTCTCAAAAAATAAAATAAAGGAAGTAAAAAGACCAACAACAATACCAACCATCAAAAAAATTACAGAGATGGAAAAAGTAATTGTCATCCTTTACAAAATGAAGTATATTAAATTAGTAGTAATTCAAGCAAATTAATGGGGTGAATGTATTATGGTTATTGGAATTATAGTTGCTCAGTAGCTCCTTCCACCAACACCGTTGTTTTATTATTCAACACTTCTACAAATCCACTTTGTATGGTATAAGAATTAGTGGTTGATTTATCTTTCAATATTTTCAACTTGCCGTTTTTTAATGCACTTACTATAGGCGCATGCTTGTCTAATACTTCAAACAAACCTGTAATGCCTGGCAATTGTACACCGTACACTTCGCCACTAAAGATTTTTTTTTCGGGTGTTAATATTTCTAAAGTCATAGTATTTAGTATTGAGTACTTAGTATTGAGTATTTAGTATTTAGTACTTAGTATTTAGTACTTAGTATTGAGTACTTAGTATTTAGTACTTAGTATTGAGTATTTAGATTAGCTCTTTTAAAATTAAAGTTTCTAATAGATAGCTAAGCTTTTTTACTTTTTTATTTTACAACAAAGATTAGTTCTAATTTGGTATAAGTGTATTGTAAAAAGACAATGTCATTTTATAAACTTGTATGGCCTCGTCTAAAATCTTATCTGTTGTTTCTTGTGTTATATAATTAAATCTTCTTGCAAGTTCTAGTTGGGTTTGTAATTCATTATTAGAACCCATTGAAATTTCTAGAAAATACCTAAACTGATTATTCGTTGCTCTACCTGCTCCTTCTGATATATTGCTTGGCACTGAAACCGCACTTTTCTTTACTTGCGAAGACAATCCATATTTTTCCTCTTTTGGAAAAAACGCATCTACTATTTTATAAACTTCTACCGCTAAATCCATTGCTCTCTGCCAAATTTTAAGTTCTCTAAAATTGTGCATCCCCATCTTGAAAGTATTTAGTATTGAGTACTTAGTATTCAGACTATTCCAAAATACTTTTTAGTACATTTTTTTTTGCAAAGAATTATTTAAGCCCCAATTTTTTTAGAAAAGAATCTTCCATTCGTGAAGCCCAGTCTAAATACTGAATACTTAGTACTACGTACTAAGCCTGCGCCGCCGCCATCAATTTCTTACCTTTTTCTACTGCATCTTCCAATGTGCCTACAAGGTTAAATGCCGCTTCAGGATATTCATCTACTTCACCGTCCATAATTGCATTAAAACCACGTATTGTATCTTCTATTGGAACCAACACACCTTTCAAACCTGTGAACTGCTCTGCCACAAAGAATGGTTGTGATAAGAAACGTTGTACTTTACGTGCACGGCTTACCACCAATTTATCTTCATCGCTCAATTCATCCAATCCAAGGATAGCAATGATATCTTGCAATTCTTTATAACGTTGTAAAATTAATTTTACTCTATCAGCCGTATTGTAATGCTCAGCGCCAACAATAGCTACTGTTAATATTCTAGATGTACTATCCAATGGATCCACCGCTGGATAAATACCCAAATCGGCAATTTTTCTGCTCAATACCGTTGTAGCATCCAAATGCGCAAAGGTAGTAGCAGGAGCTGGATCCGTTAAATCATCTGCAGGTACATATACCGCTTGTACAGATGTAATGGAACCATTTTTTGTAGAAGTAATACGCTCTTGCATCAATCCCATTTCTGTAGCCAATGTTGGTTGGTAACCCACCGCACTTGGCATACGCCCAAGCAATGCAGATACCTCAGAACCAGCCTGTGTAAAACGGAATATATTATCTACGAAAAACAAAATATCTTTTCCTTGACCATCGCCTTCACCATCACGGAAATACTCCGCCATAGTCAAACCACTCAACGCCACACGAGCACGAGCACCAGGAGGTTCGTTCATTTGTCCAAATACGAAAGTTGCTTTAGAATCTTTCAAACCTTCCATATCTACAGAAGCCAAATCCCATCCACCTTCTTCCATACTATGTTTAAACTTTTCACCATAGTTCATAATACCTGCTTCAATCATCTCACGCATCAAATCATTACCCTCTCGAGTACGCTCACCCACACCAGCAAATACCGATATCCCACTATATGCTTTCGCAATATTGTTAATCAATTCTTGAATCAATACTGTTTTACCCACACCAGCACCACCAAACAATCCAATTTTACCACCTTTTGCATAAGGCTCAATCAAATCGATTACTTTAATACCTGTAAACAAAATTTCATTTGCAGTAGAAAGATCTTCAAACAACGGCGGCTTAGCATGTATAGCACGACCACCCACTTTGCTCACCTGTGGCAAACCATCAATAGCATCACCCGTTACATTAAACAAACGACCTTTAATACCTTCACCAATCGGCATCGTTATTGGGCTACCCGTATCGGTAACTACCATTCCACGTACCAAACCTTCCGTACCGTCCATCGCAATGGTACGTACACTATCTTCTCCCAAATGTTGTTGTACTTCAAGCACTAATTTATCGCCGTTTTCACGAGTCAGTTCTAGTGCGTTTAAGATTTCCGGAAGCTTGCCTTCGTTGCCAAATTGCACGTCCACAACGGCTCCAATGATTGATTTTACTTTACCTGTACTTGCCATATCTGTATATTATTATACTTAAGGTTTCAAAATTTGCCGCAAAGGTAAGGTTTGAGGATTGTAAATAAAAATTCCTTCGGTATTTTTTTTAGGTGGTTTATGGGCAGAAGTACATTGATGGGGCTTCGGTGGCGACGCTCCGTTCAACAGTATCACTTTTTTCGGCTTTTATTATGGAGAGTAAATAAATTTATCTGCTAATAATATATACTAAAACGAAAATTGTTGGAATAAAGTCAAATTAGCTAGAAAAGATTAACAGTATTCAAATTCTTAACCAAAAGATTATATTTGCGATTATTAAATTAATATTGAGCATGAGTCAGATTAAACCAGCAGGGACAGGGCGTAAAAGACCGCAATTAAATATCCCAGTGGAACTACTTGATTTAGATCCCAATAATCCACGATTAGCAAAAGAAAATCAAGGTAGCAGTCAATTAGATTTGCTACAAACTTTATACGAACAGTTTGATATTGAAGAGTTGGCATATTCTATGTCGGTTAATGGATATTTTGACGAAGAGCCAATTGTAGTTGTTCCTGAAAAATTACCAAAAGGTTTTAAATTATCAAATGATGTAGAGCAACAACAAAAGGATTTGCAAAATTTGATAAAAGAAAATAAAATTAGGTTCGTAGTTGTAGAGGGAAATAGAAGATTGGCTACTTTAAAACTATTAAGTAATGAAGATTTAAGAAAAAAAGTAAAGACTTCTCAAGATTTTCCAAAAGTAACTAGTGCAGATGTAAAGGATGACTTAAAAATAGTTCCTGCAATTTTTTATTCTACCACAGACGATATAGCTGCTTACCTAGGTGTGAGACATATTGCAGGTTTATTAAAATGGGAGGCATTTGCAAAAGCAGTTTTTTTGGCAAGCAGAATAGAGGAAGGAATAAGCAAAAAAAAATCTGTTGAAGAAAGTATATTAGAGGTACAAAAGCAAACTGCAGATAGATCCGATGTAATTAGGAAACAATATTTATGTTATAAAATTTTAATTGAGGCACAAGATGATTTAGGTTATGATATAAGTAGTGTAAAAAAGAGATTCTCTCTAATAACTTTAGCTTTAAATTCAAATAGCATTCGAGATTTTATTGGTATTAAATCTTACAAGTCAGTAGACTTCTCAAAAAATATTGTACCTAAAAATAAACTTGAGAATTTAAATAAATTGCTAACGTGGATATATGGTAATGGAAAAGATAAGCAAGCAATTTTAACTGATTCAAGAAAAATCACTTCTAGACTAGCGCCCATTCTATCTGACGAAGAAGCCACCGCTTATTTATTGAAATATGAAAATTTAGAGGATGCTTATGAAAGGAGTGGAGGAGAAAGAAAGTTCTTAATAAAAAAAATTACAGATGCTACTCGTGGTTTAAAAAACTCTTTAAGTATTGCATATAAGTATAAAGACAAAGAGATTTTATTAATTGTTGAAGATTGTTTAGATGCAACACTAGAGCTACAAAAAATGATAAAAAATGATTGAACTACCAGAGGATATAAATTATGTGAGCAGAATTGCTGACTGGATTGAATTGCAAATTTTATTTTCAGGAAACAGAATTTCGAAAAATAAAATCATTTCTTTAATCAGTGATGTAGAAGAAACTACAATTGATAGTGCAATTCAAGAACTCTCTAGAAGGTTAAGTCTATATGGCTCCGTTCAACCTTATGAAATTATTGGAAACGTAATTATTCCAAAATTTAATTGGAAAAAATTTCCTGAATTGACCATGTGTTTAATTTTTTCTACTCACGGGGCTGCAGATGCAGGTATCGGTACTAAGTTATTCGAGAGATTGACTAAAGAATGTATTGACCATTATTTTGGATTTGAATCTATTAATTTTGGATTCCCTAGTGGACTTTCTTTTAAAAGTCAAGTTGATTCTTTTGCTGAATCTTGCTACGAAGAAAGAGGTGATGACCCAAGTCCTTTTGATAAAGATAGAGGTGCTGATTTAGTAGGCTTTAAAAAATTTGGAGATTCAAGAAATAGCCATATTTATTTTCTAGTTCAGTGTGCCGCAGGAGGTACTTGGAGAGATAAAAAGAGTATTCCAATACCTTCTTGGAGAAGATTTATTTCATGGAATCAAAATACTACAGTTCCTGCAATGGCTATTTGCCAAATTATAGAGTCAGAAAAATGGACTAATGCTGTAGATGACTATGGTGTTATTATTGATAGAGCACGTCTTTTTAGAATGATGACCTCTAAAGGCTACAAAACAGAATTTGCTTTAAAAAAACAAATTCAATCATGGTGCAAAACGAAACTTAATTAATGAAATTCATAGATTTATTTGCTGGTATCGGTGGGTTTCATAAAGGATTGCACGAGTTAGGACATGAATGTGTATTTGCTAGTGAAATTGACCCATCACTAAGAGAATTATATAAAAAGAACTGGGGTATCGAACCTGTAGGAGATATAAAAAAAATCATTGAAAATAATATTGAACTTGTACCCAATCATGATATTCTTTGTGCTGGTTTTCCTTGTCAACCATTTTCGAAAGCTGGAAATCAAGAGGGAAGAATGGACTTAATTAGAGGTACACTTTTTGATGATATAGTCAAAATTCTAAAAATTAAAAATCCAACATATTTTATTCTTGAAAATGTGCCATACATAAGGAAGCATGATAACGAAGAAACTTGGAACTATATGCATAAAGAACTTAAAAATCTTGGTTATAGTGTTGAACATGAAATATATTCACCACAAGATTTTGGTATTCCTCAACATAGAAAGCGAGTATTTATAGTAGGTTCTTTAATTGGCTTAAATCATTTTACGTTTAAAGACATTGATAGTCAGAAATCAAAAATTTTAGATATCAAAAAATTTGTAGAAATAAACCCTATAAATTACAAATCAATTCCACAATCAAATAGCGAATGCCTTAATCTATGGCAGCAACTAATTTCTTTAATACCCCCAAAAACAAAAATACCCGGTTTCCCTATTTGGGGTATGGAGTTTGGAGCAACATATCCATTTGAAAAATCGTATCCTACAAAATTATCCATTAATGAACTAAGTAAGTTCAAAGGGAATTTTGGTTGCTCATTAAAAAATATGAATAAAAAAGAGCAAGAATTAGGTCTTCCAAGCTATGCTCGGGTAAAAAGAGCTTTCCCTGAATGGAAGAGAACTTATATAAGAGAAAGTAGAAAATTTTATAATGATAATAAAAAATATATAGATAAAGTAGTTCAAGAGATAGCTAAATATCCATCACAAAGTTGGCAAAAGTTAGAATGGAACGTAGGTGAGAATGAGAGAGATTTATCAAAATATATTATTCAATTCAGAGCCTCAGGAATTAGAGTAAAAAAAGCAGATTTTTTCCCCTCTCTTGTCTGCACTAGTACACAAATTCCAATTATAGGCTGGCAAAATCGTTACTTAACAAAAACTGAAGGATTAAAGTTACAATCTCTTGAAGGATTGAATCTTCCAGCAAATGACAATTCTGCGTTTAAAGCGTTGGGGAATGCAGTAAACTCATTAATAATAAGAAAGATTGCAGAAAAATTAATCAAAAAATAAAATATTAATCTTCTCCCTGTTTTGCCTATTGCAACGGTTTTTGTTAAGACCGAACAACTACAATCCATTATATTAAAGATAATTACATAAAATATGTTTCTACAACTTTGCCCCCACACTCACAAAAAACGTTCTCCCATCCGCAGGCAATGCACCTGGCCCTGGGTAGCCACCTGCCCTACGGGTAAAATAAGTTTTACCAAATGCATTGTTAACGCCCACTTTTATTTTTATCCCTTTTACTAATTTGTATGCTGCTGTAATATCAGTAACCGTATAAGAAGGTATTAAACCACTTTGTGCATTGGCTGTTGGCGTTTCTGTATTGTTTGCATCGCTGTAAGTAGCACCTACACTGCTTAGCTGTGTGGTAAATAATAGTTCTTTATATCCAAAGCTAATGCCTCCTCTAAAAATGTTTTGCGGTGCATTTTCTACACGTTTCCCCTTTGTGTTTGCATCTTTATAATTGCTACTGTATTTGGCATCTGTATAACCATAAGACCCAAAAACGATTACATCAAACTTATTATTTTTTACCAATGCCTTTATCGGATTTACCTCTACATAACCTTCAAAACCTTTGCTAGTGCTTGCTCCCACATTTGTAACAAGCCTCGTAGTTGTACCTACGGGAGTTAATGTTCCTATACGATTGTTGTATTGCAAATAAAAAGTACTCACATCAAACTGTATATAATTTTTTATTTTTCCTCTATAACCTAAATCTATATTGTATCCTTTTGCATCCTTCAAATCTTCATCTACCGCATCGGTGCTTGGTGGTGCTTGCAGGTTTGCGAATTGTATGGGGCGATAAGCTTGCGATGCATTGGCATATATTTCTGTATTGTTTGTTACATGATATTCTGCGCCAATGCCTGCTAGTAAAAAACTACGACTGCGTTTTATATCTTGCAAAATTATTTCTTGCCCTACAGTTGTATATCCATTACGTCCGCTTGCAGCGCCTTCTAGCCATTCGTAGCGTACGCCAGGTATGAGCAATATTTTCTTACCGATACGAAATATATTTTCTACAAAAGCTGCCACATTTTTAGAGTTAAATTGTACATCCCTTGGGTAATTGCCAACAATACTAACATCATAATCTGTTCCTGTAGTTCCTGTCCCATCTGCTCTTCTTGCAGTAGTACCTGTGTATAAACGAATACCGCCCGAAATGGTATTTTTCATTTTGCCCAAATTGTAATCAGTCAATATTCTACTTTCCAAACCGTAGTTTCTGTAATTATCTATGTTTACTACCCTAGTCTTGTAAGCTAGTGTAGCGGTATTTATACTATCGGGTACAGTAATCGATTGTAAAAACCCTACACTATTTCTATCGCCAATAGTGCCATACAATTTTGTGTTCCATGTGGCTTTATCATTTATTTTATAATTAGCAACAAGGGCGGGCGTTGTCCATGTTATGTCTATCCAATTTCTACTTCGAAAACTTTGCGTAGCATCGTTTTGCAATTGCACATCTGTAAGCCCGCCAGGCTGTTGGCTACGTATATGTGAGCGCATCACTTCTGCAGTAAGCGAAAATTTTTCTGTAAAATGATAAGTAACGGTACCATAACCTGCATTGGTAAAATAGGCGCTGTTTGCCCGCCACCCATCACCATTTCTATGATCAAAAAAACTATAATAATTCACCTTGCCTTTTTTTCCGCCGATAGCATTATAACTATTAAATAAGCCATTGCTACCTGCAGTTTGCTGCGTTTCAAATTCTATAGGTTTATTTATTTCGCTGCCATTGCGCAAAATGTAATTTACCATGCCGCCAAACTGTGGACCATATTGTAAAGCACCTTGCCCTCTCACAATTTCTACACGCTGCACCGCTTGCAATTGTGGGTTATAATATGCCTCAGGATAACCAAAAGGGTCTGCTGCAATGTCATATCCATTTTGTCGCACATTAAATTCCCAACTTCTATTGGGGCTTAGGCCACGGGCTGCAATACCAATCTGTATGCCACTTGGGTCGCTCTCCCAAATATGAATGCCAGGTACTTTTGCTAGTACTTGTCGCATATTATTGGTAACCACATTGCCTTGCACATTATCCATTACAATCAAGTTGCTTTTTTTGCCAGCATAAATATTTGTGCCTACAATTTCAGGCATTTGTTGGTAATCGTTTTTGCTGTTTCGCCCTACTACTGTTATGTCTTGTAAGTATTTTATATGACTTGTGTCTGCTGCATTTTTTGTTGCTATTACTTGTGCTATACTGCTTTCATTTTGCATAAGCAATACAACTATTGCAAAAAATATTTTTCTATACATCTTATTTATTTAAGCAGCAAAAGTCTTTACTTATAATGTTAAGGGGTGTAGCTATCGGGAAAATGGTTTACACATTTGGGAAAATAAGTGTTTTCAAATCAAAATGTTTAATAACGTTTTGTTTATAGCACACTTTCCAGTAGTCTTTTTAGATTGCCGGTACTAATATAATTTGATATTTGAAAAATAATTTCAAAGTCCGTATTTAAAAAACAAAGGGTTGGATAAGTTATTTTATTATCTACTGCGGCAAGTTGTTCTGCCAATTGATGCGTGCCAGCATTATTTCCTGTTGGTTTGTATGTAAATTTTTTTCTATTAAATAAAATACTTCGCTTTTCCTCTGCATTAAAACTGATGAAATAAAAACTGTCATTCAGTTGTTCTATAATTTTTTTGTCTTTTAAGGTTGTGTTTTTCATTGCTACACAATATTTACACCAATCCGTATGTATGAAAATGACAACTGATTTCTTCTCTATTTTTTGCAAACTATCTATTTGCTCAAACTGAAATGATTGAAGTTGGGCAAATGAAAATATTGGGCATAAAAGGCGCCCAACAAATAATAACATTAAAAGTTTTATTTTGTTCATTTCAAATTAATTCTAAAGCCTAAAAATGCTCTTGCTCCCTGTGTAGGTGCATAAATGTAATTTGGGTCAAACGTAAGTGCATAGGGATTTATAGGCGTTGCTATTATATTTCCACTTGCATCAAATTGTACATTTTTATCAAACGGGTCTTTACTCCCTGCAATAATAAATGGATTATTTTCCTTAAACGGTGTCCAATTTAAAAGATTTTTTACGCCCCCATAAATTTCTACATTTTTAAATTTATTGTACAGCAATTGTATGTTTTGAATACTCCACCAAGGCGATGTTATTTTACGAGGGTCGAGACCACCAAGTGTTGGTAATTTCATTGGGCTGTAAAAATTACCAGTGTAATCAATAGCTAAATGTATTTTTTTAATATTGTAAGATACAGCCCAAGTACCTGTAAATTTTTCGGTTAATAATTGTTGGGTTGTTACGCCATTTTGCGTAAGTGTATTTTCCATACATGTGCCACCTGCTATTACTTTTAAACCATTGGCAAATGCAATATCCATATTTAACGTTACCCCCTTGCTTACTGCATATCCGTTTAAATTATCGTATATAATTTTATTGGGGTCGGTTATAAAATCTCCTACAATTCTGTTATTGAAATAAGTGTAAAATACGGAGCCATCTAAACCAATAAATGCGCCATTTTTTGTATAAATCTTTTTAACATAATTAATGTTAGCATTATAAGATTTTTCAGGTTTCAGTGCACTTTTTATTTCCACAGTTCTTGCACCCGTAAGTGCAGCGTGGTCTTCGGTAAATAAATTTACTACCCTAAAACCTGTACCTGCATTTAGGCGAATAATATTTTTATCATTAATGCTGATTTTATAGGCAACACGAGGTGTAAAAATATTGCCGTGTACAGAATTGTTATCGTATCTAACACCCAATAATAATTTTTGATTTTTTGCAAGTGTAATTTCATCTTGCAAAAAAATACCTGGCAACCAAGTTTTCTGTGGTTTATTTTTTTGAAAAATACTATCTGCCGTTGCTGTTGCAGGGGTGTTATCATCATAATAGGTATAACGTACTGCTACACCAAATAGCAAATCGTTTTTACCAATGGTTTTATCCCAAGTAAGTTGTGTAAAACCAATATTTTGTTGTGCAATATAAGATGTTGTACCATATCGGCTATCTTGATTATGGCTATTAAAAGAAAAAGAAAGCATTAATTTTTCTTTTGTTGGTAGTTGATAATTACCTAAAAGCTCATATCGTTTTGTATAAATACTTTCTCCATAAATACTATCTCCACCTCTAAACCTTTTATCCCATAGCATATCACCACCCCAGCGGTCTTCATACATAAATCTACCTGCTAGGCTAAACAAACGATTTTCCTTTCTGTCAATATTCCACTTTTGAAAAATAGAAAGTCTATTTTGCAAAGTCATATCTGTAAAATTATCTTTGTTGTTATCTACTCGGTTTTGAAAATTAAAATAATTTACACCAGTTAAAACGCTTACCTTTTTTCCTGCTTTAATTTTGAAACCCAAATCTACATTCACTTCATTCCAAGATGTAGTAAAAATATCTGCCGATAATATTGGTGCATTTTGGGGTTTTTTTGTAATAATATTTATTAGTCCACCTACCGCCTCGCTGCCATATAAAGAAGATGCCGGACCTTTTACAATTTCAATTCTTTCTACCAATGAGTTTGGAATACCTGATAACCCATACACCGTGGAAAGACTACTAACGATTGGCATACCATCAATTAATATCATTGTGTAAGGCCCTTCCAATCCGTTTATATGTATGTCGCCGGTGTTGCAAACATTACAATTTAATTGTGGCCTTACTCCGTTTACATTTTGTAAGGCTTCATAAATATTCGGTGTAGGATTTTTCTTAAAATAAGTAGGCGAATAAACCTCTACATTTACAGGACTTTCCAATCTCCTAGTAGATTTTTGTGTGCCAGTTACTACCACTTCGTTTAAGCTGTTTGATAAGTTAGAAAGCTCAACATTAATAACCAAACTATCACCAGCTTTTACCGTAATACTTTTTTCTATTTTGTTATAACCGACTCTGCTTGCTTTTAATGTATAGTTACCTGCGGGTATATTATTTAAAGTATAATTTCCTGCACTATCAGAAATACAACCCAATTGAGTACCCTGCAAAATAATATTTGCAAAATTCACTGCACTATTTTGTGAGCTTACTTTACCTACAACTGTTGCTGGTTGTGCATTTACCCAATTTGTAATGGCTACTAAAACAGCCAATATAATTCCCCTCATCATACATATATTTTTTATTTATATGCAAATGTAATAATGTTAGCCTTGTCTAACAAATTTATTTTAAGAATAAAACTTTAGTCTTTTATAAATTTGCCTATTTCTATTGCAGAGCCGTGGCGAGTATCCCACCTGCACATCATACATGCATCACTTGATATACCATGCTATCTTTTAAAATAACAGGGTAACTATTTTAAATAAAATGATTCTCTAAATTTTTGAAGCCGTATTTTTGAGCCATGAAAACAAAAAATAGCTACTTCATTATTCTAATAGCCTTATTAGTAATTATTATTTCTTGCTCCTCTACCAATGCTTTTAAAAAAGACAAACCAGCCTTTGATGCCTCAGCGATTATTACAAAATACAAAGCCATTGGCGATTTAAACGACTCTTATTTTACCATTAGGGAGAATAATTTTTTTGAATTTTACATGCAACTATTTGATAGTGTAAAAAATACTGCATACCCGGGCAAGTACACAAAAAACGGCGATACATTATTTTTAAATTTTTACAATAAAGGCGCAGAAGCATTTTTGGGAAGCAAAGCACTCATTAATAATAATAAAAAAGAAATTGTTTTTTTTGATAAGTTTTTGGGGGTAAAGAGGAAGCTGATTTTTAATTAAATTGAACATTCCCCTTTTTTAATCAATACAAAGGCTTTTTAAACTATACAGACAAAAAGGAATTTTTTGCCACGAATGCACGAATTTTTCATCTGTCTTTTTTATAAATATTCGTGCATTCGTGGCAAAAAAAAATCTTAAAAACGTTTGCCTTGCTTTTTAATAATTTAAGATATGACAACATTAGCCATTAGAGAAAAATTATCCAATTACATGCAAGTTGCAGAGGATAAAAAAGTAAAAGCTCTTTACGAAATTTTAAAAAGTTCAATTGAAAAAAGTGAGCAAACAACAATAAAAAAATATAATAAAGAAATAAAAAAAGCAGAAAAAGAATTCAAGAAAGGTAAATTTATTTCTCAAAAAAAGATGGAAAAAATTGCATCAAAATGGTAATATAGATTTGAAATACTTTATTTGAATTTTATAAACCACAAAATTAATTCAAGATTTTATTAAGCATCATCCCGTTGTGTTCTATTAGCCATATACACACCAAATAAAATTACAAGCAAGCACAAAAACTGTTTCCACCAGGCATAAAATATTACACTCATTATTTCTCCAAAAGGTAAACTGCCGCTAAAAATAATATTCTTGTGTGTATCAAGTATTGCCCACATAATAGCTACAGCAGGTATAGCATAAGTAACCATAGATGCAAAAACCATTCCTGCCCTCCTCATTAATATATAAAAGAAAATAGAGGCCAAAGCAGTACCCAATACACCTAGAAGAAATGTATAACCTGTAGCAATAAGCATGGGTTCACTAAAAATATCTTGACTAAAATAACCGGTAAAATACAATACAATTAATGCAGGAATTGCATTTAGAGAAAGTGCAATGGCTGCAATGTGCAATGATGGAATACCTTTTAAATATTTACCTACCATATTTACATTTAAACCGTACAACATGGTGGCAATAACTACCAACGAAGTATATAATGCATTAGTGCCTGCATGGCTGCTAAAAGGCTGTGCAAAAAACAACAATATACTACCTGCAAAAGAAATACAAATACCCAATATTTTATTTGTAGCCACTCGAGCATTAAAGAAAAATGCGCCCATTAATATTACAAATACTGGAGTAAGTGCATTAAGTGAGCCCGCAAGTGAGCTATCAATTTTTGTTTCTGCGATGCAAAATAAATAGGCTGGTAATAGGCTACCTTGCACGCCAGATAAGAAAATGACAAAAAGTTTACTTTTGGGTACAGACCTTATATGCCTTATGGCAACAGGCAGCAATACAATACCTGAAAATATAATACGTAAAGATGCTACTTGATAAGCATTTAGGCTCACAAGACCTTTCATCATCAAAATAAAACTGCTACCCCAAATAACGGAAAGACCTATAAAAATGAACCAATTTGCTACTCTATTATTACCCACACGTATAATTTTGTGCAAAGGTGAGGGATAATCAATTAGGGATAATCAATTGTTTAACAAAAATTTCTTTAATTTGTCTTTATAATCAAATTAAAAAACCCTCAAAAACTTAAAATTATGGGATTCATTAAAGAATTTAAAGAATTTGCTGCCACTGGTAGCTTAGTTGACGTTGCAGCCGCTTTTGTTATGGGCGGTGCTATTGCAAAAGTTGTTTCTGCATTTATAGACGGTATGGTTATGCCTGCTATAGGTATGGTTACTGGCGGAGTTGACTTTAGCAAAATGGGTATAACCCTAAAAGAAGCTGTAGCTGAAGACAAAGCAGGTGGCATTAAAGCTGCTGAAGCTGTTGTGGTAAAGTACGGTGCTTTTATTACACAGTGTATCGAATTTTTGGTAGTTGCTCTTGTAGTATTTATGGCTTTAAAAGCAATCAACAAAATGAAGAAAGCTAAAGCAGAAGAACCAGCTGCTGCACCTCCAGCAGACATCACTTTGCTTACAGAAATACGTGATGCATTAAGAAAATAAAAAATAAAATTTCATAGTACCAATGCCGCAAAACTTATAATTTTGCGGCATTATTATTTTAACCCCCTCTATTATGAAAAAATTAATCTTCACGCTGCTTGTAATAACAGCTACATTAAGTACTTATGCACAAGATGGTACTGTAAGCGACCTTAAAAAAGATGCTGGTAAAACAATTGCCAAAGATGCAGCTGATACCACTGTAAAAACTTGGAAAACAGGTGGTATGTTTAGCCTAAATGTAAACCAAGGATCACTGAGCAACTGGAGCGCAGGTGGCGACAAATTTTCTTTTTCCCTCAATGCATTTTTAAGCACTTATGCCTTTTACAAAAAAGGAAAAAGCTCGTGGGATAACAGTCTGGATTTAGCTTATGGTATACTAAACACCACTAGCCTTGGCAATAGAAAAGCAAGCGACCGTATAGATTTTACCACTAAATATGGTTATGCTGTTTCTAAAAAATGGAGTGCCGCAATACTAGGAAATGCTAGATCACAATTTGCAGACGGCTATGCATACAGTAAAGATGCGCTTAATAATGAAGTGAGGAAAAATACTTCTAAAACATTAATGCCTGCCTACTTATTACTATCATTAGGTATGGATTATAAGCCAAATGCTGATTTTTCTGTATTCATATCTCCGCTTACGGCTAGGTGGATTGTAGCTGGTGATGCACTTATTGGCCCTTATTATGGTGTACCGTTTGGCAAAAAATCTAAAAACGAATTTGGTGCATTTCTATCTGCCAACTACATGAAAAAAATATCTGAATCTGTTAATTATAAAGGAAAACTTGATTTGTTTTCAAATTACAAATCAAATCCCGAGAATGTGGATGTGTTCTTTTCTAATGTGTTAACAGCTAAAGTTTCAAAGTATATAAATTTTTCATTAAATGTAGATATGATTTATGATAATGACACCAAAAATGTAGACCCTACAAAAGGCCCAGCGGTACAAATATTGCAACTAATGGGTATTGGTTTTGCATATAAATTATAAAACAATCTATTGGGTCACAATAACCCGTAGAAACAAAAAAAATACTTATTTTTACAGCCCCTCATTATAAAATGGGGGGCTTTTATTTACTCAATATTTTTTTGTGAGCAACATCGAATCATACCAAATTAAACTAGACGAATTTGAGGGGCCTTTTGACCTTTTATTATTTTTTATAGAAAGAGATGAGTTGGATATTTACAATATTCCGATTACAAAAATTACTAACGAATTTTTAGATCATATTCACGCAAGCGAAAAATTGAATATAGAACTAGGAAGTGAATTTATTTTATTCATAAGCACACTCATGCGCATAAAGGCAAAAATGCTTTTGCCACGCAAAGAAATAGATGCACAAGGCAATGAAATAGATCCAAGGCAAGAATTGATAGACAAAATACTTGAGTATAAAAAGTTTAAAGAAGCATCTGCACAAATGGCCGAAATGGAGGCCATTAGAATGCTGATGATAAAGCGTGGCAACTTGCAGCGTGAGCTTTCTATTATTGGTGAAGAAGCTGGTGAAGGAACAGAAATACAAACCGTTACTTTATTTAAGCTAATGAAGGCTTTTGAAAAAGTAGCACTCCGTTTGCGTGAGCGCAACTTTAAGCCCGTACATACTGTTGTGCAATACAACTATACCATGGAAGGCGTTCGTGAGCATATGCTTCACATAAGCAGAGAACAAAAAACATTAGCTTTCGAAAAAATATTTGACAACTGCGAAAGTCGCATACATGCTATATTTATTTTCTTAAATATGCTAGAGCTAGTGCAACAAAAATTCTTACATATACTTATTGGTGAAGGCAGAAATAATTTTATAATTGAATACAATGAGGATAGAGAAGAAGACCAAAGTACGATGTTGACGGCAGACGATTTTAGTCATCTTAATTAAGTTACCTAAATCTCTATAGGGAACTTTTGAACCCCAAATTTTAGAAATATTTTAAATTTTGGAGCATAAAATTTGTGTCGAATATTTATAAAAGTAAAAGCGGTTGCTTCATTGCTGAAACAACCGCTTTTGTATCAAACATGAAAAGATTATCTTAACGTAAAGTTTCTTGCTGGGCGACCATCAATAGAGATTGTTGCATCTTTATCACAAGCCCCATTACCAAAATCAATTACAGCATAATGGTTTGGACCTTGTATTTTGTAAGTACCTTTATCTATATTGTCGCAAATTGTTTTCTTTTGCAATGCGGTAAGCACTGTGCCTGTTCTAGTATTACCATTAGCATTTGTAACCGTACGATTTCCTGTTATTGAAAACTCATCATCTATCAAATTTAATGGAGTAGCAGTACCAGCAGTTTGCACTATATTTTGTGCACCACTATGCAACCAAAAGTTGTTATTAACAGTATTTGTTATTTTTCCATTTACACACACACGATTCCAGCTTTTTGTAGCTGCAGTACTTGTATTAGTCCAAGTTATTGTTCCTTCTTTTTTGTAAATACCTACCGTGTAATTGTCAAAATTCATTGTAGCTATACTACCTGAGCGGCGAAGCGAATCTGTTAGATTTACTAGTATTTTTCCCCTTCTAAAACCTCCGTTTGGAGATGTACAACCTACAGTACCAAAATCTATAACAATATTTTTTGGAAACCCAATAAGTGGCGTAACGGTAATAGTAGCACAACTTAATATGCCTGTTGTTCCTTCTATACCAGCAACAAAGCCAGAGCCAGAAAAATTATTAGCAACTGCTGCTTCATTCAATACTTCTTGTGCATCTTGTGCTAGGTTTTCAGAAATACCTCCATTAGCTCCTGCTGAAAATGTTGTTTCAAATTCAGTTTCGTCAGTTTTATCTTTTTTACAAGAAGCTAAACTAATAAGTGTAAGTGCTGCAATAGCTGGTAAAAAGGCTTTAATTTTCATAAAATGGTTTTATTTATTTATAATTTGTTAAACGCATAAATGGTAGACTTATTATGATAAGAAAGGTTTAATGGCTAATTAAACTTTATTTTCGCAATATGTTTTACTTGGTAAAAACCCCTAATTGGCTGCAAAAAATTTTTCCAAAATACATTTGGAAAATAAAAAGTATTGATAAAAATATTTACTTAAGCTTTGATGATGGACCGCACCCAACTCACACTCCTTTTGTATTGAATGAATTAAAGAAATATGGTGCTAAGGCTACATTTTTTTGTATTGGAAAAAACGTGCAACAATATCCAGATATTTATAAAAGAATAATTGATGAAGGTCATTCTATTGGCAATCATACATTTAATCATTTAAATGGTAGAAAAACAGATGATATTATTTATATTGAAAATATACATGAGGCAGCTAATTTTATAGATAGTTCATTTTTCAGACCTCCATATGGAAGAATTACATCTTTTCAAGCGAAATTATTGATGCAAATGAGAAGGCCATATAAAATCATAATGTGGACTATACTTAGTGGAGATTTTGATACCCGCATTACAAAGGAACGTTGTTTGAAAAATGTATTACTTAAAACTAAAGCTGGAGATATTGTTGTTTTTCATGACAGCGAAAAGGCAGCTGTAAGAATGTGCTATACTTTACCAGCAATGCTTGAACATTTTTCAAATGCTGGGTATTATTTTGATAGGATAGTTTTATAATAAATCTTATAAAGAAGGCCGAGGTAGAAACCTCAGCCCTTTTTTTAATCCGTACCCTATGAAAACTGGACACAATTTACGTAGGAGAATTGTCATAACAATACTTTTTTTTATCATATATAGAAAACATTTTTAATTAATTTTATAATGCATACAAAATCATAATATTATAAAAATGATAGATACACATTGCCATTTATATACAGAAGAATTTGACAAGGATATTGAAGATGTTATAGAAAAAGCAACATCAATTGGTGTTAAAAAATTTTATTTACCTGCAATTGATAAGAGTTGTACAGAACGAATTAGTTTATTAGAAGAGAAATATCCTGATAAATGTTTTGCCATGGCAGGATTACACCCATGTTCTGTAAACGAGTATTACGAAGAAGAGATTGCGCATATTAAAACGCAATTAACACAAAGGAAATTTTGTGGAATTGGTGAAACCGGACTAGATTTTTATTGGGATAAAACGTTTATAAAACAACAATATGAAGCTTTAGAAATACAGATAGAACTAGCTTTGCAATATAACATACCACTTATATTACACACTCGAGATGCTTTACAAGAAACAATAGAGGTAATAAAAAAATATAAGCAAACAGAGCTAAGGGGAATTTTTCATTGTTTTGGTGGTTCGGTAGAGCAAGCAAAAGAAATTATAAAAACAGGCTTCTATATGGGAATTGGAGGTGTACTTACCTATAAAAATGCAGGATTAGCTGAAGTTTTAAAAAATGTAGATATGAAACATTTGGTTTTGGAAACAGATGCGCCTTACCTTACTCCTGTGCCCTTTAGAGGAAAAAGAAACGAAAGCAGCTATTTAAAATACATTGTAGAAAAAATTGCTGAGATAAAAGACCTATCCATACAAGAGGTGGAAAGCATAACAACAGTGAATGCAGAAAAAATATTCGGCGTATAGTTTTTGAAACTGTATTTTTGCCGACTCAAAATAGAGAGCTGTCTTCCGCAAAGGCGGAATTGAATGAGTCCCGAATAGCTTCGCATTGGCGTCAAGTTAATTGATATCCACATAGGTTGAAAAGCAATGTGGGCATATATTTAAAAGAAAAAGCAACTTGTAGTTCTAAACACATTTTACAATGTCTACAAATTGCAATTTCAACAGCAAGGTAAAAAA
>JANNVW010000015.1:0-17254 GCA_031408295.1 Ferruginibacter sp.
TTACATGCAAAACTACCTAAACGAGTTTTGCTATAAGTTTAACAGAAGATATTTTGGAGAAAAGTTATTTGATAGATTACTTGATGCTACTCTTTCTAATGCATGGTATAAACCTTTTCCAAATAGCGTATAGTCATTAAAATCTACAGATAAGTTTGGAACAAAGATGGGAGAACATTTATACCAAACATTTGGAAGTAAAATGGTTGTAATAGGTTTTACAACAAATGAAGGAACTTACACTGCGGTTCAACGCAAATCGGGAAAGTTTATTGGAATAGATTCTTCTAACTTATTAATTGCTGATAAAAAAGGTAGTTTTGAAAATATTTTTAAAGATGTAATTGCCCCAAATTTTATTATTGATGTAAGAAATAGAGAAAATGATAAAGATGGCAAATGGTTGCACGAACAAAATCTTTTTAGGCATATTGGTGCTAGGGCAAATGATAAGTATCAGTTTTTTGATACCTACATTGATAAGGAATTTGATATTGTTGTTTTTCTAAGAAAAACATCAGCAACGAAATGTTTTTCAATTGGAGAAGTGAATGTTAAGTAAAATGCAATTAAATTTATTTGAATTTACTTTTTATACTTTTATTCGTCTATTAAAAAAATATTTATCTTTATTCTAAATCAACCATAAAAAATGAAACAACTATTATTCTTTTTTGCATTTTCTCTTTTATTAAATGTTACTATTTTAGGGCAAATAAATACTGCTCAGCAAAATGCTTCGCAAGCTAAAGATGCTCCTGTAGATGTGAGTATACAAGATTTTAAAGGGAATATTTTGGTGCATGAGATTGTGGTTTTTCGCAGTTTTCTTACCAAAAAAGAATACCAAGGCATAAGTCAAGAGAATGGGAAATTTTCGTTGCGTTTACCTGCTGGAGATAAGTATGAAATATTTATTTTAGGTTTTATGGACTCTACAAGTTATAATATATTGGATATTCCGTCAATTGGTGCAAATGCTACTTACAAAAAACCATTTGTGGTAGATATTCAGTTTCAGCCAGCTAAAACATTTATTTTGGATGATGTAAATTTTGAAACGGGTAAGGCAACACTAAAACCAGAATCTTTTCCTGTGCTAGATGAATTGGTAGCACTTTTAGTAAGAAAAGAAGATGAAAAGATAGAGATAGGTGGGCATACAGATAATGTTGGAAAGCCAGCAAAAAATCTAGTCTTATCAATGGATAGAGCAAAATCGGTAATGGCTTATGTAGCATCTAAAGGAATAGAGGCGGGTAGACTTACTGCTAAAGGATATGGAATGACAATGCCAATAGCTTCTAACAAAACTGCAGCTGGCAAAGCCATGAACAGGCGAACAGAAGTAAAAATATTAGACTAAACTATATTTGGTATAAAAAGAATTGCCAGCTAAAAATAGTTGGCATTTTTTTTTGCAGTAATACACAAAAGGCAAACTGATTGCAGCAATAATATTTTTTGATACCTACCTTTGCTTATGCGAATTTTTCTTATCGGATTTATGGGGGCTGGAAAATCTTATTTAGGAAAGCAGTGGGCTGATGATAATGGTATGTCTTTTTACGATTTAGATACGCTTATAGAGACAGAGGAAAGAAAAAGTATAGAAAAAATATTTACTGAAAATAGTGAGTCATATTTTAGAGAATTAGAAGCAGCTGTATTGAGAAATACAGAGCAATTTAATAATGCTATAATAGCCTGTGGTGGTGGAACAGCTTGTTTTTTTGATAATATGGATTGGATGAACAGAAATGGAGTAACCGTTTTTTTGAACGAAACAATTGATAATATTTTTCATCACCTTATAAATGATAATACCCATCGGCCTCTATTGGTATCAAAATCTTCAATAGATTTAAAATATTTTATAACAGAAAAATTGAATGAGCGAATGTTATTTTACAATCAATGTAAAATAATTGTACCCTCGGGTCAGTTAAATAGAAATGGGTTTAAAAATATCACACAAAACTTATAATTGTAATGCATACAGGATTTTTAAAGGCAGGAGCAGTCTTTGCTGTGTTATCGGTAATATTAGGTGCATTTGCAGCTCATGCCATAAAAAGTAGGGTAGAGGAGAGTGTATTACAAATTTTTGAAACAGCAGTACGATACCAAATGTATCACAGCATAGCCATATTTATTTCTGGTATTTTGTATTTCTCATTTCCTACGAAATCAATTATTTGGGCTGGTAGGTTCTTTATAATTGGTATAGTATTATTTAGCGGTTCGTTGTATTTACTTACTTATATAAAAGCTATTGCTGCAAATAATCTCTTATGGATTGGGGCTATTACACCATTTGGAGGTGCGGCTTTTATTGCTGGCTGGGTATTTTTATTCAAAAGCTTTAATGATAAGAAAGCATAAAATGTAATAAACCGATTACTAAAAAAATAATTTTTTACATCATCATTTAAATGACTTTATATTTTAACACAACTTGTTAAAATATTTTTTAAGCACAAATCCCCGTTTTTATTATCTTTAACCCCATGGCAGAAAAAACAAAATCAGTAAAAAAGAATACCAAGGCCGCTGATGCACTAAAGCAAGAAAAGGAAGAAACGGTAGAGGTAAAAAAACTCTTACAAGATGAGCGTACACATAAAATTGCGGGCAGCATTTGTTTGCTATTAGCCGTTTTATTTTTTATTGCATTTACATCGTATTTATTTACATGGGATGAAGATCAAGACAAAGTATTTAAAGAAGGATATAAATTATTGTTGGGCACCGATACAAAAATGGCAAACCTAATGGGTTCCTTTGGGGCATTTATTTCGCATCTTTTAATTTATAAAGGCTTTGGTATAGCTTCTTATCTTTTTTGTACACTGTTTTTTATATTGGGTATCAATTTGTTTTTTGGTAAAAAAGTATTTTCTGTTGTTAGAAATGTGAAATATTTATTGGTGGGGCTTCCGCTGTTAAGTATTACTGCTTCTGTATTAATGCAAGGAAATATTTTTGCTTGGGGCGGTGCGGTTGGCGATATGTGTAGAGATTATTTTTATAGTATTATAGGCAAAGTAGGCACAATTGGTTTTATTATAGTTTCCTTTTTTGCATACGTTATTTGGCGGTTTAATCCTGCATTTAAAATGCCTAATAAAAATGTACTACTGGCTAATGAGAAAGTAGTAGATGTTAATGAAGATGAATTAGTAGAAAATGATGAGACCAATGAGGATAATGACTTAGCTGAGAACACTGCATCTGGCAATACTTTAACTGGTAGTGCTGGCATATTAAATATACCAGACCAAAATCCAAAATTTGACCACGAACTTACCATAAATGAAAGAGCTGCTGAGGAAGAAAAAAGAGGAGCAAGAATTGTAAATACGGTAATGATTCCTTCAAAAAATAAAAGTGAACTGCTAGATGTTGAACAAGAAAATGAAGAAGATTCTTTAGTGTCTATAATGCCGCCTAAAAAAACGCCTTTTGTACCATTAACAGATTTGGCACTAGAGGTAAAAACGGTGCCCGATGAACCAATAGAAGAACTGATAATAAAAACAAAAACCGCTGATGATGTAAAGGCGCTAGGAAACTATGATCCTATTTTAGATTTGCGAGATTATGTTTACCCATCGGTAGAATTATTGGAGAACCATGGTAGTGAAAAAATTGTACAAGATCCGCAAGAACTTGAAAACAATAAAAATCAAATCATAAGTACACTTAGAAATTATGATATTGAAATACAAAAAATTTCTGCTACCGTAGGGCCAACAGTTACGCTGTATGAAATTATTCCTGCACCTGGTGTACGTATAAGCCGTATAAAAAACTTAGAAGATGATATAGCGCTAAGTCTTGCTGCGCTTGGTATTCGTATTATAGCACCCATACCTGGCAAAGGAACAATAGGTATAGAAGTGCCTAACACTCGTAAAACAATGGTTAGCATGCGCACGCTGCTAGACGATGATAAATTTAGCAAAAGTACTTTTGCATTGCCTATTGCCATAGGTAAAAAAATTGATAACACCCATTTCGTTGTGGATCTTGCAAGCATGCCGCATTTACTTATGGCAGGTGCTACAGGGCAGGGTAAATCTGTAGGGTTAAATGCAATTCTAGTTTCGTTGTTGTATAAAAAACATCCATCGCAATTAAAATTTGTATTGGTAGATCCTAAAAAAGTGGAGCTGAGTATTTACAAAACAATTGAGAAACATTTTTTAGCAAAACTACCTGGCGAAGAAGAAAGTATTATTACGGATACCAAAAAAGTAGTACATACCTTAAATGCACTTTGTATAGAAATGGATAACCGCTACGACTTGTTGAAAGAAGCTGGTTGTAGAAACATAAGAGAATACAATGAAAAATTTGTAGCCAGAAAATTAAATCCAGAAAATGGACATCAGTTTTTACCATTTATTGTATTGGTAGTTGATGAATTTGCAGATTTAATTATGACGGCGGGTAAGGAAGTAGAAATGCCAATAGCCCGCCTGGCGCAGCTTGCAAGAGCCATTGGTATACATTTAATTATTGCTACACAAAGGCCTTCGGTAAATATTATTACGGGTACTATTAAAGCAAACTTTCCTGCACGTATAGCTTTTAAAGTAAGTAGCAAAATAGATAGTCGTACTATTTTAGATACAGGTGGTGCCGAGCAATTGATTGGTAAAGGAGATATGCTTATAAGCTATAATGGAGAAGTAGTGAGGCTACAATGTGCTTTTGTAGACACACCCGAAGTGGATAAAATTGTAGACTTTATTGGTAGCCAACGAGGATATCCTGACGCATTTATGCTGCCAGAATATGTAGATGAAAAAGAAATGAGCAGCAAAGATTTTGATGTAAATAACAAAGATGCTTTATTTGATGATGCAGCTAGATTAATAGTAATGAGCCAAAGTGGAAGTACATCTTTGCTACAAAGAAAAATGAAACTTGGGTATAACCGTGCGGGCAGATTAATGGATCAGCTAGAAGCCGCTGGAATAGTTGGGCCAAACCAAGGAAGTAAAGTACGGGATGTGTTGATAAAAACGGAAGCAGATTTGCAAATGTATTTGAATGAAATATAACAGGAGTCCTAAGATATAGGCATAGTACTCAGATATTAGTATTGAGTATAAAGACTTGTTCTTTTGCGAAGCAATTTTCGAATTGAGTTAAACTTTTATATTACAATTTTGTAAACAACTAATTCGTATTACGGAACAATCTAAATACTAAGTACTAAATACGCTCTTAATGTCTAAATTTTTAATAGTTGGCTTGGGTAATCCTGGAAATGAATATGCTAATACTAGACATAATATTGGCTTTGATGTGGTGACTGCTTTTGCTATGAAACATGGAGGAATATTTAAAGAGAGTAGGCTAGCTTATACTGCAGAAGTGAAATGGAAAGGAAAGCTATTTGTATGCATATGCCCTACTACTTATATGAATCTTAGTGGTAGGTCTTTTAAATATTGGATGGATAAAGAAAAAGTATTGCTCGAAAATACATTAACGGTGGTAGATGATTTAGCGTTGCCTATTGAAAAATTGCGACTGCGAAAATCTGGTACTCATGCTGGCCACAATGGGTTAAAAGATATACAAGCCATACTTGGTACAGATGCTTATGCTAAGCTCCGATTTGGCATTGGATCTCTTTTTCCAAAAGGTATGCAGGCAGATTTTGTACTTGGTAAATGGCAGCCAAATGAAGTGCCAACAGTAAAGTTGAAAATAGCAGGCTGCATAGAAATAATTGAAAATTATGCTACAATTGGTATAGATAGAACAATGACAATATGTAATCAGTTAATTTATAAAGAATAAAATAATATTTGTATATTGTTTTATCTGAACCTTTTATAGTATTTTCGCTAAAATGTTTCTAAAATACATTTTATTTAACTGCAATGAAGATTATTTGTATAGGAAGAAATTATGTAGAACATGCAAAAGAACTTGGTAATGATATACCAGATGAGCCAGTAATTTTTATGAAACCCAAAAGTGCGCTGCTTATAAACACAACTCCTTTTTATTATCCAGAATTTACGAACGAATTACATTATGAATGCGAACTCGTATTGCGTGTATGTAAGAATGGAAAGTATATACAAGAAAACCAAGCTAAGCATTATTATGATGCTATTACTGTTGGTATAGACTTTACTGCAAGAGATATACAAGATGAATTGAAGAAAAAAGGATTGCCTTGGGAAAAAGCCAAAGCTTTTGATAACTCTGCTGCCGTTGGTAAGTTTATTGATATAAAACCAGAACACCACAAAAATAATATTGCTTTTACTTTTAAGCAAAATGGGGAGACCGTACAAAATGGTAATTCAGACGATATGATATTTGATTTTAATAGCATTATCTATCATATTTCCAATTATTTTTCTTTGAACATTGGAGATTTAATTTTTACTGGTACACCCGCAGGCGTAGGAGAGTGCATGGTAGGAGATGTGCTTGAAGCCTATTTAGAGAAAGATAAATTGCTTTCTATGATGGTTAAATAATATTTTATCTTCCTACCCATATTCTTAAGGATTAATTATTGCTAGTATTTTTCAGTAATAGCTTGCTATGAAATACGCTAAGAAAATTTTATTGCAAACTATTTAAATGCTAACAAGTTTCTTTTAGAAACATCTTCTGGCAGCCTTTTAAAATGGGAATAATCTCCTACAAATTATAAAACCACCTATTTTTTTCTGCTATTCACCGACTATTGTATGTCAATTACCTAAAGCTGCTTTCCTTATTTATTACTCCAGTATATATTTGTGTTATAAAAATAAATTATAATGGAAAACAAAAACAACAAAGGAAAAAGAAATGAATCGGATAGAATAGTAGGTGGTGTAATATTAGTAGCAGTAGGTATTGCACTATTGTTGCGCAATACGGGCTTTCTGCTACCCAGCTGGTTATTTACGTGGCCAGTAATAGTAATTCTTGCAGGTATATACACTGGGTTTAAAAATAATTTTAGAAACCCTTCGTGGCTTATTGTTGTGGGTGTAGGCTTTTTTTTTCTTATCCAAAGGTATATTCCCTCCATTAATTTACAGCCTTATTTTTGGCCATTAATTATTATAGGCGTTGGTGTAGTTTACATAATAAGCCCTAAAAAAAAATCGTGGAATAGTTGCAAACGTATTGGTGAAGATGGTAATAATAAGTGGGGAGAGAAAACCACTTGGCAGAACCTAGGTGAAGATGTAAGTATTGATGGTAATGATGAATTTAGGGTGAGTTCTGTTTTTAGTGGAGTTAAAAAGAACATCATTTCTAAGAACTTTAAAAGTGGACAAATAAGCACCGTATTTGGTGGTGCTGAAATAGATTTAACACAGGCAGATTTGACTGGTACAGCAGTAATTAGAATGGAAGTAGTGTTTGGAGGGGTGACGATATTAGTACCGCCTCATTGGTCTGTACAAAATGATATTGATGGTGTTTTTCATAGCGTAGAAGATAATAGAAATTCAAATGCAAGTACTGTTGATACTGGCAAAGTGCTTATACTGCAAGGTAGGTGTGTGTTTGGTGGTATTGAGATAAAAAGTTACTAGTTTTTATTGGGCTTAAATGACCTGAAAAATATATAAATATTTTTTTGACAAATAACATTTTACTATAAAACAATAAAACTTAAGATATGAAATGGTACTTATCTAAATTGGTTTTTCATATTGTGTGTGGCGAAGGGTTGCACACACCGCAGTTTGATGAACAACTCCGATTGATTTATGCTGATGATGAGTTGCATGCTTTTCAAAAAGCAAGAACCATTGGAGATAGAGAAAGTATGGTAACAGGTGAAGCCAAACAAGTGCATTGGAAATTTGTAGATGTGAGCGAATTATATCCTATAGCTGATTTTATAGATGGAGCAGAAATTTATTCTAAAGTAAGGGAAGAAGATAATGCAGAGTTGTATATTCGTAATACGCAAAAAAGAGCGGTTCAGTTACTGCAAGATGGTCTTCATAAATTTACTTCTATAAATTGTATTTCTATTGGCAGCTAAAATTTATTCCGACAAAAAAGAAAAACTTATTTTTTCTGCTGCATTTTCTTTGTGGTGGTGCATTTGGGGTGTACTTCATATTGCGATATTACAGGATAGTAATCTTAATTCACTGCAAGCCACGGTGGATGGGCTTGTAAGTAATATGCTGCTTGCCGCTTTTTGTTTACTTGTAATAAATAATATGCGCTATTATTTGCCCAAGCGAGAAAAGTATTTGTATGTTTTGTTTTTAAGTTTTGCCCTTACAGCTTTTTGGTTATTGTTGGTAAGGCTTTGTTTGTGGGGCTTTTTTAAAGCAGATATAGCATACATGGAATGGCTGAGGCATACATCTACCATAAGATTTTCTTGGGGATTTTTAATGATAGTTTGTATGAATATGCTAAGCCTACTTTGGTATACTCAACTAGCGCAAAAAGAAATTGCAGAGAGAAGGGCAGATACTGAAAGATTTGCAAAGGATGCGGAGCTACATAAATTAAGACAACAACTGCAGCCCCATTTTTTGTTTAATAGTTTAAACTCTATTAGTGCATTAATTGGTAGCCAACCCGAAAAGGCGAGGCATATGGTGCATCAGCTCTCCGATTTATTGCGCAGTACTTTAAAAAAAGAAGAACAAACTTGGGTAACTTTTGAGGAGGAGCTACAACATTTGCAATTATATCTAGATATTGAAAAAGTACGTTTTGGACATCGTTTACAAACTCAAATTATACATAATAATGAAGTGTTAGGCATGAAACTCCCATCTATGTTGCTTCAGCCATTAGTAGAAAATGCTATTAAGTTTGGTTTATACGATACGCTGGGCGAAGTTATAATTTTAATATCGGCAAAGGATTGCAATGGAATGTTAGAAATTACGGTGCAAAATCCATTTGATGAAGAAACATCAATGCCCGTAAAAGGAACAGGCTTTGGGTTGGCATCTATAAAACGACGCTTATTTTTATTATTTGCTAGGTATGATTTATTACAAGTAAAACAAGAAGCAGAAAAATTTATTACTATTTTACGCATACCTCAATTAGCTTAAAATAATTTATGCAACAAAAAATACTTGCAAGTAAAAGAATAAAATAAAAATTAAATTTGAATACATGAACGCAATTATTATTGATGATGAGCCTTTGGCAAGAATGGTTGTAAAAGAATATTTGCAGGCATACCCACATATAACTGTAGTACAAGAATGTGGTGACGGTTTTGAAGGTATGAAAGCTATACAACAGCTCAAACCTGAGCTTATATTTTTAGATATACAAATGCCAAAAGTAAATGGGTTTGAAATGTTAGAGCTTATAGATGAACCTCCTCTTGTTGTGTTTACAACTGCATTTGAAGAATACGCTATAAAAGCATTTGATGCACATGCGGCTGATTATTTGTTGAAACCCTTTAGCAAAGAGCGTTTTGATAAGACAATACAAAAACTATTGCAGCAGCAAAATAATGTAGCAAGAGAAATTGCTGATACCGCATTACAAGCTACAGTGCAAAGCAATAGGATTGTGGTAAAAGATAATGGAAAAATAAAAATAATACCTATTGCGCAAATACAGTATTTAGAAGCTGCTGATGATTATGTAAAAATTTATATTGCCGAAGGCTGTTTTTTGAAGAAACAAACCATGCAATATTTTGAAGACAGCTTGCCTGCTACTGAATTTATACGTATTCATCGTTCTTATATTGTAAATGCACAACTTATAAATAGAATCGACCCTTATGAAAAAGATGGACATTTGGTATTGCTAACAACAGGAGCAAGGCTGCCAGTAAGCAAAGCTGGGTATAGTAAATTAAAAGAGGTGCTAGGAATATGATGCGTAATATTAAAAATTAGGTCAATTATAAATATTACAAAGTTCAAAAAAAGAATGCTGTCAGGGTGAACTTTTCGAACCAGATGCACATAATGAAACCCGCCGAAAAGCTGCAAATGACGCATATTGCAAAGCGCTTACTTTCAATTTATTGAAATGCCAGCCTAAGCCTGTCGAAGGCGGGTTCATCTAGGTAGACCAGCTTCGACAAGCTCAGCTTGGCACTCCAACTGTAACGAACTTTTGTCATTCGCAAAAAACTTAATTTTTTTTATGAGTGCCTCAAGCTGACATTTTTATAATTTAACGGACTAGTTAAAATTTATAATTGGTATTAGACTTGCGTATAATTTTGTAGTAAAAACTTGCAAAAGGAAGTGTGTAATTAATCTTCGTAAAACGCTATTAAACTGCCCAAGTATACTTCATTCCAACCAGCTACAATATCATTATAATCTTCATCTGGTATATTGGTATGCCTAAGCTCTAGTGATGTTTTGTTTTTGTCTGTAAATAATTTAAAAGTTACAATGGATGGTTCTTCCTGTTCTCCAAAATACCATTGCTGTACAATTTTTTTATCTTTTTCAAATTCAAGATTTATACCTTCAATACTTCCTTCCCATAAAGAAAATTCTGTACCTACTTGTGTGCTCATTGTAGCTTCCGTGCCACTCCATAATTGTATGGTAGCAGGTTGAGTAAGTGCGGCATATACTTCTTCTGGGCTGGCATTTAGTATGTAATATTTTTTAAAGTCCTTCATTGTATTTTGTTATGGTGCTAGGTTCAAGAAAATTATTTACGAAATTAACATTTATCAATCATACAATGTTTTAAATTTGAGTATTAAAATGTATGAAGAATGAAAAAGAAACAATTTTTTTTGCTTATAATCTGTTTGTATACAATAGGATTGCAATTTGCTAGCGCACAATTAAAATCTTTTAAAATAAGTGCTAAAGGCGATACCATAAATAAAATAGATAAGAAAAATTATAAGCAAGGTAAATTTGTAACACGTACCGAAGAGCTTAGAGGAGAGCCAGGGTTTGAAGAAGAAGGAGTATACAAAGATGATATGAAAGAAGGTATTTGGCGTAGGTATACTTTAATAGGCGACCCAGTTGGTTTTGAAACATATTTGCATGGAGGTAAGCATGGGTTGCAACAATATTATTCTCCGCTAGGAGAGTTGGTAAGAGAAGAAAATTGGCGTGGTTACAATCCAGATTCACCATATGATACCATACCAGTTTATGGTACAGGTAGTAACGAAATTTTGGATTTTAAAATTGTAAAAGCACAACAATACAGTGTAAAACACGGAGTATGGAAATATTTTGAAACAGTTACTGGAAGGTTGATGAAGTCGGAGGAGTGGGATAGAAATGTGTTGGTATTACCTAATGCACCTAAAAAAGAGGCGCCACAAGGAACACTAAGCGGTGTAAAAAAGGTAGTAGCTAAAACACCCGAAATGCTTGAATGGGAAAAAAAGAATAAGGGGAAAAAGAAAGGTATGCGAAGCGGGGAAACTGGGGTGAGGTAAAAATTAGCATTTGAGGTATGAATTAAAAAAATAAATACGCATGCAACATTAATCAGTATTGTACTGTCTATTTAAAAAGCATTAACCATGAAATTTCTTTTTATTCCTCTTTTAATTTTAACATTATCTGCTTGTAAAAAAAGTAATGAAATTAGCACTGTATCATATACGCATTGGCCTGTTACAAAAGTCGAAGGCCTAATTGTTGCAAATGCAAGAGAACTTATAGAATTAAAAGTTTATTGGCCTTATGCAAGCAGTTGTGATATGTTGGATAAGTTTGAAATTTATAAGACAGGAAACATAGTTAATGTTATTGCTTATGGCCACACTGCTGGTGGAGTATGTACTCAAGATGCGGGATTAAAAACAAGAATCTATAATTTTTCCTCTATTGTGCCAGGCGTATTTGAACTTCGATTTTTGAATAAAGATAATTCTTACATTTCTCATATTGTAACCGTTAATTAGGAATTGCTTTAATATGTTTTTAATTTATATCTAAACGATTTATTATTTTCTTTTGTTTTACTTCCATTGGTAAATTATCGATTATACTATTTTTGAGTGTTTCCATAAGTCGTGGTTTAGCAAATCCTTTAATGGTTACCATGCTTATCTCTCTAACGGGTGCAGGGCTTTTAAAATAACGTAGCATGGCTTTTTTTGCAGCGTTCATATCAATGGTTGCAAGCTCTGGTAAAAGTGTAATGCCTTCATTTTTTTCTACAAACTTTTTCAATGTTTCTATACTACCTGTTTCAAAATCTAAATGTTTTTGTATAGAAGAATTTTTTTGTAACTCACAAAGATTTATGGCTTGGCTACGCAGGCAATGCCCTTCTTCTAGCAACCACATTTTATTAACATCAATATCTGCTGGTAATAAATATTTTTTCTGAAATATTTTTTCTTTTTTTGAAACATAGGCAACAAATTCTTCATTAAATAAGAATGTTTCTTGTAATTCTTTTTGCGAAAGTGGCGTTGCTAAAATACCTATGTCAATCATACCATTTTTTAGTCGGCGTATAATTTTATCGGTAGTCAACTCACTTATATTTAAACTAACGGCAGGATATTTTTTTATAAATTCTAGTAAAAATAGTGGTAGCAGGTATGGTGCAAGCGTAGGTATTATGCCAATTTTTAAGTTGCCTTCTATCGTATTTTTTTGTTGTTGTACCAATTGGCCCATAGTAGCGCATTCAGAAATTATTTTTCTTGCTTGCTCAATAATAATTGTACCTGTTTCAGTTGGCGCAATGGGTTTTTTAATTCTTGAAAAAATTATTGTCTTTAATTCATCCTCAAGCTTTTGTATTTGTACACTTAACGAGGGTTGTGCAATATTGCAGTGTATAGCAGCTTTACCAAAGTGCCTGTAAGTATCTAATGCAATAATATATTCTAACTGCTGTAAAGTCATTATAGGTTTAAACTATGTTACAATAAAATTAATCAATTAAAGTTATGATATATTTTTTATAATTTTATTAATAAAAATTAAATAAAGCTTATTTTAATATGCTAAAATGAATATAGAATAAACCTTGGTATTGTTGGTGTAAAAGATTGGTAAAAAAATCGGATGTTGTAATAGTAAGTAGTGTAAAAGAAAAATTATAAACCATATAAAATATTACCCCCCGTGAAAATTTGAGAGCCATGAAATTAATTTTTTATGGCTCTCTTTGTTATTAGGTTAAATATTTTTTCTCTTTGATAACTGTAGAAACTCAAAACTGTAAAGAGTGTATTTTTAATAAGCTTATTATCAAAGAAAATGGTAAAAAAAAGTCCAATAAAGATTTTCTGATTGAGCCCAAGCCCAAATATAAACGAATGCATAGTATAAATGTAGCCGAGTAGCTTGGCAACTTTTATAATATAGCTACAGAAACGTTCAACAATGGTATGCTGCTCACCGCCCCAAAAAAATAATATTCTTCTGCAATTGTTAAATAAAAAGCCGCAAACCTTTTTAAGATTTGCGTAAGTAAAAAACTATACTATATTTAACTCACTATTTTAATATTAAATGCACCATTGTTAGTAGCACCATAAATACTTAACCACAATGGTAAATACAATTCTACTCCACGGGCTTTTGTAATGTCTCCTAAGTCAATAATATTATTTGCTATCCAACCAAAAGATGCTAATATTTCTTTTACTTTTGTTTTAGCTTCAGCATCGTTGCCTGCTATAAATGCGTTGTGGTCGCCATTGCCTATCATTGCGGGGTTTACCATTAGGCCGCTCCACATGGTGTTTAACGTTTTTACCACTTTTGTATTTGACAAAGTTTTTTGAATTTCTTCACCCAAGGAATTGCTGTTGTTTAATCCTTCTAATAAAGTAGGGGGAAAGCCCTTGCTAAAATCTAATGGATTAGAAATATCTAATAAAATTTTTCCATCAAAATCAGTAGCTTTTGCAGTGTTGATTGCTGTAAGGGTTGCTGCACCTTGCAAGGCGTTCAATATAATTTCACCAAAAGCTACCGTCTCAGCAAAAGTACCTAATTGTACTTTTTCATTGCTGCTATGCCACTCACCAAATGGCAAGCTGCCATAATTGTCGGTTGCTTTGCGAGCCAAAGTATCTGCTACATTTCTTGTGCCCATCATTACTTCGTGGCCTAATGCTATAAATTTTGCTGCAAAAGTTTGGCCTACATTTCCTGTTCCTAAAATTGCTATTTTCATAATTTTTGTTTTTAATTGTTATTATTTAATTTGATAACACAAAATTAGAATAGAAAATTATTATAGAATGGTACATTACTTGGTTGGAATGGTACATTTATTTTTTCATTCTAGCCGTAGCTTCAGCGGGTAAATCCATATTACCCGATTGCTTTTCAAAATGGAATGTTAGTTTAGATACCAACCAATTACCATCAATATTATCTAATTCACTTTCATAGTTGCCTTCTACCGTCCACATTTCATCCCCGATAAAATGGTCGGCTTTTCCAGTAAACGTAATGTGAGCAAAATCTTTATCTACAAAAATATTAAAATTAGAAAGTTGGTGATGTGTTTTGTCGAAACCAGGTAAAAAGCCTGCCCAACTTTCAGTAATTTGTTTTGGTGTGAGCGCAGTAGTTTCTCCCCCAACAAAAGAAGTATAGTCAAGCAACACAGTTTCTGTCATTACACTTTCAATACTTTTCCAATTACGGTCATCAGCCCCTTTAAAAATTGTGGCGATGGTTTCTATTATTTTATTATTTTCCATTTTTTAAAGTTTTATACTGCAAATATAAAATGGTTGGTCAGAAATTCATGGTACATTACTTGGTTGAGATGGTACATTTATTGTTTGAAGAAATGAACGTAGAGTTTTAGAGTCAGTTAAGTTGCCTGTATTCCAAAGCAGTCATACCTACTTTATCTTTAAAGAGCCTATTAAAATATTGTGGATATTCAAAACCTAATGAGTAGGCAATTTCACTTATTGTGTTATTAGTGTTGAGTAAGTTTATTTTTGCTTTTTCAATAATTTTAATTTGCAAATGCTCTTTTGTGGTTTTGCCTGTTTCTTTTTTTAAAAGGTCTGTTAAATAGCTTGAAGATAAATGTATTTTATTTGCAAAGTAATCAACAGTTGGAATGCCGTTGTTTGCTAACTCAGCGGAGTTAAAATAAGACTCCATTAAATTTTCAAAATTTGACAATAAATCGCTGTTTAGTTTTTGCCTTGTAATAAATTGCCGTGCATAAAACCGTTGCGAATAATTTAATAGTTGTTCTATTGATGTTATCATTACATCTTTACTAAAGTCATCAATGTTACTGCTATATTCTTTCACAATGCTTTCTGCAATTAGGCTAAGAGTGTTTTTTTCCTCTTCGGAAAGGTGCAATGCTTCACTTACAGCATAAGAAAAAAATGAAAAGTTGCTTATTTTTTTTCCTAGTGAACTATTTAAAAATAAATCGGGGTGAATATAAATACCCCAACCTTCATATTTTATTTGCTCGTTAAAATCACTCACCGAAAAAACTTGCCCCGGTGCTATAAACATCATTGTGCCTTCTTCGAAATCGTAATATTGCCTACCATATTGTAATGACTTTGGCGAAGGGCTTTTGAGACTTATGATGTAAAAATCGGTTACAATTTTTACATCATAATGGTCTGGATTTCCTTTTAGTTTAGCATAGTCAATAATAGTAATTAAAGGATGCTTGGGTTTTTCATATCCTATCATCTGATGCAATTGACTGATTGATTTTATGTTTAAAAATTCTTTCATTATTGTAAAAGTCCGAGTTGTTTCATAATCATTTTATCAAATGCTTTATCGCTCATTAATGATTTGATGAAGGGCATCATTTTGGCGGTACGTCCTATTTTAATTCTTGTTTTAGGGTTAGTAGCTTGTGCCGTTTTTAATATTGCATTTGCTACTTCAATAGGTTTCAATATAGGAAACGCACTATCGGTAGATTGCAAAATAGTTGACATCATTTTTATAAAATTACTTCGCATTTTACGGTATGGATTGCCTGCAATGGGTTCAGGGTATTGTGCATTATCTACAAGATTAGTTTCTACTCCGCCGGGTTTTATTAACGAAATGTGAATGCCAAAACTGGATACTTCTTGTCGCATAGCATCACTAAAACTTTCTATTGCATATTTACTAGCATGGTAAGCGCCTGCACCTGCAGATGTAAAATCTCCGCCAACGGAACCAAGATTAATAATATGTCCTTGTTGTTTTTCTCTCATCATCGGTAGAACCATTTGCGAAATTCTAATTAACCCAAATACATTAACACTAAACTGATATTTAAGTTGCGGTAAAGTTAATTCTTCTACAAAACCATTTTGACAATACCCTGCATTATTTATAAGAATATCTATTTGATGATATGCTAAATAAATTTTCTTGAAAGCAGTTTGAATGCTTTCCTCATTGGTAACATCCATCGAAAAAATAGCGCAACCCAATGTTTCAAGGTCTTTCATCCTTTCTATATTTCTTGCTGTTGCAATAACCTTAAAGCCATTTTGTGCAAATAACTTTGCGGTTTCTTTTCCTATGCCTGATGATGCACCTGTTATCAACACGGTCTTCATATTGAGTTAGATTTTTTGTTGTAAACAGATTCCCCTTTTCTTTTTGAAACCTTAAATTGTTTTAGCATAAATTTATCAAAGGCTCTATCGCTTAATATTGAATGAATCATAGGAGTGATTTTTGCCAATGCTTCAATTTTATACCTTGTTTTAGGTCTTCTTTTTTCAGCAGATTTAAGAATTACTTTCGCTACTTTTTCAGCACTTAAAATACCAAATGTATTTTTTGTAGGGTCAAAAAGTGCGTTGGATTGTTTGATAAACTTTTCTCTAAAAACATTGTAAACACTGTCCTTCATTTGTTCTGGATACAATTTGTTGGCCGTATTCATAAAGTTTGTATAAACGCCCCCGGTTTTTATCAATACTACTTCAATCCCAAATTGTCTCAGTTCGCCACGCAGGCCGTCCGTAAAACTTTCCACCGCCCACTTTGAGGCGTGGTAGGCACTGGCGCCTGGTGTTGTAAAGTCGCCACCAACGGAACCTACATTTATAATTCTACCTGATTTTCTTTCTCTCATTTTGGGCAATACCAATTGCGACATGCGGAGCATACCAAAAACATTTACTTCAAATTGATTTCTAATTTTTGAAATAGGCAGCTCTTCTATCACACCATTTTGTCCATAACCTGCATTGTTTACTAATATGTCAATTCCCCCTGTTTCTGCTTCTATTCCATTAACACGATTAACCATCATAGAATCCATGGTTACATCTATATAGCGAATTTTGCAA
>JANNVW010000016.1:0-40000 GCA_031408295.1 Ferruginibacter sp.
TTGGGTTTCTAAATATTTAATATTGGTAATTAGCTTATCGTTGTATTCTGTATAACGAGCCTTAGCATTTTCTACCAACGATTTTCCTTCTTGTATTTTTTGTAGCATGCTGGCAAAAGTTAGTTTGCCATTTCCAAATAATTGTTGAGCCGTTTGTGGTGATGCACGCTCGAGCAGGGCACGTATCTTATTTTCCCACTTACTAAGCTTAGCCAAAGTTTTTTCGGTCTTGGATGTTATTCTACTTGTATACTTGTCTATCTTATCGTTTGTTTGCTTTATGAACTTTACAGGTACTTCGGTAATGTTATGTATTAATGAGTCTTGCGCATAGCTAGTTGTAGCAAGTGTGGTGAGTGTTAGTAATAGTATGGTTAGCCTAGTAAATTTCACTTGTTAAGGTATTTTATCTAACTATATAAAGTAAAAGTATTGGTTTAGGCTGATTCAAAAAACAGGAAAAACCCTGATTTTTTTATCAATAAAATTGCTTATATAATGCATGTTACTGTTTTAAATGTTGCTAAATAAACCTGCTGTGTTTTCTAATTGTTATCTTTTATAAAAGTAAGTTGCCTGTTTGGTACAAAAAAGAGAAAAACACCAAAGTTTTATGTTGTTTTCACCAGCTTTTCTTGTGCAAAAATTGTAATTGATTATTATTGTTATTTATTTATTGTGTTGTAAAAAACAAATATATGCCGCAACATTCATAAAAAAATAGGTATTTATACTGGTTTTTATACAAAGAAAACTAGGTGTTTATACGTAGTTTTTTACAACTAAAAATGCTTATGTACAACACTTTTTTTGCTTTTAGTATTTACGTTATAAAAGTATAGCAATACTTTTTCATTTTGTTATACCATTTTATAAGTGTGCATTTATAGGCATAACTGTGTATTTTTTGTTATAATTGTTTGGTAATTGGTAGTTGTAAATTTTGGGGGCTTGGATTATGGTTTATTTTTTAATAATTTCTATTGAACAATTTGCATTAGCTCAAGTTCAGTGTCTATTTATTAATCGTTTAGTAATTAGTACGGTTTCGTTATGCTACAACATAGGATTTTAGTTCCGATAATTATCGGAATAGAAGTTTAGTTTGCATACTAAACTATTTATAAATCTTATAAAACTATTTTGTTAACAGAAGTTTTACGCCCACACAACCGCCAACGGGGCTAAAAGCCGCCGTTGGGGCTACTCAATCATTTCTATAACTTAAAGTGTATTACCAATACCTTCCTAAAAGTTTGAGCAGCTGACGGCGGGTTTATGCCAATGCTGTTTAGTTAGGTAAAACTTATCCCTTATTCTTGAAAAATATTCGTTGAGCATTGAACTTTTTTTTAATTACTGCTAGTGAAATGTTGAATAATCAATTTTCAATGCTCAATTTTCAAAATGAAAACCCTTAACTAAACTGCATTGGTTTTGTGGGGTAATTATACATGTTAACTTGACAGCTTTGCGAATTATAGCACAGGCATTGAAGCTAATAACCCATAATACAGGTGTCAAATGCTATTACCACAAAACATACTATTATTTCCGCTTATAAAAAGTAGCTGAAAAAATTATGCATAACATAATTATCTTTACCGCATGAGAATTTTGATGGTTTGCTTAGGCAATATTTGTAGAAGTCCATTGGCGGAAGGGATTTTGCAACACAAAGTAGACGCACGAAATAAAAAATGGCTGGTGGATAGTGCTGGTACAAATGGAATACATGATGGTGAGGCGCCTCATAAGCTGAGCCAAAAAGTGGCTAAAGCTAATGGTATTGATATTAGCAAGCAGGTATCTAGAAAATTTGTGGCTGCTGATTTTGATGTGTACGATAAAATTTATGTGATGGCAAAAGATGTGTTTGATGAACTAAAGCGCATTGCTGGCGAAAAATTTGATACAACAAAAGTGGATTTTTTTTTAAATGAATTGCACCCACAAAAAAATATGGATGTGCCAGACCCTTGGTATGGCAATGAAGATGGCTATGTAAAAGTATATGATTTAATAGATAGTGCTTGTGATGTAATTGTAGAAAAATACGTGTAATTGGAGGTTGAGAGGATTGTGAGTAGTAAAAATATTGAAGTTATAATATAGATTTATAAAAAATAATGACTAAACCAAGTTTGCCACAGGGCACAAGAGATTTTGCTGCGAGTACTGTTTATAAAAGAAATTTTATACTCAATACCATTCGCACTGTATTTGAATTGTACGGTTTTGAGCCATTGGAAACACCTGCTATGGAAAACCTAGATACCCTCATGGGAAAGTATGGTGAAGAGGGTGATAAATTGATTTTTAAAATTTTGAATAATGGGCTGAACGACCCAAAAAACATTGAAAAAGCAAAGGAAGGTTTTGATAAATTAATGGAAGGAAAAAATACAGCGCAGCTTACTGAGCGTGCATTAAAATACGACCTTACCATACCTTTTGCTCGCTACGTAGCCATGAACGCTAACGTACTTAATATGCCTTACAAGCGCTACCAAATGCAGCCTGTGTGGCGTGCAGATAGGCCGCAACGTGGGCGCTATCGTGAGTTTACACAATGCGATGCTGATGTGGTAGGTAGCCCATCGCTCATAAATGAAGTAGACCTTTGTAACATATACCACCGTTCGTTTGTAAAGCTAGGCCTGCAAGATTATGTGCTAAAAATAAATAGCAGAAAAGTATTGGCTGCGCTTGCAGAAGTAACTGCTGGGGCAGAAAAAATGATGGATATAACCATTGCTATTGACAAGCTTGATAAAATAGGATTAGAAAAAGTAAAAGAGGAATTAGCTGGGCGAGGTTTGGATGAAAAAAATATTGCTACTATAGAAAAATATTTGAATATTAGTGGAAGCAACGAGGATAAAATAGCAGCTATAGAAATTTTATTTGCAGAGAGTGAAATGGGCAAAGCTGGCATAGAAGAACTAAAATATGTAATGGCTAATGCTAGTAATACTAACTTAGCTATAGACCTAACACTAGCTCGTGGATTGAACTATTATACTGGAATAATTTTTGAAGCCAAAGCGCCAGAAACGGTAAACATGGGAAGCATTGGCGGTGGTGGAAGATACGATAATCTTACGGGTATGTTTGGTGTGCCCAATATTGCTGGTGTGGGTATTAGCTTTGGCATAGATAGAATTTATGATGTGCTAGAGGAGTTAAATTTATTTCCGGAAAGTATTGCTAATACAAGCAAGGCTATTTTCTTTAATCTTGGCGAAGCTGAGGCTAGTGCTGCTTTACAGCTTGCAAATAAGCTGAGGGATAATGATATTTCTTGCGAAATATACCCAGAAAAAGTAAAACTTGATAAGCAGTTTAAATATGCTGATAAAAAGAATATTGCCTACGCTATTATTATTGGCACAAAAGAAATTGAAAACAGCACTTGCATGGTAAAAGATTTAAAAAAAGGTGAGCAAGCAGAAATACCTTTTGAAGCATTAACAAATTATTTGAAAGATAAAAAATAAAACGACGGTTACTTAAACAACAATATAGGTATTAATAAAAAAAAACAATTATGCAAAAGCGTATTTCCATTTTATCAGTAGCAGCCTTAGCAGCTGTACTTCTTTTTTCTTCGTGTAAAAGTAAAAAAGAAAACAAACAAGGTCGTTATATTCCAGAAACTGCAGGTGTAGTACTGCATGTAAATGGAGAATCTTTAAACAGCAAACTTAGCTGGGAAGATATAAAGCAAAATGAGTGGTTTAAAGACGCATATGCAGATAGCACTAAGTCTGCCTTTGCAAAAACAATACTGGATAACCCAGAAAATAGTGGCGTAAATATGAAAGGAGACATCATCATATTTATGGTAAAAGATTCTACTGGCAACTACTCCGCAGTAGAAGGCGCAATATCAGACGAAGCAAAGTTTAAGAAAATGCTTGCTGAAACAAATAAGACTGGCAAAGAAACGGCTAAAGACGGCTATACTTACTACACAGATGATAAAGGAAGTGTAGCATACAACAAAGAAAGATTTGTAGCTACAATGAGTAATGGAGATTATGACAAGTATTTCGATGTTCCAAATCCAGAGGTTTTTGACACTACTAGCCCAGCAAAAGTTGTGAGAGATATGCGTATGGTTACAGAGCAAATACTTGCATTGAAAGAAGAAAAAAGCCTTGGCAAAAATGAAAAATTTTCTGCACTGATGTCAGAAAAAGGAGATGCTCATTTTTGGTTTAATGCACAATACCTAGCCTCTGACATGAACCTAGGCGGAATGGCGGCTATGGCTAATTTAAGTAAGCTATACGATGGTGCTATTACCACTGGCACTTTAAATTTTGACAATGGTAAAATTAATGTAGATGCAAAATCTTATGGCGGAAAAGAAATGACCGAATTATATAAAAAATATAATGGCGGAAATTTTAACAAGGAGATGATAAAAAATATTCCTTCTCAAAATCTTGCAGGCGTGTTTACCTTTAATTTTAAACCTGAGGGAGTAAAAGAATTTTTGAAAATTTTAAATATGGACGGTCTTGTAAACTTAGGTGCTGGGCAAGTAGGATTTAACTTAGATGATTTTATAAAAGCAAATAAAGGAGATATTTTGTTTGCTGCTACAGACATAAAAAAAGATAGTTCAGGCTTTGGTACCGATGCTAAATTTATTTTTGCTACAACTATTGGTGATAAGGCAGCTTTTACAAAGTTAATAGATGCAGCAAAAAAGGTTGGCGCTCCAATGCTGGGAGGCAATGCCATGGCAGAGAAAATAGCTTTTAACACCAGCGATAAATACTTTGTATTGAGTAATGATAAGGCTACAACCGAAACCTATATTGCTGGCACTGCAAAAAGTAATTTTAGTTTTCTTGATAAAATTGCTGATGGCTCTTTTGGAGGTTATGTAAATTTTCAATACATAATAGGTGCTACAAAACCTTCAGCTACTGCTGATAGCAATGCTGTAGCATCGTATAATGCCACTCTAAAAATGTGGGATGATATGATAATTAGTGGTGGAAATTTTAAAAACGGTGCCATTTCACAACACTGGGAAATAAACTTACTAGACAAAAATACCAATAGCCTAAAACAATTAAATAGCTACGCAGGTATTATGGCAGCCATTGAGAAGAAAAAGACTACGGCAATGAATATGAAATGGGAAGATGAAGATGTAGTAGCTGAAAAGCTAGCACCATCAAAAGGTGTACAATAATTTATTTTTTTATTATAAAAGCCGCCTGCATATTATTACGGCGGCTTTTTTAATTTTACTATATGGTTATATCTCTCGAAAATATTGTACCACAATTTTTAGAAAAAGAAAAAATAGAACGCTCTGAAATTTGGCAGCATAATCATACTTTTTCTTCAAACGAAAGGATACAGATTGTAGCCCCAAGTGGTAGTGGTAAAACTTCGCTAGTTCATTTTTTGTATGGTATAAGGAATGACTATGATGGAGATATATTTATAAAGGATATGCTACATAAAAAAATGAGTAGCCCGCTAAAAATAAAATCTAGTACTGAACTTGCTTCCCTTAGAGAAAAAACAATAAGTATAATCTTTCAAGATTTACGATTATTTAAAGAGTATAGTGTTTTACAAAATGTAGAAATAAAAAGAAATTTACGCCCATACCACTCCAAATCTTTAATAAATGAAATGGCAGAACGCCTTGGTATTGCAAGTAAACTAAAGCAAGCCGCAGGCATATGTAGTTATGGAGAGCAACAGCGTATAGCTATTATTAGAGCATTGCAACAGCCATTTGATTTTTTAATTATGGATGAGCCTTTTAGCCATTTAGATGATAATAATAGTAAACTAGCATTTGCTTTGATAGAAGAAGAGGCGGCAAAAAGAAATGCCACAATTATACTTGCCGACCTAGAGCCAAGTCTTTTTTTTGAAGCTACTACAACCCTACATTTATAACCATGGCAGTTACAAAAAATAATTTATTGGTAGAAAATAGCCCCATTTCTTTTCGTACAATTTCTGCGTTTTTGAATACAGGTAATAAAACTGGGCGTTTATTGGGTTATGCAGGTCTTGCAATAGGTGTAACCTTGCTACTTTGTTGTGTGCAGATGTATGTAAACTTGAATCTATTATTGAAAGAAAAAAATCCTCGGAAAAATGGTTTTGATTTTATATCTGTAACCAAAACCATTACTAACGAAAACATGGGAAAAGACAATCGCTTTACTGATGCTGAGGTAGAAGATTTTAAAAAACAACCATTCATTACTGATGCTGCGCCACTTATTAGCAACCAGTTTAGGGCAAAAGCAAGTGCAGGAGATATTATACCTTTTAGCACTGATTTATTTTTAGAATCTATTCAAAATAATTTTATAGACACAGTACCCGCTTCATTTGTATGGCAACAAGGGCAGCAAGATGTACCTATTATATTTAGTGCAGATTTTTTAGAAATGTATAATGTTTTTGCACCAGCACAAGGCCTGCCGCAGCTTTCGGAAAGTAGTATTGGTGCAGTTAATATTGTATTAGAGTGCTTAGCGCCTGATGGCACTAGCATGAAATTTCGTGGGCATATTGTAGCGGTAAGTGATAGAATAAATTCTGTAATTGTGCCAAAAACATTTTTAGATTGGGGAAACAAGATGTTTGGCAACCAACAAGTACAACCTGCTGCTAGAGTGTATTTAAAAACAGTAGATGCAAACAGTGTGGGTTTACAAACTTATTTACAACAAAAAAACTATCATGTAAACAAAGACAAAACAAAATTTGGTCGCATAAAAAGCACGCTGCAAGCTATTATAGCGGGGCTTGGCGGTTTGGCCATTTTGGTGGTACTGCTTTCTACTTTGTTGTTTTCTTTTTATTTACAACTTATGATAAGTAGAAGCAAAGAAAACCTACAACTATTACTAATACTGGGCTATTCGCCAAACTGGTTAAGCAAAACTGTAGCTAAAAAATGGATACCTATTTTTGCTTTTATTATTATTGCTGCATTGCTGGCTACATCTTTTTTTCAATTTATGTTTCAAAAAAAATTTATTGCTGGGCAAGATGCATTGTCTCCATACTTACATTATTATGTGTTGGGTTTGGCGGCTATATTATTTTTGCTTTGTGTATTTGCAAATTATAGACTTATTAAAAAGCAATTGTACAAGTTGTAATTATTAATTTAAAATGAAATCATACATTGTGGTATGCTAGAAAATAAAAATCCAGATATAATTTTAATTGGGGCTGGTATAATGAGTGCTACACTTGGAGTACTTTTAAAAGAGCTAGAGCCAGATATTTCCATTGCCATTTTTGAACGATTACCCGTGGTAGCGGCTGAGAGTTCTGATGCTTGGAACAATGCAGGAACAGGGCATTCAGCCTTTTGCGAATTAAATTACACGCCGCAAAATGAAGATGGCACAATTTCTATTTCAAAAGCATTAAAGATTGCAGCCCAGTTTGAAAATAGTAAACAATTTTGGAGCTACTTGGTAGAACAAAAATATTTTAGCGACCCTCAAGATTTTATAAACAGTATTCCGCATATTAGTTTTGTATGGGGCGAAGAAAATGTAGATTACCTTAAAAAAAGATACGAAGCACTTGCACAAAATGAATTGTTTGCTGGCATGCTATTTTCTGATGACAGCCCACTATTGCAGCAATGGATTCCACTCGTAATGGAAGGTAGGGCAAAGGATGAAAAATGTGCTGCCACAAAAATGGATATGGGTACCGACGTAGATTTTGGCGCATTGACAAGAGTGCTCTTTAACCATTTAGAAGCGCAAAAAGATGTAACGCTATATCTTAATCATGAAGTGAGGGATTTAGAAAAAGAGGATGATGGAACATGGCAAATAAAAATAAAAGATTTATTGAACGATGAAAAGAAAGAATTTGTAACACCGTTCGTTTTTCTTGGTGCAGGTGGTGGCTCGTTGCCATTGCTAGAAAAATCGGATATTGAAGAAGCCGAAGGTTATGGAGGCTTTCCAATAAGCGGGCAATGGCTTAAATGTAATAACAAAACAGTAATAGAACGACATGCGGCAAAAGTGTATGGCAAAGCAAGTGTGGGTGCGCCTCCTATGAGCGTACCGCATTTAGATACCCGCATGATAGGCGGAGAAAAAGCTTTATTATTTGGCCCGTCTGCAGGTTTTTCTACTAAGTTCTTAAAGCAAGGCTCGTTTATGGATTTACCTTTAAGCATTGAGTTTGCCAATATTTATCCAATGCTTTCTGCTGGTTGGCACAACCTTGACCTTACAAAATATTTAATAAAACAAGTGGCACAATCTGATGAAGACAGAATGGATGCGTTGAAAGAATATTTACCAAATGCTGTTTTAGAAGATTGGGAGCTTGCTATTGCAGGGCAGCGGGTACAAGTAATAAAAAAAGATGAAGAAGAAGGTGGCGTATTAGAATTTGGAACAGAAATAGTAACCGCAGGTGATGGTTCGCTTGCTGCATTACTCGGTGCATCACCTGGTGCATCTACATCTGTTTCTGTAATGATAGATGTATTAAAAAAATGTTTTCCAGTGCAAATGGAAAGTGAAGATTGGGTGATAAAATTAAAAACAATGATTCCTTCTTATGGGCAAAAGTTATCGGAAGATGCTACGCTTTGCAGGGCAGTAAGAGAGCGAACAACTAAGTTATTGGGATTGTGATATTATACCAGTTATAAAATATAATTAGTCCAAAAAATCTGTGTAAATGTGCTTAATCTGCGAGCAAAAGTGTTGGACTAAGTTTAAAATGATATTTGATATTATTTATGAGGGCGTCTTTTGCTTATAGCCGTTTCTTTCATCCACTTTTCAAAAAAATCAATTGCCACACTACAAAATGAATGCAAAAAATAGACACTTTTTGATACATCTCCATTTGGTATAAATTAATTACCCCAGCATTTTTGTACTGGGGCAATTAATATTATGTTATTAAATGTAGACTAACAAAGCCATTTTATTGCTGATCGTATGCTGTATCCCATGCTGTACCATCATCTCCTTTTTGTCCTTCCATTTTTATCATAAAGTTTTTGGCTGGGAAATAAGGCTTCATGTGAATATCTAAATGAATTTTATCTTTTTGTACAGGATCTTGCTCAAAACGGCGAATAGTAAAATCCTCTATTAATTTATCTGGCCCAGTAATGCTATCTAAAAATTTAACAATTTGGCTCATCAAATCTTTTCTTGTGTTTGCATTAAAATTTTCGAATGCACGGCGATTTAAAAAATCCATCATCACTTTGGTAACATAATCAAAAACCCTAACAACTGAATATGTTTGAAGCCCTAAATTGTCGCCATTAAATAACGTTTTTGCAGAAAACGCCATTACTTTACCATACTCATTTACCATTGGTACTAAACCCATTTTTTCGAGGCTGGCAATTTCGCTTTTTTTCAAAGGGAATTTTACACCATCCACTTCATTCATACTTCCAAACTTTTTACCAGCTGTTACTTGGCTCATTAAGGTTTTGTAAATTTTACCGCCTAAAGCGCCAGAAGGCGGTACAAATAAATCATCTTCTTCTCCGAGTTCTGCAAATTTTCCTCTACCTACTAACCAGTTGCAGGTCATCATCACATTCGATTTATATTTATCTCCTGCTGTAAGGTTAGCCAATTCAAACATTTCCATTACATCATCTGGTTCATCGAGGTGTTCAAAATCTGTAACCATCATTACTTTATGTTCGTGTGCTATTTTTGCCCACTTTTCTACCACTTTATTAGAACCTAAGTAACCTGGCAATACCATTATACTGTAATTATTTCGAAGGTCTAACCTGTCAAAATTCATTTTTAATTCTTCGTTTATAGCATCAATAAACCTAGTGTTATCCAAATCTTTCATCTGGTCTAATTCGCAATTTATAAACGAAACATTTTTCAACTTATCAGATTCAGAATTTTTGAAAAATAATGCAACGTTTCTGTAAGAGCGCTCTAAGTCCTTAGACTCCTCAATGGCTTTTGATAAATTAATCTCCAATACTTTTTGACTGCTTTCTGCTTTTTGTTCGCAAAGGCTTACCATATCGGATATTTCGCTACTTGATTCTAGCACTTTTGTCCAAACTAAAAGTGCTTTTTTTAATGACTCTCTTTCACCCTTTTTTTGTTGTTCGGTAAGGAAAATATTCCTTCTCGCTTTTCTATCTGGGCTTAAGTTTTGTGTACCTTCAATAGTTGATTCAATTAAATCGAATCCGCCAAATTTTGCAATTTTCTCACTGCTGGTTTTTAAAAACTCAAGTGGATTAGCTATTTCAGGTCTTTCTTGCTGCATTTCAGGCTGAACAGATGCCTGTTGCTCCATGTTGTTATCGGCCATATTGTTTTATAATTTAGATTAATGTTTGTAAAAAATATTTATAATTTTTGTTAGCAAATAAGAGATAAAGTAGAATCATTTTAATCGTCATCAAAAGATACACTGTTTGATTGAGTAGACCCACTACCACCACTAGAAGATTCGGAAGAGCCTTCTGATGGCGAATCCATACCTTCCCAAGTATTAGTGATTGTGACGGTATCAATATCTAATTGATGTGCCGATATTGTAATCTTTGTAACCATTGGGGTTGATCCAGTAGCAACGAATACATCTTTTAAAAAAATACAAAACGCATTTTTAAACTTAACAGATTTTTGGGTGCTAGTTCCTCTTTCTCTGTGGTAAAATTCAACCTTACCATCTAAGGCCTGACGAGTAGATATCCATTCTGTTAAGGCTGATGAATTTGTTGCTTCAATAGTGAGTTCTATTAAACCACCCCTTACCCTGGAGTTTGGCCTATGATTACCATCAACACCCACAGTAAGTGCATAGTCTGCATAAAGCACAGTATAAGTGCTATCAGAGCCTGAGCTAGCATTATTTAAAAAAAATTTAGCCTGAAATGACATTTGTATTTATTTTAGATTACAGAAATTTCAAAACACTCATCAGATATTGTGGTAATTGTTTTATTTATTGTTATTTAGTTCTGCAACCATACCATGTATAGCGTCTAACAATGCTTGCTTTGCATCTGGATCGGTAAGTGCAGTTTTTAAAATTTTGTTAGATTTAAGCTGCTTAATAATTTTAAGATATTCTTCTTTTTGCGAAGCATTATCTTTTAAAAACTCGCTTTGTTCGGTAATACCTTTTATACCAAAATCGCCTAAGTTTGAGAAACTAAGTGTTTCTTGTTTAGATACGCCTTCAGCATTTTCAAAATCCACCGTAATATCTGGTTTGTAATGTTTAAAAACTTGCTCTACTGTTTGTAGGCCATGCACAATTTCAGGTTTTACTGGTGCATCTTTTGTTAGCTTTTCAGCCATTAAGGTTCGGTTTTGCGGTATGTCTGCAAATGCTTCGCTAGCATCTGTTTTTACTTCGTTGCCGCCTATTCCATAATTGTCTGCCATGAGTTAATTTTTAGGTAGTTAAATATACGATTTTTATTATACAATTTTCCAAATTAATTGATTTTTTTCATCAAGTTCTGCATTTACTGTAGACCCTTTTTTTATTTCGCTGTTTATAATCATACGACTTAGCGGCTTGCGAAGTGCAGTACGAATTACACCTTTTAATGGCCTTACTCCATATTTAGGTGTAAAACCAAGATTAGCTAAATGCTCAGCAGCCTCTTTTGTAACTGTAAGCGTTATTCCTAACTGTTCCAACTGCTTTATTAATGGCTTTAGATGTATGTTAAAGATGCGAACAACATTTTCGATGCTTACTGGTGCAAAGGGTACTATTTCGGTAACCCTTGCCAAAAACTCTGGTCTAAAATATCTACTCATAATATCCAACATATCTTCCGACTTTGGAATATCACCTTTGTTAAATGATTCTATGATATGCTCGGACCCAATATTTGATGTAAATAAAATTACAGCATTTGAAAAATCCCCCTCTTTACCAAGCCTATCATGCATTTTACCTTCGTCTAAAATTTGCAGAAATATATCAAATACAGAAGGGTGCGCTTTTTCTATTTCATCAAATAAAACAATAGCATATGGTTGTTGTCTAATTTTATTCACTAGCATTCCGCCCTCTTCATAGCCTACATAACCTGGAGGTGCCCCATACAATAATGCCGCAGAGTGTTCCTCCTTAAACTCCGACATATCAAATCGAATAATAGAATTTTCATCTTGAAAAAGAAATTCAGCTAATGATTTTGCTAGTTCGGTTTTACCTGTACCAGTAGGCCCTAAAAAAAAGAAAGAGGCTATTGGTTGGCCAGCTTTATTTAAGCCAGACCGGGATTCCAAAATTGCATCCGATACTGTTTTTAAGGAATGGTCTTGTCCGATTACTCTTTGGCGAAGATGGTCTTCCATAGCTACCAAACGCTGTTGTTCTTTTGTTTGAATTTTGCCAAGTGGAATACCTGTAATATTTGCCACTACCGCACTTAAATCGGTTGTATCAATATGCTTTTTTTCCGTACCGGCAATCACAGAAAGGTTGCTGAGCATATGGTCTAAATAACTGCGCATTTCTGCTAGGTCATTTATTTTACTAAATTCTTTTTCTTCATTGTGCCTAGCTAATAATACGGGGCTAAGGCCTGCTTGTGTTTCATGATATAACCATCTAAACTGCTCATCAGTTGCATCTACTGGCAGCTCATTTAATTTGGTCGTAAATTTTTCTACATCTTGCAATGCTGTATCTGTCATCATGCGGCTCACAGCAAGTGTGCGGTCTAACAAGTCTATGGCCGAATCAGGCAATTTTCTATCTTTTATAAATCTTTTGGCAAGTTTTATTGCCTCCGCAAAAACGGCATCATCTATACCAAGGCTGTGGTGTTTTTCGTACTGCTCAGCTTGGTTGCGCAGCATTTTTTCAGCAATAGTTGTATCAGGTTCTGTAATTTTTACTACTTCAAATCTTCTGCTAAATGTCTCATCTTTTTCTATGCTTTTCCTGTACTCATCCAAGGTGGTGGTGCTTATTACGGTTAGTACTCCCTTACTTAGTTCTGCTTTTAAAATACTGGTGGCACCTCCATTGGGGTTTTGCTTATCTATGTATGTATGTATTTCATCTATAAACAAAATTGGTTTCTCAAAGTTGGCAAGGTCTTTAGTAATTTTTCTGATTCTGTCTTCAATTTCTCCTTTATAAGTAGCACCAGCCATTAAGGCGCCGTTATCAATTTCGTATATGGTTACATTTCTTAAATGCTGGGGTACGGCTTCATTTACTACTGCCATTGCAAATCCATTAAGTAGGGCTGTTTTACCCACACCAGAGTCTCCAGTAATAATTACATTCGATTTAGATTTGCGGCTTATGATTTCACATACCTGTCGTATTTCTTTATCTCTACCAATTACAGAATATAATTCGCCTCCTTTTGCCTGTGCTAATTTATCTATACAATATTTACCTAGTGCTTCGTAAGTTGCATTGGGCGATGGTTTATTGGGCGTACCAGCTGCATTGGTTGTACCGTTGCTGGCAGTAGCCGATGTGTTTTGATACCACTGCAATAATTGAGTAGAAGTAACAGGATACGTTTTTAACTGTTCATATGCAAATGAAACCCCTGGAGTAGATACTGCAATGAGTAAACACTCTGGCTCAATGGAATGGTATTGAAGTTTTAAATGAAGATGATCTGCTTCGTTAAAAAGTGCATCGCAACTTTCATCTGCCGTTGGCTCATCGGTAGGTTTTGCGGTGCGTGGATATTGCTCAATTCTTATTTCAGCCCACTCTTCCAAATAATAAATATCAGTGCCATTTGCTTCCAAAAATTTCAGCATTGGAAAATCTTTGTGTAGCAATGCTTTTAATAAATGTGCCGCTCCAAAAGTAGCATGCATATTTTCTTTTGCAAGCTGCGAAGCTATATGTAAAGCTTGTTTGGCAGCGTCGGAAAAACTATAACTGGTTTGTGTAGCCATTATTTTAAATTAGAATAATATTATTAAAAATAAAGATTTAGCGTTAAAGAAATAAGACCGCATTTTTTTTTTATTATTATTAAAAATCATACAGTAATTAGAACATACTAATCTAGTGCTACTAAATGACCCGCCATACTAAAAGAAGCCAATGAAAACCCCAATCCATTTGACATAGGCATAGGTAGTACAATTGTTCGTGGGCGTATGTTTACCCAATGTTCAACACTATGCATAAGCTCTGATCTAAATTCAAAAAAACTATCCCCAGCATCTTGCAGGCCAATTTGAACACTTGCTAAGCTGCCAAAACTTGCACTTCCCTCAAATTCAGTAAAGGCAACATGATGATCATGACTTCTAGTTCTAAAGTTAACCCAATCACCATAACCGCCTCCTAATTCTCCAAAATCATTGGGTTGTGCAAACATGAAAGAAGGTGCCGATAAACCAGCGCTTACTTGACCAGAATAAAATAAAAAAATTTTTCTAGCGTGGTTACTACGCCTTTCTATTTGTATTAGTAAAAAAGTAGCGCCTAAGCCAGTTGGTAAAGCATGACCAGCCAAATCCAAACCTTCTGCAAGTGCATCAACTGCTTGTCCACCAACCGGCTTTGCCCTCATTCTAAACCTATCATAAATAAATGCAGGCCTTGGGGGCAGAGGGGGAGTGTTTTCTGTGGTACAAATTACTTCTACCGATCTAAAATTTTCATCTTCTTCAATTTCACTATGCGACCAATCTTCACCCACATGCTGCAATCCAGTAATATGATTATCGGATACATATGCATTTAAATACTGACGTACATTGGCTACCCTTTGTCTTGACAAATCTATATTATGTGCCGCCCCGCCAGCTCGGCTTGCATAGCCTCTTAAAAAAACCCAAATTCTATCTACAGGCATAATTATTCCACCTGACTCTACCATATTGTGCCTAAAAATTCTGGTTAAAGCATTCCTATGTTCAGTTTTTAAAGCTACGCCATCTACATCAAAATTATCAAGATGAAACCAAACCAAATGGCTTTCTCTAGATGATCTTCTATCCAATCTTATCGTTCCTGGTCCAGTTGCTCTAAACATAATTATTAATATTAAACTAAGCCGCCTTATCTTTTTTTATTTCGGTTGTTACCATCACATCTTCTTTTACTGTTTTACTACCTTGCATATACTTATTTTCCTCAAGTGTGCAGCTGTTATCAAATCCTTTTTGTTTCATTATATCTATGTAGCCTGTTTGTTCATCAATACACTGGTGTACTTGCCCAATATGTTTTTTTAAAGTAAGATTGTGTTCGTTGTAAATAAGGTGTAACGAATCAATGTTCTCCATTAATTTAAAATTATTTTTATTAAAATACCCCGTAATTCTTTTTACTTCATCATCGGCTTTTGCTACCGACTTTGTCAATTCTTCAGGAAATTCAATAGCAATTTTGTTTAAAGGCCCCGCTGCTTTCCCCATTAAATTTTGTCCTGTAAGGTCTTTGGTAAGTTCTTGTATATTAAAAGGAATAAATTGTATTAACTTACTGTAAAAATCTAATTTGGTTGGCAGCATTGGTAACACAAGGCAAGATATTGCTTGTGCTACTTGTTGTTTCTGTTCCACCGTCATATCCTTTACGTCATTGGTAGTTAGGGTAGCTTTTGTTAGCAAATCTTTTACCTTGTTTATTAAAGCCCCCACAAGATCTGGCGTATTATTTTTAGCGGCTTCAATAGCTTTATTTATGTACTCTTTATCTATTGGCAAATAGGTAGGCGTTTGTGCAGCAGGTGCAAAAACTTTTTTTATACCAGCGTTATCTAATACTTGTTTTGCTAAGTCTTCGCCAGCTTTTTCTTTTGGTTTTAAAACGGCTAACGAGTTACTTATGGCATCAAACACAGGGCAAAGGCAATTTAAAGATTTAGCTAAATCAGATGGGCCCAGTTCAAGTCCTTTATTAGCAAATGTACTTTTGGCTTTAGTGCCAATATCTTCAAAAACCTTTTCAATTATCTTCAAAGCTTTGTCTGGTATGGCATCGTAGCCAGTGCTTATTTCCTTAAAATCAGGTATTTCATCTAGTTTTATAAAAGAGGTGCCTTCATCTTTTAAAGTGGTTATAAAGCCAACGATATCTTTTACCATTCCTTCAAGTTCACTTTTTAAATCATCAAATTTTTTCTCCAATGCATTGATAGAGGCGGGATCGGTTTTTATTTGTAATCCACTCAACACAATTGCCATCACTTTTATTAGTCGCAATTTTATTTTACCTACTGCTAGCGATAAACTATTTTTATTGGAGCCTTTTATTAGTGTTAATAATTTTTCATTGTCATCAAAATATTCTAGGGCCGCTTGTGTAAGGTCGTATTGATTACCATACGACAGTACTTTCCCTTTACCTTTTAAAGCAGCTTTATTTAAAGTATGTACATTTTTATACAATGGTGTAGCCACATATACAACTGATTTTACTGCCCATTTTTCTGTTTTAAAAGTTTCATCATCGGCTAGCAAATGGGTACACTCGTTTATTACATTGCCCCCTTGCCCAAGCCCTATAAAATGTATGGCAGATGTATATTTTTTCCAACCAGCGATTTTTGAGTCAATTTTACTTTTTAATTTTTTTGCTTCGTCTTTTCTTCCTTTTTCATCAGTAGACTCAAACTCAAATTTTTCAACTTCACTTTTATCATTTACTTCTTTAATACTTTCTTTAATTTTATCAAACATGGCATCCCAATCGCTATAATCATTAAAATAATCGTATGCTGTTTCTGATTTATTATTATTTTTTTCTTCTGTAATAAACATATTCAAACCTGGTATACTGGCTATTGCTCCTTCTACTGCACTTACAGCACCATCCACAGCACTTGTAACGCCACCTAACATACTTGTAGCAGAATTTGTATTTAAACCCGCAGCAGGTTTAAAACGCACCATCACAACTAGATGTCTTTCATCTATAATTTGATTGGTTGCTTCTGTTTGTAGTTGCCCTGCCATTAATAATTAATTTCTATTTGTTTTTATAAGTAACCCTACAATCGGCTGTAGTATAGCCAGATAAATTTGCAGTTTTTCCGCTACTATCTGTTTTGCCAGTGTGGCGCTCCCCATCGCTTGTTTCAATTTCGTAATCTACATCTGCCATTCCTTTTTCAGCTTCATCTACTAAGGTAAATTGTGCACTTAAGTCTTCTTTATTTGTTTTATCAGCTTTATCATCTCCATTTTTTGCAGCATCTTTTAAAGCTTGTTTGTTTACCAAATTTGCTGCTACTTGTGCTGGCAATCCATTAAGGGCAATGGGCGGTGCCGCACCTCCCCCACCTCCCCCACCTCCCCCACCAGCGCCAGTTTCGCCAATTAGCACTGTAAAACAACCTAACATTATGACACCTCCATGGGCGGTCATATCTCCCATTCTAGCAGCGGGTTTGCCTCCAATATAAACTCCCGAACTCCCTAAAATAATAGAATCAGGCGGGCCTACGCAAGTGCAGATATCACCCATTACTGCAGCAGGCATACCTCCAATTAATACCGTGGGTACGCCTGGCGCCACAATAGGGCCACCCACATGCGGCACCAACACCGTTATCTGTGGGCAAATATGAAAATCCGTTAATCTTGCTGCAAATCCCATTTTTTATATTGGTTAAATTAAAAGAATTTCCGTTTTTCTAACGCTGGTTTAATTTGATTCTGATCATCTACATTTTCTACTGTCTCTCCTGAATTATTATTTACAAATAGCTTATTTAAATTTATTTCATTTGCTATAAGCTTCCCGTTTCTTGTTTGATATTTTGTAGCTACATCATTTTCAATATTCACAGCATAATATGCGGTAGCACTATTAAAAAAATAATCTAACTCACCATAATTACTGGCTGGTAAAAATCTAGCTAAAACCCTACCATCCCAAAATCTAAAATAATATTCGTTGCTCCCTTCTTTTTGATAAATAAATTGTTGCAAATGAGCTAACAGGTCCTCAATTTTAGCATTTGTTTCAATAGCTATCAAATGTTTTAATGAAGTATAAGGTTTATCTATTTTATTTAAAAAATCATCATCTACACAAAACAAATACGGCGCTACATCTATTAAAATTTCATCTTTTGTACCTTTAAATAGAGAAAAATTAACAGGATAGTTTTTTTGTAATATCGGCAGGGTGTATATTCCATTTAATGCAGTATCGTAAATTATATAAAGCATTAGTTAAAAAAATTTATTTGGTACGTATAATTAATTAATTTGTACAATTCCAGCTTTCAATGTAGCCATAGCACCTGCTTTAAAATCTGCAGTTACATCTCCTTCAAAAGTTGCTGTTAATCCTTTTGCTTTAAGTTCTGTAGTTGCCTCTATGTTTACTTCCATCCCTTCTACTTTTACTTTTTGGCTGCCGTTTATGTTTATATTTGGTGCATTTAAGCTAATAGACTCATCAGCAGTTATTTCAATACTGCCTTTGGATTTTATGGAGAGTTTTTTTCCATCGCTTTTAAATTGAATACTAATAATATTATTTCCTCCCTCTATCAGGTTGATAGATAAAGATTCGCTATTTTTCAACACTACCTCAGAATGATTGTCCATATCAGTTAATGATACTAAGTTAATTGCCATAAGAGCATCATTTCTATCAAACATTAAAACATTTTTTGGGTATACTTCTTTATGATTATCTGCAAGAAATATATAACCCTCTTCATCATCTATTACAAACCTCCTCCCTGTTTTAGAGCCAATTACTTTTTGGGAATTTGATTCATGCGCATTACCTGATTTATTATTTTCGGTATGCAAAGCGCCTAACATGTAAGGTCTTTCGGCATTACTGTCTAAAAAATCAATCATTACCTCATCTCCTATTTCAGGTAAAAATCTAATGCCTTTATCTTTTCCAGCATGGGGTGTTATTACATTTATCCATGGTGTGGTATCTGCTGGGCATTGCCAAGGAAAATGAACTTTTACCCTATCTAGCCCATCGGCATCTTCGTTGTCTGTAATTTTTGCTGGTTGTGCCTTGCATTGTGTCACAAGTAAAGGGTTGGTGTATGGCGGCACTTCTACCTCGGCTGGTATAGCCACAAAAGTATTTTGGTAATTTGAATTGGCCACTACGCTATGGTATATTTCGGTAATATAATACTCCCCCGCACTATTGCCTGAGGCATCCATTATTTTTATTTTACTGGCTAGTTTAATGGTACTATTGCTACAAGTAGCTCTTAGCACCACTGCCGATGCAGCTGCCGCTTTTTGGTTAAGCACCCCCATATCAGTTAATAACTGCGGAGTAGCTGCGGCGGTTATATTGGTTTTATTTTGGCTATTCCCAAAAGCAGTTTGACCTGCTTGTTGCGAAGCTTCAATAAATCCATTACCGCTACTATTTTGTGGTTGGTCTGTTAATTCTTCGCCACTATGCCTATCAAAGGAACTGTTGTTTTGTGGTGCTCTTACTAGCTTTGCAGATATATCAATATCCGTAACATCTGCACCTTGGTGTAGTGTAATTGTCTCTCCAGTTGGTGGTCCCAAAACCATTTCTACTCCATTATAATAAAGCCATTCTCCATAACGGGCGGCCATCATTCTTAAAAAAGAAAAACCAGATTGGTTATACTGCACAGTGTAAAATAAAGTACTTGTATTTGTGGGGGAAAGATTTAGTGTAGTACCCTCGGTATTATTTACTTCATTAAAAATTTCAGTAATGCTTTTTTTGTAAAAAGACTTACACTCTGGAACTTGATTTAGCTTTTCGAAAAAGCCCTTGCCATTTATATTGTATGATACGCCTAACGTATCTTGATTGTTACAAGTAATAGCATTAATAATCCCTTTAAATGTAAAACTACTACCAATGGTAATTTTTACTTCTTTTGCAAGATTATTGGTATAAAAAGAAATATAAGTAGATAGCGATGCCTCACCTTCTGCCTGACGCCAGTCAAAAGAAAATGAATTTACATCAGCTAGCTGCTGATTAATAAATAAGTTTGAGAAAATGATATCTGCATCATTCCCTTCAACATGAACTGTTGTTTGTGTTAGTTGAAAGGCCATAGTTAGTTAAATTAAAATGTAATTACAGGCGTTACAATATACACAATCTTTTTTTTTAGATTATGTATATTGTAACTACTTTAAAGTTATTAAAACTATTAACGTATTTCCTGAATTGTTTTTTTAAACCCAAAGATTTGAGTGCGTACCGTTGCCTAGTTTAATTTCTTTGGCAGATACTGTAAACGTTACTGAAAGCGGCTCTTTACCTTCTGAGTTGAAGCTTTCTGTAAAGTTAATCAGATACCCTTCGGTAAATTTTAGTTCTTTTAGTGTAGCGTCAGAATCTCGTTTATAAAAAACAACACTACCATCTTTGCGCTCAAAACTATTACACATCCATTCAAACAAATCAGTTTTTTCATTACCCTCTACGGTTACTGTAATTGTACCACCTCTTGTAACGGTTGATGGACGACCTGTGGCATCTGTTTCTTGTAGAAGGGAATAACTTACGCCCATTACGTTTAAATCAATTGGACCTGCCTTAAATTTAGCTTTAAAACTCATAACATGGAATTTTATTGGTTAAAAAATGATAAATGAAAAAGTACTGATATTTTTAGATATTAGTATACTGTCTTTTAATAAATATAATAAGGGGGATATCTGGAGATTTAAGAAACGTTTCAATTTTAAAATCTACTTCGTAAAAGTAAATAAGATTTTGGATAATAAAAACTTTTTTTAGTATTCGGTAGTTAACAACTAAATGTATAAATAGTACGCTAAATTTATATTTTTAAAAGCTATTTTTAATTAACTTTGGTTTAATGATTTTTAGTTTTTAGAATTAAATCATCCTTATATCCTACCTAAATCTTTTTCAATAAAACCCATATGCAAAATAAAAAAGAATACAATTCTACTGCGCATACTTACTTAAAAGCGGAAGCATTTTTTGCAGAAATGATTGCAAACGGTTTATCTTTTAATGAGACTAGGGTAGTTTATAATAGCAATTTTAAAAAAAGTTATAGAAATGAAATTGACTCCGTTCGCATAGTTAAAAATAAGGAAACCAACACTAGCGAAATGGAATTGGTATTAAACCGAGATGGAATTTATGATAGGTTACCAGAGGGTATGTTTCATCAATCTAAAGGCAATAGCAAAACAGCTACAACTGCTCAAATGTCTGAAGAGTATCGTCGTTTTAAAGAAGAAGAAAAAATGGCTCGGAAATTTTTTCAACCAATAGAGCAAGAATTATTTCGTTACGCTACGCTTGTAGAGCAAGAAGAATTAAACCTTGCTTTTGGTGTACTAAATGGAGATATAAAAAATGAATTGGCTTCTTTTTGGAATATACCAGATGGGCTGCCTGCTGAGCCCGTTAACAGGCTAGTACAGATTATGCCTTGGGTAAAAATGATAAAAGGCGAAATAGTACAAACTGCAAAAGCGCTGGAATTAATATTAGATAAACCTGTACGCTTTGAAGCGCTGGAAATTTTTGACCATCAGATAAACAAAGATTTAAATTGTGCATTTTTTGAAGAATTAGGTATTGATACCGTACTTGGGGGTAATTTTTGTGAGCCTACACTTGGTTGGAAATTTGTTATAGAAAATATTAGCAATAACGAAATAGCAGATTATCGCTCAGGCAGTTCGTACGGAAAATTATTGAAACATTTTGAAGAAATATTAATTCCTTTACAAATTGATATTATATTTGACTTCTCTGTAATAGCAACTGAAACTGCTGAAAGAGAAATATTTTTGGGTTACGGATTAGTTATATAAAATGCAAAATTAAAAAGCCAATAAACATGGTTATAAAGTTATTTTTGATATACATAGGCAGTTTTTTTACTTGCTCTGTTGCATTAATTTTTATGGTAAAAAATTATGTAGATACGTTTGCCTCAAAATCTAAAAAACCTGTTTTATGGGGCGGCTTAGCTGCTACTGGTTTTTCAGGTGGCGCATATCTTACAACTTACCTTACCAATCATCTTTTTACAATTTACTGGGTGTTGTGTATTGTTTTTTTATTTTTTGGTTTTTTACACGTTCTGTTTTTTCACAAAAAATATTTTACATCAAATATAAATAATAGAGATAAAGTTATAATAGGTGAGATACTATTTGCTATATCAATGATATTTTTTACGATAGTAGTATTTTCTACACTACAGTATTTTTTTAAAGACAAAGATTTCATGTTTTTTCCTTTGCTTATGAGCATGCTTTGTTTTTTTATCCCAATTACCTTATTGCACACTTTTGAAGCCGCTTACAAAATACCACTGCCCATATTTGCAACTTGGTATTATCCTTTAGAAACGCCAATTGATTTGCCAGACGAAAAAATAAATGAAAAATTATTGGTTATTGCTTTTGAAATTTCTAAAGGCGCAAAGAGCAACATAAAAACAAATTTTAGAGCAAAGGGACCCGAAACGATGCTTTTAGGAGATTTGTATTATCATTTTTTAAATGACTATAATGAATTGCAAAGTGAAACGCCTATTGAATTTACCGATGAAAAAGAAGAAGCATTTGAGTGGTGGTTTAGAATAAAACGCAAATGGTATCAACGCCAAATTATTCTTAACCCTCAGTTATCTATATGGGATAACAAAATAAAAGAAAACAATATCATTATTTGCGAACGAATAATGGAAGATTAATAAAAACAAACATGAGAGACAAACAAAAATATTTTCCAGTAAACTGGATTGATGGAATGAAAATTAGTAAGAACCATTTCATTGAACAAGATAATGCATACATAGACGCCTTGCAGGGTTCGATTTCGTTAGGATTGTCTCCATTGAGGTATGGCGTATTGCCAGCATCTGTAGCTGGCGAAGAAACTTTTAATGTAAAAATATCATACGACAATCAAAATTCGCTGAGGGTATCTGTAATAGCTTGCGAAGCAGTTACCATTGGCGGCGTACGTATTTCTTTACCAGCTTTTTCTACTGTTGGGCAAACCGATACTGGTAATACTGTTACTAGTTTGTTTCCATTTTCGGCATCCAATACTGAGTCTGTTTGGTGGGTATTTTTATTTGTACACCCATTTGAAAAGCAAGCAGCAGGCAGCCCAGATTTGGCTGAAAGCCCACCAAGATTTCCAAATACATTATCAACCTATACACTCCAATTAGTAAGCGAGAGCAGTTACAAACAAAATGCATATCATCCATATGCAATACCCGTTGGCAAAGTAAATATTGTAAATAATGATGTAAGGGTAGACAACGATTATATACCTCCTTGCATTTCTATTAGTGCTCACCAAGATCTTTTATCGCTGCATGGTGAGTTAGACAAATACTTATCAGATATTGAATCTAATTGTTCAGAGATTGTACAAAAAATATTTAGAAAAAATCAACAAAATGAGATATCTGGGTTAGTTATGTTTTTATGTGATCGTACATTAATTGCTGTAGCACCTGCCATTACTGCTATGCGTTGGAAGATTGCCTACCAGACACCTGCGGATATGTTTGAACTTATTTCCACTTTAGCTAGGGTAATGAAAAATAGTATTGACATGCGCACTGGCTCAGGTAAAGAAGAGCTAATGAATTATTTGAGCGAATGGTGCGAATTAAAACAGGGTGAACTTGAAACAATGCTAAGTGGTTTGGCAAATACTAGCTTTAATCAAAATGATATTAATGCAAATATTCAAAAAATTATTGCTTTTGTAAAAGTAACATCTCGTTTATTTGACACATTGAGCAAACTCGAGTTTATTGGAAAAAGAAGGGAAACTGGCACATTTGTTAAAGAAGAGGCAGTAAACCAAATAGAAACCGTAGTAAAACCTAGAAGACGTTTTTTAGGATAAATGGATTTTTATTTTTAGCACTCATATGAGTACTTTATTAAAATAGAAAAATTATATGTTAGAATATCTTAAACTTCCTTTAAAATTTGATGCCTTCTTTGAAAAAAAGAAACTTAATAAATGTACGCTAAAAGATTCGATAGCTCGAAATATACATTTGCTAATAACAACACAACTGGAAGAAAACAAACAAGATTATAATTATGGGTCTAAATTTTGGGATCATGATTACGATATACACATGACAAATTCTATACGTCGTGAAATGATTTTAACATCTTTGAAAGCACAGTTGAATAAATACGAAAAACGACTCATAAAACCTGTGGTAGAAGTAAGCGTAGTACAAGCTGAATACAATCTAGCAAATACTACCCAACTAAGAAGAAGGGTTGAAATAAACGTAAAAGCACAGCTCATTAGAAGTAATGAAACTTTCTATTTTCAAACAGGATTTTTTATTAGCCCTTTGCTTTTTGACTAAAAATAAGGGTTAAAAAATTAAACGTACTCCAAAATAAATTATGGCTTCCTTAAAAAAAGAACGCATTAAAGATCAAATGGTAAACACCGCAGCTAGGCTATGGGGTGTGGAGGAAAGTGAAATAGAAAATAATTTTGACCCTCTTGCTTTATTGCTAATTGAAGCCTGTGCTGCTGAGTTGGAAAAAATTGGACATAATATTAATGAATCGCACAAAAGGCTACTCGATAATTTAGCCGAAATTATTTTACCTGAAACGCTTTTTGGCGCATTACCAGCATCTGGTATTATACAAGCGGTACCATTAGATAATAGTTTAGAAATAAATACAAATACCGCCTTTAGCCTTATACAAAAAATTCACAGGCCTGCCACTAACAGCACCGAAACCGTTGATTTACATTTTTCGCCGATAGGAAAATTTAAAATTTTTAAATCCGAAATTGCCTATTTGCTGGCTGGTAATAAATTATTTGGTATTAATGAAAAAGCTGGAAAAGAGTTACTTTTTTCGCCTAATGTGATAACCAATTCAAACGAAATATGGCTGGTTTTAAGTGCAGAAAAAACACCTGAAACACTAAATGGGTTAAGCCTCTTTTTTGACCTTCGCAGCAATTCAAGAGCGGGAACTTTTTACAATGCACTTACATTTGCAAAATGCTTTATTAATGATGTACCCGTTGAAATCTCTAGCGGATTTAGCAAAAATCAAGAGGTAGAGATTGATCAAAAAGAGGTACTACTATCTGGCGATGATAGGTCTAGCAAATTGAATAGAAAAATTGGGCATGTATATCAAAACCGTTTTTTACAAATTGTAGACAGCAATAATATTGCAAAAAGTAAAATGCCCGCCGAATGGCAACAAAAGTTTACACCCGAAATAATTAAAAAAATTGAAAGTGAAAATTTAGTATTTATTAAAATTGAATTTCTCCAAAATTTTCCGCAAGAAGTTTTTGACATTATATCCTGTAGCATTAATGCTTTTCCGGTAGTAAACAAAAAACTAAACAGCTTTAGCTACAAAACAGATGAGTGGCTCAATATTATTCCTATACCAGTTACAAGCACTTTTTTCGATTTAGCATCGGTAAAGAGCGAAAAGGGAGAGCGCTATAAAATAAGATCGGCTGCTGGTGCAAATAAGCTATCTGTTGGTGAGGTAATTGTTAGATCTAGTGGAGTGGGAAAAATAAGCTCGCAAGATGTAAGAGAAATGGTTAATAACTTAGCTGAAACACTAAGAGATCAAAGTGCATATTTTGGCCAAATAAGTAATGACATTATTTTAAGCAAGTTAAAAGAAATGGGAAAGATACTTATAGGATTGGAAGATAACATAAGTAATGCCAACGATAAGAAACCTGAATTTTATTATTTGATGATGCGTCCCAATAAAAATGGCGAAATGATTTTTATTAATTATTGGACTACAAATGATGTAGATGCAAATAATATTAAAGCTGGAGTGGCAGTAAATGCTGTAAACAATACCCTTATTAATACCCAAAAAAGTCAAACGCTTATTGGTTTTTCGGGTGGCAAAAATTCTATTTCTGCATCTGAAAAAAGATTGATTTTAAGACAGCAATTAGTATCGGGCGGAAAAGTGATAAGTGCAGAAGATGTAAAGCTACTATGTATGCAGCTATATGGCAATAAGCTAAAAAATGTAGAGGTAAGAAAAGGGGTGCAAGTGAGCACCAAAGCTAAAGAAGGTTTTAAAAGGACAATAGATGTAATATTAACTTACTCTAATATAGTAAACGAAACCATGAAAACCGAAATTGATAATTTGTATTATGAACTCGAATTTAGCTTACAAAACAATGCATCTCCAATATATCCTTTTCAAATAATTATAAACCCAACATAAAATTGTAAATAAGCTTTTTAGATATTTCATGTTATTTAGCTAAATGTGCCAAAATGAGTAGCTGCTTTCTTTGAAATAAACATTAAATTTTTTATATTTATAAAAAAAATAAAAATCAATTATAAAATACGTGTATGGAACCTTTAAATAAAACTGATAGAAAAAAGGCTTTTACAAATTTCTTTCTTCTTTTTTTGCTATGTATAGCAATAATTGCTACTACCATTTTTTTTAGCATTCAAGTGCCCTTTAAACAAAATGAACGCTTACTTATGGAGATGAGAACGCATGTAAAAGAGCGTGAATTTTCTACAGACTTTATGACTCAAATGTCGGGCATTGCCGGCATGCTGGATACCATAAATACAAAAGCCATAAAGCCTGATTTATTAGATGGTAAGATTACGGAAGGTATTAAAAAATTGAACCTAAAAATTGATGCAGATTCTACTAATAACAAGCCGCTATTTAGAAGTGTAGTATTTGTACTTTCAGACATACAAACTGCAAAAAAACAATTAAGAGAAATTACAGGCAAAGATATTAACGCCGATGATTTACGTAAACAAATTGAAGGATTAAACACCACTTTAGAAGCCTCCAAATTTGAGAACCTAAATTTGAAACAGCAAATTTTCATTTTGCAGCAAACCAAAAATTAATTATAGAAAATGTCAGCGAATAGAATTTTTACAAGACAGCAATTAGGTTTAGACTATCGCATTTGGAGAGTGATGCTCGCTATTTCGGTATTCTCCCTTGGCTTTTTGAGCTACCGAATAATAGATTCAAAAAAATGTATTCCAGTTAATTTTATTATTAAAACAATAACAGCGCATACCGATAGTGCGTACAATGTTGGTGAAGTACTCTCTTTAATATCGTCTACAAATAAAGATGAAACAACTTGGGATTTTGGTGACAATACTGCTAAAATTACTGGCCAGTATGTAACGCATATTTATAAAACACCTGGCACATATAAAATAACTGCCTCTACTGGTACAGCTTGCGAAAAAATAATGAAAATTGCTATTGCTACACCTACTACTACAATAGAAAGCAGCACTAACTTAATATCAGGCGAAGAAATAGTAGGGCCAATACTTACTATAACAGGAAAAGATGCACTTTTTACCTGCATGGTAACGGCCAAAGTGTATGAATGGTCTATTACCAATTATCCAAAACTAACACAAACAGGACCTAGTGCAATATTCCAATTTCCTACACCAGGTAAATATATAGTGGAGGTAACTTTGGATAACGACAGGGAGAAAAGATATACAAAAGATATAAATGTAGAAGCTGAGGCTGTAAAGCCAGTAGCTACACCTACAGACCCAGCAGAATTGAAGCAACTTATTTCTCCTAAGATTGCACCAATCACCATTCCAGAAAAACTTTTACCATCGGATGCGGTGGTAGCAGGGCCCGAAAAAACTAAAACAATAAATATAACAGATGCTATTTTTAAAGATTACTTGGGGAAAGTTATAGATAGAAAAATGACTGCTGCTGATTTTGATACTTATTTGTGCTACAAAGGCGATACCAAGGTAATATTAAATGGAGACCTTATGACTTTTAATGCAATGTGTGGAGAAATAAGCGGCAAGAAAAAATCTAAAATGATTCTTTGGAAAAAATCTATAAAAATAAAAACAGCTGAAATGCGGCGAGATACTGATGGATGTGTCAATATCATTGAGATAAAATATTAAATAAAATATTCTTTCAGAGAGCTGTTTGCGTTAGTTGTTTACTCTTTTACTACATAGTGCTAGCATATAAAGCTGTTTCAAAAGGAGTGATTTTATGTTCTACAACGAAGCTTACATCTTATTTTCTAAGTTACTAAAATGAAATGTGAAATTTAAATGATGATGAGAGAGGCTAATTCAAATAGCTTCCACATTTATACAATGATATTCGTAATTTTTAAGCTAGATAAAATAGCAGAAGAATTTTTCTTACCACTTTGTTAAACTGAGTTAATCAAATGCGTATTTATAATAAACGGTACTTTTTTTTACTACTGTGTTTTTTTACAGCTATTAGCCATATTTCATTTGCACAAAAACTTGAAATTGCTGGTGATACTATTTATGTAAACGCCGAAGCAGAGGTAATGTTAAGATTCCCTAAACTTCCAACTTTTTTCAATACAATTCCATCTAATGCACCTTACAATTTTAAAACTGCAAGCACAGGTTTTACAATTATAGCTAAGCAAGAAAAAACAAAGCCTGCACCATTACTTGTAACCGAAGGTGGAAGAGACCACAAATTTTTACTTGTATTTAAGAAAAATATAAATTATAATAATGATGCCGAAATGGATTATGATTACTCTACTACAAAAAAGTTAGAAGAGCATATTAAGAATGTACTAACTGGAAAATCGAGTGAAAACCAGAAAACAGAATTACCAAAAGGCAAAAAGAAAAAAACCGAAGAAAAAACGGAGGATTTATCACGCAATTATTATGTACTACTTGAAGAAGGAGATTTAAATTTAAAAAATAAAAATTTGGCGGCCGCAAAAAAAATGTTTGAGGATGCACAAAAAATTAGACCAGATGATCAAATTCCAAAACAAAGGCTAGAAGAAATTAGGATAATATTATCTGACCAAGCAAAAAATAAAGACGCAGAAAAAAACAAGCAATATGTAGATATAATAACAGTTGCGCAAAAGAATTTTAATTCCAAAAAATATCAACTGGCACAAGAAGGATATCAAAATGCCCTTACAATAAAACCTGCAGATATCTATGCTACTCGGCAACTTGAGATAATAAGCAAGCTTATTAAAAATGAAGATAGTAAAGAAGAATTACTAAAACTTGCCAATGTATATAAAAACTATATTTCAACTGGCGACAACGCATTAAAAAGTAATAAATTTTCTGACGCAAGAATTGCGTATGAGCAAGCATTAATTATAAAACCAAATGATGCTTTTGCAAATGATAAACTTAAACTTGTAACAGACAAAGAAAAGAAACAAAAGGATAACGAAACTATAGAATCGGATTATACCAGCACGATAGCTTTGGCTGATAAATTATACAAAGCAGGCGACTACGATGAGGCTAAATTAGAATACAACAAAGCACTTACCATTAATAAAAAGCCATGGCCACAAGAGCAAATAAAAGCCATTAATAAACTACAAGCTGCGCTACTAGCCAAAGAAGCAACAGATGAAAAGAATAGTAAAAAAAGATTGGAAATTGAGCAGAAACAAAAAGAAAAAGAAGATATAGCAAGAAATTACAATGAGACGATTAAAGCTGCGGACAAATATTTTATGGCAAAAGATTATCCAAGTGCTTCCCTTGCTTACACAAAAGCGCTAAAGATAGATGGAAAACCATGGCCGCAAGAGCAGTTGAAAAATATTGAAAAAATAAAAGATAAAGAAGAAGAAGATAGAAAAAAAGTAGTGGCTGCTGAAGAAACTGCTAAGCAAATAAAAGAAAGGAAGAAAGTCGAAGAAAAAGAAAAACAAGCACGTAATAAATTATATAAAAACACTATTGAAGATGCAGATAAATTGTTTTCTAAAAAGGATTATGCAAATGCCAAGGATGCATATGTAAAGGCTAGTACCTATAGTACAGAAAAATGGCCACAAGATCAAATTGTACTTATTGAAAAATTAATTGATGCCCAAATAGCACAAGAAAAAGTAGAAAAAGCAAGACTATTAAAGGAGGCTGAATCAACTGCACAATATACAAGTTTAATAGAAAAAGGTAATTCAGAATTTAGCAAAGGCAATTACACGAAAGCGCAAAAATTATATACTGGCGCTCTTACCATAAAACCATCTGAAAATTTACCAAAGGAAAAAATAGCGGAAATAGAAAATAAAATAGCGGAAATAGCAGCAGCAGAAAAAGCAAAAAAAGAGCGTTTGGCGGCGGCAAAAGCTTTAGAGGAAAAATATGTTTTATTAATAGCAAAAGCAAAACTTTACTTTGTAAAAGAAGATCTTGCTAATGCAAAGGAATACTACACAGAAGCTAAGGCATTAAAGCCAAATGCAGACGAGCCAATTGCACAATTAAAAATTATTCAAACCAAGCTAGAAGAAATAGCAAAAGCTAATGAGGTAAATGATAGATACTATGAAAAAATTTCTATTGCTGATAACTTACTAATTTCAAAGCAGTATGAAAATGCGTTGGCTTCATATAAAGATGCTTTAAAAATAAAAGAGGGAGATTACTATGCACAAGCACAATTAAATTATCTTAATAAAGCCATAAAAACGGAACAAAAAGATAAAGAAGATAGAGAAAAATTAGAAGCATATAAAAAGGAAGAAGAAAAAGAAAATAAATACTTTGAGGCACTAAAACGTGCAGACCTAGCTGTAGCAGAAAAAAATTATGCATTGGCAAAAACATCATATATTGAAGCACTAGCCATACACTCAGACAATACTTACGCACAACAGCGGCTTCGTATTGTTAACTATCAACTTGAAAAAGAAAAGACGGAAGTTGCTGTTGCAAAAGAACCTAAAGAAGAAAAAAGCAAGGGTAATAAAAAAGCGGATAAAGATGAAGTGAAATTTAACGCAAACCAAGCACCCGACTCAATATTTTTTAGCAAGACCCCTACACCGTATAGCTTAGAGGAGTTAAAAGCCAAGCACCCAAATATAGATTTCACAAATCTTCAGCCAGACCAGCCATTTAATAAAGAAGAATTTAACTTACAAGAAAAAAGAACATTTTTAAAAAAGGTATTTGCACAATCTCCAAGACTTGATTTATCTAACACAGACAAAAAGATTAAGTTAACTTGCTTAGGATTAAATTTTGAAGATGAATATGTATATATGAAACTGTTGGTAAAAAACAACAGCTCCGCAGATTTTTTTACAGGAAATATGATGGCGACTTGGACTAGGAAAATTGGTACCCGAATAAAGATATACCCAGTATATATTTACCCGGCATTTTTGCCAATAATTACACCGGGAAAAGAAGCAGTACTAATTTATGTTGCCAAAAGCTACTACGTAGATGATTCAGAAAAAATTGATTTTGAACTTCAAGATAGGCTAAATCAAGTAAAGCTAGAAGTAAAAATTACAGGAAAAAAATATAATGAAGAACTAAATAAATAAAATCTTATCCTTAAACTTTTCTAAAGTGCAAAACATTTTTATAAATACATACTCAATAGTGGCCACTAAAAAGCCAATGCTCTTAAAACTTATTTTTTATGTGTTTTTTATTACACAAACGTTTTCATTAAAAGCACATGATATTATTTTTTGTGGCGAAAGAATACCAGTAGAAGATCGTTTTGTGTCGGAAAAGCTCATGGGCATTTTAAAGAAACAAATAAATTATGTAAACGTACCTTCTTTGCGGCAAAGGATGAGCCAGTACATGGGTCAAGTTGAATATATTTTGAGGGTTACGGGTTTGCCAGACGATTTTAAATATTTGGCCATAGTAGAAAGTGGTTTTAAAAACAATGCTGTTTCTGGCGCTGGAGCGGCTGGTTTTTGGCAACTAATGCCGCCAACCGCACGAGAATTAGGATTAATTGTAAACGGTGTTATAGATGAAAGAAATGATTTTGAGAAAGCCACTTATGCAGCTTGCAAAGTATTAGCTAATTATTATTTGTACATCAGAAAACGTTTTGGTATTTCATCGTGGGTGCTAACTTCTGCAGCATACAATAATGGTATTGGTAACATACAAAATGCAATAAAAAAACAGGGTACTAATTATTTTCACATGCAATTAAATGAGGAAACAGCTGCCTATGTTTATAAAATTATTGCTGTAAAAGAACTATTTCAGTTTCCAGAATTATACATGAAAGATTTTGGATACAATATTTTTAATATTACCAAAGCTTCAAAAACAAAAGGAGCTACTGAACCCGATAAAGTTGGTGGAATGACTGTAAAGGTAAATGAGAATGATGGAGATCATCCAGTAAATTTAACAAGCAGAGTGAACGCAAAAAAAATAATAAAACCAGATGAAAATAAAGTAACTTTTGTGGGTGCCCAAATAACTGGTAAATACAAAAAATTTAAAGATGGCGAAATAATATCATTTATTTTACAAGATGATTTAAAAGTTTTTAATAGATTTACTGCTAAAGGTACAATTATACAAGGACGAGGTTGGATTATTGACGATAGGATTCTTGTTGATATGGGCTACAATCACAATGTATTGTTACTTGATACAAAAAATGAAAAAGGGGTAGCATTAAATTCGTTAAAAAATAAAGAATTTGTGTTGATGAAAGTAGATACAAAAGAATAAAAACATATTTAACAATTACCACAAAGCTGTGTTTTGCTGTTGTCTAATGCAAGGATACTAATTTATACATAGTTCAAAATAGTGTTTTAAAATTATATTTGTTTCAATATGGTTGCTGCACACTATAAAAAATATTACAGGGTTCTATTACAATAATATATGAGTGTAAAAAATTATACTGAAACAACTATTTGGAAAAAACTTTGCCAAAAAAAATCAGCGCTAGTAGGCTTGTGTATTATTGTATTTGCCATATTAATTTGTATTTTTGGATACGTAATAGCCCCAGATGCAAGTACTGATGCAGATTTACAAACGGTAGAAATACAATCCAAATCTGCTGGTTACAAACAACGATTTCTTAAAATTCCAATCAATAATGCAGTAGAACAATCTTTTATTACTACGCTATTTTTAGGTAAGCCAAATACATATAAATATCTACCAATTAAAGACTATAAAATTACTACAGATAAAATTTTTGTAAACAAATATGTAGATGACGATACGGCTATTGCGCAATCATATGGCTTTGCTGAACTTGAAAATACAAATGATATTAAAGAAAATATCGTTACAAAAAAATATTATTTAGGTACCGATGCTTTCGGAAGAGATATACTAAGCCGTATTATTATTGGCACAAGGGTAAGTATGATGGTAGGACTTATTGCAGTAATTATTTCTTTAAGTATTGGCATTTTTTTAGGCGCTATTGCTGGATATTACAAAGGCAAAATTGATGCAGCCATTATGTGGTTTTTAAATGTAACATGGAGCATTCCTACTTTGCTATTGGTATTTGCTATTACACTTGCATTGGGCAAAGGTTTTTGGCAAATATTTATTGCTGTAGGTCTCACGCTTTGGGTAAGTGTAGCACGCCTTGTGCGAGGGCAAGTAATGGCTGTAAAAGAATTGGAGTATGTACAAGCCGCAAGAGCATTAGGTTTTAAAGATTTCAGAATTATTTTTAAACATATTTTACCAAATATTATTGGACCTGTATTGGTAATAGCAGCTGGTAATTTTGCTACGGCTATAATTGTAGAAGCGGGTTTAAGTTTTCTTGGTATTGGTGTGCAACCACCACAGCCAAGTTGGGGACTAATGATGAAAGAAAACTATAACCTTATTATTACTCATAATGCTATGCAGGCTATTATACCAGGCTTTGCAATTATGCTACTGGTACTGGCATTTAATTTATTGGGGAATGGGCTAAGAGATGCTGTAGATGTGAAGGATAGTACAAACTAAATAGCTAAGGACTTATTGCGCTACAACTAAATTATATTTTGCAAGAGATATGAACTGAATGAAAAAATTTATTCCTTATCGTATTCTCCATTACGCAAAATATACAAATCTTCATAAAGATGAACAACACCGAAGTTTTTAATTTAATCCCTAACTTTCCAACAACCCTTTTATATCTTTTACCAACTCCCTTGTGCTAAATGGTTTTTTTACATACAAAGCTGCACCTAGCTCATACCCTTTTTTAATATCAGAGTCTTTTGTTTTGGCACTCATAAAAATCACTTTGCTATTTTTTAAATTTTTGGTGCTTTTTATGTGCTTGCAAATATCATAACCATTTACATCGGGCATCATAATATCTAGTAGCACAATATCTGGTATGGAAGTATTTAAAATATCAAGCGCTTCTTCTCCATTGCGTGCCACCATTACTTCGTATCCATTCTTCTTCATTAAAAACTCTAAGGACATTAATATGTACGGGTCATCATCTACCACCAAAATTTTATGCACTTCATTCATTTTTACTTAATTATTTGGAAGCGTAAAGATAAACGTTGAACCATTCACACCGTCACTTTCTACCCATATTTTTCCTTGGTGCATTTCGATTATTTTTTTACTGATAGCCAAACCTAGCCCACTTCCTTCTGGTTTCTTTAGTGTTTGATTTTTTGCTTGAAAAAATTTATCAAATATTATTTCATGCAATTCGGGTAAAATGCCTGGTCCGTTATCTTCTACCCACACTTGTATTTCATCGTAATTGGTATGTACGGATATCTTTATTTTTCCTGTTTTTTCAGGTACAAATTTTATAGCATTAGAAATTAAGTTGTTTAAAACTTGTTGTATGAGTGCCGCATCGCACCGCATTAGAAACATGGTATCAGGAATATTTGTTTTTATACTAATATTTTTTTCATCTGCCAAGGTTTGCAAAGATGCTATTGCATCTGTAATGAGCTCATTAAGCACTACCTCGTTGAAAGTTAATAATTGTTGCCCGCTTTCGTATCTTTCTAAATTTAAAACTTGCATTATTAAATGGCTCAACCTTTCTGTTTCTTTTATTACATTACCTAAAAAAAGTTGTCGCTGTTCTTCGGGCATATCGGTGTTGTCATGCACAATTTCTGTCATGGCACGTATAGATGTAATGGGCGTGCGTATTTCGTGGGTAACGGTATAAAGAAATTCATCTTTCATGGTATCCATTTCTTTCAACAAATCGTTTGCCAAGGTTAATTGTTGTGTGGCTTTTTGCAAATCAACAGATTTCTTTTTTAGTTCTTTATTAAGTTCTATCATCTGCTGTGACTCACGCAAAATATTTAATACCTCATCTATCTTTAACTCCTCCGCTTTTGTAACACTCCTTATCATTATACTTGCAGATGCAGAACCAATTACCCCCGCTAAAATATTTTCTGCAAAAACAACCAATCGTGGGTCTGCTCTTTTTGTATCTAAAGAAATTTTATTTCTTAAAGCATAACCTACCATAAGATTTTGTGCCCTCTCTTCTCCAAGAAAATTTTGTAACAACGAATTAATGTCAGGTAAAAATGCTGTACCCTTCCACACTACATTTTCTGTAGCTGATGTAGAATGTTTAAAAATATCTACAAAAATTTCACCTTGGTAAATTTCCTCTGCTGTTTTTTTACTGTTTAGTGAAACTGTTACAAAAACGATTATATTAAAAAACATTGTCCAAAAAAAAGAATGAGTAATGGAATCCATTCCTTCCAAACCAAATAGGGAAAAGGGTTTTAGCCAAGCCCAACCAAACAAACCATTTGTCATTAAACTTTCGCTTAGTATATGTGCACTTACTAATGATGGTAACACAAGTGTAAAAAACCAAATGGCAAAACCTGTACAAATAGATGCTATTGCCGCATTTTTAGACGCCGATTTCGAATAAATACCGCCAATAGCAGCAGGCGCAAATTGTGCAACAGCAACAAAAGAAACCAACCCCATAGAAACCAACGAAACATTTTCTGCAATCGTTTTATCGTAGATATATGCAAGGGCTATTAACACTACGATACTTATTCTACGCATGTTTAAAATAGAATAGCTCAATTTACCGTTGGGCGATGGTTTGAATTTTTTTGCAAATAAGAAAATGGGTGATGCAATGTTGTTGCTTATCATAGTGCTTAATGCAATGGCTTCTACAATTATCATACTCGTAGCAGCAGAAAAGCCCCCTACAAAAACAAAAAGGCTTAATCCAATTTGATTAAAATAAAGTGGCAAAGCCAACACAAAAGTATCTGCATCAATATTTTTATTAGCAAAAATTAATTTACCTGCAATAGCAATGGGCAATACAAAAATATTAATAACAACAAGGTATAATGGAAAAAGCCAAGCTGCTTTTTTTAAATGTTTTTCTTGCACATTTTCTACCACACTTACTTGAAACTGACGTGGTAAAAAAACTACAGCAAACATAGAAGCCATCATTAAGCCAAGCCAAGTTGCGTATGATGTTTTAGTGCCTAGTTGAAATAAATTTTTTAAAGAATCATTTTCAAAAGCTTTTGTAAAAATATCTCCAAAGCCATTAAAAATTCCGTAAACTATAAAAATACCTACAGCTATAAATGCAACTAATTTTACAATAGATTCAAAAGCGATAGCGGCCACCAAACCTTCGTGTTTTTCAGATGCATCTATAGACCTAGTGCCAAATAAAATAATGAAAACTGAAAGGATAAGTGCAATGTAAAAAGTATCATCCTGTAAAAAATTACTTAAGGATATGTGCTTAATACTAGTGTTTGTAAGAATATGTATGCTAGTAGAAATGGCTTTTAGCTGTAAAGCAATGTACGGAATAATACCAATTACACACAGCAATGTTACAATTATGGCAACAGTAAAATTTTTACCATATCGAGTAGAAATTAAATCGGCAATACTATTGATGCGTTGGGTTTTGCAAATGCGAATTATTTTTCGCAATACAGGCCAAAATAATACAGCGGAAATAGTTGGGCCTAAATAAAGCGCTAAAAATTCAAATCCATTTGTAGATGCACGCCCTACGCTTCCATAATACGTCCATGCAGTGCAATACACCGCAAGCGACAATGCATATACATACCCATTGTTGATAATACTTTTGCCTTTTTTTAAACGATACTCCGCAAAATATGCTACTGCAAATAATATGGCCAAATAAAACAAGGCGGTTAATATGGCTACTGCATTACTCATTATTTTTTGTTTGTTTTTTTTCTACAATGCGATATAAAATAATGATAACAATTATCCAAACAATAAAAATATACAAATACAACATTGGTATTCCAAATAACAATTGCGCTTTATTGGCAAGTGAAATAAGTGGATAAGAAAGCAAAGCCAATAAGAGGATGCTTAAGAAAATTAATTTTTGATTGCTACTTTTGTTTTCCATTTGTATAAAATAAAAAAAGGATAATACAATAAACATCATAAGTTAACTGTATTATCCTACATAGGGGGAAATATTATTAAACAGTAGTGGTTGGAACACCCAACACTAAATTTATTAAGCAGTGATGGTTGTATCCCCCACCACTATATAATAAATTATTCTTCAGTAGTATCATATTGATTTTGCAATGCATAAATACCAAATGTAACCAAGCCGCCAACAATAATAGGCGTAAGCACAAAGGCATAAATAATTGCTGGTATTAAATCTTCGGGCTTTGGGCTACTAAACTTTGGAATAGCTTGCGTAACAATGAGTATATAGCCTGCATAAATTCCTATAGCTATCCATAATATTCCTGCTATTTTTTTAACTGTATTCATAAAAATATTTTTAAAATTTATAATTAATCGTTTACGTTTCTATCTTTATTACTGATGTATAATGCACCTATTACAAAACAAACACCTGCAATAATAATTGGATACCACAATCCTTCTAAGTATGGTTTATCATAAGGTAAAGCTGTGCCTGCTTTTGCGGCTACCTCATTTACTTGCCCTGCCTTTGTAGATAAAAATAATGCAATTGTAGGTAACAAGCCACCAAATATACCGTTACCAATATGATAAGGCAAACTCATAGAAGTGTATCTAATTCTTATCGGGAACATTTCTACCAAGAAAGCGGCAATAGGGCCATATACCATGGTTACAAATATTACTTGAATAAATACTAACCAAACCAAACTCCAAAAAGAACCATTATCTAAGTTTGTTACTTTATCAATTTTTGTGTCCTTTTTTTCATCCGCTTTAGTAACATCGGCATGTATATTTACTTTTTTTGTTTCTACATATTTTGTACCATCAGCATATTCTTTATTGGTAACGGTTGTACGAATACTATCACCTATATTTTTTGCATCCGCTACAGTTGTGGTAGTTGCTTTTGTATTAGCGGCTATTTCTGTTTTAGCTTTTACACTACCACTATCATACATTTTAGTGTAAATTGCTCTATAACTTACAATAGCAATAAGCATACCTATAAGCATTATCCATTTTCGTCCAATTTTGTCTGACAGCGCACCAAACACAATAAAGAATGGGGTTCCCATAGCCAATGCAATCATTAAAATATTGCTTGCTTGGGTTATATCTACATTCAATGTATTTTGAATAAAATTGAGTGCATAAAATTGTCCTGTGTACCAAACAACACCTTGCCCCATGGTAGCACCAAATAATGCTAGCAATACAAATTTGAAATTGAGCTTATTTCCAAAACTTTCTTTCAATGGATTTTTACTCGTTTTACCTTCGTCTTTTGCTTTTTGAAACAATGGAGATTCTTTCATTTTCATTCTTATAACAATTGAGATACCAACCATTACAATCGATATCCAAAATGGAACTCTCCAACCCCAATCTGCAAATGCCTCTTTGCTCATCATACCTTTTGTTGTTACAATTACAAGCAATGATAAAAACAAACCTACTGTTGCGGTTGTTTGTATCCAACTTGTCCAAAATCCTCTTTTATGCTCAGGCGAATGCTCTGCAACATATGTAGCTGCACCACCATACTCGCCGCCCAAAGCTAAACCTTGTAACAAGCGTAAAAGCAATACTAAAATGGGTGCAAGAAATCCAATTTTTTCATACGAAGGAATACAACCAATTAAAAATGTAGAAACGCCCATTAAAACCAAGGTTACTAAAAACGTATATTTCCTACCAATGATATCGCCCAATCTTCCAAAAAATAAAGCACCAAATGGGCGTACTACAAAACCTGCTGCAAATGTAGCAAGCGTAGAAAGTAAGGCTGCTGTTGGGTTTCCTGAAGGAAAAAACTTTGTTGCAATAATAGTAGCCAAGCTACCAAATATATAAAAATCGTACCACTCTATAAGTGTACCTAAAGAAGATGCAGCTATTACACCGGCTATCCCTTTTTCTGATTTTGTGTTGTTCATAATTACCTGTTGTTAGTTTTAAAAATTAAATATAGTTGAAAATGTAAAACGGATATTTGTTGCTTTATCTGTAGCACCTGTTACTTTACCATCATTTCCCCTTGTGCCATATTGTGCTTGTGTAAATTCTAATTCGTTTCTAAAACTTAATTTACCACTTATGAAATCTAATCTTGGAGCTACTCTTATTAAATCTTTTATGCCTCTTCCACTTACACCAATGGCTCTGCCATATGCTGCTGTAGCCCCTGCACTTGCTCCATTATTTACACTGTACCCAACAAACAAACCGGGTACAACTTTTTTTCCTGTACCATAAATATCTATCCATGTGGCGGTAGTTTTTGCAGGCTTGTATGTTTCTATACCGGTTGGGGTTTCTTTATAGCCCAAGTATCCACCCATCATTACCCAATGATTTGTATTTTGGCCTAACACTATTTGCGTTTTTATTCCAACTTTTTTTGTGGTGATTTTTGCATACGCCATAACTGTTACCGCATTTACTGATTCATTGCTTGTAAGAATATTGGGGGTTGTACCGTATTTTACATAAGGTTTTACAGAACTATATTCCACTTGGCCACCCACCAATAATTTATCTCCTTTATACTGAAGGTGCAAATTCAATTGTGGCAAAGCCGCATTTAACGAAGCTGCATTTGTTACATCAGCAGGGTTAACATTTGCTTCTGCAAACTCTCTAGGCTTATAAGCTGTAATTGACAAAGACGTTTTTTTATCGAATTTGTACATAAATTTT
>JANNVW010000017.1:0-55820 GCA_031408295.1 Ferruginibacter sp.
TTGGGTTTCTAAATATTTAATATTGGTAATTAGCTTATCGTTGTATTCTGTATAACGAGCCTTAGCATTTTCTACCAACGATTTTCCTTCTTGTATTTTTTGTAGCATGCTGGCAAAAGTTAGTTTGCCATTTCCAAATAAATGTTGAGCCGTTTGTGGTGATGCACGCTCGAGCAGGGCACGTATCTTATTTTCCCACTTACTAAGCTTAGCCAAAGTTTTTTCGGTCTTGGATGTTATTCTACTTGTATACTTATCTATTTTATCGTTTGTTTGTTTGAGGAATTTTACAGGTACTTCGGTAATGGTGGGTATTATATCTGTAACTTTCTCTTGCTGCCCATACATAAGTGTGGAGTGCAGTATGAGTATTAATAAGAAAAGCTTAACCTTTGCAAACCCCATCAGCTAATGTTTTGGTAGTTAGTAACCTATTATAAAATAAATGTATGATAGCCTTTTTACATAAACAACTTTTATGTATTATATTTTTAAAAATATATAAGCTACAGGCAAAAAACTACATAGCTTGTAGGTTAAACACTACAAGATTAATTTTATTTTACTAAAAGACCAACAAGCTTGCTACATAAAACACCAAACTGAGAAGTTGTGGACGTACTATAAAAAATAATCGCAAAAAAAAGTATACAAGGACGAATATGCAATACATTTTCTTTAGTTGTATACAACTAAAAAAATTACTGCGCTCACGGAAAAAATTACAGTAACCCCAAAAGAAAAAAGAACATTGCATTTTCTTCTGTTGTGTAGCACAGAAAAAATTAAAGTACTCACGGAGAAAATATGGGTAGTGCATTTTCTTTCGTTGTGTAGCATTGGAAAAATTACCCTTTGCATTCGTGGGATATAGATGCAGGTGGTGGTCAACCTTCTTACTTTAATTTAAACTTGAAAATATATTCACAAAGGTTGCCAACCCTTTAATTACAGTACAACGATTATAAATGCACCCATCAAATAAATAATTATTTCAGGCAGTTTTTTTACTCTAATTTTGCGATAATTTATTTAAAAAGAATGCTTTTTTGGTAAGCTACAAAATGCTGATAATATATTGATTTTCAGCAAATAAATACATGAGTACAACTGCGATTATAGAAATAGAAAACCTAACAAAGGTTTTTAAGAATACAACGGAGCCCGCAGTAAATGGTATTTCCTTTTCTATAAACAGAAATGAGATTTTTGGATTGCTAGGTCCTAATGGTGCTGGTAAAACAACCACCATCTCTATATTGTGTGGTTTATTTCCGCCTACAAGTGGTAAAATACTTATAGATGGTCATAGCCTACAACACAAACCTGCTCATATAAAACAGATTATTGGCATTGTTCCGCAAGATATAGCACTTTATCCTACGCTAACTGCAAGAGAAAATTTAGATTTTTACGGCCATATGTATGGTTTAAAGGGGAAAGATTTAAAAGATAAAATTGATATTTGGTTGCAAAAACTTGGTTTAATAGATGCCGCCAACAGGTTGGTATCTACTTACTCTGGAGGAATGAAAAGGCGGGTAAACCTAATTGCAGGAGTTTTACATAGCCCCAAAATTTTATTTTTGGATGAGCCTACTGTAGGTGTAGACGTACAATCTAGAAATGTAATAATTGAGCACCTTAAAGAAATAAATGCTGATGGTACTACTATAATTTACACATCGCATCATTTAGAAGAAGCAGAAAATTTTTGTACACAGGTATCAATAATTGACCATGGTAAAATTTTAACCCAAGGTTCTCCTGAAGAATTAATTGCTAATAACCCTGGTGCTATAAGCCTGGAGAATGTTTTTTTAAATTTAACCAATAGAAAATTAAGGGATTAATGATTAGTAAACTATTAGCATGTATTAAAAAAGAAGCGCTACTACTCATGAGAGATTCGGTAGGGCTGTCGCTTTTATTCATTATGCCAATGGTGCTTATTTTTGTAATGACCCTTATACAAGATGCAGCCTTTAAAACAATAAATGAAAAAGGCATTCCAATCATTTTTGTAAATAACGATCATGACTCATTGGGTATACTTATAGAACAAGGGTTAAAAAATAATGACCTCTGTAGTTATTATGATTCGATAGATGGAAAACCCGCCACAGCTGCACTTGCACAAAAAGCAATAGCCGATGGAAAGTTTTTAGTAGGTATTATAATTCCAAAAAATGCAACGGAGGCAATAAGAAAAAATGTAACAGACTTGGTAAGCGAGACAATGAATACCACTACTGAAACAGCGGTAAATGACCCCAACATACCCGACTCTGTAGAGATAACTATTTTGATAGACCCTGTAGCAAAGAAATCTTTTTTAATGTCGGTAACGAGCAACTTGCGTGAGTTTATTTCTGAGATTAAAACAAAGATTATGTTTCAAACATTTTCTGACCAAATAGCCGATGTAATACCAGATAAATCGAAAGCCCCAAAAAATACATTCAAAAAAACACAGATAATAAAGTACAAAGAAGTGTATGCTACAAAATCGGAAGATAAAATAGTACCCAATGCTGTACAACATAATGTGCCTGCTTGGGCCATCTTTGCCATGTTTTTTATAGCAATACCACTGTCTGGAAGCATAATGAAAGAGAAAAACGAAGGCAGTGTTTTTAGGCTGCATACTATGCCAAGCTCTTTCTTATTATTGGTAAATGGCAAAATTATTGTGTATGTATTTGTATGTTTAATCCAGTTTTTATTAATGCTATCCGTTGGGCTGGTTTTTTTGCCAATGTTGGGGTTACCAACTTTAGTGTTGGGTAGCAGTTATATGGGCATATTCATGCTTACTTTAGCTACAGCATTTGCGGCCACTGGCTATGGGGTAATGGTAGGCACATTAGCTTCTACGGAGCATCAAGCAGCAATAATGGGGTCGTTATCTATACTTTTACTCTCTGCTTTAGGTGGTGTATGGGTGCCAAGTTATGTAATGCCAGAACTTATGAGAAATATTAGTGCATATTCTCCATTAAATTGGGCATTGTCCGGATTTTATAAACTATTTTTACGAGACGCAGGTACTGGCGATGTGCTGATAGATGCCCTAAAATTGATGGCATTCTTTATAGCAACAATGTCTATAGCATCAATCGTAAATAGAAAGAAAAGAGCTATTTAAATTATGGATTCAAGTGTAATCATAGAAGAAATAAAAACGTATTTAGAAAACAATCTGTTATCTGCAGATGTAAATATAGATGCAATTACAGATTTGAAACAAGCTGGAATAGATTCATTTTCTACCATAGAAATTATTCTTTTTATAGAGCGTAAATTTGGAGTTGTAATACCAGATGATAAATTAATACCTGATAATTTTAGAACATTACAAGCACTTGCTTCTACTGTACAATCTTTGTTGGCAGTGTAAATTTTTGAATACATGAAATCTTATTTTAAAGCAAAGCTGCCGCAGAAAGTATTTTTGAGCGGAGCAGACTGCTTTCATTTAGTACTAGATAAGCATGCTAGCAAACACGGAGCTGGAGGTAATGTAATGCGAAGGACATTCCTTTTTGAAAAAAGATTAGATACAGAGAAAGTAGAAAAAATTTTAAAAAGCTCACCAATAATATTCTGGCTTTGTAATATTAAATTAATAGCTGGCGGATTTCTTATTAAACCATATTGGGAGTTTAAAGATAGAGGGAATGACATTATTGTAAGAGAGCATACTGCTGCGCTTGGCGAAGACATACCTAAAGCTATTTTAGAAAGAGACATAACTATAAAAGATAGCCGATTTATTGAAGCAGATATTGTACACTACCCAAATGGAAGCTGCTTATTTGTGATATCTTGGAATCATATATTATTGGATGCAAAAGGCACAACCCTACTTTTTGATCATTTAAACGAACTTACGGAAGGTAAGCCTACAAATTTTGATATTTTTTTTCCAGAAAAGGGGGCTAAGACAAATATTGTTACTTACATCAGAAATATGTACAAGGTAAAAAGATTTGTGCAAGCATCTTCTAAATCGCCAGTAAGCTCGGTAGCCGAAAAACAAAATAGCAATAATGAAAATGCTACTTACAAAGTATTACATTTTACTACAGAAGAAACGGCAAAAATAAATGCCAACGCTTTTAAAAATGGCGCTCGATTTGGCGAAACACTTTTTTTTATAGCCACCTGTGCTCATGTGGTGAATGCTTTAAACAAACAGCGTAATAAACTTGGCACATTGTGGATACCAGTACCATACGATGGTAGATTAAAGGGTGCTGCAGGGCCATTGGTTTCTAATTGTGTTTCTTTTTTATTTTATCGTTTGCCACAAAGCGACATGAACAATATTGCACAAACGGTAAAAAGTTTAAGTACACAAATGGTAAATCAAATAAAAAACAACATGCCTAAAAAGTACAGTATGTTTTTAAATATGATGCGGCATATACCACTTTGGTTATATTATTTTTTAATAAGCAAAACAAGCGATGGTGTTTTTGCTAGTTTTTTGTACACCACAAGCGGCGATAAATTTGTGAACTTAAAAACACTATTCGGCGAACCTATTGTAGATATATCTTTAATTCCATCCCTTACTTTTCCACCAGGTTTAACATTTGTTTTTTTAAATTACAATGATAAACTAAATGTAAATGTTACTTACTCGCCAGATATTATAAGTAAAAGTGAATTGCAATTAATTGAGCAAAAAATAAAAGAAATACTTTTAGCAGATTATTAATGGAAACCATTAAAGATATAGATGTACTGGTATTGGGTGGCGGTGCTGCAGGAGTGGCTGCCGCTACAGCCGCCGCTGCACAAGGGTTGCAGGTTTCCCTTATAGAAAAAAATAATTACCTCGGCGGAAAAGCTACTGCTGCCGAAGTGGGAACTATATGTGGCTTGTATAGTTTTAGTAAATCGCTCAACTCAGAATTTATAGTAAAAGGGTTTGCCAAAATTTTTGTAGAAAGATTACAACAAGTTGCGCCACACCAAGTCTTAAATAGTGCAGAAGGGTTACACTATTTACCCTACGACATAGCGTCCTTTAAAAACGTATGTGAAGATATATTGAATGAAAAAGAAGTTACTATTTATTACAACAGCGTAATTGAAAAAGTTTTTTCTGTTGATGATAAAATTACCGGTGTTCAATTTATTTGTGCTGGCAATACATTAAAAATAAATTTCAAGGCAGTAGTAGATTGCTCTGGTGAGAGTATCATTAGCGCATTGGCAGATTTGCCAGTACTAAAAAGTGATTATTATCAAGCAGCGGCACAAGTGTTTTCTTTAAAAGGGGTTGCGGAAAATAACGAAGCCAAATTGGGTTTTATATTAATGAAGGCATTGAGAACAGCAATAGATAATAAATTACTGGAATCTTTTTATGACAGGGTTTATATAGTGCAAGGGTCTTTAAAAAACAACAATGTTAGTATTAAGTTGGGTATTCCTATAGACGTAACGTATGAGCCAGGCAATTTGGAAATGATAAAAAAAGTGGCACTTCAATGTACAAATACCCTTGTGGCATTTTTGATAGAGCACGTAGCGGCTTTTAAAAATACCAGTTTGCAGCATATTGCCGAGGAGGTGGGCATAAGAGTGGGCTTAAGAACTACAGGAAATTATATTTTAACCGAAAATGATGTGTTGAAGGGTAAAAAATTTGATGATGCTGTTGCCAATTGCTCTTGGCCTATAGAAGAGTGGGCGCAAAATAAAAGGGTAAATATGCGTTACCTAAAACTGGATGATTTTTATCAAATACCCGCTGGTTGTTTGCAATCTAATAATGTTAAAAATTTGTTTATGGGTGGGCGAAATATTTCTGCAACAAATGCAGCTATTGCCAGCGCAAGGGTTATAGGTATCTGTTTACAAACGGGTTATGCAGCTGGTATGCTAGCTTCAGCCGTCTCATTGGGGATTTCGGAGAAAAAAATCATTGAAAATATACAATCTAGGCAAATCTAAAGCGTTATATTCGCATGATGAACGAATTGCTTGTGTACCAAGTTTTAGTGGAAGCTGCAAATAAATGGCCAAATAAACCGGCTGTTTATGATGAATATGGCATGTTGACTTTTTTTGATTTATACAATCAAACAGAGGTTTTGCGCAAAAACTTATTGGAGTTGGGCGTAAAAGAAGGTATGGGCATTGGGGTAAAAGCTAAGAATGATAGAAATTTTATTATAGGTATTTTTGCTGCCGTAGGTTGTGGCGCTGCGGTTATGCCTTTATCGCACCAACTAAAATCTATAGAAGTAGAAGAGATTTTAGCAGAAGCACAGTTGCATTTTATTATTGATGATTTAAGTGGTGTTGTACCTGTACTAGGTATAGATTCGGTAATAAATATGCATAAAGAATCATTTGCCTTTAGCAGAACAAATGCTGATACATCAAAACCTTTTGCAGGGCATGTTCATATGCCAGCCTTTATTAGATTTACATCTGGCACTACAGGAAAATCTAAAGGTGTTATTGTTTCTCACCAATCGGTAATAGAAAGAATAGAAGGTGCTAATAAAGTACTAAACCTTGGTGTGGATGATACCGTAGTTTGGGTGCTACCAATGGCATATCATTTTATGGTTTCCATTATTTTGTATGTAAGATTTGGAACTGCTATTGCCATAGCAAAAGATTTTTTAGCTACAAATATTCTTGATACTATTAATACACATAAAGGAACTTTATTGTATGCTTCACCCATTCAAATACGGTTGTTGGCAAATGATAAAAGTGAAACAAATATACCCTCTTTAAAAAGAGCAATTTCCACATCGGCTTCTATTTCTCTTGATGTTTGCAAAGCATTTAAAAAGCGTTTTGGCTTGGATGTAAGCCAAGCTTATGGAATAATAGAAATTGGATTGCCAATAATAAATTTTGTAAAATCTGCTGAATATCCTGATGCGGTTGGTTATGCATTACCAGATTACACAGTAGATGTATTGGATGATAATCACAATCCTTTGCCAGTAGGCAGTGTAGGGCATTTAGCTATAAAAGGGCCAGGCATGTTTGATGCATACCTTTTGCCAGCTACTTTAAGAAAAGATGTTTTAAAGAATGGTTATTTTTTAACTGCGGATTATGCATCTAAAACTGCTGATGGTTTAATAAAGGTAGAAGGGCGAGCAAAGTCGGTAATAAATGTATCTGGTATAAAAGTTTTTCCTGAAGAAGTAGAGGCGGTTTTAGAAATGGTACCCGAAATAAAGTTGGCAAGGATAAGTAGTAGCCCACATCCACTAATGGGGCAAATTATAGAAGGAGAACTTGTATTAAACGAAGGCGAAACGATAAATATAGAAGATGTATTGACGTATTGTAGAAAAAGACTTTCTACTTTTAAAACACCACAAAGGCTTAAGATTGTGGAATCTCTTCCTATGACAAAAACAGGTAAGCTACAGCGACACTAAGCAGCCTTCCTGTTTCTAAACTTTTCAAATAAAGCTACATTCATCAATACCATCAGCATTCCATAAAATGTATCTTCAAAAGGTATCGTGAAAATTCTTACACCTAAATTTTCTGCATCGTTGTACAACACTACAGGTATACTTGTAAGAAAACCATTTACAATTAAAAATGGAACAAGGCAAATCATGTAGGCAATTAGAAAAGAGAAAGCATCAAAATCTTTAAAATATTTTCTAAAAGCATAAATGATAGCAATAAATATTGCCGTGAGGATAAATGTCCACGATGTATAATAATTATCGTAAAAGTAAATACCAGTGATGAGTAAAATAATTGCAAGTACTTTTAAAATAGTATCTGCATTTTTACTGTTGTAAAATAAAGGAAAATAACATCGCACACATTCATATACAAATAAGCAGCAATAAGGGATAATAAAAAAGAAAAGTACTTCTTCAATGGGTAGGTTTACCAATTTAAGTCCAGTTATATAAGCCTCATTAAAAGACCATACGCCCTGTTGTGTAAAAAAAATATCCCATAAAATATACAGTATGGCAGGGATTATCATAGCAGGAAAAACGTATTTCCATTTTTTGTAAAAGCCTACCTTTTTGTCGAAACTTAGTGATAATGGTCCTATAATAGAGCAAAGCAAAATGAGAAAGTATGTATAGTGGGAGTTCAACAAAAAGGCGTTTATAGTTTAAACTTTATTTCAATTGAGCAATTTAATAGTTTTATTTTGCATTTCTTCTATTATCATCTTTTACCTTATCCCAATATTTTCTAGCAACCCAAAGAAAACCAAAGCTTTCACCTTGTTCTTTTTCGGTATGCTTATGGTGCATTTTATGTGCCCATCGTATGGTTTTTATGTATTGATTATTACTTCTACTAAACCACTTAAAACGCTGGTGAATTACAATATCATGAACAAAAAAGTAAGCTAAACCATATATTGTAAAACCAGCACCAATACCAATGGACCAATAAGCTTGGCTCATTACACCAAGCATAATAAATAGCCAACTAGGTATGGCAAAAACAATAAAAAACGCATCGTTTTTTTCGAAAAACCCATCATTTTTATGATGGTGATCTTTATGCAAATACCATAAAAACCCATGCATTACATATTTGTGTAACCACCAAGTAAATCCTTCCATAACTATGAAGGTAATTAGCGTAAAAGAAACGGCTATTATTGTGTTCATTTATTAATATTCTATTAGTTCATAAAAGTTCTTAGTAACAAAAAAAATGTTATTTGTATTAAGAGCAAATTTACAGCGAATTTATTTTGTTTTTCAAATTTACAAAAATGAAAAATCGTCAATAAAAACATACTTACGGCAAACCAGCATAAATAGTTGTATGCAGGAATAGCACCATCCCCTAACCAATACCAAAATTTTAATTTTATGGCTATAGGCTCTAATACCCAATCAAAAAAAACAGCCAGTGTAGCCCCATCTACAATTAATGATAATGCTTGCATTTTTTTAGATGTTTCTTTACTATGCATAGCTGTATAATTAATAATTTTTTGCAATATCATATGCACTGTTATGCCAGATGTATACATTACAATAAACCAATTTATACCTATTACCAAGGGAACCTTTTTCCACTGAGGCCCAAGCACATTACCATAAGCATAGTTACCAAAAAGCCAGCCAGTATTTACACCTATTACTTCCACCAAAAAACCTACAGCAAAAGCAACTGCTACAAAAAAATAAAATGCAGCATTTTTTTGCTCATGCGTGTATAATAATAAGAAGAAAGACAGCAATAAATTTAGTGCTGTAGTCTTTGAAAAAAAATCGTTTTTAAAAAACAAAAAACCTACCAACCCAATTATATGAAATAAAATAGCAGTGGAAGTAGCTATAACAACTTTGGGATTTGTATAAGTAATATTAAAATAAGTAAGTAGTCTCTTCATGAACAAGCACTGTAAATTTATTTTTTAAAAGTACTGTTTAAATAGGTTTCTACTTTTGGAAAAGCGATAGCAAACCAAGCGCTGTAGTGTGCAGGGTTTAGCATAAATTCTTTTTTTATTTCTTCGATAGGTAGAAATTTATAGTTGCTTACTTCGTTAGGATTGGGTATTATATCGCCGTCATAATTGCCTACAAAAACATGGTCAAACTCATGCTCCGTTAAACCATTTTCAAAACTAGTTTTATACATAAAATCAAAAGCTTTTTCTAAAGCCGTTGTAAAGCCCATCTCTTCCTGTAATCTAATAATAGCAGCTTCGGATGTTATTTGGTTTGGCAAGGGATGACCACAGCATGTATTGGTCCAAAGCCCAGCACTATGGTATTTTTCTAATGCCCTTTGCTGCAATAATAGCTCGCCACGCTTATTAAAAATAAATATACTAAAAGCTCTATGTAACAACGCTTTTCTGTGGGCTTCTATTTTTTCCATACTGCCATAAGCCACATCATGCTCATCTACCAAAATAACTTCCATGGTTTTTTTATAAGATTTTAAACTGGCTTCTTATCCCTGCCTTTGCCAAAATATATGCTTTGCCATAGTTGGGTATTCTTATGCGTTGATCTAAAATATCTACTGGCTTTGTTTTCTTTATCTTTTTAAAGAGCGATAAATAATATTTGTATGCAACAAATACACCGAATCTTGCCTTATCGGGCAATTGAACAATCCCTTTATGTGCATCATCAAAATCTTTCGCAATATCGGTCTCTATTTGCAGCTTCATTGTTTGCGTAAAGTTCTTGAAATCTATACCAGGGAAATAGGTTCTGTTTAGCTGTTCATAATCTGCCTTTACATCTCTTAAAAAATTTACTTTTTGAAATGCAGCACCTAGCGATTGAGCAGAAGGTCGCAATTTTTCATATTCTTCTTTATCGCCTTCACAAAAAACATACAAGCACATTAAGCCTACAACCTCCGCACTACCATAAATATAGGCGTCGTAGCCAGCCTTATCGTAGCTGTCTTTATCTAAATCCATTTCCATGCTATTGAAAAAAGCTTCAATTAGTTTAGGGTCTATTTTAAACTCATTTACTGTAATTTGAAAACTATGTATAATTGGGTTTAAACTAATGCCTCTGCTAATGCCGTCATACGTTTCTTTCTTAAATTCTGATAACAATTCTTGTTTGTTAAAGTCATGAAAAGTATCTACTATTTCGTCTGCAAAACGTACAAATCCATATATATTAAAAATGGGTCTACGCAGATCATTATGCAATAGCTTTATGGCACTACTAAAAGAAGTACTATACTTCTCTGTAGTAATTTTGCTGCATTGCTCACATAATTCATGAAAAAGGTTCATCATCCTTTTTAGTTATTTTTTATTTTACTTAAATATTTATTGTCTATAAATTATCGCTTCTACTGGCCAAAATGCTTGGTAATTTCTTTTGAAACAACCTCACCACTTATCAAACTAGGAGGTACTCCTGGTCCCGGCACGGTTAATTGACCGGTGTAAAATAAGTTTTTTATTTTAATGCTCCTACAAGCAGGTTTTAAAACAGCTGTTTGCATTAAAGTATTTGCTAGCCCGTATGCATTTCCTTTAAAAGAGTTATAGTCATTTTCAAAATCTTGCACTGCATACGTTTTTTTGTAAATGATGGAATCCTTTATAGACTCACCAGTTTTTTGCTCAAATCTTTCTACAATTTTATCAAAATACCTTTCCCTAAGCTCCTCGGTATCCCCTTTAAGACCCGCTGCTATAGGAATTAAAAAAAACATATTTTCACAACCCGTAGGAGCTGCAGCCTTATCCGTTACCGAAGATACGCAAACATAAAAAGATGGGTTTGAGGGCCATTCTTTGGTTGTGTAAATTTCTTTACCATGTACTTCAAAATCGGTATCAAAAAAGAGGCTATGGTGTAATATTCCATTTAGCTTTTTATTTAAACCTACGTAATATAATAGGCAACTTGGAGCCATCATTCGCTTGTCCCAATAACTTTCAGTATAAGAGGCATATTTTTTTGGTAAAAGCTTGGTTTCTATGAAATGGTAATCTGCTCCACCTATTATAACATCTGCACCATATGAAATAGATGATAAATTATTAGTAGTGACTTGAGCTTGAACAGATTTAGCTACCCCATCTTCAATAGTTATGGCGATTACATTATTACTAAAACAAAATTTTACACCAAGTTCTACATTTAATTTGTACATAGCATCTACAATACAATACATACCAGCATTTGGGTGCCAGGTACCCAATTTTATATCTGCATAGTTCATTAAACTGTACAATGCAGGGGTATCTTGTGGCAATGCACCCAAAAATAGTACTGGAAATTCTAAAAGTTGTTTTAGCTTTGGGTTTGTAAATAACTTAGCTATATGATTTCGCATAGAGGTAAACACATCTAGCTTAAAAACCCCTTTTATTAAATCCAAATCTAAAAACTCAGCGAAGGATTGTCCTGGTTTATGTACTAATTTGTTTATACCTATATCATACTTAAACGCAGCCTCTTCTAAAAACTTATCTAATTTTTCTCCTGCTCCTACTTCTATTTCTTCAAACATACGCTTTAAGCTAGCGTAATCTGCAGGTATATCCATGGGATTATCTTGCCAATATACTCTGTAAGAAGGTTCTAATCTTTTTAACTGGTAATAATCTGTGGTTTTTTTACCAAAACATTCAAAAAATCGTTCAAAAACCTCTGGCATCCAGTACCAACTAGGCCCCATATCAAACGTAAAGCCATCTGCCTTTAGTTGCCTAGCTCTACCTCCAGGTGTTTCATGTTTTTCGAGCACAGTTACATCCCAGCCTGCTTTTGCCATAAATGCTGCGGCAGATAAACCAGCAAAACCAGAACCAATAATAACAACTTTTTTCATTTGTATGTAAATGTGTGAGCCTTAACTACGCAAAATTTAAACTTAGGGTGCAAATTTAAAGGTATAAAAGGAGAAAAGGAGTACGATTGAGAAAGTAATACGAGTAATTAAAATTCCCTTTTCGGAAGATTTTTAAAAAACTTTACAGCTAAATTATTTTTTGGGAAAATAATAGACCAAGCGGTTAGAAAAATTATTTTAAAATCGGTGAATATTGATGCGTTTTGTTGGTACCACATTTCTAATTGCCCTTTAAATGGAAAAATTTTATTGTACATTTCTTTTGGGTCTGTAGCATCAGAAATCAATTTTTCTTCGTCTCTAAAAATTACAGAGCCTATTCCTGTAATACCAGGTTTAGCATTATAAATATTTTTTTGTGTAGTTTTATCATAAAGCTTAAAACTTACTTCCATCAAAGGTCTTGGACCAACAATACTCATATCTCCTTTAAGTACATTAAATATTTGTGGTAATTCATTTATTTTGGTTTTGCGAAGAAAACCACCCATTGGTAATACACGAGGATCGTTACGCAAAGTAATTTCTCCTGTACCAATATTTGGGCTATTTTTCAACATAGTTGCAAATTTCCAAATATTAAACACTTTATTTTTATATCCTATTCTTTTTTGGAAATAAAAAATATCATGCTCCCCAGTACATTTTAAAATAATCATAATGGGCAAGAGAATAGGAGAAAGTAAAATTAAAGCAATACCTGCAATTACAATATCAATAAGTCTTTTAAAAAAAGGGTACATATATTAAAAAAGGATAAAAAAAATTATTTTAAAATGTCGTCAATAATTTTTAAATGATGTGAAGTGTGTATGCCTAAAATTTTTATACAACCTTTTAGTTTTACGTTTCCAAAATATGGGTGTGGAAAATGTTTGTCTTTATTAAGAGTATACAATTCTATTACCTTTTCTTTTGCTGTTGAAATTTTATCTTTCAAAGCATCCAAAGTTGGTTCTGCTTTAGGTTGTACAGCTTTTGGCGCTTTCCCTTTCCCCCTAGGCATTTTATTAAATGTAAATACAAGTACCCTTACAAAATTAAAATTAGCTTTAAATTCTTCAGGCTTTGAGTTTTTAATGCTTTCTATTACATTTATAAGTACTAATAAAGTATGTTCCAAATGCCATCCAACAGATGAAGCAGAAACAGCGGCATTTACTTTTTCGTAATTTAAAATTTTACTTTCAAGTAAATCTATCAGAGACTCTATCTTATTCATGTTGCAAAAATAATGTTAACCAAATACTGACTTTATTTTATCTACTACATCTTGCAATTCTGCCTCTGTAATATTTGTGCTACAAGGTATGCTTAGGCAATGTTTATAAACAAAATCTGATTGGTCATTATTATTTACGTAGATATCATTTTTAAACATGGGCAATTGATTCATTGGTACCCAAAAAGGCCTGCTCTGTAATTTGTTATCGTTTAGCACTTTTAAAATCTCTCTTTGCTTTGCGCTAAAAATGGTAGGTAACCACCAATTAGGATTTACATCTTCACTTACTTTTTGAAATTTGATATCGCCAATACCCGACAATTGATTTTTATAAAAAGCAATAATTTCTTTTTTGCGTGTAATGAAGCTTGGCAGCTGCTCCATTTGTGCCACACCCATGGCAGCTGCTACATTTACAAGCCGATAGTTGTATCCTATTTCATCATGTATATATTCAAACGGGTCACTCTTTGCCTGCGTAGTAAGGTGTTTAGCTTTTTTAGCAAGTGCTTCATCATTGGTTACTATCATACCACCACCACCTGTAGTTATTATTTTATTTCCGTTATAACTAAATGTACCCATTAAGCCAAAACTACCTGCATGCTTGCCTTTATAATAACTTCCTAGAGCCTCTGTACTATCTTCTATAACCACTAAGCTGTGTTGTTTTGCTATTGCAAGCAATCTATCCATATCGCAAATATTGCCTAATACATGCACAGGCATAATGATAGGGATACGCTTACCTGTTATTTTGTGAAAACAAACGCCATCTTTTTGTTCGGTTTCATTTTGTAAAAATGTTTCTAAAATATTCAAATCCATTTGCCAATTGGCAGCATCGGTATCAATCAAAATTGGCGAAGCACCAGTGTATTTTATAGAATTTAAGGTAGCAATAAAAGTAATGTTTGGCGTAATTACCATATCATTTTGCCCAACTCCTTGAAGAATTAGACATATATGAAGAGCAGTTGTACCACTACTTGTAGCTACAGCGTATTTAGTACCGGCATACTCGGCACTCATTTTTTCAAATTGATCTACATATGCACCTACGCTACTAACCCAACCTGTTGTTATACATTCAGTAACATATTTTAATTCGTTTCCACCCATGTTTGGGCCACTTAATAGTACCATTTAGCTATTTTTAAGATTTACAAAGGTATTAAAAAACCTCGTTCTTTTTAGAACGAGGTTTTTTGAAACTAATTTTATAAAGAATTAGATATTTCTAAATTTTTGGCCAAACGAATCGGTAACGATACCAGTACTTAATAATTTGTAAATTTCTTTTACACCATCTGGTACTGTTTTGGTAATAGTAAAGCCTAATTCATTTTTTATTTTATCGAAATTAACCCTATAATCTCTTGGGTCTTCATTCATTTCTACATAATCTACTTTTACATTAGGAACAACTTTGCAAACCTCTTCTATAATCATTCCTTTGTTATAGTTTTCTTCAGTGCTACCTACATTGAACACATTTGCTTTTACTTTAGCTTCATCGCTTTCTATTACCAACACTACAGCTCTAGCTAAATCATCTACATGACAATAAGGCCTCCAAAATTGTGCTCCCCAAATAGGTTGTTCACCATTTACAGCAGCATTACGGGTAAATTCATTTACCGTTAAATCGAAACGAATACGTGGGCTAAAGCCATATACAGTGCTAAAACGCAATGCAGTGCTGCACATTGGAGAATCTTTTTTATCTTCTAATAAATATTTCTCAAATTTTACTTTAAGCTCTGCGTATAAAGAAACAGGATTAAGTTCAGATGTTTCTGTAACAAAAGAATCCGGGTCTGACATTTTACCGTAGTTACTGCAAGTGCTTGCAAAAACAAAACGCTTTACTCCAGCAATTTCAGCAGCATCAAATAACGCTACGCTGCCATCCCAATTTGTACTATTAGCATCATCACTATATTTTTTGCATGCAGGGTCTCCAACTATAGCGGCAAGATGAGCTATAGCATCAATACCTACCAATGCTTTTTGTACATCTTCTGCATTGCGCACATCGCCTTTCATAAATTCAAACTGAGGGTTAAGCATTACATCTATTAATGCATCTCCTCCGAAATTCAAATTATCTAATGCACGGACATCATATCCCTTTGCTAATAATTGACGAACCAATACAGAACCAATATAGCCTGCACCACCTGTAACCAATACTTTCATGAGTAATTACTTTTTTTAATAATTGCAAATATAATGCTTTGGGCTTTAGAATAAGGACTTACCAAACTATGAGAAATAAAAACGAAGGGCTAATTATTTTGCCGGGCAGCCCATTACGGTACTATTATCAGAAATATCTTTTACTACAACAGAGCCAGCTCCAATTATAACATTTTTACCAATGGTAATTCCTTGACGTACAACAGTTCCAGCTCCAATAAAACTATTTTCGCCTACAGTTACATTACCACAAAGTATTGCTCCAGGGCCTACATGTGAAAAATCGCTAATTGTACACTCGTGCTCTATAATACAGCCAGTATTACAAATAACACCTCTACCTATTTTGGTTAATGGGTTTATAATTACTCCTGCACTTATCATTACCCCATTTTCATGAATAAATGCGGATTTGCAAATAATGGCGGAATTATGAATGGCATTAGAAGGTAGAAGATTTCTTATTTCTAAATTTTCATAAATTTTCTGTCGAATATTATTATTACCTATCGAAATAAAAAAATTATTATTTGAAAGTGCTGAAGCCCCTACTTCTGATATTTCACTACCTAAATAAGTTAGCTTAAATGGATTATTCTCTTTTTTATTAGAATCGCAATAAGCATATACTTTTTTACCCGAAGACTCTAATATAGCATGAACCACATACGCATGACCAGAGTATCCAATTAGTATCATTTTAATTGATATTTAAGTTTAATTTGTATTCAGCTAAAAGCTCTTCCCATAATATTGGTTGAGCAAAATATTTTTTTATATCCAACAACAGATTAGCAGCCATTTTTTTTACCTTTTCTTCATTCTTAAGTGCAAACACAATAGAATTTTCTATTTCTTCTTGATTATTACAGCTAAAAATTATTCCTGTCTCACCATCTTTTACAACATCTATATTACCCGTAACTCTACTACATATTATTGGCAATTCTAGAGCGCCAGCTTCTAACAATACAGTAGGATAGCCTTCTCTATGGCTTGGAAAAACAAATAAACTAGATACAGCCATGTAATATTCTACTTGATTACTCCATGTTATATGGGTAATTGGTTGGAAATTATTTATAGTATCTATAATGTCCTGTGGTAAAGGGTCAAGTGTTTGCTCGTAATCTCCTACTAAAATTAAGCAGAGGTTAGGTATTTTTTGATGTAATTTTTTAAACACAGTAATTAATTCTACAATTCCCTTATCAGAAACAAGCCTTCCCACAAATAATAAGTAAATATTATTAGAATTGTATTGGATTTTTGATTTTACAATGTCAAGTGATTCTTTATTTAGTGCGTTTTTACTGTATCTACCTAAATCAATACCGTTGCAAGATCCGTTTCCTATGATTTTTAATTTTTTTGCGGAGGATAGTTTTTTTTCTGTAACAAATTTTAATAGCGAATTACTGTTAGGTTGTACATGAGTAGCACAAGCGTATGTAATTTTTTCTACTGCTTTTAAAATACTATATTTTATTCCCGTTTCTACCATTAGCGGCATACCTACAACATCGTGGATTCTAACTTTAATGCGACAAATTTTTGCAGCTAACATTGCCAAAAGACCTGCCTTTGGGGTTAATGAATGTACAATGTCAGGTTTTTCAATCTTAAATATGCGTATTAGTTTTAGTAAACATTTTAAATCTTGAAACAATGTTATTTTTCTTGTCATATTAACAACCATATGCCTGCATTGTTCATTTTTAATAATATCGGCTAACTCATTGCTGGTCGCACTTATCATCAAAACATCAAATCCTTTGTTTTTTATAAAACGCATTTGCCCGGGGATAAGATACCTTAAAGCCATAGGCACTGTAGAGATACGAATTATTTTTTTTTTCATTTTTAAGTATTTTAAAAACTATAAAAAAGTATAAAAGGGCATATATAAATTTATTTGGAAAATCCAAAATGAATAAGAATCAACAACTCAATATTATGTTGTCTTTTAGTTTTTCCCATTCCCATGCGGTATGCATCATTTGGGTTAAGTTGTATTTGGGATTCCAATTTAAATATTCTTTTGCTTTTTTATTATCTGCATATATTGCTACTACATCCCCTTCTCTTGGAATCCCTAGTTCAATATTTAACTTAATTTCTGAAATTTCTTCGAATGCATTTACTGTTTCCAATATTGAAACACCATTGCCAGTGCCAAGATTTATAGTTTCGCAAATATTTTTTGAAGATGGCATTAACATCTTTTCTAGTGCTAATGTATGTGCATGTGCAATATCAGAAACATGAATAAAATCTCTTATGCAAGTTCCATCCCTTGTTTCAAAATTATTACCAAAAATAGTTAGTTTTTCAAATCTTCCAAAACCAACACCAGTAACAACAGGAAATAAATTACTTGGTTTATTTAAAGGCAGCTCTCCAATTTTGCAACTAATATGGGCTCCGACAGGATTAAAATATCTTAATAAAATATAATTAGAATCATTGTTGCTACTTTTCGCAATATCATTTATTATTTCTTCGCCCATTCTTTTTGTAGTGCCATAAGGTGATTTTTGCTGACCTAAATTGGTAGATTCACTTACAGGCAACTCAGATATATCTCCATAAACAGAGCAAGATGATGAAAATACAAAATTTTTTATATTGTAAAGTTGGCAAAGTTTTAAAATATTTAGTAGGCCTATCATATTATTATCATAATATAAAGTAGGATTGGCAACACTTTCAGGAACACTTTTAAACGCAGCAAAATGAATAACACCTATTATGTCATTGCTTTTAAACACTTTTTCTGTTTTTCTATAATCTGTTACGTCAATGTTGTAATTAACTAATTTTTTCCCCCCAATATCTTCTATTAACTTTATAGATATTGGTAATGAATTGCTAAAATTATCTATAGATATAATCTCAAAGTCATTTTCCCAAAGATCTAAAATTGTGTGTGACCCAATATAACCACAACCACCAGTTACTAATACTTTGCCTTTTATCATAATTTAATTTCTAATACTGTCTATAACCTTTTGCATACCAATTTCTAGAGACATTAAAGGGCTTCCTATGATTGCCAACATTTTGCTGTTGTCAGGTTGTCTTCTAGTCATGTCACCTTCTTCTAATGCTGGTAAATGTATAATATTTGATGTGGAATTTGTTTTTGAGATAATCATTTTTGCAAGTTCTAAAACACTAGTTTCAACGTTAGAGCCTAAATTAATAACATCATTAACTATTAAGTCGGTTTCTAAACATTTAATAGTTGCTGAAATGTTATCATCAATATAACAAAATGTTCTCGTTTGGCTACCATCGCCATAAATTGTAATATCCTCATTATTTAGAGCCTTTCTAATAAACTTTGACATTACAAAGTCTGCACTTTGTTTAGGGCCATATGTATTAAAAAAACGAAAAAGAGTATAATCTAATCCATGCTCTTTTTGGTAAGATTTAAAAAAAGCCTCGCCTATATTTTTTACAATTGCATACGGTAATTTTGAATTTAGTGGAGTAGTAAATTCATTTTGCGGAAACTCTACTGGCTCTCCATATACCTCTGACGAAGAAGAAAAAAATACACGTTTCACTCCAGTGTTTTTCGATAGTGATAATACATTTTTTATACCTTCAATATCCTCTAAAACCATAATTGGATTTTCAAGCGTTCTTTTTACACCCACTACTGCTGCATAATGAAAAACATAGTCAAATTGAAAAGAAAGCATTACTGCACTTAATTCTCTATAGTGGTTAGCATCACATTTAATAAATTTATAGTTTTCAATATTAGAATCTGCTAGATTTGTTAACTTTCCGGTTAGCAAATTATCAATTGCTACTACAAAATATTTATCAGTTTTTAAAAGTGCGTCAGCAAGACTACTGGGTACAAAACCTGCGCCACCTGTTATTAATACTTTTTTCATTTTTATTAAATCATTGTTGTTTTGTGGGAAATTAGTAGAGCCTCATTTGATTAAAAACCATAAAAAACTCTAATTACAAAGGTAACAAAAAATAGTAAAAAAAATGCTTTAATTATAAAAAGATACTGCGAGATTAGAAAAAATATACGCTAGTTATTTAAGCGAAATTTGTTTTCTTGCGACCTTTAAGGAATAAATACCAGAAAAAATAAAAGGTAGTAGCGGAAGCCTATACCTAACAATTGTGCCTAAATTAAAGGTTGTAACTCCAATTATTACAGCAAGTATTAACGAAAATAAAATACTAAATGCAATTAAAAATAAAGCATTTTTTTTAAGAGGAAAGAAAATTTTAGGTGAAGGGGTTAACAATATAAAAATTAAAAAGAGATTTTCTAATACAACAAAAAGCGAAAAGAAATTTTTCATTTCCCAAGGAAAAGGTCTAAAAAAAACGTTAATAATCCCATCTAAGGCTAGTTTTACAAATCCAGATATTGAGTTATCTATAGTTGGTAAAAATGTGCCCCCACTACTTTCATACTCAGTATTGTAAGAATTGCTGGCAATTTGAGACTCTATCAATATTTGTGAAACTGCATTAAAAATAATTTCAAAGATTTGATTACTATATATTCCTACAAAACAAAACAACACTACAAAAAAAATAAACTTAATTAAAGAATTTGAATTACGTAATAATAAATAAATTGATGCTGCAATAATTGCCATTACTAAAGCATAGAAAATATAAGGTTTTACATTTAATAATATTATTATCCCTAAGGCTACAAAAAAAATTCTAGATATAATTTTATTGTTTTTTAAAAATAAATTACTCACTATTAACCCAACGGCAAACAAGCAAAGTGGATCTTTTAAAACACCACTACCCCAAAACCAAAGTGAAGGTAAAAATAAACTAAACAGAGCCATAAATTTTTCGCTTTGGGATATAAGTTGAACAAAAGTCTTAAAAATATGCCAGCACCCTAAAAAAGATAATAAACTAAAAATCAAGGCTATTGCCAAGTATGAGTCAAATAAAATTAGATTAAATAATGACGCTACTTTACCCACTGTGGCACTCTGATTATCGTTAAACATCGCTGCCGAGTACGAATTATACCCACCAACTAAATTTAAATAGTTGGCAACAGCTTCGCCACCGCTGCTTGGATTACTAAAAAAAACAAATAGCCACTCTTTTGGATTTTCCACAAAAAAAATTCTTAATGCTTGAGCGTTAAAATAATATTGAAAAGTATCTCCACCTTTATAGTAAAATTCTGTAACTGCTGAAATCAAAATTGTACCGATAGTGTGTAAATAGAACGCTGGCATAAAATACTTCTGAATACTGGCAGGTTGCTTTTTTTTAATATTATATACGTAAATTAATATTATTACAAGCACTGTTGGCACAATTAAAATGTCAATTTTATTAAACAAGTGCTCTTTTAACATAATTTAAAAATAATCAGTATATAGTAAATAAAAGAATATGAAGCAAAAAGGTTAATGTAATTTTAAGAAGCCATTTTGATTCAATATTTTAAAGGAGTTGTGTTTGTCATTTTTTAAAATTCGAGTTTCAGAATTATTTTTGGTTAATTCTATTGTTTTATTATCACTTTGCTCAATCTTTAAAAAAGAATTTTTGACTACACAAATATTTTTGATGTTTGGTTGCCAACTTACTTTAAAGTCATAATAGCCGCTAATAGAATTTGTTATAATATAATTTGACTTATTTAAATTAATAGATACATTTAAGTTTTTTGAAAATTCTACGGTATATAATCTATTATCATCATCAATATTTATATTTAATGATTTAAAATTTAAAAAAATCGTGTCTGGCTGGCCTCTTTGATTAAAAACAAGTTCTTTTATTTTTTTTGAATTTATACTTATTGTCGTAGGTAATTTTTGGACTACCCCTTCAAATTTATATGGTGTAATAATAATATATGCTTTATAACTATCTGTTTTGGTAACAAAAAAGGTTAAATTATTTTCAAATGAATACTTTCTATTTTGTAATAGTTGTAAACTAAAGGTTTCATTATTTTGTAATGGGTATTTATTATCACCAATTTCAGGAAATACAAAACTGATATTTTCTACAGAATCTTTATAATTTTTATCCTCCCAAAAACCCATATTCTTATAACCTAGTTGATTTGCTAAAACATTTAAGCATTGGAATGTAGCAAAAACTGGTCGATTATTATGGTTTCTAGCAAATGACAATATATTGTTTAACGTTTCTAAAGAATTATTTTTTTTCACTTCGTTGTAAAGAATTAAATATTTTACATAATTAATAACATCATCAATTCTCAATTTTATAACATCGTTATTAGCTAATTTTTTTGCTCTAAGCAATGTATAGTACCAATCTATTGTCTCATACTCATTTAATACTTTAGCGTTATTTTGACTCCAGCTTTCAAAAATAGGGGCTATTATACTTTTTACATTACCAAAGCAGTCATTAAGTAGCTTTTCCTTTATTGATATAGCGTTAATATTTATATTCCATAATTTTTTTGTTAATATATAATGACCTAAAAGTCTATTTATCCATCCAGAGGATGACTCACCATGAAAATATCGTACTCCATTTGAGTATGCCATTTTAATATTTTTTTCAACTTTAGTGTATGAGGACGATACAGATAGACCGGGTAAATCAAGCGTCCAATCATATACATCTAGATATTCATAAAACCCTAAGTGTTTTACTTTATGTTTGTACAATTGTAAAATTTCGGGTATACTTTTTTCAGTAAAGTTGAATCCATTAGTAACTGCAATAAATATGTTTTTGTCGATTGGAAAAGTTGGTGGCAAAATGTGGTTATTATAGGCAAGCAGACCATATAATACTTTTGGATATTTTAATTTATTGTATTCTGCAACCTTATTAGCTAACCAATAAGTTTGATTCGATGCATCGCCTATAGCTAACTTTAACTTTTCACTTGCATTTTCAAAACCGTTTCCATCACTAGGTTCCATAGAAATCATATCACAATGTCCATTTCTAAGTATATCTAATTCTATCCTTTTTCTAGAATCCTCTAAAACTAATTTTACCACATTTTCATCTAACAAATTAAATTTGGGATTTACTAAAGGGTTTATTTTATTATTTTGATTGATTAAATAGTTGGTATTTCTTAAAAATTCAGGTTTATTTCTTTCAACAATATCTTGATAAACATGATCTGTTTGGGTAATTATACCTCCATTTACATTATTCATTTGTTTCCAAAAATCAAACGCTACTATAGCTTTACTTTTTGGTCCCATACCATGTCCGATAAAAAAAGTTCTTGTAAAAAAACTTGGAGAAACAAATTCGCTATTGTAACCAAATAAGCGTATTTGTAATGGTTTTATATGCCACTCGGGCATTGGGGCATAATAGTAAAACCCCATTTTATCTAAATAATATATTAATGCCCGCTTAAAGCCTAAAGCAAAAGATGAAATTATTGTTACTTTTTTAGTGGAACATTCAAAGTAAAAAGCTTCTTGATTTCTAAAGTCAAATTTCTTTAACAGGTTATGTTTAACGTTGTCAATTTTCACAAATAAAATTCCATCATTTTTATTTTCTTCGATGCTATTTATTTTAAAATTTATTTTTTTGACTTTATTTACTTCGCTTATAAATAAATTCAATTCATGCTTTACAGAGTCATAATTTTTTTGAGAAATGTAGATGTTAATTGAATAACGATTAACTTGCGCATCAAGCTTTATAAATAAAACAAATTGAATAATAATTGTAAAAACAAATTTGTACTTCATAGATTTATTTACGAGTTAGATTAATTCTCTAAACATACAAAATTATATATAGTTATTAAAAAGTAAATTGTTTTTTTAATATTGTCGAAGGGAGTTAGACTACTAAAAGAAAAAGGTAAAAAAATTCTGGTTAAATACTATTTTCTTATATTTTCTGCAATAAATGCTCAGTGATGTAAAAATATAATTGTATAGGTAGTTTTAAGTGCACCCGATAAATTTTACTCTATAAAACTATTTAAATTTCACATTAGGTTCTTACAAACAATAATATTTAATTACTACAATTTATTTTTTTGACTTTTGTTTATCACAATGTAAGCTGTAACTAAGATTAAGCAAAGCTGAAATAACGCAGTTATAAAATAAGCATAACCAGCTCCATTTAAAGCATATAATTTAACGAAAGTTGTATATATAGGTATGTTTACCAGCAGTACAGTAAGTGTAATATAAAGTACAAGAATTTGTTTTTTAAGGATTAGAAAGATATTGCCTATGCAACCTGTTAAAAATAGAATTGGAATTGTAACAGCAAAAGTAACATTAAGGTAAAAAATCTTTGATATTTCTATTTTGTAAAAGTTTTGAATAAATGGAAATGCTAAGGTGTAAAGTAGAGCTAACAAAAAACCTATTCCCAAAAAAAGAAAAAGCGATTTTGTAAAAACCCTTCTAAATTCTTTTAAAGAGCGATTAATTAAAATTGTAAATTTACCTATAACAACCACCCCAATAGAGCTACTAGCTCCAGAAAAGATATTGCTTATCAAAAGCAATATCGAAAAAACACCCAAGTCCTTAGCTCCAATTATTGAGTATATAATAAAAATATTTATTCTTGAGCTTGCTTGAAATACCGACCCGCTTACAATCAATGGCCACGATGCTTTCAAGAGATATTTGCGTTCAGCGTTAAATTTTAAATTAAGTACGTTAATAATATCCTTCACCAAACCTTTTGCCTTACTAATCAATTTATTTATAATCAAAAATATTAATGCTATAACAACTTGCATTATATAAAAAGTTTCCAATGCATGAATTGAAAAATACAATGCAACAACATTACCAATACTGCATACAGCATAGCCTATTTTTAAAATAGCATAAAGTTTGTATTTTGATAATGATTGATAGGTTACAAAGTAAGTATCATTAAGCATCTCAAAACCTTTTGCAAGTAGCATTAAAATAAGAAAAGGCGTTAATTTTGAAATGCTGTTTGAACAAAATGGAGTTATTAGGAATGCCAATATAATTGCTATAAAAATATTTATTATTCTAAAATAATTTACATTGGTTATAAAATTATTGGATTCATGTTGGTTATGTAGCGAGAGGTCTCTTCTAATTAGGAAAGAAAACGGTAGGCTTATTCCAACTATGGCTATTTGAGAAATAGTTAACACCATTACATATTCACCTACAGTATTTAGACCATAGGTATGTTTTAATGCAACGGTTGCAAAAACCTGAGCACTTAGTATCAGATATTCTACAATAAAAACTATGAAGCTTTCTTTAAATATATTTATAAAATTGCGCAGTGGGTTATTTTTACTTTTTGGAGTCTTTATACACTTTGTTTATAATATCTATATGTGTTTGAATCACATTTGTTTGCTCGTGCCAATTTAATACAAATTCATAACCCTTATTACCATGTTCTTGTAGTTCTACGGATGTTAAATCATATATTTCAATTAATCTTTTATAAATTTCTTCTTCTGTAAAAGCATCAAAAATAGGGGGCTGCTCATTATTATAAAAGTCTTGATCTTTAAAAGCTGTAATTAATGGTCTTTTTGATGCAAGTGATTCTAAACTTCCAAAACCAAAGCCAACCTTGGGCGAATCTTTATCTTCAGGAAATTGCACATACCATTTGTCATGCCAAAAATTATCAACCATTACAACATTAGGTAGTGATTGGTAATTTTTTAAAAGATATTTTGGCATATCGCTTACCCATTCTATAAAAGGTTCTATACCTGCTTCCTCAATTATCTTTTTAGTTTTTGATACATCAACGCCCTTGTTAGCAGTAATAAGTAAAGTATTTGGATTTTTTTCTTTTACAAATCTAATATATGCGTTTACAAATTTATCGTTTCCTTTAAATTCGTTCCATACCGATGCGAAAGTGTGTCTTGAAAACATAAAAAAAACAGTTTTATATTTTTTATATTTTTCATTTAAATCAATATTCATTTCCACTCCATAATTAATTATATCCTTAGGGTAGCAGAGTTTATGGGTTTTAGTTTGCAAATTAAAAGCCTTTATGTATGGGTTATACTGATAGCCCATGTAAATTATAATTTCATTACTATATTTTACAATTGCTTTTTTTTGTAATCGTGAAAATGTGAGTATTTTAATTACTTTTTTTAGTTTACTCAATAAGTTACTACTGTTATAAATAGCAACTTTAAAATCTTTTTTAATATCAATCATATTAAGATCGCTACTTAAACTATAAAACACAAATGGAACTTTTGCTTTCATTGCTAAAATAGGGCCATAGCATGAAACTAAAGCTACATCACAATTAGAGAAATGTTTTACCATATCTTTAGTTCGCCTATTTGGCAATATAAAAAATGGGAATGTTTTATAATAATGCACCCAAGAAGGCAAATTGTTTTCGTTAAGTGTTGAATCATCCCACCAAGGATAATCTTGTTGATGAGGTGAAGTGTTATCTAAAAACATTTCTGCATCAATTCCTTTATCTCTAAGGATTTTTGTTAGATGATAGGCACTATTTAACGTATTGCCATAAACATGTACTTTCATTTATTTTAATTAATTATTGTAAAAATTTAATACGTTTTCTACAACTTTGTTTTGTTCTGCTGCTGTTAATTGATAAAAGAAAGGTAGCCTTACTAAACACGCTGTAAATTTATCGGAATATGGATGTTCGTTGATATTATCATTGAAATAACTACTTTTATGCAATGATAAATAATGAAAAGTTGGGAGAATTTCTTTTTGTTTTAGATGACTTATTAGTGCAGTTCTTTCAGATGCCGTTTTGCAAACTAAGTAAAACATATGCGCATTATTTGTTGCATAAATAGGTATGTCAGGTAACGAAATTTTATTTTCTTCTTCTAATATCTTAAAAGATTCATGATAGGATTTCCAAATCACTTTTCTTCGGTTTTGTATTTCATCTAAGTGCTCCAGTTGAGCAAACAAAAATGCCGCAATTATTTCGGATGGTAAAAAAGATGAACCAATATCCACCCAGCCATATTTATCTACCTCTCCTCTAAAAAATTTACTTCTATTTGTTCCTTTTTCTCTTATTATTTCTGCCCTCTCAATAAATTGCTCATCATTTATTACTAACATACCACCTTCTCCACTAATAATATTTTTTGTTTCGTGAAAACTAAAAGCAGCAAATTGACCAAACGAGCCCAAAGGCTTACCTTTATAAAAGCTATCAATTGCTTGAGCAGCATCTTCTACTAAAAATAAATTGTTCTTTTTTGTTATTTCAATGGCCTTATCCATATCACAAGCCACTCCAGCATAATGAACTACTATTAACACTTTGGTTTTGTCTGTTATTAATGCTTCAACTTTATTGAGATCTATGTTTGGGTTATTTTCTTCACTATCTACAAATACAATTTTTGCCCCTCTCAATACAAAAGCATTTACCGTACTTACGAATGTGTATGATGGAGCAATAACCTCATCACCAGGCTTTATATTACATAAAATTGCCGCCATTTCTAAAGCATCAGTACAACTTGTGGTAAGCAATGCCTTTTTAAATCCATATTTTTTTTCAAAAAAATCATGGCATTTTTTGGTAAACATTCCATCACCAGATATTTTACCACTTTTTACTGCCACTTGTATATATTCTATTTCTTTGCCAATTATAAATGGCTTATTAAATGGTATCATTAATTATCCAATTTTTAAATTCTTTTTCAATATTTTTTTTAATTATTGCAGGTACTCCAACGACTAAACTGTATGCTGGTATCACGGTATTTTCTTTTACAACAGCCCCTGCTGCAATAATGCAATTATCTCCAATAGTGCAACCTTTAAGAATTACTGCATTTGTTCCTATGTAAACATTATTGCCAATAGTCGTTGGTGCATGCTCAACAAGTTTAAATCCTCCTCCAGTTAAACATCTTTTTACAGTATCGTGTGTTACTATTTGAGCCCCGGAGGAAACATTTACATTGTCACCAAGTTCTACTTTATCATACTCACCATCAATTACACAAAAAGGCCCAATCCAAACATTAGCTCCTATTTTTACGTTACCTTTTTCAATACCTCTTATCCAAGCAAGGGGGTTGTGCGGATTGTCGTACATGTAATATTTTTTATTTCGTATTATTAAGACGATTTCTATGTTAATTATAAAATTGTCTTAATGAAATAGATTTTAGTGTTATTTTTTGCTCTCTATTAACTTCTTTAGATAATCTCCATATCCGCTTTTTTGTAGAATCTTAGCTAATTTCTCCAATTGCTCTTTGTCAATAAACCCCATTCTATAAGCTACTTCTTCCAAGCATCCGATTTTCAAACCCTGCCTTTTTTCAATTACACGTACATATTCCGATGCATCATGTAGGCTATCAAACGTACCAGTATCTAACCACGCAAAACCTCTATCTAGCACCGCTACTTTTAATTTTTTCTTTTGTAAATAAAAATCGTTTATCGTAGTAATCTCATACTCCCCTCTATGGCTTGGTTCTATATTTTTCGCAATTTCTACTACTTCATTGTCATAAAAATAAAGTCCAGGTACTGCATAGTTACTTTTTGGGTTTTCAGGTTTTTCCTCAATACTAAGTGCATTAAAGTCTTTATCAAACTCAACAACACCATATCTTTCAGGGTCACTTACAGAGTAAGCGAATATGGTGGCTCCTTCGTTTTGTGCAGACTGTTGTAATAATTTACTAAAACCACTACCATAAAAAATATTATCGCCAAGTACCAGTGCTACTTTTTCTTTTCCAATAAATTCCTCACCAATTACAAAAGCTTGAGCAAGTCCATTGGGTACTTGCTGTTTTGCGTATTGTATATCGCAACCCCATTGGCTACCATTGCCAAGTAATTTGATAAATTGTGCTTGATCTTCAGGTGTGGTAATAATCAAAATTTCTTTTATTCCAGCAAGCATCAATGTACTTAATGGATAATAAATCATTGGCTTATCATAAATAGGCATTAGCTGTTTGCTTATTCCCATTGTAATTGGGTAAAGCCTTGTACCCGACCCCCCTGCTAGTATTATACCTTTCATTTTTAATTATCTATAATATTTTTTGAATATTTCACCATTCTTTAAAATCAATATTTAAAGAAAAATCTAGTTTGCGGTCTTGAATAGCATTTAAAGAATGTTAACTTCTTACTCTCCATGAATTCGTCAAGTGCTTTTTTGCATCCATCATATGAAGAATAATCATCTATAATAACAACTCCACCATTTACAACCCTATCATAAAAGTGCTCAAGGCAAATTTTAATGGAATCATACCAATCTCCATCTAATCTTAATAACGCTATCTGCTTAATATCTGTTGCATAAGGAATTGTATCTTGAAATAACCCTTTATAAATTTTAATTTTATTTTCAGGAAATCCTATTTTATTTACCAAAAGCTCTCTAACTATTTCTACACTCCCGGCTCCTCCATGTCCATCATAAAAACCTTTTACAGGTTTTGAGGAATCTACATAATCAGATATATTTTTGCCAGTTTTTTTTATATGGTCATTGAATTCTTGCATGGCTTGCTTGCCATCAACTTTAGGATTTGGGGCAAGAATATCATCAAACATATCAAATAAATGCACTTGCCTGTAAGAGTCTTTTTTACACAAATGAGCTTTTGCCATAATACCAGCAGACCCTCCCTTCCATACACCACACTCAACAAAATCACCAACTATATTGTATTTATCTAAGTGTAAGACCAATTCATAAAGAGTTGCCATATCAATTGGTGTTGACATAGTGTACCCTTTCACTATTTTCATTGCTTCTAGAGACTCGTTACCAAAATCGTATTTAGAAAGATACTTTTTATAAAATACTTTTTTTAAATAACTTGTAAAAATTGACATAAAATTTTAATATTAAATTGATGAGATTAATTTTTATACTGAATTTGATAATATTTTTCGTATTCGCCATTGGTAATGTTTTCCAACCATTCCGTATTCTCCAAATACCAATCTATTGTTTTACTGATGCCTTCTTCAAATTGAAGAGAAGGCAACCAACCTAATTCATCTTTTAGTTTAGTAGCATCTATTGCATAACGCAAATCATGCCCCGCTCTATCTGTTACGTATGTAATTAACTTTTCAGATTCACCTTTTTCTCTACCCAATTTTTCATCCATTTGCTTGCAGAGTTCTTTTACCAGTGCTATGTTTGTCCACTCGTTATGCCCCCCAATATTGTATGTTTCGCCAATTTTGCCATTATGAAAAATAACATCTATCGCTCTTGCATGGTCTTCTACAAAGAGCCAATCACGTACATTTTCTCCTTTGCCATAAATAGGCAATGGTTTTTTGTTGATGATGTTATTTATACAAAGCGGTATCAATTTCTCAGGAAAATGATAAGGCCCGTAGTTATTGCTACAATTGCTAATTTTTATTGGCAATTTGTATGTATGGTAAAATGCACGGACCATATGGTCGCTACTTGCTTTTGACGCTGAGTATGGACTGCGTGGGTCGTAGGGTGTTTCTTCTGTAAAAAAGCCTGTATCACCTAGCGAGCCATACACTTCATCTGTAGAAATATGGTAGAAAATTTTACCCTCCATATTTCCTTTCCAACTTTCTTTAGCGGTTTGCAATAACGCAGATGTGCCCATTACGTTGGTGGTTACAAACGCAAGTGGGTCAGTAATAGATCGATCTACATGACTCTCTGCTGCACAATGTAATATGCCTGTAAATTGGTACTCTTCAAATAGTTTTTTCAATAAATTGAGGTCAGTAATATTGCCTTTTACAAAAGTGTAATTGGGCAATTTTTCTATATCTGTTAAGTTTTCAAGATTACCTGCATAAGTAAGCGCATCAAGATTTATGATTTTATAATCAGGGTATTTTGTTACGAATAATCTAGTTAAATGAGAACCAATAAAACCAGCGCCACCAGTTATTAAAATACAATGCATTGCTCAAATATTTTAGCGGCGAAGATATAATTTATTGCTTGAAAATGTTCATTATGTTGTTTTTAAAATTAATTAATTATTGTTAAATGGATTCTAAAATAATAAACTAAAAACGCTTAGCTATCTTTGCCGCTATGCATTACGCCTCGGTAGAAAACATTAGTAAAAGTTTTGGTATAAGAACTTTGTTTAAAAACATCTCATTTCATGTAGAAGAAGGAGATAAAATAGCTTTTGTAGCTAGAAATGGTACAGGAAAATCGACTTTGCTCAAAATATTTGCAAATTTAGAAACAGCCGACGAAGGCACAGTGTGGGTACATAAAGATGTAAAAGTGATTATGCTGCAGCAGGATACGCCTTTTATGGAAGATAAAACAATTCGTGAAAATGTATTGCGACTAGACAACCCTGTAATAAAAACCGTAAGTGAGTACGAAAAATACCTTGATGAAGGCAATGAAGACATGGATTTGCTTTCTGAAATAATGGGGAGAATGGAGGAGTTGAATGCTTGGAGTTTTGAAAGTGAGCTAAAGCAAATTCTGGGGAAATTAAATCTACATGATATAGAAGCGGTGATGAACACCCTTAGTGGTGGGCAACGTAAGCGTGTGGCACTTGCGCAAGCATTGATAGAAGCACAATTGCACGAAGGCAGATGCTTGCTCATAATGGATGAACCTACCAACCATTTAGATGTGAGTATGATTGAGTGGTTGGAAGATTTTTTGGGTACACACAAAATGACCATTTTATTGGTAACGCATGATCGTTATTTTTTAGATACCGTGTGTAACGAAATAATAGAAATGGATGAAGAAAAACTTTTTGTGTACAAAGGTGATTACGATTATTTTTTAGAGCAAAAAAGTTTACGGCAAGAAATAGAGGCGAGCGAATTTCAAAAAGATAAAAATATTTTTCGAAAAGAATTGGAGTGGATGCGTAAGCAACCAAAAGCTCGTACAGTAAAAAGTAAGAGTAGGCAAGATGCGTTTAAAGATGTAGAAGAAAGAGTAACTGTGAAAAAAGAAGATGCAGAAGTGAGCTTGCAAGTAAAAATGACAAGGCTTGGTGGCAAGATTTTAGAAATGAAAAAAGTGGGCAAGTCTTATGGCGACAAGCTTATTATGAAAGGATTTGATTATACTTTTAAACGTGGCGAAAGAGTTGGTATTGTTGGAAAAAATGGTGTGGGTAAATCTACCTTTCTTAAAATAGCTTTACAACAAGAAGAACCAGATAGTGGTAAAATAACCCATGGTGATACCGTTGTGTTTGGTAATTTTAACCAAGAAGGATTATCGTACAAAGAAGATAAACGTGCTATAGAATATGTAAAAGATATGGCGGAATATTTTCCACTAGCAGATGGTACAAAGCTTAGTGCTAGCATGTTTATGGAGAAATTTGGTTTTAATGCACAGCAACAATTTACACCGCTTAGCAAGCTTAGTGGTGGTGAAAAAAGGCGCTTGCATTTAATGAGTGTACTTTTTGTAAATCCTAATTTTCTTATTCTGGATGAACCCACCAACGATTTAGATTTGCAAACCTTACGTACGCTAGAAGAATTTTTAATGGATTTCCCAGGTTGTATTTTAATTGTGAGCCACGATCGTTATTTTATGGATAGAATGGTAGAACATTTATTTGCATTTGAAGGCGAAGGTGTAATAAAAGATTATCCTGGAAATTATACACAATACAGAGCTTACTTAAAAGAAATAGAAGCGGGTACCAAAAAAGATGATGGTAAAATGAATATGGTGAGTATAGAAGATAAGCCAGAACCAAAGCCAGTTGTACAATCTAATGCTAATAGCAATAGCCCTAAAAAATTATCGTTTAAAGAAAAAAGCGAACTAGAAAGTTTAGATAAAGATATTCCTGCTTTGCAAAAGGAAAAGGAAACGTTGGAATTGAAAATGAGTGAAAATATTCCTTATGAAGAAATACAAAAAATAGGTGTAAGGGTAAATGAAATAATTGCAGCGCTGGATGTAAAAGAAATGAGGTGGTTGGAGTTAAGTGAAGGGGTGTAAAATTTTGTAAAATTATTATTTAGCATTTATAAATGTTATTAACTTTACGTTCGTGAAAATTAAGAGCCTTAAAATAGACAACTTTAAAACTTTACTCAATTTTGAATTGATTGAGCCAAACCCATTTTCGGTATTTGTGGGAGCTAATGGTGTGGGGAAGAGTAATATTTTTGAGGCATTGGAGTATCGCAATTTTAGATGGCTTTATGAAAATGAAGATGTTAACGAATTATTCGGAGGACAGAAAAATTTTATAAACTTTAATAGTATTTATGATAAAATAGTATTTGTTAGCCTATCTAATCCCAATCATGATACTAATGAATTTTTTCGCAGCTCAAATTATGAAATTGATAAGCGTTCTGCTACAAATGTTGAACGAATTGAAAATGAAAAAATATTTGAGGTTGAATCTGAAGGATTAAAATTTTATAACCAATTCACAAGACAATTCTCAAGAATATTTATAACAACCAAAGAAGCTAACAAACTCAACCTCTCTAACTCCGATAAAAAACTAAATTTCAACTGCGATAATTTAGAAAATGTTTTAAAACGAGTTTTAGAAAATCCATTAAAAGCATTAGAAATAAAAGAATGGCTCAATTTATTAAGGCCAGGTTTTAGTGATATTAAAATTGAAAAAGACATTAGTGAAAAATCTTTTATACAGTTTTACGAAGAAGGATATGAAAAACCTTTTGGCAAAAATTTAATATCGGACGGTACTTACAATATACTTTGTTTACTTACTGCAATCTATCAAACCGATGAACCGCAATTTCTTTGTATAGAAGAACCTGAAAATGGCTTAAACCCATATGTGGTAAAGGAACTCGTTAATTTTTTTAGAGAACAATGCAAAGAAAAAGGACATTATATTTGGCTAAACACGCACTCTCAAACTTTGGTAAACCAATTACAAACAGAAGAAATTATCATCATCAACAAAGAAAATGGCATAACCGTACCAAAGCAAATAAAAGATAAAAATATGCACGGCTTACCAATGGATGAAGCTTGGCTTACCAATGTGCTGGGAGGCGGAGTGCCATGGTAAAAGTTGGTTTTATTTGCGAAGGAGAAACAGAAAAAATTATTGTTGACTCTACCAATTTCAAAAACATCTTAGCGCTCAATAATCTTCAGTTGGTAAATGCCATTGATGCAACTGGCAATGGTAATTTATTGCCTAAAAATATCACTCCATTTATTGAGTCTCTCAAAGATGATGGTGCAGAAAAAATATTTATACTTACAGATTTAGATGAAGACCTATGCATAACAAAAACGAAAGAAAGAATAAATGCACCAGAAACTGTCATAGTAATTATTTCTGTAAAGCAAGTAGAATCTTGGTTTTTAGCTGATAGCATTACTTTGTCAAAAGTTTTCGGAAAAGAATACAAGTTTGATTTTCCAGAAAATGAAAATAGTCCTAGAGAAAAATTAAGGGAAATTTTTGTAGTAGAAACTGGCAGAGGAATTGGCCCCAGCAAGCCAGGGTTTGCTAAGAGGATTTTAAAAGAAGGATTTTCTGTTTTAAATGCTGCGGCTCATCCAAATTGTAATTCTGCAAAATATTTACTGAGCAAGTTGAAGAAATAGCTATACGTGTAAATGAAATTATTGCAGGGTTAGATGCGAAAGAAATGGGTATGAGTGGAGTGAGTAAAAGATATAAAATATTCATTAAAAAATTTAAACCTATTAGACTATTAAACTTATAGGTTTTGTACTTTTAAAATAATTATAAAAAATAACAACATGCCAAAAATTGTATTATCCTTGATGCTTATATGCACATGCTTATTGACACGTGCACAAGACAATCCCTTCATACGCCTTGTAGAGCTTACAAAGCCAGTAAACACAGTTACTAGCGCCAGACAATTCATAATTGGCAGTACTTGCAAAACATGCTTGCTTACAATAAATGATAATGCAGTAAGAGTGTATAGTACAGGTGCATTTGCATTCGAAGTAAATTTGAGACCAGGCGATACAAGTTTTTTAATAACAGCTACAAATGCGCTAGGTAAAACAAGCACTAAAACTATGGGCTTTTCTTACACTCCAGCAAAGCCTGCTGAGCCAGTAAAAACATTGGGCATAGAAAGCATACAAACATTCCCCGAAGGCAATTTGATATTGATGGCTGGCGATAAAATACAATTTAAAGTAAAAGCTTTTCCTGCAAGTAATGTGAGCACCATAAATGGAACGGTGTTGTACGAAATGCCTACCAGTGCTACTAAAGGTATGGCTGGCATTTATCAAGGAGAGTATATTGTAAAAGCTACAGATAATTTTGCTGCAATAAAAATACCAGTAACTATAAAAGCCACAGATGGACAACAAGTGACGGTAGAAACAAAAAATACATTTGCTATTTTAAATCCATTGAGTAGCGATGTATGTATCACAAAAGGAAGGCTTGCACATTTGCTCTATGGCCTTGGTGAAGATAGGTTGGGCGGTGCAAAAATTGGATACATAGATAGTATGATTCGATTAAAAATTATTGGTAAAGTAGGGGGCGATTATAAAGTACAATTAGCACCATATAAAACAGCTTATATACCAGACGATGTGGTATCACTTGCACCTAAGGGTACATTTGCTAGTACATCGCTAACGGAGCGCTGGCAAGTGTTTGGCGATAGTGCATACGATTATGTAACGGTTGGGCTTACCAGCAAATTGCCTTACCAGTCTATACAAGAAATAGACCCATCAAAAATTATTGTAGATGTATTTGGTGCTACCAACAATACCAATTGGATAACACAATTGCAAAGCTGTAAAGAAATAAAAAATGTAACGTATGAACAAGTGCAAGATGGTATTTTTCGCATTAGCATTTTTTTAAAACACAAACAGCATTGGGGGCATAGCATTTATTACAAAGGCAATTTGCTAACCATAAAAATAAAACAACAACCTGCAAGCCTAGCATTAAAAAACTTAACCATAGCTGTAGATGCAGGGCATGGAGGCAGCAATACAGGTGCTGGTGGGCCTACTGGTTCATCCGAAAAAGAATTGACACTTGCCATTTCTTTAAAACTACAACAGGCTTTATTAAACGAAGGTGCAAAAGTAATAATGACCCGTACCACCGAAAAGTTTGTAGACAATAAAGAGCGCATATTAATTTTTAGAGATAATACACCCGATTTACTTATTAGCATACACCTCAATTCTTCTGGCGACCCTATACGTGCAGGCGGCACGAGCTCTTTGTATAAATATATTGGCTTTAGAAATTTGAGTTACCATATAAACAAACGTATGTTGCAACTGGGTTTAAGAGAATATGGCAATATTGCTGCATTTAATTTTATGCTAAATAGCCCTACAGAATATCCCAATGCACTCGTAGAAACTTTATTCCTTAGTAATCCTGCAGAGGAAGAACTGGTGTTAAATCCAGCTTTTCAGCAAAAGATGGTAGAGGCAATGGTAGCAGGTGTGAAAGATTTTTTGGCGGGAGTGGGGGAGGGTAAATAAAAATGCAGATGCCAACTTTTTAAAAGTTGGCATCTGTATTTTTTGAGTATAATTTTTTTACCTAAACACCTCATTCAACACACCAGCTAAATGCACACCACCCTTTAGCAACTGGTCATTAAGCGGTGCAATAAATTTAAAATTGTATAAAAAATCCAATCTACTATCGGGTACAGTTTCTGCATATACTTTTTCGGTGAGCTGGTAAGTATCAAACATCCATTGGCTAAGGGTTTGCTTTTGCCAAGTTTTTCGTTGGGCAAGCGTTGTAAAATTTATGGCATTTGCATATTCGGTATAACTCAATTCCTGATAGCTAATAAGTTTTTCATCCCACACTTGATGTAAATTTACTTCGGCACTAAACCATTTTACTTTAATAGCATTACCGCCTCTATCTTCAATTTTGCCAAGGTGTAATGGTTGGTGTACATCGCCTATAATATGTATGAGTAGGCGCACATACATTTGTTTTGTTTCTGTAGGTAAAAGCTTACTATTTTTTAATTCTGATGTTAAGAAATTTATTTTTGTATAGGCATTAGTTGTAGTATCTGCTTTTAAAAATGTATCCATTTTTTCATAAGATATACCACTTTCAAAATTTACATAATGCCAAAGAGAAAGGTACTTGTAAGCGGGGTCGCTTTTTACAAAATCTGGCCAATTGCTAGCCATTGCTACACTCTCAAACCCAAGTATTTTTATAACTTCTGTTTTGGTTTTTGGAGCTAAGTAACTATCTGCAATTTGTCCTATAATACGATGACCTAACAAGCCCCATGCATTGCAAAAAAAAGGAACACTAAAAATTAAATAAATAAAACAAATTTTGAGGTATTTTTTCATGCAATAAATAGTTTAGATTCATACAAATATAAGCTATAATACACTGCTGTAAATAGACATTTTAAAGAAAAAGCAAGATGTTTTTTTCTATAAAATTTTTGCTCAAATTTTTTAAGGTTGTTTTATTTAGCTATTGTTTTAGCTATTACATTATGCAACACATCTGGTACAAATGGTTTTGGTATGTAATCATTTATTCCAAACGTTAGTAGTTCACTTTTTAAGTTTTCTCCTATGTTAGCGGTTATTGCTATTATTGGAATGTCTTTATCAAATTCTCTTATATGAAGTGAGGCTGTTTTGCCATCCATTACAGGCATGTTAAGATCCATTAAGATTAAATCGTACTTGTTAGCTTTAGCCATTACTAAGGCGATTTCTCCATTTTCTGCACTAGCAGTGTCTATTCCCCAACTATTTAAAAAACGCTTAATAACCATTAAATTAATTTTATTATCCTCCGCTACAAGTGCTTTTATTCCATCAAAGGGTTGTAAACTACCCGATGCTATTTGTGATAAATTTTCGGTATTTGCTTTATGAAAATCTAACTCAAACGAAAATACACTCCCTTCGCCATGTATGCTTTCTACGTGTATCTTGCTTTCCATTAACTCTACTAACCTTGCACTTATAGTAAGGCCTAAACCAGTGCCGCCATACTTTTTTGTTATTTTATTATCTGCTTGTCCGAAGCTACTAAATATAAAATCTAGTTTATCATTTGGTATACCAATACCAGTGTCGGTAATTGTAAATTTTATTTTTAAAGTGCCATCATCGTTATCTTTTATTTTTTCAGCATTAATAGATACAATGCCTTTGCTCGTAAATTTTATGGCATTACTTATTAAGTTATTTAATATTTGCCTTAATCGTAAAGCGTCTCCAGTTACAATAAGTTTGTTTATGCTATCTGTATTTACCGATAGTTTTAGTCCTTTTTCAATAGCTTGTTGATTAAAGAAAACAGCTATTTTATTTATCAAATCAGTTATATCAAATGGCGTATTTTCTAGCTCTATTTTTTTTGCATCTATTTTATTGTAATCTAATATGTCATTTACAATATCAAGCATATGATTTGATGAATATTTCAACATTTCCAAACTCTCCGTTTGAGACTCTAAACGCTTTTCAGATAATAAAATATTAGAAATTCCAATTATGCCATTAAGTGGTGTTCTCAATTCATGGCTCATATTTGATAAGAATTGTTCTTTTGATTTAACTGCTTTTTTTAATTCCGCATTTGCAAGATCAATATTTTTTTCATATTCTTTTCGCACATTAATATTTGTATCATGAAAAACTGCACCCATTACAATGTTGTTTTCTTTTATTATTGGTGCAGCATGTATTTGGTGTATTACTCCATTAATATCATATTCCTTTATAATTTTGTTACCTTCTAAAGCATTTTTCAAAAACCCCAACCACTCTTCAGGAAAACTGCTGGAATACATTAATTTTTTAATATCGTAGCCGGCCTCAATATTTACATCAAACATTTGTTTCATGCTATCAACATACAGTTTATTGGCCGCTATTATTTCAAAATTACTATCAATGCTCCATAAACTTCCATTGGTATTATCTATCAATGTTTGTAAGGCTATTTTTGAATTTTCTATAATAGTGTCATTTTTAATTTCATAGTTTATGATATAGTTTGCATACATCAGCACCAGAAAAAAAGCAAATGTGAAATTAAAAGTTCTGAGGTTTCGTATATTTTGTGATGTTAGAATATTAGTATCGTAATGATTTTTTAAAATAGTGCCAGCCAATATATTTAACAACAAGGGTAATAAAATGAATAATATTAGTAACAATTTTTCTTTTTTTAAAGAAAATATTTTGATTGTTACAAAAAGAAAAGGGAAATAATACACACCCATGCTTGCAGCAGAACCTAAGTACACATCAAAGAAAAAAACGCCTAAATATGCATTAGACATTAAAAATATTTTTGTTAATACTCTATTTTTAAAAAAAGCAGACAGTACTACAAAAAATGCAAAAAGCAGTACAATAGCATAAGAAAAAAATATTTTTTGCTTACTACCACTAGAAACTAAAAGTAAAGTAAAATAAAAAAGATGGAAGCTTGCAAAAGTTATTAAGCCAATAATATTCATTTGCACAGCTTTTTTTGCAGTCTTATTTTTCATGCCAGCTGTTACACCAAAATGTATGGCTTTATTCCATAATTTATCTATAAAAATGCGCATTTGTGTTTATGGTTTAATTGGCATTATGCATTATTCGTATACTTGAAAATACAGTTAGGCGTAAAACTTTGATTATCTAGCATAATATGACTTTAAAAACGATAAAAAAAGAAAGATATTGTGTATTTATTTTTAATTATCCTTCAATTTACGTTACTTAATTTACTATAACAACAGCCAAATAATTTATGGTATAAAATTCCAAAGTAAGTACTTGTTAGCGACTTAGCTTTTCTTTTATATAAAATTCTATCTCTTTATATGAAAAATGTAGCTTGTACCTTTGCGTTCTAAAAAAATATACATGCAAGATTTAGTAAAAGACTTTAACGACTACCGTATAAGAATGAACGAACTTATTTTGAGCAAAGAAAACCTAGTTATAAAAAGACTCTGGAATTTAGATACCAATACCTACGCAGCCGGTGCATTAGATGTAAAAACAAAAGAACTGTTAGGTCTTGTAGCCAGTATGGTACTGCGCTGCGATGATTGCATAAAATACCATGTAGGCAAAGCACACGAATTACATGTAAGTACAGAAGAATTATATGAAGTGTTTGCGGTAGCTAATATTGTAGGAGGTACTATTGTTATTCCACATACGAGGAGGGCAGCGGAGTATTGGGAGGCGTTGAAAAGTTAGTGGTTCAAAGTTGAAGGTTCAAGGTTCAAAGTTTGTTATACCTCAAGCCCTATATGCTTATTTAAAGATGGCACAAAAAAAGCTGATAACATTTTACGTTATCAGCTTTTTTGGTTCTTATAAATTAGTGTTTAAAAATTAAACACCAACCTCGTAAATAATTTTCTTCCGTTGTAGCCCATTTGAACACTATCCCATGCGCCACCAGATTCGTTATAACCAATAGCAGATTTTGCTAGTGGATTCAAAGAAAAATCAGGGTGGATATTTAATAAATTATCTGCCCCAGCAAATACACTTATTGCTTTTGAGATTTTATAAGATACAGAAAGGTTTGTTGTAACTTTTGCTGAATAGTTATATTCTCCGGGTACTAAAACTGTAGGGTCTAAGTCGCTAGGTACATCACCAAAGCCCAACATCTTCATTTTACCAAATGTAGAAAAACTAAGGTTGTATCCTATTTTTTTTACAGCATAATCAATACTAAGGTTAAATTTTGAAGCAGGCGCTGATGACTCAATAAATGCAATATCTCTTTTACTGTAAAAAGTTTCAATATTAGAAGCGGTGCTATTCAAAGCAGTTGGAACATTAATTTTGTCAACTTTTGCTTTCTGAATATTTCCAGCTAGTAAAATTTTGAGGGTCTTATTATCCCATTTTTTGGTATAATCTATTACCACGTCAAGCCCAAAGTTAGTTGTATTTACTGCGTTAGTTATGAACTGTGCGGTGGATACTCCCAGTGTTGTCAGTTGACTATTAAAAGCACTTGGCAAAGAAGGGTCGCTTGCAAATAGACCAGATATAACAATTTTATCTTTTATTTTAACCATATAGGCATCTGCAGTAAAAGTTAAACCTTTAATTGGTTTCCATGCAAATCCAATGCTTGTGTTTACAGACGTTTCTTCTTTTAATTTATCAATGCCTACGCTATTTGATAAAGCATCGCCATTTCTAGCTATACGAGACTGTACAAGGCTGCCACTTAAAAAAGAAGTACTTGTGTTTGTGAAATTTATTTGTTGTAATGAGGGAGCTCTAAAACCAGTACTTGCTGAACCTCTCAAATTAAAACCATCAGTAACTTTTATACGGGTGGCAAATTTGTAAGTAAGTACGCTACCAAAATCAGAGTAATTCTCGCCCCTAATAGCAACATCTACAAGCCATGCTTTTGTAATATTAAGTTCTGCATCTACATAAGCACTAAAATTATGTCGTTTTGCAGTAATTGTATCTAGTGGACTAAATCCTGGAAAACCCTGTGCACCTGGGGCTTTTGATAAATCATAAGACTTGTAAGAAGCTTCCTCACCTTTATTAATTCTGTACTTTTCATTCCTGTATTCAAAACCATATCCTATATTCAAACCCTTTGCAATATTTTTAAAACTTTTACTAAAGTCAATATTTGCAGTTGTTTGCCTAAATCTATATCCACCATCTTCAAAAGAAGTTTTCGATGTGTTTCCAATTAATGATGCATTGAAAGTACCACTACCATTAAATTGAAAATCATTTTTACCTGTTGTAATACTTGCGTCCCAATTCCAATCACAATTTGTTTTTCCTTTTAAGCCAAGTGCTATTGATGCATCATTAATATTGGTTCCAATATGAGGGTTAAAATATGTTTTGCCATTATTTGTTTTCTGCATAATTCCTGGTACATATATTATATTGCCTCCAGCATCTGTAGGAAAACGTTCAGGATTCCAATCATCATTTCTTGAATAAGCAAAAGCATCAGACTCTTTTGTGTTAACAATTGCAAAAGAATAAAATACTGCATTTGTATTTTTTATAGGCAACTCCATGTTGTAACTTGCTCCATAAGTTTTTACTGAACCATCACCAAAAGCTCTTCTACCTTCATTTATAATTGGTAATGTATTTTTGTTAGTTTCCCAATTGAGGGTATCGGCTTGTCTAAATGTTTTTCCTTGTGTAAGTGCATTTAAAGCAAAACTAAAAAATCCACCATTATTACCAAGTGCAAAACCATTACTTGCAGATAGTGAAAATGTTTGTCCATCTAATTTTCCAGCACTTACATATTGGTTACCAGCATTAAATTTAGAAGCATTAAATCTTGTATCATAATAACCTGCAACCCCAGTATTAATCGTCCAATGATTGATGTCTTTTTTAAGTACGATGTTAATTACACCAGCCATGGCATCGCTACCATATTGTGCACTTGCACCATCTCTCAATATTTCTATTCTATCTACAGCAGCTTGCGGAAAGGCATTTAAATCTGTACCAGAAGCACCTCTGCCTCTAGTACCAAATAATGCTACAAGTGCAGTTGTATGGCGGCGTTTACCATTTATTAAAACCAATGTTTGGTCTGGTCCAAGGCCACGCAGTGTGCCTAAGTCCACATGGTCTGCTCCATCACTACCACTTTGTTTATTGTAGTTAAAAGAGGGTGCTGCCATATTTAAAACAGAAGTAAGATCCATTTTTGCAGTGGGCTCACCTACTTGGTTTATTTTTATTACATCTATAGGCACAGCAGTTTCTGTTTTTGCCCTTGCCGCACCACGTGTACCTACTATTACAATATCTGTAAGGTCGGTAGCTAGTGCTGTTAAAGAAATATTTAAATCTATGCCAGCCTTTATGGTTTGTGGGGTATAACCAGTTGCTGTTACTAACAAAAATTCACCTGCATTACTTGCTATTGTAAATTCGCCTACAGCATTTGTAGTAGTACCTACCTTACTCGATTTTACAATTACTGAGGCTCCTGCTATTGGGCTGCCAGTAGTTGCATCTGTAATTTTTCCGGAGGTTTGTGCAAATGCAGTAGATATAAGTGCTATGCAAATGAAGATTGCTTGCGCAAAAATGTTGATTTTTTTCATGATAAGTTTATTGGGTTAGTACAAGTGTAAAGGTAAACTTATCTTAAGAAATAATTAACAAAATATTGGCATAATAGAAGAAGAGATGCTTTAAGATACTTTTTACAAAATGCTGACAGATAAATAAACCTGTTTTCAATTTTTTCGTATATTGAGTTATAATTCACCAAAGAAAAAGGAGGTATAAATGTCTACAAATAACTCAATAACGCCTTCGGTATGTGTTTACTAACCGAGCCGTTAAACAAAGTGATTTTGGGCCAAATGAGGCCAAGCCGTTGGTAAAACCAACGGCTTTTTAGTGTAACAAATTTTACACAGCATTAAAGTAAGAAAATCTTCTCTCCCTCTTTACAATATTTAACGCCGATGAAAACAGCAACATCTATCGAGTATTAAGAAGTAAAAACTGTGCATCTGTGGCAAAAAAATTGCCACAGATGCACAGAAAACAAACATATTGGTTTCCTTATATAATATCTAACGCCGATGAAAGCAGCAATACCCATTGAGTATCAGTAAATAAAAACTGTGCATCTGTGGCATTTTGTACTAGCCACAGATTGACAGAAAACAAACATATTGGTTTCCTTTTATAATATCTGATGCTGATGAAAACAGCAATATCTATCGAGTATTAAGAAGTAAAAACTGTGCATCTGTGGCAAAAAAATTGCCACAGATGCACAGAAAGAAAATCTTCACTCCTCCTTCTATATTATCTGATGCCGATGAAAGCAGCAATACCCATTTAGCTTTATGATGTAAAAACCTTAAATCGTTGGCAATTTATTTAGCAAAAAATAGGGCAATACAACGCTTTGTTTTCAGTAAATTTGCACAATAACCATTACCATGTCAGATACATTAACTACAGATAAACCAGCACTTACCGCCAAAGATTTTACTACCGATCAAGAAGTGCGTTGGTGTCCAGGGTGTGGAGACTACAGCATATTGGCACAAGTGCAAAAAGTAATGCCTACGCTTGGTATTCCAAAAGAAAATATTGTAATTGTGAGTGGCATTGGCTGTAGTAGCCGATTTCCATATTACATGAACACTTATGGTATGCATAGTATACACGGGCGTGCAACTGCTGTGGCTAGCGGGCTTAAAGCTGCCAGGCCAGAGCTTAGTGTGTGGATTGTAACAGGCGATGGCGATTCGTTAAGCATTGGTGGCAACCATACTATTCATTTGCTTCGTAGAAATTTTGATGTGAATATTTTATTGTTCAACAATCAAATTTATGGGCTTACAAAAGGACAATATTCTCCTACATCAGAAGAAAAAAAGATAACCAAGAGCACACCGATGGGCAGTATTGACCATCCATTTAATCCCCTTGCTTTGGCCATGGGTGCAGATGCTAGTTTTATAGCCCGTAGTATGGATAGAGATCCAAAACATTTGCTAGCTATGTTGCTTCGCTCCGCTGCACACAAGGGTTCATCGTTTTTAGAGATATACCAAAACTGCAATATTTTTAATGATGGCGCTTTCGAAATTTTTACAGAAAAAAGTAGTAAGCCCGAAGAGGCATTGTTTTTAGAACAAGGTAAGCCGCTAGTTTTTGGTGCTACACAAAATAAAGGTATAAAGCTAGATGGATTTAAACCTGTGATTGTAGAACTAGCAGAAGGCGCAAGCACAGATGATTTGTGGATACATGATGAAAAAGATTTTTACAAAGCACAAATACTTATTCGCATGTTTGATGACCCTACATTGCAAGGGCATTTACCAAGGCCATTTGGCGTATTTTACGAAACTGACCGTGCTTGCTACGAAGATATCATGACTATGCAATTGGATGAAGCGATAGCAAAAAACGGCTCTGGCGATTTAGATAAATTATTGAAAGGTAGGGAGACTTGGACAATAGGATAGTAAAAAATAAATTGTATAAACCTATTAAAATTTTTAGTGAAGAGGTTGCTGTAAAAAGGCAACCTCTTTTACACTCTAGCATAATTAAGACATTCTTTTATTTCAAAACTAATTTACTGCTTAAAATTATTTTTCCTAATATTTGCATATTAGACAGTTATGGGCAATTTTACCGACAAATTAAAAAATACTAGATTCGTAAGAGCTATTGTGTATGCAATAGTAGGTTCGGTATCGTATCCTGGGCTAGCATTATTTAATAAAATAAAAATAGAAGGTACAGAACATCTGTTGGGTCTTCCTAAAAAAAATGTACTCTTTGTAAGCAATCACCAAACATATTTTGCAGAAGTAATAGCATTTCTACATATTTTTTGTGCTGTAAAATGGCGTAAAAAAAACAAATTAGGTGTACCCTATTATTTGTTGAATCCTTTTACAAGTGTATTTTTTGTATCGGCTGCAGAAACCATGAAAAAAAATTTTGTAACCCGCCTTTTTGAATTGGCAGGTTCTATTACCGTAAAAAGAACATGGAACGAAGGGAGCACCGAAGTACGCAAAGGCTTAGACCCATCAGACACTAGAAAAATAGATAGAGCTTTAAAATCGAGTTGGGTTATAAATTTTCCGCAGGGTACTACCAAAGCATTTGCACCAGGTAGAAAAGGAACAGTGCTACTTATAAAACAAAATAGACCAATTGTAATTCCAATAAATATTAGTGGCTTTAATACTGCTTTCGATAAAAAAGGATTGCGGATGATAAAAAAAGGAACGGTACTTTCTGTAAAATTTAAAGCCCCTTTAGTAATAGATTACAATAATAGTAACGATGAAATGATGGAAGCTATAATGGTTGCTATTGGACAAAGTGAAACGCAAAGAGGTAATGCTACAAATTAATAATGACCTCAAATTCGCTTATCAATAAACTTAATTATTTTTCTGCCCGTTTCTTGTATCTGCATTTTTTGTATCTCTTCTTTGTCTACATATTTTACGTGTGGGCTTACCCTTAATCGAGCTTGCAAATTCGCCCTTATTTTTCTATCGCATTCGTCAGAAATATCAGTTGGTAAAATGTATATTAACACTTCATCGTTTCCCATATCGTTGTTATACACTTCGGCTACATAATCTAACACATTTTCCATTTCATTTAGTAAATCGAATAGTGCAGGTGGGTATAAAGTAGTGCCTTTATATTTTATCATCTGTTTTTTTCTGCCAACTATTGGCGATAACCTTGTGCTTGTGCGGCCGCATGCACAGGGCGATTCATTATAAAAACAAATATCACCTGTTTTGTAACGTAGTAGCGGCATGCCCTCTATACCTAATGTAGTTATGGTAACTTCGCCAGCTTCATTTGCTGCTACATGCTTGTTATTTTCATCTAATATTTCTACAATAATCAATTCTGGTTGGGCATGTCCACCCTTACTTTCGCCGCATTCGGTAAAGGCAGTTTGCATTTCTGTAGAGGCGTAGGTAGAGTATAATTTTATATGCCAAGCATCGGTAATTTTTTTACCCAATGCGTTAAAAGAAAAATCGTTGTTTCTAATATTCTCGCCAATGCAAATGGCTTTTTTTACAGCTGTTTCATTAATATTTATATTGTGCTGCTCTGCATATTCAATAAGTTTTATTATAAAAGATGGTACCGCTACAATGGCTGTAGGTTTAAGCCTTAATATAGTATCCCATTGCAACGATGGAACACCAGGCCCAAGGCGAATAATACCTGCACCCATTTTTCTTATACCAGAATAATATGCCATACCCGCCATAAATTGCCTATCAAGCGTAAGCATGAGTTGATAAATATCTTCTGCAAATCCATCAGCGCAAGAAAAAGAGGCATGCTCATTGTAGGCTAATCTATTTAAATCATTTTCTGTAAGTGCTATGGTTACTGGGCTACCAAGTGTGCCTGATGTAGAACTGTATTCAATTATTTTATTTTTTTCGACACATAAAAAATCATTGTTATGCAGTTGCAAATCTTCTTTGCATGTTGTCGGAATTTTTTTAAGGTCTTCCAATGTTCTTATAGTAGCTATATCAATATTGTGTGTTGTAAAAAGCGCTTTGTAAAAAGTAGAGTGCTCTTGTAAATAGTGAACTAACTCTTGCAGTTTTTTTTCCTGCATTTGTTGCACCTTATCTTTTGGTTGGTATGCCGTTTCGGGATAATACATCATTTGTTTTCTATAATAACTACTGCCGTAGCCATTGTTTTTACATGAGATAAAGAAACAAATATTTTTCCAATATTCATTTCATTAATTGTAATAGCTGTTTTGCCAATAAAAAAAATTTCTGGTTTGCCCTGCTCGTTGTTAATAATTTCTATTTCATTAAAAGCTGTACCATTTTTCCACCCCGTACCCAAGGCTTTAAAAAAAGATTCTTTGGCTGCAAAGCGAGCAGCATAGTGCTCATATTTATTGGCCATAGGTTCGCAATAGCTAATTTCTTTTGGAGAAAAAACCAGTTCTTTAAAACCAATTTTCTTTTCCATTTTTTCAGCTACCCTTTCTACCTCTATTAAATCTGTACCTATGCCAAATATCATTGTCCTAATTTTTTATTGGCTTTTTTTATTTGCTCTAGTATATGCGCTTCTTCATTTTTTGTAGCAATAACTTTGGTTAATGCTTGCTTATAAAACCCTAGTGCTTTTGTGTAATCTTTCTGCTTAAAAGTATAATCACCAGCCAATACATAAGCATTGTAAAATTGAGGATTACTTGCTACCAAGCTATCCGCATCTATTTTTTCATTATCGAAAATACGTTGTTTAAAATTTCTAAAAATTTCAAAATTCCGATATTCTTTGGTTAGCAAAAAAGAATCAGCAGCAATGGTAAGGCTTGAATCTGCAATTTCTCTATCTTCTTTTAAACCACCTAATCCAAAAACTTTATTCAAATCATAAGCAATGTACTGCCCCAATTGCCACGGCGCTGTAGATACCCACACTATTCTTTTCTTTGGTTCAAAAACTACCGAGTGGTGTGCTATAAGTTGGTTGATGGCTTTTTCATTGCCATCGCCAATATCTTCATTTTTTAAACCTTTACGATTTCTTAAAATATTAATTGTTTTTTGCACCGTATTTTTTCCATTGGCTTCTAATAATTCCATAAGGCGCTCATATCGGTATGGCGATGCGCTTTCATTTTTTTGTGTTATGTTTTTTTCTGAAGATGCTAGCCCATTACTTTGAAAATGATTTGTGCACACAATAAAATTTTTGTGCGAATCGTATACATCAAGTGCGGTGGGGGTTTTTTCAATAATCACCGCTTTATTATCCGCTGCTGATGCTACCAAAAAAGATTCGGATACAAACATGTTTCTCTTTTTTGCAATGGCAACTGCCTCATCAATATTTTTTGCGTATTGCAAAATCTCCCTTGTTACAATAGATACAGGTGTGGCCGAACCTGTGGGATAATCTGACTTGGCTGCATTAATGGTTACAGACAATCCCTCGTCGTTCATGCCAGATACTGCGCCTATAAACCCACCCCAAGTAACCGTCATAAATTTATGCCCATGCGTGGGACTAAAGAAAGCCACAATTTTATCTTCTGCAAATTTATCGCCTACAAAGAAATCAAAATTGCGCCCAATAATCATGGTGCTGTCTTCTGATTTATCGTTCCAAGTACCAAACGAAGTGCAACCTACTAATGCTAAATTTTGTAATGCATGCCCAATATCATGCGCCGCATGGTAGTTTAAAATGCGTTGGTAATTTGTACCTAAGTATTCGTATTTTGGAGATGCAGATTCTGATACACCAAATATTTCATCTCTATATTCTTCTGTTATATTTTTATCTAAATTTCTATTGAACCAACCAATAAAGTATTTTAAATAATTACGGGTAAAAGACGATGGTACCATTTTGCTTATTTGTTCGCTAAAATGGTCTTCTTGCCTTATTACCAACTCTTGGGTGAGTTTGCCATTTACCACACCTCTTTCAAAATCACCTCCCTCCACATACAACTCATACAAACCGCTTTTGCTTTTTCTAAACCAACTATCTTTTAAAGTATAAAAACCCTTGCTATTTTCTGTACGTTGCCATTGCAAGCTACTCATATCTTTTATTGTAGGGTTGGGTACTTTTGATACTTGCACCAAATAAATAACCAGTATTAGCAACAGCAATAACATAACGCCAAGTGTACGAAGCAGCCGTCTTCCTATTTTTTTCCAATTAAGCATTTCTAATTTTTTCTATAATATTTTCGTTTCCTAAAATGGTAGTAGTGGTAACCAGTGCACTCATGGTAGCACCCAAGATACCATGTAAATTTAAGTTTTGTCCGGTAAGGTACAAGTTTGGTAGTTTTGTACGTGGCGAAATAAATGTTTTTAATGGGTTGGTAGAATCCTTTGTAATGCCATACATAGAGCCATCATGGTTGCCGATATAATCTCTAAAAGAAAGTGGTGTAGAGGTGTAATAATTGGCAATACTATTTCTTAACCCAGGAAATTTTTCTTCAATTACATCGAGCAATTTTTCTGCTTTTTGTTTTTTAAAGTTATCGTAATCTTCGCCCCTATTGTTTTCCGCCGAAACGGTATTAAATGTTTTGTCCCATTTTTTCACTTCTTCAAAACGCATGTAAGCCAGTACCGTCATAGATTCTGCATATTCTTCTGACCTAGATGCAGCTGAAAAAAATATGGCATAACAAAGTGGCCAATTATCGTCTGTATGCTCCGTCATATCCCAAATATGCCCATCCTTGTGGTAATAATAATTGTGTTTTAAATATTTTATAGTATCTTTTTTTAATACAATATTCATTACAAAACCACCAATAGAATTTTCAAGTTCTTTTATACGCCCTCTGTATCCTTTTTTTATAAGGTCTGTTTCTGTCATTTCTAATGTTTGCACTGGGTGCATATTAGAAATATATATTTTTCCAGAAATGCGAGAACCGTCTGCAAGTTCGACAGCATTCACCTTGCCTTCTTCAACAATAATTTTTTTTACTTCTGTATTTCTAAAAATCTCTCCGCCTTGTTCCCTAATATTTTTTAAAATAAGTTTTCCAATTTGTGAACCTCCGTCTACACATTTCCAAGCGCTTTCTATGTAGCTATTCAGTATCATAGCGTGTACATAAAAAGGTGTTTTGCCAGCTTTCAATACATACAACATATTGCTACCTACCAGCACGGCTTGTAATTTTTTATCTTCCGTTACCGATTCTATAAATGCTTTTGTATCTATTTCGAGTATCGATGTTTTTTCATTAAAATCGCCACCAGACCGCAAATTGTATAACGGAAATTTAGCGCATACTTCTTTTATTTTATCGCAATACAAGCGCAGCCCTTTTTCTTCGGCAGGAAAATCTTTTAGCAATTGCTTAATAAAATTTTCGTAACCCTGCGCATGTATATATGCTTTATCGTCATTGTCAATAATAATTTTATCAAACACATCGGTATCCATGCGTTGTATTTTAAGCTTATCCATTATGCCCAAATACTGAAATATTTGGTATAAATTTTGCCCCTTGCTGAGCCCACCAATATAGTGTACACCTGAGTCAAATATTACTTTATCTCTCACATACGTTTGTAGCGAGCCGCCTACCTGTTTATTTTTTTCTAGTACACATACTTTATAACCTTCCCTTCCAAGTAGGTCTGCACATACAAGTCCTCCCATGCCACTGCCAATTATTATTACATCATAATCGTTCATATTTTACACTACTTTTTTTAATACAAAAATGGTATTTGAAGTAATTTTTGAATCACTTATTTCTTTGCATTCCATTTGTTTTTCTGCTGCTATTGTCCTTATGGTTTTCCCAGAAAGAAACGACAATCCAGCTGCGTCGGTTTTGTTAAACTTAAAGAGTCTTGTAGAGAAAAATTCGGTACACTCTGTTCGTTTGTGCTTAGCGGCAGTATCCGTATCGCCATCTCTAATAATTAACATGCCCCCATCGTTAAGTTGAGCAATACATTTCTCCATTAATTGCAATTGCTTATCTGGTTGCAGATAGTGCAACATATCTGCCAAAATAATAGCATCGTATTGTTCAAAAGTAAAACTTAATGCATCGCTATGTACAAAATTTATTTTATCTGTTTTACTAAAACAATGGTTAGCGGTTTCTATTTTTTCTTCGTCGTAGTCTATTCCCGTAATGGTTCTTTTGGTAGATGTAAAAGCCAACATATAGCTCATAAAGCCATAGCCACAACCAATATCTAGCACTTTGCCTTCAGTGGGCACCAGCGCATGAAATACATCGTAATTTTTTTCCAACTTCGTTTTTATACGCATATACCATTCTACAAATGGGCCCTTGTATAAATAGTTGTAAATTAATTTTTCTCTAAAATAAGCTGGTTGCTCTATCTCGGCTCTTAAGATTTCAAATTCGGTTCTAAAATAACGGCCTACATTTTTTGCTCTCTCTGCATAACCATTGCCGTAAGTAAGGTCTTCGGGTTTTATTCTTGGTAAGTATTTTAAAGTTACTTGTCCATCTTTTAGCAATGCATCTTTTTTAGTGAGTGTATAATTAGTACCATGTATCATTATTGGTAAAATATCTACACCTAATTTTTCAGCTAAATAAAAAGCGCCTTTATGAAAACGTCCTACCACACCATCTTCTGACCGTGTACCTTCTGGAAAAATAACTACAGAGTAGCCTTGCTTTATTCTATCTAACACCCTACCCATATTCATATCTACCTCTTCTGCCGGAAAATAATCTGCCATACGAATAACTGGGCCAAAGAAAGGCGCATTCCATTTTTTATTGTTGGTGAACATCAATATTTTCGGATGCAGCATAATAAGCGGCACAATATCTAAAGAAGATTGATGGTTACAAATAATGATGGCAGGCTTAGAAAAATTTTCGTTATCAGGATTAATGATTTTCTTTTTTACATTGCCCATTACATACATTAAAAACCAACAAGCTTTTGCCAGCATGGTATGGTAAATTAATTTCCCTTTTTCTTTTACATCTAACCGTACAAAAAGCCTACCTATAGCTACAAATAAAATACTGCATGAAAGGAATAATGAAAACGCAAAAGCAGATTTATTAAAACTAATAAACGTCCATGGAAATAATTTTTTTTGAACCCTATTTTTTATTAGTGCATTGAAGAAAAATGGAATTAATATTTGTGACATAATAACTACACTCAAAATACCTACAATGGCTATAACTGCTATAGAGCGCAATGCGGGGTGTTTTGCAAATATTAAAACGCCTAACCCAGCTATTGTTGTAATGGCAGATAAAAGAATGGAAGATTTAAAAGAAGATAAATTCTTTTTGCCAGTTTTATATTCTTGCAGCAGCCCATCCATTATGAACAAACTATAATCATCTCCCAAGCCAAAAATTAATGTAGATACTATTATATTGATGATGTTAAATTGTATGCCAACCAAGCCCATTATACCTAGTATCCAAATCCAACTGATAAACATGGGTATAAAAGAAACCATTGTTAGCTCTATACGACCATACATAATAAGCAGCACAAAAAATACCAATAGCGAAGTCATTAAAGCAATTTTTGCAAAATCATTATTGATGATTTCTACAAACCTACCAGCTAAATATTGTTTATCTAACACGGTTATATTTGGCTCGTTTTCAAAAGCTTTATAAATAGCTTGTTTATTTTCGGGTGCTACTTTTACCAAAGTTACTACGCTTGACTTTGTGGGTTTTTCGGTTATATAATCATCCAAAAAGTTTTTTCTTACATCTGCCATTGTTTGTCCATCAGCAGGTTCAAAATCTTTATTGAGTAGTATTTTAAAATTTTCAAAAGCCGATGAACTAAATTTTAATGCAGCACCTTCTCTATTTAAGGTTGCCAATAAAGTTGCTTTCTTTTCGGGCGTCCAATAAGTAGCCCATTTTTGTATTCTGGCTTTTTGTAAAGAATCAGAAATGATAAGGGACGAAACGCCAGAATATTTTTTTACGATATTTTTTGTTTCTAGCGCTTGTATTTTAGTAACCAGTTTTTCATTATTAATGAGTGCCTCGTTTAAGTTTTTTCCTTCGGTAACCAAATAAATAGATTGTAGTGCATATTGATTAATGGTATTCAAATCTTTTTCTGATTGCTTTAGTTTGGCAGTCATAAAATTCATTTTGCCAAGGTCAGATTCAAACCCAACTTTTGTGGCCCAATAAGCAAAAAATATAGTGAGCCCGAGAATAGCGATTACAAGGTATTTATTATACTCAGGTTTATATGCAGCCCATTTATCAATAAAAGAAAATGTACTTATTTTATGTGTAGTCTGTTCTTTTTTTGATGCTATTAGCTGTGGTAAAAATATTAAGGAACAAATAGATGCACCTATCAAACTGAATGCTGCAAACAATCCGAGATCTTTCAACATTTCGGATTCTACAAACTCTAAGCACAAAAAACCACCAATGGTAGTAAAGCTGCCTACCGTCATAGGTATAGCTAAATCTTTAATTACCTGATGTATATTTTTTGTATGCCGATAATGATTAAACACATGCAAAGAATAATTTACAGCAATGCCCAGCACTACCGAGCCGGTAGCCAAAGCTATAACAGAAATACTACCCTTAATAAAAAAAATAGCAGCCAAAGAAAACAATGCACCAAACAAAACAGGAATAAGAATAATAAATGGCGCTCGTTTTTTTCTAAAATAAATACCTAAAAAAATGACTATAAAAAGCACTGTTATGCCTTGTGTAAGCATGGTATCTTTTCTAAGTTGTAGTGCATTGCCTACCGACACTGCCGTAGCACCAAAATAAGAAGCCGATACATTTTTAAAATCATTTTCATTCAACTCCTTTTCAATTTTATCCAGCCCTTCTAATAGCAATACATTTTTACCCGTATTGTTTGGCGCATAGGCAGGCGTAATAAAAAGCAGTAAATGTTTTTGATCTTTTGTTAGTACATAATTTTCGTACAACTCAAAATTTTCGTCGTACTGTAATTGCTGCAATTTTTTTAATCCGAGAAAAGTAATACCCACTGGGTCGTTGGCTATCATGGTTTTTAAAGCCAAGCCCGCAGGCGAAGTGAGTGTTCTAAAATTTTGTGCTAGTGTTTCTTTAATTTTATTTTCGGTAATGAGGGTATCAATAGATTTGTAGTCTTTATCTTCTAAATAAATAGGTAAGTGATTGCTAATGCTACCAAAAAGTTCTGTAGCTAAATTATCGTCTACCTTGTCATTTATTTTTCGAATGTAGGGACTTAATGTAGCTTGCAATTTTTCTACATATGCGCTGGCAAAAGCTACCAAACTATCTGGCTGTGCTTCGGCATCGCTATCTTTTAAGGATACCGTCACCACCAGCTTGTCCATGAATTTAGAATTTTGAAAAACCTCATTCAGTTTATCTATCTTTTTATCTTTTGGTAAAATTTTAGAAATATCCTCTTCAAATTTTACCCTTGTAGCAAAAAAACCCAGCAGTAAAAAACTTACTGCCAGCGAAATGAAAAAGACGGTTCGGCGCTTTTCAAAAAAATTATAAATGCTAATTAATATTTTTTCCATGCACTATTAAACTTTGGCTAGGGTATTTTTTTTATTGAATAATTTGAGTAAAATAAATGTGAGTAATCCAAAAAAAATGGCTGCTACAATGGCCAAACTTATACTACCCAAAATATATTGCTGCAAATTATTTTTAATAGAAAGTAATGAGATGGATTTGCTGTAATCAAATTGCACTGCATTTTTGCCCATCCAAAAACCACCCGCTTTGTAGCTGGCAAAAATAATAATGGGTATCATGGGTGGTACGCTAATGTTGGCAGCTACAATTACCAATGGCTTGTTTAACTTAAGTACAATGGCTAAAAAAATGGCTGCCATTAATTGAAAACCCCATATCGGTATAATGCCCATAAAAATACCAAGAGCCACTGATAAGGCTTTTAGCTGAGGCGTATGATGTGGATTGTATAGATGTGCCTTTAAGGTTTGCCTAAAGTTTTTTTTTATAAAAATACTTCTAAAAAAATCACGGGGTTTAATATACAAAAATGTAATTAATACCAGTACGGTATTTAAAATGCCAATTCTTATAAAATCTTTGTAAGGTCTAAAATGCGAAATGCGTTCTTCTTTTGGAGAATAATAAACGGTGACAGGTACAGATAATATATCTACACCTGCCCAAGCGCATTTTACCAACACTTCTATTTCAAACTCATATTTTCTAGTAATAAAATGCATTTTTTTTATGGCATCTAATGGGTATAATCTGAAACCAGATTGGGTATCGGGAGAATTAATACCCGTTTCTACTTTAAACCAAAAATTTGAAACTTTGTTCCCAAAAGTACTACCTCCTGGTACCGATGCTTGGTCCATATTTCTTGCACCAATAATGATGGCATTTTTTTCTGTTGCCAATTTATCTATAAAAGTTGGTAGGTCTTTGGCAAAATGTTGCCCATCAGAATCTATGGTAATGGCATATTTGTACCCTTTTTCTATAGCATATTTAAAAGCTTGGCGTAGTGCCCAACCTTTGCCTACATTTTTTGCGTATCCAACTTTTTGTATGGCTGCAAAGCGGTCTATTATTGCCGCAGTATTATCTGTAGAACCATCATTAACCACTATAATGTTGTTCGTATATTCCGATACTTCTTTAATAACCTTCTCTAGCGTAGTTTCGTTGTTGTAGGTAGGAATAATAACACAGGCGCCGAGTTCATCAAATTTTTGTTTACATGCTGTGTTGCCCGTCATTACTGTTTTTTTAAGGAAGTTGTGATTTTTTGCTTTGCTTTTTATAAAATTAAGAAATATTTTTTTACTTAAATAGCAATACAATAGTAATTTTAATGACTATACGCTATTTGGAAAAGGTTTATACCATGCATTAGAAAGAGTAGCATCAAGTAATCTATCAAATAACTTTTCTCCAAAATATCTTCTGTTAAACTTATAGCAAAACTCGTTTAGGTAGTTTTGCATG
>JANNVW010000018.1:0-17529 GCA_031408295.1 Ferruginibacter sp.
AATTCAACAACAAACAATCCAACAACAAACAATCCAACAACAAACAATCCAACAACAAACAATCCAACAACAAACAATCCAACAACAAACAATCCAACAACAAACAATCCAACAACAAACAATCCAACAACAAACAATCCAACAACAAACAATGAATCTACCCCCTCATCTTATCCAACAAGTTATTAATAATTTCTGCATCTGCATCGGTAAGGTTATTGCTAATAGCATCCATTTTATCTTGTGAAGCATCTAGTTTTTCTAATAGCTTTTTTCCTTTGTTGGTAATACTCACATCTACCAATCTTTTATCGGTGGAGGAGATTGTTTTTTTTACCAAACCTTTTATTAAAAGTCTATCTACAATGCGGCTGGTATCGCTCATTTTATCGAGCATGCGTTGGCGTATTTGTAAGGTAGATATGGGTGCAGCAGCGCCACGAAGTATTCGCAGTATGTTAAATTGCTGCTGGGTAATGTCTGCACTATCAAAAAATGGTTTTAATTGTTCGTTCATCCAATTGGCAGTGTAAATAATGTTTACCATTACTTTTTGATGCTCTGTATTAAACTTGCTTTGGTTGATGTCTTTTTCTAAACTCATAATATATTCTGCAATATTATAAAAATAATGGCAATATAAGTGTTTGTATGTATTGTATTTGCAATAAATATTTTCCAACAATTATATTTCATCAATTACATCTTTTAATTCTATATCATTATTATTGGAAAACTCATTTACATAAATTTTTACGAGTATTAAAAAATAGCTAATGAGCAGTGGGCCAAAAATTAAACCAACAAAGCCAAATAAATTAAGCCCAACAATTACACCTAGCACAGTAATAAGTGGATGTACATCACCAATTTTTTTCATAAAACTTATGCGGGCAATATAGTCTACATTACCAGTTACGAGTAAGCTATAAATGGTAAGCCCTAATGCTGCAAGAGCGTGGTTTTGTGCAAATACATAAATGCACAATGGCACCCAAATAATCATAGTACCCACGAGTGGAAAAAATGCAAATATACCTGTGAGAAACCCCCACAGCGCCCAATCTGCTACGCCAAAAAGATAATAACCTAAGGCGGCAAAGACACCTTGTACAATGCAAATTATTGGAATACCCATTGCATTGGCTTTTATCATCATCTTTGTTTCTTTAGCTAGTATATCTATGTTGGCAGGTTTTAAAGGAATAAGCCTGCTAAGATTTTTTTCCATATCTCTACCACCAATGAGTAAAAAATAAAATAGAAAAAACATCATAAATAAATTGGCCACCATAGTAGCTGTACTACTCAGTAACATGGGTACAATAGAAGATATTTTTTCTGCTGCTGTTTTTATATTTTCTGCAGAAAGCATTTCCATACCAGTTTTTGCTGTTATAGCATCTGCTACAGATTGTACACTGGCTATTACTTGATTTTGATTGCGCAGCAACTCATTTACTTTTGGGCTCACAAGGTTTACACTTAAATAAATAGGTAAAGCTATAATGGCGATATAAAAAAGTATAAACAACAAAGCCGTCCATCCCTTACGCCATTTTTTGCTAAAAATAAGTTTGAAATAATAGCTACGGCTTAGAATGTACAACGTGAGCGCTCCTAATATGCCTGGCAAAAAAACGAACAATTGTTTTATGAGTAATCCTGCTATGAGTATGATGAGTATTAGTACAAGTACTTGTCTTATTCTATCGTTGAATGCAAATTTGGTCATGCAAAAATTTTTAAAAGTAAAATGTATCTAGGCGGGAATACAAAGCTATGCGAAAATTATTATGTTATGATTTCGGGTATCATAATTTTTTAAATAAATAGCCGAAAGACAAATATTATTTATTGGAATTTACTTCCAAACACTTTCTCCCTCGCTACAATTGGCACAAATGTCAATGTTCTTTCTGCTCTGCATAAGCTCGCTTCTAAACTGTTTATAATTTTCGTTGTGCCAAATATTTTTAAACGATTCGTTTTTTAAATTGCCTAAGCGGTGCATAGCATCTTTATCAAAACAACAAGGTACTACCAAGCCGTCCCAGGTTATTACATTGGCATGCCATAGCTTCCAACACCTATTTGCAAATTTATTTTTTGCTTTAAAACTGCCGTCAGCATTGCGCTTGTAGCGACTGTACTTTTCGTTTGTAGGTATTAAATTGTTGGGGTCGTTTTCGTAATCATACACTTGTGCACTTTTAAAACGCACTTCATCTACCCCTATTTCTTTTGCTAATTGTTTTATTTCTTCTATTTGGTGCTCGTTGTGTTTTACTACCAAAAATTGAAAGAACACGAAAGGAGTTTTACTCTTCAATTCTTTTTTCCACTTCACAATATTTTTTGCGCCAGCTATTACTTTTTCTAAATTTCCGCCTACACGGTATTGCTCATACGAATCTTGCGTTGTACCATCTATAGAAATAATGAGTCTGTCCAAACCACTTTCTACTGTTTTTTTTGCGGCATCATCGGTAAGGTAATGTGCATTGGTGCTGGTAGCAGTATATATGCCTTTGTCTGATGCATATTTTACCATATCTAAAAAAGCTGGGTTTAAATATGGCTCACCCTGAAAATAAAAAATAAGGTAAAGCAATTCTTTATACACATCGTCTATCGTTTCTTTAAAAAAATCTTTTTGTAACATGCCAGTTGGTCTAGTAAAGGCTCTTAAGCCACTTGGGCACTCTGGGCAGCGAAGGTTGCAGCTTGTAGTAGGCTCAAAAGAGATAGAAACTGGGTAGCCCCATTGTATAGGCTTATCTATTATTTTACTGATATAGAAACTGCTAAGCACTTTTATGCCATTCCACAAGCGTAGGGGTGTGAGCTTGCTGGCAAAGTTTTTAGCATCATTAAAATTAAAATCGGGCATAATGCAAAAGTAACGAGTAAATAAACAAAAGAAATACGATATTGGGTATTAGATATAATGATAGCTGGCATTGGATTTGTAGTTTTGAAGAACTTAATTTTGATAAGACCATAATATTACCTTTGTAAAAACGTTTTAAAAAATAATAACGTACATAAAATATTTATTGGCATACTTTTAAAAGCAGTTTTATGAAATATATTCTACTTCTCTTTATTTTTTTTGTTAGCAATACTTATGGCCAACAAGAACGTCAAGATGCTGAGTCGCTAGCTCGTATGGAAATGCAAGCACATCAAAACCAATTTAATCAAACTACAGCAAGAACATTAGCATCAAATAATTTTGATGTGAAATATTATAGGTGTGAATGGGAAGTAGACCCAGCAATTAGATATATTACAGGAAAAGTAACAGTGTATTTTGTAATGACAACCACTTCGGCTTCTATTACATTAGATTTGATGAATACACTTACAGTAGACAGTATTAAAAATATAAACAGCCCTTATACTTTTTTGCAAACAAGTAATACACTAGATGTAAATTTCCCCAGCACATTAAATGAAGGCGTGTTGGACTCTGTAAGCATTTGGTACAAGGGTGTACCAGCAAATACAGGCTTTGGTTCTTTTATACAAGATGTGCATGGTGGCACACCTGTAATGTGGACGCTTAGTGAGTCTTACGGCTCTCGTGATTGGTGGCCTTGTAAAAATGGTATAAATGACAAAGCAGACTCGATAGATGTTTTTATAACCAACCCAGATATTTATAAAGGAGCAAGCAATGGAATGTTACAGTCTGAGACAGCTTTGCTTGGCGGCAAAGTAATGTCTCATTGGAAACACCGTTACCCTATAGCATCGTATTTGGTTTGTATGGCGGTTACCAATTATGTTACATTTAATAATAGCATCTTACTTGGCAGCACCAATTTACCTATGCTTACTTATTGTTATCCTGAAAATTTAGCCGTGTGGCAAACAAATACACCAAACGTTTTGCAAGCTATGCAGCTATTTCACAATACATTTGGCCCTTATCCTTTTATGAATGAAAAGTATGGTCATGTACAGTTTGGTTGGGGTGGTGGTATGGAGCACCAAACGTCTACATTTATTATAAACACCAGCGAGTCTTTAATGGCTCATGAGCTAGGCCATCAGTGGTTTGGCGATAAAATTACTTGCAATAGCTGGGAAGATATTTGGTTAAATGAAGGCTTTGCTACTTTTTTAGCAGCATACCATATGGAAACAAAATACCCAAGCAATGCACTTGCCAATAGAAGAAACATTGTAAACAATATTACATCGCAACCAGGGGGAATTTTAAAAATACAAGACACCACAAACCTAAACCAAATTTTTAATGGTAGGCTTAGCTACAATAAAGGCAGTTATTTGTTAAATATGTTACGTTTTATTTTGGGGGATGTTGTTTTTTTTAATGCCATAAGAAGGTACGAACAAGACCCTTTATTGGCTTACGGCAATGCCAGCACAGCAGACCTAAAAAGAAATTTAGAAGCAGAAAGTGGAAAAGACCTTACCTATTTTTTTAACCAATGGTATACTGGTGAAGGCTATCCAAGCTACCAAGTACAATGGAATGTTGTAGATAATAATTGTGTAAACATTACTTTAAATCAAACAACATCTGTACCGGCATCCGTTCCATTTTTTAAATTACCCGTACAGCTAACGTTTAAAAACGCTACGCAAGAAAAAACAATAGTGTTAGATAATGTTGTAAATAACGAAAATTTTATAAGGTCCATTGGCTTTACTGCAGACACCGTGTTGGTTGACCCAGGAGTATGGTTGGTTACAAGAAACAACAGCACAGTAAAGGGGCAGCAAGTAAACAATGGTGGTTGTTCTGTATTATCACTTCCTATAGATACCATTAGACCTATTACTCGTAGGAATACTGGTAAAGGGGGTGTAGATATTTATCCAAATCCGGTTACAAACCCTTTTAGAATTAGCTTACACGATTTTAAAGATGATAAAGCAACAATTACCATTTATAATAAAATTGGACAAAGATTGTATAACAAACAAGTGCTACTTGTAAATGGCATTGCGCAGGTAGATGTACCTATAGGCAGCTGGAGTAAGGGGCTCTATACTGTAAAAGTTATATCTGGCGGTAAAAATATAACCAAGCAAATGGTGAAGTAAGAATGGTTTGATATTTTAAAAATGAGATTAAAAATCTTAACAAAAATTACCAACTAAACAAAGCGGTTAAATCAGCAACTCTGATTAATATTGCAAGCAAATATCTGACTGCATTTATGGCAAAGAAAGTGAAGCGCTTTGGTAGCGACATTGTATTTCCCCTTATTATTATGGCGCTGCTTGCAGCTATTACGCTTTATGTAAAGCAACGTTATTTTAATCCGCCTTTTGTACATTATAAAGAGTTTGGCATAGACCTGCCCACCAACTACGATATACATGGTATAGATGTAAGCCGATACCAAAGAGATATAGATTGGAAATTGGTGAAAGAAATGCGAGTAAAAGAAATAAATATTGGCTTTGCATTTATTAAAGCAACAGAAGGTACAAGCTATGTAGATGAACAGTTTAAAGAAAATATGCAGTCTGCAAAAGAAGCGGGCGTAGCAAGGGGGGCATATCATTTTTTTATACCAACAAGAAGTGGAAAACTACAAGCTGCAAATTTTATAGATATTGTAAAATTAAAAAAGGTGATTTGCCCCCTGTGCTAGATGTAGAACAAGCAAACGGTGTGGCTATAACAGATATGCAACAACGAATAGGGGACTGGCTTAATATTGTTGAAAAAAAGTATAATGTAAAACCAATAATATATAGCAATGCAGATTTTTATAAAACATATTTAGCAGGCAAATTTGATGATTATCCTTTGTGGGTAGCACACTATTTGGTAAAGGATAAACCCCGCATAAATAGAGATTGGCTTTTTTGGCAACATAGCGAAAGGGGCCAGGTAACTGGCATAAGAACCAATGTAGACTTTAATGTTTTTAATGGAGACAGTAGCGACTTTAAAGATTTACTGATTGATTAATATAATTGTACTTTAATAAAATATACGCTTTAACTTTAGGATATGGGAATGGAAGAAAACACAAGAAATTTCTTGATTTTAATAATGCAAACAGCAACATCAATAATTTTGTGGTTTCTTATAAATATATTCTTTGGTATATATTTAAAGTATGGCTTGTTTGAAAACACTCCAAGTTTAATAAATATACTTTACTACATAATATTTATTATTGGTAGCTTTTTTCTTTTTAAGTATTTCAAAAAAAGATGGAACAGCATAGATATATCTTAGAAGCAGCATAAAGTTTTGCGTTTTTGAATAAATAAATTATTCAATATGGAGCTATATTATTTTAACTACTATGATCTTGAATAATAACCCACTTCTTTTTTATTTTCTTAAATAGCAATGTAAAAGCACCTCCCACATCGCCAATACTTCTTTTAAGATGCCACTTACCAACTACGCTGTAATACATAACAGACAAGCGTTTCATATTTATTATTTCAAAATCTAATTTACCCATAGCGGCAGTATCTGGATACCCCTTTTTATAGTTTGCTTTTGTTTTTTCCCAACCATAAGTAGGGCCATTTTTCCCAATAAACATAAGAGAGTCGCTATGCCAATATGTTTCCATATACCTATCAATATCGCCAGCGTTCCATGCGTTTAATTGCTCTGTCATGGCGTCTTTTATCATTTGCTCATCCACAGTTTGCGCAGCTGTGTTAATGGTAAATAAAATAGCAAGTAGTACTATAAATATTTTTTGCATGATATTTTTTGTTTGAAATTAAACAATTTTTTGAAAAGTAAATATATTCCACAGGGTGCTTTGTGAACTTTGTGTGCTTTGTGGGAAAAACATATTCCACAAAAGGTATGAAGGGTAATAAGAAAAAATGCTTTGTGAACTTAGTGGGAAAAATTAATGTGCATGATGTGGAGAAGCACACTTACTTTTTGTACACAATTTATAGTTTGTATAGTGTGCACTTATTATTAATGCCACGGCAGGTATTACAAAATAATTTTCTATGGGTAAAAAAAATTGCTTTGCAGCCAACAAAATAAACCCTACCGAGAAAAGCCAAATGGGCAAACTGTTTTTGTGATGGGTTTTATATCCATGAACCAATGCATAAACACCCACGCAGAAAGCAAGTAAAATCATACCCCACTCAAAAAAACCATTGTGAATAATATTTATACCAAATAGAGGTAGGCTAGTAAGTGCCAAAGGCAATACTAAACAATGAATAGCACATGCCAACGAAGTTGCTATTCCTAAACCATCCCAATTGATTTTTATATTCATCTTGAAATACAAAGGTAATAATTTTTGCAATAATGTTGCAAATAATAAAACTTGATTGTGAATTGGTGCGTAACTTTGTAGTAATTGCGGGTTACGGGTTTTGTGGTTGAGGGTTGTTTAGGGTCAGGGCATATAATCTTTGGCAAAACTAGAATCGACTAAGGGTTTAATCTTGTGTCTAATATCTATTATCTTAAGTCTAAAATATAATGAGTAAAAAATTCTGGTTCTACATTGCTTTCTTCGCTGTTTTATTGGGTGTATTTTATATATTCATTTTGAAAGATTATGATTTTGATGCATCGCCATTGGGTGTAATAAACCCTGCTGTGCCAGCATTTAGTTTTGTAAATCAAAATGGGAAAACGATAACCCAAAAAGAAACAGATGACAAAGTGTATGTGGTAGAATATTTTTTTACCACTTGTAAGGGTATTTGTCCTAAAATGAATGCCAATATGCGCCGTGTGTACGATGCTTATAAAGACAAACCAGATTTTATGATTATATCGCACACTTGCCAACCAGAAGTAGATAGTATGGCTTTATTAAAAGCATATGAGCGAAAGATGGTAAATGGAATGCTAACAAAAGCTGATGATGGCGTTTATTCTATGAGTAATGCACCCATTACACAAAACCTAATAAATAGCAATTGGCATTTTGTAACTGGCAATAAAGATTCATTGTATAAAATGGCAAGGCTGGGTTATATAATAGATAATCAAAAGCCAGATAGTACACAAAATATTGCCAACCAATTTATACATACACAATTTTTTGCCTTGGTGGATAGGTATAGAAGAGTACGGGGAATTTATGATGGATTGAAAGAAGATGAAATACAGAAATTATTACTAGATATAAAAAGTGTAATGAAAGAAAAGGTAGACCACACAAGGTTTATGACAGGGTTTAGTAATTCGCCCACTTAGAACGCTCTAAAAACATTAGCCATAAATGGCACGGATTTCTACAATTGTTTTTTTATTAGTGTACATTGGTGATATTCGTGGCAACCATAATTCACGAAGTGAATAAAAAATATGCAAACACAACCAGATATTTTAAGACAATCAGGCTTGAGCGTTACTGAAAGTAGAAAAAAAATACTTGACCTTTTTTTGGCTACCAATGGTGCATTGGCACATGCTGATATTGAAAAAAATACGGCTTCTACTTTTGATAGGGTAACGGTGTATAGAACGCTACAAACTTTTGTGGAAAAAGGTATCATACACCAAATACCTACTACCGATAACTCTATACTTTACGCACTGTGCAAACAAAATTGCGAACAAGGACATCACCACGACGACCATGTACACTTTATATGTAGCAATTGTGATAAAACCATTTGCCTTGATGATGTAACAGTGCCTAGCGTAAAACTGCCTAAAAATTTTACAAAACATCAGTCTGCAATGGTAGTTACTGGTATTTGTGGGGAGTGTGTGTAGTGTTTACAGACACTAAAAAAAACCGTTACCACCTCAATAATGCAGAACCCCAAGTAAAACCACTACCAAACGCTGCAAGACAAACCAAATTACCTTCTTTTATTTTACCAGCCTCCCATGCTTCGCACAATGCAATAGGTATTGATGCAGCTGTGGTGTTACCATACTTATCAATATTATTAAAAACTTGCTCATCGCTCAATTTTAATTTTTGCTGTACAAATTGTGCTATGCGCAAATTGGCTTGGTGCGGAATAAGCATATCAATATCTGCTATTGTCAAATTATTTTTTTCCAAGCTTTCCATTATTGTTTCTGGTAGTTTTATAACAGCTTTTTTAAATACCGCAGGGCCATCCATTGTTGGAAAATTTTGTGCTTTTTCTAGCATTGTATGGCTCATAAACATTTCTCCCCTTAGTGCTTCATCAAAATCTGCTACTGGTTCTTGTACCCAATGGTTGGCATGTGTACCAGGATTAAACATGGCTAGTAATTCCGCACTCTCTCCATCGCTATGCAAATGTGTACTTAGTATACCTTGTTTTTCTGTAGGTTGCAAAAGTACCGCACCTGCGCCATCGCCAAATATTACAGATATATTTCTGCCTCGGGTACTAAAATCCAAACCAAAGGAATGCTTTTCGCTGGCAACAATTAAAATATTTTTATACATACCCGTTTTTATAAACTGGTCTGCTACAGAAATAGCGTACACAAAACCGCTACACTGGTTACGTATATCCAAAGCTCCTATCTCTTTCATCTTCATTTCTCGCTGTAGCAATACGCCACAGCCAGGAAAATAATAATCAGGCGAAAGTGTAGCAAATATTATAAAATCTACATCTTGTGCAGTAATACCTGCACGCTGCAATGCAATTTCAGCAGCCTTAATACCCATTGTTGTGGTAGTTTCCTGCGTACGATGCGCATATCTACGCTCTTTTATACCCGTGCGCTCTTGTATCCATGCATCGCTGGTTTCTATATAAGCAGTAAGCTCATTATTATCGACTATGTTTTCAGGAACATACATTCCTATACCTGCAATTTTGGATTGTGGCATATATAAATTTTTGGTGCGGCAATTTACATAAAAGGAATGGAAATGAAACTATTTCAAATGCAACTAATTTATTTAATATTAAAAGAAACAGAGATTCTGATAATATGCACTAAAGAATTGAATTTTTTGAAAATACAAGAATCATTTATTTCACTGTATCCTTATGAGGTGTATTCAACGACTTCCACAACATATCTTTCAGCTCCACCAAATTTACATTCGTGAGCGATGAAATAAATATGGATGGAATATTGGTAGGCAATTCCTTTTTTATAGCTTCTTTCAATTCATCATCCAACATATCCGATTTGCTTATCGCTATCACAAAATCTTTTTGCAACATTTCGGGGTTGTATTGCTCTAGTTCATTTCTAAGAATTTCAAATTCTTTTTTATGGTCGTTGCTATCTGCGGGTATTAAAAATAGTAGAATAGAATTACGTTCTATATGACGAAGAAAACGATGACCAAGCCCCTTACCTTCGGAAGCTCCCTCTATAATACCAGGCAAATCAGCAATACAAAAACTTTTCCCATCTCTATATTCTACCATACCGAGTTGTGGTACTAGTGTAGTAAAAGCATAATCAGCAATTTTTGGTTTAGCAGCTGTTATTACTGAGAGTAGTGTAGACTTACCTGCATTTGGAAAACCAACCAAACCCACATCTGCCAATACTTTTAACTCCAATGTTTTTATACCCTCTACACCAGACTCGCCTGGTTGAGCATATTCAGGTGTTTGGTTAGTAGATGATTTAAAATTATAATTTCCTAAACCACCTCTTCCACCTTTAGCAAGAATAACCTCTTCTCCATCGTGTAATATTTCAGCTACTTTTTCACCTGTTTCGGCATCTCTAGCTATTGTACCAAGTGGTACTTCTATTATTATATCTTTCCCCGATCTTCCACTTCTTTGCCCACCCTCACCATTACCACCATCGTCTGCCAATACGTTTTTAAAATATCGCAAGTGAAGCAAGGTCCATAATTGAGTATTGCCTTTTAAAATTATATGTGCACCTCGTCCCCCATCGCCGCCATCTGGGCCGCCTATTGCTGTAAGTTTATTACGCAAAAAGTGCCTACTGCCAGCACCGCCATGGCCGCTACGGCAAAAAATATTTATCTGGTCTACAAAGTTTGAACGTTCCACTTGTTATATGTATGTAAGCGACAAAAATACAAAAATATAGGCGCATTGGGGGTTTTGGTTTTTTTATACGCCACGAATACACGAATTAAAATATTCGAGCATTCGTGGCTTTGTTTTTTATCCATTAAAAATGAAAACATTAAATTGCTGTATAATTCTCGCATCATGAAAACAATTACATTTATTTTTATTGCTACCATATTTGGTTGTAAATGTTCAAAAACGGCCATTGCAAAAGAAAATACTGCCATCGAAAATGTAAACAATGCCGTTGCTGATAACTCCCAAACGGATTCATTAGCCAAACTACCAACCTGTATAAAAGAGATGATTAAAAAAATGGAAACAGAACCTGTTACAAACCCTCCAGGTAAAGTTTATAGTTACACCTACAACAATAAAACAGTTTATTATGTACCCGCTATTTGTTGCGATTTCTTTAGTGACTTATACGATGATAGTTGTAAAATAATAGCTCACCCCGATGGTGGATTTACAGGTAGGGGTGATGGAAAGATAAAAGACTTTGAAGCAGAGCGGAAAAATGAAAAATTAATATGGGCAGATAAAAGAAAATAATTTATTACTTTTTGTTCTCATTCCAAGTTTGATAATTGCCCGCCTGTATTTTTCTATTTGCTGGTATTTCCGTGAGCGGTTCACAAGGTTTGCACAATTCACGCATTTGTGCTGGCAGTTGTTGATATAACTCTGTTCCTTTCGTTTTCCACATTATCATTTCATCGCTTACTTCTTTTATTTTTTGTGCAGGGTTGCCTACAATCAAACTCCGCTTTTCAAAAACAGAGTCTGCTTTTATAAAACTTAAAGCACCCACAATACATTCATCGCCGAGGATTACATTATCCATTACAACAGCATTCATTCCTACCAAACAATTTTTTCCAATATTAGCGCCGTGTATAATAGCGCCATGCCCAATATGTGTACCAGCTTGCAATAAAACCGTTACGCCAGGAAACATATGTACGGTACAATTTTCTTGCACATTGCATCCATCTTCTAAAACGATTTGCCCCCAATCTCCACGTAGTGTTGCACCTGGGCCTATGTAACAATTTTTGCCGATGATTACATTGCCAGTAATACAGGCTTGTGGGTGTACGAAACTACTTGGGTGTACAACGGGAATAAAATCGTTGAAGGAATAAACCATTGGGTTATTATTTATACAAACTTAAAATATTTTTTTGAAGCGCCCATTTTACTTTAAAGAATTGATGTGTTTGTAAACCTATAAGGTTTTTACAGAGAGTCTTAGTTTTAAAGAAGAACTTTATTTAGTAAGATTATTATTTAGCCTCTATTTTATCTAAATGCATTCTAATTTTAGCCCCATTTTTAAACATTAAAGAATTAAAGTGCTCCTAAACCTATAAGGTTTAATCAGACACTTTTAACTTAAAATACTTTGATAAAACCTTATAGGTTTTTAAAAAGAACCCCAACAAATAAATATAATTTGTTACTTTTAATTGTGTCAAAAAAATACCACCAAGATTTAATACCCGATAATATTTATCACATTTACAGCCGTGCTGTGGGAGATGAAAAACTATTTAAATCAGATGAAAACTATCAATACTTTCTACAAAAATTTAAAAACTATATTTTGCCTATTGCAGATATTTATACTTGGACTTTACTTCCAAATTATTTTCATTTTATGATAAGAATAAAAAATATAGAATCAATAAACGAACACTTTTCAAACTTAAAAAAGGGAGCAGAACTTGAACCAGATAATGTGCCCGATTTTTTAATGCAATGTTTTTCAAATTTATTAAACAGCTATACCAAATCTTTTAATAAGGTAAATAATAGAAAAGGCGCACTTTTTATAGATTATTTGAGAAGGGTTTTAGTAGATCATGATTCCCAATTTGGGGCAACAGCTTTTTATATTCACAAAAATACTGTTCATCATGGCTATTGTAAAAATATGGAAGATTGCAAATGGAGTTCATACAATTCGTTTTTAAACAAAGAACCTAAAGAGGCAATATCTATTGAGTTATTTGGATGGTTTGGAGGAATGAGAGGGTTTATAGATTATCATTCTCAGACTATTTATTTGAAGAATGCTGTTATTGTTGAGGAGTGATTTTTTTATATCGGTGGGGTTTGTTTAAAAACCTATAAGGTTTTATCAAAGACCTCAGAATTTAGTTAGCTTATGCTTAAACCTTATAGGTTTGCAAACACTCTAATTGTTTAAACGAATTACAAACTTTTCGTTCCCGTATTTATCAGCAACTTCTCAGTTCTAAAACAAGTACCCTTAAACATGGCTACAATATGTTCGCTTTGATTTGTAATGGTAACATGATACAAACCTGTACTTCTGCCATTATGTATTTCTTTCGCTTCTGCTGTAAGCACATCTCCTACAAAAATTGTTTTTATAAAATTTATAGACGTATCTAACGCAACGGATAAAATATTTCTATTGTTACAAGCAAAAGCAAATGCACTATCTGCAAAAGAAAATGCAATACCGCCATGCACCGTACCTAGTCCATTTATCATTTCGGGGCGCACTTGCATTTGTATTTTACTATATCCATCTTCAATGTTTAAAATAGAAATACCCAACCATTTGCTAAACATATCGTTTTCCATCATGTGCGCTACCACATCATTTGCTGTAATCATTTTCTAATTTTAATAAATAATAAATTAAAAAGTATTAGAGACAAAAGTCTCCGCCACTACGTACGGTTAGTGGCGTCCTGTAAAAATTGCTTTTCTCTTTTCCACAAAAGCATTTATACCTTCTTTATAATCTGCTGTACCAGCTGCTTTGCGTTGCAATCTGTCTTCTTCCAATAATTGCTCATGAAAGGTTGCATGTATAGAATTATTAAGCGCATGCTTTGTAAAAGCTAATCCTTGTGTAGGCATTTGTGCAAGCGAGAGTGCTTGAGCATAAGCTTCGTCTGCAAAAGTAGTTTCATCAATTACTTTATAAATCATACCCATTCTTTCTGCTTCTGTAGCGCTTACTTTATCGCCTGTCATCATCAAAGCACTTGCTTTTTGAAACCCAATAAGCCTTGGTAAAAAGTACGTACCTCCGCTATCGGGTATTAAACCAATTTTAGAAAATGCTTGTATAAAAGATGCGGATGAAGAAGCCAACACAACATCGCAGCACAAAGCAATATTTGCACCAGCACCAGCAGCTACACCATTTACAGCTGCTATTACAGGCATTTGTAAATTTCTTATTTTAGTTACTATCGGGTTAAAATGTTCTACCAATATTACCTCTATACCCAAAGGATTTTCACCCGTAAGTTCAGCAATATCTTGCCCTGCAGAAAAAGCTTTACCATTGCCAGTTATAAGCACTGACCTAATCGTACTGAGTATGGCACACTCGTCCAAATACTTTTGCATGAGCAAAGCCATCTCTCTATTAAAGCTATTAAATTTATCAGGTCTGTTAAGTGTTATGATAGCAACACTGTTTTTTATTTCAAATAAAATTGACGACATATTTATACATTTAATTTATACTTCAAAACTTTTTACATCTTGGTGTTTCAATAAAAAATTATTTACTTCATCGTAGTTTCTATCTTTAGAGCCAACCCTATAAATATACACTGCATCCATATTTTCTTTCGCTGTTTTCATACAACGAAAAGTCATATCGTATTTCTCAAAAAAATCTTCCATCTCTTTTTTAAAAAATTCGCCACTAGGCAATATTTGTATTTTATAATCTTTTACACGATGCAATTTATTAATATATCGTTGCACAGGCTCAAGCACAAATAATACAATTACAATCATAAGCGAAACCACAATGGCCAATGGATAATTGTGATAACCAATAGCCATACCTAATGCTGCTGTTATCCAAATTAATGCAGCCGTGGTTAAACCATTTACCGTTATACCTTCTTTAAAAATTACACCTGCACCAATAAAACCAATACCCGTTACTATATTACTGGCTATTCTATCAGATGAGCCAAAGCGGGTATCTTTAGAAAGAATGGTGTACAAGCAAGAGCCTACACAAATTAAAATCATGGTACGAAAACCAGCGGGCTTACTCCGAAATTCCCTTTCAATGCCAATAACAGCGCCTATTACAAATGCTGCAATTACTTGAGCTATCTCTTCAAAATAAATTGAAATATCCATATATGCAAAAATAAGAAGTTGATAAGAAGAAAAATGACATTTATTTCTAAACCGATAAATTGAGTAAGCTTACCCTTTAAGAACATTAAGGAGGAAAATATTAAAACCACCCATTAGGGTGATATAGGACTTATTTTTTGTAGATACTTTTATATAATAATTTGCTTTTATTCAAAAATTAGAGTAATTTAAACGTATAATATTTATACTATGAGAATCATTCTTCTCTTCATGTTTTTACAACTAACGACAATAAATTTTTATGGGCAAAATGTTAATCAAATAATCAATAGCAATTTATCTGAGGTAGAAAAGATTGATACATTGTACAGTATCTCAAAAAATTATTATAAAAAACTTAAACTTGATAGTTGTTACAAAACGATTGAAATAGGAATGCCATTAGCACTTAAAAGTAATGTTAATAATACCATTGTTAATTTTTATGTGCTAAAAAGTGCAGCGCTTCGTATTCAAAAAAAAACAGCCTTGGCATTAGAGGAAATAAACAAAGCTAGCTCATATGAAAGCAATAGCAGCTCTCCCAAAACATCTTACCATTATAAATTTAATAAACTATTAGTATTGGTAGATGCTAATTATACGGATTCAGTATTTTATTACTATACTCAATTAGAAGAGCTATGCAATAAAAATTTCCCTTATAATATGTGGGGTGTTAATATTGGAATAACTAGATTATTTTTAAATCAAAAAAATGATAAAAAAGCAGAAGAATATTTGTTGAAATCTTTTTCTATTGTTAAAACAGGCAATAGTAAAGCAGATAAAATTTCGGCTATTATTCCGATATTGAATTTTTATAAGGGAAAAAATAATACCGAAATTTTTGCAAAATATTTACAAGAGTTTCAAATTTTTAAAGAGTCAATTGCTCAAAAAATATCAGATAACCCAGCTCATGCATTATTGTATGTTGATTGGACTGGTATGAATTTCAATGAAAGGTTAAATTTCTTGCAAAATGTAAAACAACACCTAATAAAAAATAAATACAGCTATGGCCTAGTTGAATGTAACAATGATATTTCGAAGCTTTTGGCAAATAATAATTTTATTGATTCTGCACTTATTGTACTAAAGGAGAATGTAATCATTATTCCAGACAAAGAATTAGTAAACCATTACTATAATTATAAGAATATTTATGAGTTGCAAAAAAAATCAGGAAAATTAACTGACGCTATTTCAACCGCCGAAACTATTGTAGAAATTGCTAACAAAATCAGCAATCAACAGTCTGTGTCACTTTCATTGGAAATGGAGCAAAAGTATCAAGCTGAAAAAAAGAGCAGGGACATAGAGTTATTAAGTACAAAAAATAAATTAGCCCAAAATGAAATTGAACTTTTAAATTTTGAAACAGAAAACAATTCAAAAACCATCGCTTTATTACAAGCTGATAAGAAAATAAAAGAGATTGAATTGTTTCAGCAGGCTTTAACACAAAAAACATTGGAGAGACAAAACAACTTACAAGATTCTTTGTACGAAAAAGAGCAATATGCAAACTTATTGTTGGCCAATGAAAATGATTTAAAAACAGAGCAGCTCAATAAGAATCAGGTTATAAAAGAAGTGTTGTCAAGAGAAAACAAATTAAAAACAAACAAATTAAAAAAAGAAAGACAAACAAAATGGCTACTTACAAGCGGAATAGGATTACTGCTGGTTTCAGCATTTTCCATTTTTACATTATACAAAAAGCAAAAAAGTAAAAATTTCATTATAGAAAAACAAGCCGCCAACTTGGAAATACTAATGAAAGAAATACATCACAGGGTAAAAAATAATATGCAAATAGTAAGCAGCTTATTGGATTTGCAAAGCATTTCTATAAAAGACCCTCTAATATCCGATGCGGTAAAAGAAGGAAAAAATAGGGTGCAAAGTATGGCATTGATTCACCAAAATTTATATAGTGAAGATAATTTAAAAGGCATAAAGGCAAAACAATACATTAATAACTTATTACAAAATTTATGCGACTCCTATAATATTTCCAATGATAGAGTAAAAATACATTCCAATATAGAAGATTTAAATTTAGATGTAGATACAATGATACCAATTGGTTTAATTTTAAATGAATTATTGACCAATGCATTTAAATATGCTTTCCCAAAAGATGCAGTATACAATGGTGTAGAAAGGGGTGTTTTAGAAATACATTTACATGAGCAAAACAAACAATTACAACTAAGCGTAAAAGACAATGGTCCTGGTTTTCCGTTAGAACTAGATTCAAAAACTGCAAGCTCTTTTGGTCTTCGTATGATACGAGCATTTGCACAAAAACTAAAAGCAGTAGTAGAAATTAAAAATGATAATGGAGCTTCTATAAAAATAAATATTACAAAATACGCCATGGCATGA
>JANNVW010000019.1:0-6802 GCA_031408295.1 Ferruginibacter sp.
ATAATCCTTTTTACCATCTCTTAACTCAACAGCTTCATGTACGCCAGTACTAGCACCGCTTGGTACCGCTGCCCTACCTAAATGCTCGTTTTCGGTTAAAATATCTACTTCTACAGTTGGGTTGCCACGGCTATCTAATATTTGGCGGGCATGAATGGAGGCGATGTAACTCATTTTAAAATATAGTTTTTGATGTTAAATAATGGGCAAGCAGTGCAAATTTCCTGTATTAAAAGGATATTAACAAACGAAAGTTGGGGTTGAAAAATGTAAACCACCCAGTTGGGTGAACATTTTATAAATATTACCTATACTTTTACTATGTAGATAATTCTTCTTTTATGCGTTTAGCAATATTTACTCTTTTTGCTTTTATAACACTTTGCTTTTATAATAATGTAAAGGCTCAACCTATTTCTTTTTTGTTACAAAGCAATTTAACTGATTTTGAAAAGGCGGATACATTATTAAAAATTGCCAAAAATCATCAGGTAAGATTTAAATTAGATAGTGCAATATTGTATTACGATAATGGCTTACCATTGGCTCATAAGGTTAACGATAAAGACCAGCTATTTGCTTATTATATACAAATGAGTAGAGCATTTAGGCTTAAGGGTAATATAGATAAAGCACTTTTGACCATTTATAAAGCATCGCCTTATTTAAACGAAAAAACATCACTCGGCTATCGGTTTTTTTATTATTTAAATTTAGGACATTACTATGTTGAAAAGAATAGTGCTGATTCCTCATTGCATTATTATTATTTAGCAGAGTCAACAGCAAATAATTATAAGCCTTACGAAAATTGGGTTATTTACGAGGGTATAGCAAGGCTTTTCAATAAAACTAATGCAAAAGACAAAGTAGAAGAGTACTTATTAAAGGCACATGCTATTACAAAAGCGGGGGGAAATAAAGGGGATTACGCCTCTGTATTATTTGCTTTAAACGATTTATATATATCTACAAATCAAGCAGATAAATTTGGGCAAATACTACAGGAGTACGAGGCAGTTAAAAATTCAATAAAAATCAATTTAAATCAAGACCCTGTTCATGCCATGTTATTTATTGATTGGAAGACAAAAACAAAAAATGAAAAAATAAGTTTTCTTAATAAAGTTAAAGAAGCAAATATTAAATCAGGCTCTCCAAGTGCAGTTGCAGCCGCAAACTTATACTTAGTTCAAGCCTATGAAGAAGATAAACAGTACGAAAGAGCAATTAGTTATTTAACAGAGAATGAACAAAATTATTTAGACCCTAAAAATTTAGTAAACCATTATATTAACTTGTATTATAAATACCGTATTCAAAAAAAAATGGGGAGTTATAGCGAAGCACTTGTTACTGGTGAAAAAATTTTAACAGTAAGTGATAAATTATCAAATGCTAATTCAAAAGAAATTGTACTTAATCTGGAAAAAAAATACGAAACACAAAAAAAAGAAAATGAAATTTCTTTATTGAGTACAAAGAATTTACTCTCTCAAAGGGAAATAGACTTGTTAAGTTCACAAAAAGCATTTGATGTCAAAGCCATAGAATTACTTACATCTCAAAAAAAAATAAAAGATATTGAACTTATAAAGCAATTCGCTATGCAAGAAGCTTTAATAAAGCAAAGCGAATTAAAAAATGAATTATTTGAAAAGGAACAATTTGCTAACACCCTATTGGCAAGTGAAAACGAGTTAAAAAAATCGGAGCTTCAAAACGAATTGTCATTGAAAGAAGCCCTTACAAGAGAAAATAGCTTACAAAACAATCAACTTAAAAAGGAACAACAAATAAAATGGGGATTAGCAATTGGTATAGGTCTTTTGTCATTAAGTGGTATTGCAATATTTGGCTTGTATCGAAATCAAAAAAAGAAAAATAAAGTAATACAAAAACAAGCGACTGACTTAGAAGTATTAATGAAAGAAATACACCATCGAGTAAAAAATAATTTACAAGTGGTAAGCAGCTTGTTGGATTTACAAAGCCATAGCATTACAGATAGTCAAGCATACGAAGCGGTAAAAGAAGGAAAAAACAGAGTGCAAAGTATGGCGCTTATTCATCAAAATTTATATAGCGAAGGCAATATAAAAGGCATAAAATTAAAAGAGTATGTAACTAATCTTTTGCAAACACTTTGCGACTCTTATAATATCAGTAATGACAAAGTGAAAATAAACACCAATATTGATGATCTAAATTTGGATGTAGATACTATGATACCTCTTGGGTTGGTATTAAATGAATTAGTAAGTAATGCTTTTAAATATGCATTCAAAGAAAAGCAAAATGGGGAGCTCAACATTTTATTAAAAGAGCAAACCAATCAATTGCACTTAATGGTTAGCGACAATGGCGGAGGCTTTCCTATAGGTATAGATGTAAAAGCAGGTAAATCCTTCGGGCTAAAAATGATAAGAGCCTTTGCCCAAAAACTAAAAGCAAGCTTAGATATATATAATGATAACGGGGCAGTAGTAGAAATGAAAATTTCTAAATTTAAAACAGCATGAGTAAACATAAAATTTTAATTGTAGAAGATGAACCTGTAATTGCCGAAAATATTTCGTTGTATTTAGATAACAACGATTTTGAAGTTAGTGCCATAGCTTATGATAGCGATGACGCTTTGTTACAATTAAAAACCAATACACCTGATGCTGTTATTTTAGATATTAATTTGGAAAGTGAAAAAGACGGTATTGATATTGCCAATTACATCAACCAAAATTATCAACTGCCTTTTTTATTTTTAACCAGCTACTCCGATAAAAATACATTAGATAGGGCAAAAGCAGTAAAGCCCTACGGCTATATAGTAAAGCCTTTTAACGAACGAACGCTTTTAGCCTCCTTAGAAATTGGTATTAGCAACCATGCTACCCAAAAAAACCATGATATGCCTAAGCTTAGCATTGAAAAAATTAACAGGCATTTATTGGCGCCACTTAGCGATAGAGAATTTGAAATTGCACAACTGGTTTATGAAGGCATTACCAACACTCAAATTGCCGATAAAATCTACATCAGTATCAATACTATAAAATCTCACCTTAAAAGCATTCATTTAAAATTAGATGCCAGCTCTAGGCTACAAGTAATAGGGAAATTAAGAGAATTAATGCTTAAATAATTTTTGTAAAACCACCCACTTGGGTGAAAAAATTACTTATTAATTTCTTCATATTTACAATCAATAAAAAGTTGTTTTATGAAGAAATTTTTATGTATAACCTGTATCTTATTTTCTATAGTGGAAAACACTATCGGCCAATCTGTAGCTATTAATACAAGTGGTACTACCGCCAATGCAAGTTCCATTTTAGATGTGCAAAGCATCACCAAGGGCATGCTTATTCCACGGATGACTAAGGGCCAAAAAAATGCCATTGCGTCTCCAGCAACTGGTTTATTGATTTACCAGGGAGCCCCAGATAGTACAGGTTTTTATTATTATAACAGCAGCCAGTGGATTTGGCTTAATTCCTTTGGAGGTAACGATTGGAAACTCACAGGAAATGCAGGTACAGATACAGCCGTAAATTTTATTGGCACAACAGATAGTGAACCATTACGTTTTAAGCAAAACGATTTGTTAGTAGGGCAATTAAATACCAATAATGGCACGTATTTTTTAGGAAAATTAGCAGGTAGAAGTAACACAACTGGTACACAAAACATTGCATTTGGCGATAGTGCGTTATATGCCAATACAACAGGTGCCACCAATATGGCTATTGGCTATAGGGCATTACAAAAAAATATAACTGGTAGTGGAAATACAGCATTTGGTTCTGAGGCATTATTGTCCAATACAACTAGTGGTAATACCGCAATGGGCTCAAGTGCTTTAACATCTAATACCAATGGTGCTAACAATACTTCAATAGGAAATGGATCGATGTTTAGTAATATTAATGGCAACTTCAATAGTGCTGTTGGTACTGGTGCTTTACAATCTAATACTTCAGGTGGAGGAAATACTTCAATCGGGGGACAGTCTTTATCAAACAACACAACTGGAAGTAATAATGCGGCAGCAGGATTTAACGCCCTACAAAATAATACTATAGGGAATAGAAATATTGCTATTGGCACTGCTGCTGCTAGCCTTAATACTACGGGTAATAACAATATTGCTATTGGTATTCAAAGTTTAGGCAAAAACGTAGTTGGAAGTAATAACTTTGCTATCGGTGATAGTGCAGCATTTAACAATACAGTTTCGGAAACCTTTGCAATTGGTAGCAAGGCTTTATATAGCAACACCACTGGCCAAGATAATTTTGCAATTGGAACTAGTGCATTGTATAGTAATACCGTGGGCTTTAGAAATGTTGCATTAGGTAATTATGCTTTACTAAGCAATACTAATGGCGATGAAAATACTGCAATAGGTGATGGGGCATTAATAAGCAATATAACTGGAGTTAATAATACCGCACTTGGTGCAAGCTCTATTTCAAATAATACTGCAGGTATTGGTAATACAGCAATAGGGGCCTATACTTTAAGAGATTTAAATTCTGGAGGTGGGAACGTAGCTATAGGTGAATCTGCAATGATGACTAAGGTGTCAGGTTCAAATAATATTGGGATAGGTTCAGATGCAGGGTCTTCAAATTTTACAGGTTCCACTAATGTTTTTATAGGTAATAATGCTGGCTTTTCAAATAACGGAAGTAGTAATGTTTTTATTGGAAATTCGGCTGGCTCTAATGAATTAGGTTCTAACAAATTAGTAATTGATAATTCATCTACATTATCCCCTCTTATCTATGGAGATTTTGCAATCAATTTATTAAGAGTAAACGGCACTCTTAATATTAACAACGATTATTCCTTCCCAACAATAGATGGTACTACCAACCAAGTATTACAAACCAATGGTGCAGGTCTAGTAAGTTGGGGAACTGTGAATGGTGAAAGTACCACAGCAGGTAACGGATTATCCTTGAATGTTGTGACTGGTGTTATAAAACTTGGCGGCACATTAATTGAAAATACTACTATCAATCAAGGCAATTTTAATTTAACCAATAACCTTAATGGTACAGGCAATTTTTTAGTAACTACCCCAACAAACAATGCATTATCAGTTTTGAATACAGGTAATACAGGTATTAATACCAGTACACCTACTCATCGTTTACATTTAATAAATACAATCGCCGGTTCAACTAATAATTATACAAATGGTATGTTTATTCAAAATAATAGTGCAACAGCAGGTCAAGCTACTCTTGCATTTAAAAATACTTTACTGCCTGGAAACAAAGCATGGATAACAGGTATGAATACTTTTGATAATTATGTAATTGCCTATGGCGATTCTTTAAGTGCTACAAATGTGGTTTTAAGAGTAGATACGGCCGGGTATGTAGGTATTAATCCTGCAGGATTTCCTGGTAGTAGGTTGGATGTTGTGGGTAGTTTTGGGAATGCAATAAGGGTTGTAAGTACCAATCAAACCCTTGGTGATGATGACCATACTATAATTGTGGCTACGGGCACAGGTGCTATTACCATAACATTGCCTGCGGCAAGCAGTTGCGAAAGACGGGAATACGTAATTGTAAACAGAACCGGTACAGATAAAACGATTTCGCCAGCATATAATGATTTTAGTGGTACAGCTACTACCGCCCCTGCTAATGCTAGTATAACGCTACAAAGCAATGGTACCAATTGGTTTCGTATAAGATAAAATTTATTAAGAAGTCTATTAAACTAAACTTTGAAAAAAGAGTCTTTATCTTTTAAAATAAAAATTTTAATTATGAAAAAGTATGTTTCAATTTTAATGCTATTTGTTTTTGTAATTACAACAGCATTTCATTCATCAACTAACAATTGGAAATTTATTGGCGATAAAACAGTAGGTTTTGGGGTAGACCATGATGTAATTATTACAGGCAATATCAATGATGATTTTAGAAAATTAAAACTAAGAGTAACTAACGGTCCATTAAAAGTATACGATATGAAAGTGCATTTTGATAATGGTGGTGTACAAGATGTTTCTCTTCGCCAGCATATACGCCAAGGCGGCGAAAGTAGAGTGATTGACTTAGATGGCGGCTTACGCCACATTAAAAAAATAGAATTTTGGTATGAAACAAAAGGCTTTTTAAAAGGAAAAGCAAGAGTAGCGGTGTGGGGAAGTAAATAAACACCAATTGCCTATATATTAATACGTTAAATTTTTTTATGTTTGAATAATAATGCCCCTACTTTTTAAGTAGGGGCATTATTATTTTTAGTCCTTTCTAAATCCAACTTTCCTTAAACCTTAGTGCAATAATAACACAGGCTGACCCCGGGTTGGAAGACTTTACAGTAAATTTTAGAGTGTGGGATAAAAGAGCAAACGCCGAAATAAAAGGTAAATATAAGTTTAGGGCATTACCATAATCCACTATACTAGAATCTTAATTTTGGGAATGAAAACTAAACTATAATCTTTTTTCTTAGTTGATTTTAAATAAAATTTTTGTGGTTACTCAACCAATTTTATATCCTCTGGTTTACTAACTACAATTTCTGCTTTGTTTTTAAATAATTCAACAATACCTATAACGCAAAGTTTTTTATTTTTGTAAAATTCTGCAGGTGGTGTAGTAAAATTAGCAAAATCTTTTGCCAGTATTGCAATAGTAAGTGGCGATGCTGGATAAGCTGCACCTAAATTTATCAATACAACTTTATCAGTAGCTTTTATGCCAAATACTTGACTACAAACTGTTACAGTTTTACCTACGTACTCTTTTGCAGAGTCTATAGGTATGGTGGT
>JANNVW010000020.1:0-47280 GCA_031408295.1 Ferruginibacter sp.
ACTCTTCACTGAGTATGGTACTGTAAGCAGTGCAAAAATTCTTAAAGACAAAATGAATGGCCGTAGCAAAGGTTTCGGTTTCGTAGAAATGGAAGACGATGAAGCTGCTAAAGCTGCAATCGCTGCATTAAACGAAGTAGAAATTCAAGGTCGTAAGTTAATCGTGAACGAATCTCAGCCACGTGCTGAAGGCGACGATTACAAAAAACGCAGCGGCGGCGGTGGTTACGGCGGTGGCGGTAACAGAGGTGGCGGCGGTGGATACGGCGGCGGTGGCGGTCGTTCTTCTGGCGGCGGTGGTGGATACGGCGGCGGCGGTGGTCGTAGCGGTGGATACGGTGGTGGCGGCGGTGGTCGTTCTGGCGGCGGCGGTGGTTACAGCAAAGATTATTAATATCTAAGTTATATAAACACGCTTTAAATTTTCCCCTCAGCAATGAGGGGATTTTTATTTTATAGCTTATAATGTGTTAATTGTACATGACATTATTGCTAATTTTTGTTTACAAATAACTTTGGTACGTTTTTAGCAATACTTTTATCATAGCATTACAATAAAATATTTTTAACATGAGAACATACTCTAAAATAACATTAGGTGCCGCAGCACTAGCTTTTGCAACAATAATGATTGCAAGCAAAAAAAATGCTAATACACAAAAGCAAATAAGTGAAATGGCAAATGAGGGTTATGAAGCTGCAGCCGATATACTAAACCTAAACAATGGTAAGCCACTTAAAAAAATGCATTTTGGTCCAGTACTACCGCACCATACTTTTTAATGCAACCTGTATAACTTTTAATACTCGATATAAAAAGTAACGCTTTGTTTTTAATTTGTAGGAGTTCTACTTATACAATCCTTATTGAATTTTAATAGTATATATGACATTATAAAAAAGCCCCGTCCACAATTGTGAACGGGCACTTTAATAGTATAACCCCTCTACTGGCATACTATCTTTATCGAATAACTTGTATTGTTTTATTTATTACTTCTGCATCTGTTGTTAATCTTACAATGTAACTTCCATTAGCAAGTTTACTTACATCTATTGTTTCTGTCTGGCTAGTATTAGTTATTCTTTGTAGGCTAATTATTTTACCATCCATAGATAAAATACTTACAGCAACTGCTTTGTTTACCATGTTTCCAGTAAGGCTAATGTTTATCATATCTACTGCTGGGTTTGGATAAAAAGTTACTGTGCCAGTTTTACCAAAAGTTACTTTACGTATATTACTGTAGCTAATTGCACCATCTTTTTCTAATATCTTTATTCTATAATAGTTTAAACCAAATAGAGGGTTAGCGTGTAAAGCTTTATATGTATAATTTAAATTTACATTTGCTGCTGTGGTTGCTATCGTTATAAAAGTTCTAGCATCTGTACTTGCTTGTGCTTCGTATGTGGCTACATTTATTTGCTCGGCTACTATCCATTCCAATTGCACTTTGCTATCTTTTGGTACTGCTGTAAAGCTGGTAATTTTTATTGGTAATACAGTAGCCCATTGTATTGTATAAATTGCAGGTGTTGGATCTTGTTTTGATGCAGCATCTTTATATGCAAACTCAAACGATGTACTTGCAGAACCAATGGTTGCGGCAGTAATTTGAAATTGCAATAAAGAAGGATTAAAATTAATTATTGTTTGACCAGGTGTAACTGCTGTTCCATTATAAAACAAAGTGCTATTTACAGGTATTGTTGTAATAACAATTGTATTGTTTGCACCTAGTGTACCATCTTCAGGATCACTACCTGTTGGAATTGGTGGATTCCCTCCGCCATTTAAAGTAATGAACTGCCCAACTACTGGTTGCGAAATTGTTTGAATTACATTATTAGATTCTGGTAATTGTTCAATAGCAAAATCATAATTTACAACATTTGTAAAACCATATGTTCTTGTATCAATTAGACCTGCCCCTCCTAAATCAATTGTACCATTTCTTGTTTCACCAGTGTTCGTCCAATTAGTTGGCAAGGCAGTTGCAGGTGCAGTATTACCAATTGCACCTTGGTTAGTTGTTAATTGTAGAGTATAATTTACACCCGGAGTTACATTAGCAAAATTATAAGAACCATCTGCAGCTACTGCTGTTGTTGCTACTACATTTCCAGTGCCATCCAATAAATTTATATAAAGTGTTCCACCAACATTGGTTTCTGGTTCTGTAGCTCCGGCGTCAAGTACATTACCATCGGCATCATCCCACACTTTTCCAGCAATGGAAATACCAGGACCAATTAATAAATGAATTTGTGCATTGGTGCAAAGTGGTTGTGGGGTTACTGTTGTAACATCACAAATGGTATAATTCACAATATCTGGCCCAACAAAACCAACTGGTGGTGTATAAAAATAAGTTCCATCGGCATAAAATTGTATTGTACCACCTTGTGCAGTTGCAATGGGTGCGCCTATTGCAGTATGTGCGCCGCCAACTTCAATTGTTGTACCAGCTATACTTACAGGATTACTGTTAGGCTCTGCATCATTTGCTATAAAATTCCCTAGAACAGGTTTGTTAATGGTAGTATATCCAAAATCATCTCCTGCAAATGGTGGATTGTTTGATGGACCATTAGGATCACCAATTACATCGATATGTAAAAGTGCACTTGCATTTGCTCCATTTGCATCTGTAATAGTATATGGCACATTAATTCTTCCTGTAAAACCAGAAGCAGGTGTATAGGTATAAGAACCATTAGCATTAATGATTAATGTTCCTGCATTTGCTACCATATTTCCATATTGATCAATACCAGAAACTATACCTGCTGTGCCTACAGTACCACCAGTAATACTAGTTACTGTAAATGCATCTGCTTGTGGGTCTTTATCGTTTACAAAAAGATTATTACTAACTGCGGTACCATAAGAAATATTCTCATCATTATTTGCAATTAAAGTATTGATACCTGAAGTTGGTAAAGGGTCTACCGTTATTAATAAATATGCGGTATCGCATTTGCTTTGGTATCCATTATCACAAATTCTATATGGAACAGATATTGTGCCAGTAAAGCTAGGTGTGGGATCAAAGGTGTAATTTCCATTTGCATCAAATGTAAGTGTACCAGCATTTGCAATTGGTGCACCAGTTTTATCTTTTCCATTTATGGTAGCACCACTTGCCATATCGCCACTTACATTTTGTAAAATAAAGCTGCCAAATGTTTGTGTATTTTTTTCTTTGTCATAATCATTCACTAAAACATTTCCACCAACATTCACATCTTGCCAAGTACTGTTTTCATCATTTATTGCAGTGGTACTATTACTTGTACCAATTAATAAATGAATAAATGCTTGTGTACATAATGGCTGCGGAGCTACTACTGTAACATTGCAAATGGTATAAGCTACACTATCTGGCCCTGTGTAATTAGATGCTGGAATATATAAATAAGTACCATCTGCATAATATTGTAAGGTACCTCCTTTTGCAGTAGCTACTGCTACGCCAATAGGAGTGTGTGCTCCACCCGGAACAATTGTAGTTCCGTTTAAAGAAACTGGGTTAGCATTAGGATCACTATCATTATTAATAAATGAACCATTTACTGCTGTATTTATATTGGTGTAATTAAAATCATCGCCTGCTATTGGTGCATCGTTTGCAGGTCCGTTTAAATCCAATAACACATCAATATGCAAAATTGCATTTGTACAAGCTACAGGTATTCCATTATCGCAAATGGTATAAGGCACATCTACACTACCATGAAAATCTGTAGCTGGTGTGAATGTATAAGAACCATCTGCATTTAAAGTTAATGTACCAGCATTGCTTACTGCCAAACCAGATGTTGTAACACCTCCTATAACAACAGGCGAACCAACTGTGCCCGTACCATCAGGAGTACCATCGCCATTGGTATCATAATTAAATGCGGTAAGTGTAAATGCATTTCCTTGTGGGTCTCTATCATTGGTTAATACATTATTGCTTACAGAATTTCCGTAAGAAATATTTTCATCGTTATTAGCAATTACACTATTGGCAATAGAAGTATGCGGTGTAACAGTAATTTTTAATAACGCAATATCCATTGCAGCATTGGTTTGATTATCGGCAATTGTATAAGGTACGGTTACAACACCAGCAAAGTTATTAGCTGGAGTAAATGTATAAGTACCATCTGCATTTATTAATAAAGTACCTGCATTGGCTACTGGATTACCTGCGGCATCTATACCAGTTACGGTTATAGAACCTGAGGTTACTGTGAAGCCGCCGCTTACAAAACCTTTAAATATTTTTGTGTCTCCTTCTGGGTCAAAATCATTTGTCATTACTCCTCCACTTACCTGCGTATTTGCCCATGTACTGTTTTCGTCATTAGTTGCTATTATTGTATTAGGTGCTTTTATGTAAATAAACATTTTTGCTGTAACACAAATTGGTGACAATGGCGCACAAGTAAGTGGGCTGGTTGGTTGGTCGCATACACTATAAGTTAAAGTATCTGCACCAGCAAAACCAGCATTTGGATTGTATTGTATTGCACCACTTGCAAGTACAGTAGCTGTACCATGTAAAGGCTGTATAGAAACAGTTGGCAATGACAATAGATGTCCATCAGGGTCGGTATCATTATCTTTTACATTGTAAAATAAAATTTCATCCATACCTGTAGTATCTGCATAATCATTTAATGCTACTGGTGCATTATTTACATTATTTGGAATGGTTATACTAACCGTGGCATTGTTAGATATTAGCGGTGTAATTCCATTATCGGTTACATTATAATTTACCACATCTAATCCTACAAAACCTACATTGGGTGTATAAGTAATGGTACCATCAGAATTTGCAACCACCGTTGCATTTGTAGTAAATGGTGCAACAATATTTATGATTAAACTATTATTTTCTGGGTCGGTATCATTACCAATTAAATTTATTGTATTGGCAACACAAGCTGTTGCTGTTTTACTATCGTTGGTTGCAGCGGGAGCTCTGTTTTGTATAATAATTACTACTCTTGCAGTATCGCAATACGCTACACCACAAGTTGGAACTGGCTCACAAATGCTATAAAACAATGTATCGTTTCCAGTAAACCCTGCATTTGGAATATACACAACTTGACCAGCGCCATTTACAGATGCTGTACCATTTTTAGGTGCTGTTGTAATAGCAACTGCTGAAGTAGCTGTGCCTTCGGGGTCTATATCATTTGCTTTTACAGTTATAGTTTGTGTTATACCACTTAAAGCTCCTGCTGGTGCATCATCAATAGCATTTACGGGTGTACCCGTAACATTTATATAAACTTTCACCACATCACTACCATTAGCAGTGGTAACGGTATATTGTAAAGTAGCTACTCCATTAAAGGTACCTGTTGGTGTGTATTGAATAGTATTACCTACAACCATTGCTGAACCATTTGATGGTACTGTAGTAATGGTTAAACTTGTAATAGCTTGACCAAATAATGCATCGTTTGCTGATACAGGGAAAGTGAGTATTGTGGAAGAATTTGTTGATACAGTATCTGGTAATGCTAATGGGGCACGGGCAGGGATGCTGGCACAGGAAGCACCAGTTGGAATTAAACTAACAACAGTAATACTTGGTCTCATCGAAGCTGTAGCAGTTGCAGTCATAGACACTGTTTCGCCAGTAGCGGCTGTTGTAATACTTCTCACACCTACACCGCCATAGTAGGGTCCGACACCGCCGCCTGAAGCTGAGGTAAGGCCACCAAAAAGAGTTGCACTTCCTGTCCAGTTGGCACTTACAGAAGAATAAGTTACTGTACCTGTACCACCATTTACAGAATATCCGGTAACGAAAATCCCCTGATCACCAGCCGTGAAATTAGCGGTGGTGGAGGCAGTAATTGGAGAAGCTAAAGCAGTACCAGATATGTTTGGGGACAGAGCATTTCTTACAGTTGTGGTTTGATCAACATCCTTATAAACGGCTGCATATACAACATATCCAAAATAAGTTGAAGTTCCCATATTCACTATTAAATTATTGCCTACAGCTGCAGTAATATCACTTTCTTTCAAATAGAAGATAAAGGACTGGGCCCTGTTGTTGTCTATTCTATTCACAGACAGAGAAGTAAGCGACCTACCTCCCCAAGTGACTGTTGGCACAGCCGCAATTCCATTTGATCCTCCGGCAGAAATGGCTACTACCAACAACCTGTTAGTACCTGCATTTATAGGATAAGCATCGGTATTGGTAAGGTTAGCACCTCCAGTATTAATTGGCCTAGTATAAACTTTTGACCAATCATTACCACTTACAATTGAAACTGCACCAGCACCAGACTGATAAGTATTACCATCACAAGCATCATTTGTTACAGTTACTGTAAGTGTTGCTGTTTTTGAATAGCCTAAAGAATTTACTATTCTATATGTAATTACTTCTACTCCGGCAAAATCTGCATTGGGAATATAAGTAATGGTATTATCTGTATTAATAGAAACCTTACCATTGGCAGGAGGAATAGCAATACCCGAAACCGTAATTGGTCCAGATACTAATGGTAAATCATTTGCCAAAACATTAAAATTAGCAAGTATTGCATCTTCTGCTATTGTAGTTACATCGTTTACTGCATTAGGTACATTAACTATATTACCAATTGTAATAGTATAAGTTCCATTGCTGCATAAAGGAGTTGGGGTTGAATTATCACACACTCTATACGTTAATACATCTGCTCCTACATAACCTAAGGCAGAAGTATAAGTAACATTACCATTAGCAGTAAAAGAAACTAACCCACCATTAGCTGTAGTAAAAGAACCTGCGTTTCCATTTATTTGTGTTAATGTCATTGGTTGGCCATCGGGCTCCACATCGTTCGTTAAAACATTTTTTGTAACTGTTGCAGCACCACAACCTGGGTCAATGCTTTGTACATCGTTTGTAATTGTTGGAGGTGTAGCTCCTAAAATTGTTACTGGAAAAGATTGGAAAGATGTTCTTCCACAGTTATCGGATACCACACAAGATAAAACACAACTAGTGGTAGCACCAACAGTAGGTGCAGTAAAATTTGTTGTAGTCCCTGTTGGGTTTGAAAATGTACCACCACAACTAGAAGACCACTGGTATGTAAATGTAATACCAGTTAATGGAGAACTTGCTCCTACGTTTAAACCAGTAATAGTTGTATTACCAGCTATTGTTTGTCCGCCTGTAATACCTGTAAAAGATAATTGTGGAGCTTTGGGTTGTACCTGAAAAAAACTAAAATTTAAGAAAGCTCTTTGTGCAGCTACATCGCCTACAGTTGCTTTATTATGTGAGTGACCAGCTTCGTACATTACATAGCCACGAGTAGGGTCATCAAAACCCCTACCATAAACCATTAACGCAGCAATATTACCAGCAGCTAAATTTGGCAAAGGTACATCAGCTTGTGTTGGGTCATAAGCAATAATGGTTGCCCCTGGCCTCCAACGGGTAGCACCTCCAACATCAGTAGATTGTTTAGGTATATAAATTTGTTCAGAACCATTTAATTGAGCTGCATCAGTTGTTCCCATATATTGTGCAACTTGGTCGTTAGGTAATTGATGTGTATAACCAATGGTACCACCAGCATGTGTTGTCCATAATTTTACGCTATTATTTGGCCAAGGAGTTGGTGCAGTTACAGCAGTACGAGTACTAAGAAAATTCATTTGCTGCGTTGCATTTGCAGGGTTGATAGAATTTTCTAAAGCACTTACGGCGTGGCAAGCAGCCCATATACTACCAAGGCAATCTTTATTCCAACTAAATAATCTACTGTGTGTAGCCCAAGTAGGATCGGCGTGAGGCATTACATAAAAATCGTCGCAACAATCTAATGCTGCTACTGCCTTCCAGTTGTAAGCTGTTGTTGGCACACCTGCGTTGGTTAAATAACCTTGTGCAATTGCGCCGTTTGTGGCATCTAATGTCCAACGAGGAACTGCAGTTAAAGTACGAGTTACATTTAATATTAAAGGAGATGTGGTAGTAACACCAACAACACCCTGTGCCTGCCAAGAAGTTATTTTTGAATTTACTGCTGCATTTCTATTTCCAGCAGCTATTATAAATGTTCCTCCTTTATACGACACTCCATTGTAATTAAAGTCTTCGCCATCTTTTAATTTGGTAGAGCTAATAACCCATTTTATAGGTACATTATTATTCTTCATTAAATCATATATCATACCGTAGGGTTTTAAACCATTGGCAATGGTATTAGGGTTTGTAGCTCCCATGTTGATGATGAAAGAACCCGTAGAAAAATTTTCGGTTTGTGAAAAGCCTTGCTTAATGGATAGTAAACTGAACAGGAAAATTAAGCAAATGCTAAAGCTTTTGTTTTTGAAAAGGTTTTTCATTGATTGTTTTTAAAAGGAGGGTGGATTATTAATATTTTTATAAACGAATATTCTAACATTTTTATTAGAAAATATTTTATGTGTATTTAGGAAAGTTGTAAGCTAGTACCAACAAGCACTTAAAAGTGGAATTAAATGACGCAAATATGACTAACATGGAGTTGGTTTTAGAAAATGTTGGATAACCTTTTTTGTTACTAAATACAATCCTATTTTATTATTTAGATAAAACAAAATGTGTGTTAGCTGATAACAATTTGAAGTTTAAAATAAGTTTTGACATAGGGCTGTAGGCATTTAAGACAGTTTGTGTAGATTTTTTAAAAAACCGTGTAGGTTAAATACAATCTCTTCAATAAAAAAAATGATATTAAGAAGTATATTTTTAAACAAATTAGTGCTATTAGTATTTTAAATAAACGGGAATTAAATTTTTTAAATAATAATAAATAGATTGATTAAGGACAACTATGGCATGTCATAAATATCAATGCTTATTATGTTGAAAAAATTTACACATTTTTATTAATAGTGATTTGAAAGGTTTGTACAATTATAAAAAAGCTCCCGTTCACAATTGTGAACGGAACTTTTATTAGTAAAACCCCTCTACTGGTTTACTATATTATTGATAGTGAAATTATTGCTAAAGCAAATTAGCTTTATACAGTTATCAAATAAATAATCATTATTCAATGCCGTTAAGTTAACGCTGTGGGTGTTCCACCCACAGCGGCGGAGAGCCGTGGCGGGTGTCCAACCAGCCACTCTTCATTTTCCTTAACTTAACTGCATTTAATCATTATTGCTTTAAAATTTTCTTTCTTTCTAATAATCCATCTTCATGCATTACTTCTAATATATAGTGACCCGATGTATTGATAGAAGATAAATTAATAGTATAAACATTACTTCCTTTAAATGCCTTCTTCATTTGAGTACTGATTTGCTTACCATCTAACGAAATGATGCGTAGCACTATATTTTCATCTTTAGAAGAATTAATTATAGCATTAAATTCACTATTAAAAGGGTTTGGTTGTACTTCAATTGGGATTTGAATTTTTGTAATATTCACAAACCTTATAGCACTGTAGCTAACCACCCCACTAGTATTAACTACTTTTAAACGATAGAATATTTTTCCATTTAGGTTTGTAACATCATCATAATAAGTATATGTATTTACCAAACTACCCCCAATTGCAGCAGCAAATTCTACTTTTTTAAAGGTTCTTCCTCCATCTATACTTCTTTCTGCTTCAAAATATTTAACATCTACTTCATTGGATGTTGTCCATACAATATTTGTAGTAGTACCGCTTAAGTATGCAGAAAAATCAAGTAAAGTAAGTGGCAAAACAGTTAAGTTATTATTTTTTACAAATGTTTGCATATATCCAATGGTAGAAAAATTGGTTATGTAATTAAACTGTACATAATTCACACCATCTTCTTTACCTCTTTCATCAGGAATTAAAAGTGAATAGGTATCAGCAGTTGTACCATCACCTGCTGTTAAGCCAGATGCTGTTAAGTTGGATAGCATACTTGCTATTGACCCTTCAAATTTTACCCACTTCCAACTACTATCCGATAAATATGGCTTTGCAACACCTCCACCATTACCTACAGTACTGCTACCTACAAGCCATGATGAATCGCTTTTTATTTCTGTACTATCGTAATAAAAACGAACTTTTACTGGTGCTGTTATTGAGCCCGAAGTAAGGGTAATATTTACCATTCTTGCCCCTACAGTAGCTGCACTATCATAATTATAGCCGCCAACTGGTATATTAAGATTTACTTTTCTTCTACTTGCTGCAGATGTACTAGCTTCTAAAGTAATAGTTGAAGTAACTACATTGCTACCCCAGTTAATAGCTAATACTTTATTATTGCTACCAGTATTTTTATAATAAGTCCAACCTGCAGCATCTGTGCACAAAACAGGAACAAGTGCATTTGCACCAGCACAACTACAATTACCGCCGCCACTAGCAGTACCGTTAAATAACACTACTTTGCTTATGCTAGTCTGTCCCCAACCAATAGTCATTGCAGCATCTGTAGGGTTTGTATCGCCGCCTGTAGTCCATGTTACATTATCAAAAATAGCTGTATTGGTCGTAACATCGTAAGATGCGGCAGGTATTACTCTTACAGTGCCAGTATTATAATCACCATCACCATCATCATCTATTAGTAAAGAAATACTAGTTGCCGAAACAACATCTAATAGATTATTATTGGAACCCAATTGCCAACGAACTTGTGTTTTGTAATTACCAGTATTACTACCAGTTAAACGTATATGGTATTCTCTTTTTATACGACTATCTACACAGCCTGGTAAGCTAGTTGGCAAGTCGCTGCTGTATCTTGTTCTCATTCCTCCACCATTACTACCCCAAATAATATATTGCTTATCGTTTGTAAAATCAGCATCTACCGATGTTTGGTCTTCATCTTGTGGAATAATTCCTAATGACATTGTAACCGTGGTATCTTCTACATTTCTACTCACTCTTTGGTGTAAACATTCTGCATCATCTCTACCAATGCCGGTAATACTTTGGTTGTATCTTGTAGTTAAGCTTGTATCTGGAAGTGCATCCACTATTGCAGTAGTATCCCAAAGTAAAGTTTTATCTGTAGCATAATAATTATGTCTCTCTGTAATTCCATTTCTAATACCAATATATGTTTCAATTCTTTCAAGCTCAAAATCCACAGCTTTAAAACCTCCTGTATATAATATTGCATCTGTAATACCTGAACAACCATAATCAATTACGCCGCCACCTAAAGTAACATCTGTTCTATTATATGCCCCACCAGCAGCTGTTCCATAATAGGTTAAATTGGTAGCTCTACTTTGGGTAGCCATCGGCAAATTAGCACCATTGCCCCGTAAAGCCATATCAACTATGTTATTTGCTAAGTAGGTAATTGTTGTAGGGTTTCTTGGATACCAAAACATTGCCGCTTGGCAGCTTCTACCAAAAGAAGAGGAAGGGGTATAGCCCCCAGCACCCAATGCAATTGTGTTAGTACCTGGGTAAGGTGATGTAAAATTTGGAGGGGTTGTGGCTATTAAATTTCCTGTAATATCTCCATATTCTACACTATTATTGTTGTACGTGCCATGAAAAAGACCTGGGGATTGACCAGCGTACCCAACACCAATACTTGCATTGTACCAATCTGCCAAACTACGAGATGCAGAAAACATAGATAAAGAATCTGCACCTGCACCACCAAGACCAGTATTGCCATAATTAGAAATTACATCTTTTGCTCTCATTGTTGCAAAATCTGGATCGGTATTTTCATAAGGTGATGGATAGGTATTACCTGAAGAAAGATGCAAATTTTGAAAACTAACCATTGGGTTAAAATTATCGTAACGGCTCGGCAATCTCAATGTGGGAGCATCACCAGCTATACCAGGGAAAGCATTAGGCCCTTTGGTCATATTTACCCATTCTCTCACCCTAGAGTTTATACCCGAAACGGCCTCTGTTTTTTTGCTTGATGTACTATCGTTAATTGTACCCATATCTGCTCTTACCCAAAATGCTAAATTTCTGCTAACACCGCCCGGGGCACATTCAATGCCTTTACCTACAATTGCAAAATATTGGCTTTTTAATGTGCCACATATAGTACTAGCATTACTTGCACCTTCGCAAAAATTGATATCGGCAACAAAATCGGTAGTGCTACTTGCAGTGCCAGTAGCTAATGATAAAGGATAATAAACAGGATTGCTAAAGTTTGCATCTGTACCTACCACTATATAGGCTTGGCAAGCCCAATCAACTGCTCCTGCCTCTTTGCTTTCGATATAAACTTTTACTGTTCCTACATCTTTACCAGTTTGCTCTTGCACCATCCATTTCTTTTTGCTCCATGTTACATTTTGGCTTGTTAAGCAAGGTGGAGTAGTTGGTAATGCAGCATATCCTCCTGGAATAATTCTGCTATCTCTTGAGCCACCGCCTACGCCATTTGTACCCCAAATGTTTGTATATTTATCGGTAATAACACTTGCATTTGCTGCATTACTATTTTCGTTTAATGCACCAAGTGACATGGCTACAATTGATTTTTTTAAAATAGAATGCGATTGTTTTTGATTGAGTGCAGAAGCAACATCTTTTGCAATACCAGCTATTTGAGTATTAAAAGAATTGTTACAGCTAGTGTCCCAAACTTTTGTACCATCACTAATGTAATAATTGTGCTGTAAAGTAATACCATATTTTAAGGCAAGATACGTATCTACTCTATCTGCCTCGTTCCCTTGTGTTACATTTAATTTTCTATCATATAAAATCACTTCTGGTATACCGCCTTGCCACCATCTACCGGCATTATAATTGGTTAATTCATTTCCAATAAATAAAGATGGACCTGCTGGTGTATACGAATAACTCCAACTCCATTTATCGCCATTCATTCTTGTTTGTATAGCAGTTTGAGCATCTATTGCTGTAGGGCCAACGCCAGAATTATATGTACCATATTTATCGTACGATATGGAGTTTATCCAAGGGATACCGTTTTGTGTTTTACGTTCTGGTCTTACGAAGTTATAACTTTTTTCAAAGCTTGTATATGGGGCTTTGTACCACCCATAATCATCTACGGTGGCATAATAATAACCGCATGCTGTACCATAGTATTGTTGGTTTAAGCCCCACCAAGGGTATCCATATTCAAAATTAGTACCGCTTATTGGAGCTGTTGTAGCACCTAAGCCAGTACCTAAAAACCAACCTTGGTTATTGGTTAAATCGCCTACCTGATATAGGGTTGCACCAGCAGCGTAATTTACCTGATAATCGGGTCTGTTGCTATGTGCTCGATAAGCGTATAGCGATGAAAAAGTTTTGGTAAAATCAATATACGGATTGTAGTTGTATTTTGAAACAGGTGTACGATATTGAGGTTGCCTATTACCAAAAAAGGCAGGTAAAGTATATTTACCATTTTGTACTGCATCTTGTACACCATCGGCAGTTGCTTGGTCTGCCCAAGTGGCTATGTCGGCACCATTTGCTACTGGTGCTATAGCATCTGCTTTGTACCAAGTACGTAAGCCAGTACCTACTCCGCCTGGCGATTGGGCTCTAATATTTGATACATTAATCAAAAAGATTGAGATAAAACTTAAAGTGATTGGGATTGATTTTAACATAATAATTGGGTTTTGGATATTAATATTTATTATTTGAATAAAAGAAAATGTTGAATTAGTTATTGGTGGAAATTTATAAGAAAAGCTACCTACAATGTGCTAGGATTTACACACGTTACTTTTAGCTGTCCTATTAAATGAGTCATAAAATAATGCGCAATAATTATATTAGAAAGTTTTGATTCTAGAAATGGATTAAAGTTCAATCGCAAAATTGAATTCTTTTTTATTATTCGTCTGTAGAAATTAGCGAATTAATTTTAATTATTTATGGATACTTTTTGTAGGTATAATACTACTTTTTAAATGACAAAATTATTGCAACTTTGTCCCTTGTGTTTTTCAATAATAAAGGATACTCTATAATATTTTTAGATTAGAGAAATGCGAAAGTAATTTCTATTATGTAAATAAATTTTCAAACTACAAAAAACTAAAATGAAGAAAATATTAATTTGTGATGATCATACAATCATAATAAGAGGACTAAAGTTTATTCTCAATACTCATTTTCAAGAGTATAAAGTAGACGAAGTTCATTCCATAAAAGAAACCATGGCTTATTTAAAAAAGAGTAAGCCAGATTTTGCAATTTTCGACTTACAACTTAGCGATGGTAATATGATAGAAGCCTTGCCAAATATATTTTTGCTGTACCCCAAGCTTGGGGTTTTGATTTTTAGCATGACTAGCGAAGAGATTTATGCAAAAAGAGTATTGCAACAAGGGGCTAAGGGGTTTCTAAATAAAGATGCAGAAGAGGAAGAGGTATTAAGGGCTCTAAAAATATTTTTGGGAGGTGAAAATTATATTAGCCAAAGGCTAAATAATTTACTTATAAATAATATACGAAACAATAGTAGTAGCTTAGGGGGAAACCCATTTGCAAACTTAAGCAATAGAGAAATAGAAGTTGTGCAGCATTTACTTTCAGGGAAGCCTATAAAATTAATAGCGGAACAAATGAATTTACATGCTAACTCAATAGTAACGTACAAGGGAAGATTATTTTCAAAATTGGGTATAAAAAATCTTGTAGATTTAGCAAGTCTTGCTAAAGTATATGATTTTGTGTAGGCTTATTTAGCTACTAGAATAGCAAAGTATTTTAATTAGAAATGCATTACCCTTAAAATGACCAAGAGTATGAAAGATATTTTGCAGCTTCGGCAAGAGAATGAAGCATTGAAGAATAAAGTTGCAGAGCTAAATAGTAATGCAGAAAGTATTAAGGAAAACAACAAGCTTAGAGATCGTTTGCTATATATTTTATCGCATGATGTGCACTCTCCTTTGAGGTTTAGTACCATGGTAGGCAAAGCTGTTTTAACTAGAAAGGATTTATTAAACAAAGAAGAAATTATAGATGCCTTAGCGGATATTAATAATACTAGTATTAGAATGTTGTTGCTAATTTCTAATATTTTGAAATGGATAGAATATCAAAAAGGGAATTATAAACCATCTTTTAGACAAGAAAATTTGCAGCAGCTAGTTTCCGACAAAATGGAATTTTTTCGGTTTATGGCTGTAAGTAAAAATATTGATTTATTAAACAATATACCTACAGATAAATTTATCGTTACAGATAAAATAGCATTTGGTGTTATTATTCAAAATTTATTAAACAACGCTGTAAAGTTTACGAGCAAAGGTCAAATAGAAGTTAGTGCTATAATGGGGACAGAAAAAATTATTATATCTGTTTCTGATACTGGCAATGGAATGTCGTTAGAAAGTATAAATGGTATAAAAAAGGGAATCCAAATTACCCCTCAAGCAGATACTGAAAATATGAGGGGTAATGGACTTGGTTGGGGGTTGATAAAAGAATTATTGCAAAATATAAATGGAACTTTTGATATTACAAGTATTGAAAATGAAGGCACGAATGTAATTATTACACTTCCTTTTATTGATGATATTTCTACTTAAATACGGCAAAAAAATCTTAACTAAATAACTTTTAAGTCTCTTATTTTGCCAAGCTAATTCCTGTTACGTTTTGTTTCATTTTTATAGCTTATTCAATACATTTTATCTATTTCTTACTTTATTTATAAGCGCATCGTTTATCCAATCATTCATGTAAAAATCGGTTTCGCAACATTTTAATATAGCAGTATGTATTTCCTCGGCATTGGCAGATTTGTTTAAATAAGAATTAGCGCCATTTGCTAAAAAAGACCAAATAACCGACTTCTCATTATACATGGTAAGAATGATAAATTTTATAGATGGATACTCATCTCTTAGTTTATTTAATGTTTCTAATCCGTTCAAATTAGGCATATCCATATCAAGTAATATTACTTGTGGTTGCTTAATTTTCAAATTTTCTATTAGCTCCAATCCATCACTAGCTTCAAATAATATTTCAATATCATCTAGCTGAGAAAAATAGTAGGATAGTGCTTCACGATAAGGATCACTATCATCTACAATGGCTATGGTAATTAATTGGTGAGTAACTTGCATAAAATGAATTATTGTTATAAAAACTTTTTCTTTGAATGAAAAAAACAACAAAGACTTAAAAAATAATTTACATATAATACCTCAGGAGACTATTTGAAATAAGAGGCTCCACTTTAGTAACAAGTTTTTCTACAAGAAAAACCTCTACATAAAAGTCATAGATATAATATATTTTTATTTCTGTCGCATTTGTTTTTTTTTGTGTTAATAACATACCAAATTCATTCAATAAATTCAGTCTGCCTTTTAGGCTAAATTGTGTGTATTCGCCTTTTGATAAATGTGTCATCTAATTAGCTTTTTAATAATCGTAGGGAATGGATAAATAGCTATTAGAGTAATTAGGGCTGCTTTTTTAAAACTAAAATTATTATTTAATTTTTGTTCATTTCCATATTTGCCAATACTTGAAAATTATAACTGTCTTTAGCCTGCATGTAACCAAATGTAGGTACAGGCAATGCGCTTACTTTTTTCTTTTCTGTAGTAGCCGAAAATCCTAAATTAACTTGCTTACATCCCAATGCTTTGCCTCGCAAAACTAATTGAAATAGCATTTGCCTGTATATTTTATATTCTTTTTGATAACAATAGTCTAGCCCCATAATCACTGGCATGTAGGTATGCTCCGTTTTATGGCAAAATACTACTGCTATCGGTTTTTCAACGCCAATAAAATCAAATTGTTTTTTTACTGTTAAGCTTATTACTTCCCACTTATTACTGGTAAGCATTTGCTCAAAAGCTTTTTTAGGAAGTGTAAATGTGTTTAAGTCTAAACTATTATTTTTTACGTTTTCATATAAACTGTACCAATAATCTACATTTTTATTGGAATAATCTGTTTCAATTTTTACATCAAATTTATCTTCATGTTTTTTTACATCTTCTCTAAAATGCTGCCTAGATCTTTGAGATAGACCATTGTAAAAATCTTCCTTGGTAGACCAGTTCATATTGTGTACAATATTATTATCTGGCATTGCTATTTTAAAGAACCCGTTGTCTACCAAAAAAGTATCAAGCTCCGAATCATTATTGTAAAAATCTCTTAGTACAATGTTATTAGCTTTGTTATTTTCTTGCAACACATATATTTTTTCGAACAATAATTTCATTGCTTCTTTCCAGTACGAAGAAGATTTATCGATAAACATATGCTCGCCTTCTGTTAACAAAGAGCCAGTAGATATTACGGTTGAAGTAAGATGATATGGGTCTGTAAGCCGCTGCTCTTCTACCTTTGCTGAAATGGATGCTGGAGATTGCATATCATCTTTCCAGAGCGCAGTGGTTAAAAACGTAGCCACTACTGGTTTTTCATTATTGTCTTTTATAATTACGTAATCAAAGTTCCAATTGTTTTCCTTCAATTCATTTTCTGAAAAAGATTTTTCTAATAGTTGAAGCCCGTCCCAATCAAACGTACCTTTTCCAGAGAAAAGATTATTCCATTCTAATTTATTAATTTCATTTATTGACTTATAATGACCAAGCTTTAGAGATAAGCCCTGGTTAATCACAGTTGCAACTTTTTCATCTAGCAATACATCTTCTGGCAATTGCATTTTAAATGCTTTGTAAATTTCCGTAATAGATATGTTTTCTTCTTGCATTGCTAAAGGGAGTTCTCTAGCAATCGTTGCAATCATATTCTCAATCTGTGAAAATGTATGCAGCTTTGTTATTGTAAAACGTATGCCAGTGTTTTTCATGGGTACTGCTGGAAAAATTCCAAGGTTAACGTAGTATCCTTCATTTTTCATTCGGTGTACCATATTGTAGCCCAATTTGGGTAGACTTACGCCTACAAAAAATACGGCAGCATCTGACGGTGCTACTACTGGTAGTTTGTATTTTTTAAGCATTAAATTTGCGAACTTGATATTATCGTGCAAAGTAGATTGCATTTCATAAATCTCACTTGTTAAATGAATTTTGGCTGCGGCGATGGCAGCGCCTAACTGCGATGGCTGTAAAGGGCCGGAAGTAATTAAAGTAGATCCACAATTTCTTATCAGTTGGGCTTTTTCTTTTGTAGGAAAAACAAATACCGCACCGCCTGTTGGAAAAGCTTTTACCAAAGATGTAGCCACAATTGCCCTTTCATGAATTGGCATTTCGTTCAGCACATATCCTTTTCCATTTTTGCCATAAATACTCATACCATGCGCATCATCTACATAATAGTTTAGCTCTGGATATTTATCCATTAATCTGTATATCTCTTTTACAGGGCTCACATCTCCATACATACTATAAATACCATCTGCCATATACCATATTTTTTTAAACTTGCTACGCAAATGTTTAATTCGCTCTTCCAATAAATCTATTCTATTATGCCTTAATAGTTCTACTGTTACACCCTGGCTTTTTACCAAATTTACCGCTATCTGTACTGAGTTGTGTACTTGATGATCCATAATAATACAATCTTCACTATCTACTAATACTGGTATGGCAGCAATATGGCCGAGTGTAGTTGTTTGTGTAATAACCACTGGCGATTCAAATATTTTTTCAAATAAATCTTCTAATTCTTTATAAAGCGAAATGGAAACATAAGCCCTCGATTCCGAAAACTGTGTTCCAAAATCGTCTATTGCTTTTTTACTAGCTTCTTTTAACCTATCATCAAACTCTAAACCTAAATAACTACACGAACCAAAATTTACTACCTCTTGTCCATCAAGAGATATTATATTCCCCTTTATTTTTTTGTTTTTATCTGTGTATAAATGAAATATTTTTTTGCTGATGCCATATTTAGCAATTTGTTGTAGCGTGTCAATAAATGATTGTGTTTTGCTCATGAGAATTTGGGTTTTAAGGATTTTTTAATTTCTAATGCAAAATTTGTTTTATTTGCATACCTTAACAACCGTTTAAATACTGATTTTTACGTTTAAAAACTGCCAGTATTACCTAGGTATAAATACGTAGTTTTTGATACAAAACATAAAGAATGCCATGAGAAAAACATTAGAAACTGCCTGTGTTTTCTTTGAAATTGACAAAGGAGTATTAATTGCTACTTATCAACCAAAAGCCCATATTACACTCAAGCTTGCAAAAGAAATTGTGGCCAGTAGGCTTGCGTTTATTGATAACATAGCTATACCTACACTTGTGCTAAACCAAGGCATTATTAAAATGGATAAAGCAGCAAGAGATTTTTTATCCTCGGAGCAAGGTATTGCTGGAATAAAATGTGCTGCTATTTTGGTGAATTCTAATTTTACCTCTCTTACAGTTACTTTCTTTTTAAAAATTACTAAGCCCAAATTGTTGGTAAAAACATTCACAGATAAAAAAGAAGCATTAACTTGGCTTTCTAACTTTATAGATTAAACAAACAGCTATTGGATACCCGTTTCAAAAAAATTAATACTTTACTTACAGAGTATGCGCTTGGTAACTTCGGCAAAAAAATCAGACTTTCATCGGAGTTAGATGAAGTAGATTCTTTTATTTCCTGTATTAATATGCTTGGCGAAGAACTTAAAGAGAGTACAATTTCGAAAAATTATTTTAATAATATTTTCAACTCTGTGTCTGATATGATTTTTGTATTGGACTTACAAGGCAGGATACTTATTACCAGTGAATCAGTACATGAAACCTTGCATGCGACAGCACCCAAATTAAACAACAAAATTATTAATGCTTTAGAAGTAAAACGAAAAGTTTCTTTGCTACAGTTTATAAAGAAAAACTTGAAAACAAAAAAGCAATCTATAGAGTTTGAAACTGTTTTTAAAACTGCTACTACTAAAAAAATCCCTGTTTTGTGCTCAGCTATTTCTTTGTATAATGATAAAAAAATAAAAACAGGATATCTTATAAATGCAAAAAATTTAACGGATATAAAAAAATATGAATTGTCGTTACAAGAGTCTGAAAAAAAATACCAAAAACTTTTTGAGGAGTCTAGTGATTGTATTTTTATTACAGATAAAGTTGGGAATTTTCTAGATTTAAATATGGCTGGGTATGCTCTTTTTAAAACAATTGAGCCATCTTTAGTAAGCTTTAATTTATTCAGCCTTATTTATAAAGCTGCTGATAAGAAAAGATTTCTTAAAGAAATAAAAGAAACTAAAAATGTTGTAAACTTCGGTATACAAATAAAACGTGCAGATGAATCAATAATTGATTGCTTAATATCGGCAAGTATTATAGAAGATAACAATAAAAAAACAATAGGGTATAGAGGTATTATTAAAGATATAAGTAAGCAAAAAGAAACAGAAAATCTTGTTTTTAAAACTATTGTAAATACACAGGAGGCAGAACGGACGAGGTTTGCCAAAGATATCCATGACAGTATTGGACAGCAATTATCTGCCATAAAATTTTATATTGGTACATCTGTATCCACAACACACGATGAAAAGCAAAAAAAATTATTAATAAAAGCAAACGATGGATTAGTGAGTGCCTTAGCAGATATTCGTAATATTTGTTTTAATTTAATGCCTAAGACATTAGAAACTTTTGGGCTAGCTGAATCTTTAAATGAGTTGTGTAAGCAAACTGGTGTAAATGAAGACTTGATTTTTACTTTAAAAGTGCAAGACAATTTCCCTTTTTTAAACAAGCAATTGGAAATATCAATATTTAGAGTTGTGCAAGAATTTATTAATAATTCTTTAAAGCATAGTTATGCAAATAATATTAGGATAGAACTTTTACACAAAAACAGGGGAATTACGATATTGTTGAAAGATAACGGTAGAGGTTTTGACTTGACAACCGCAAATAAAAAAAATGGAATGGGTTTACAAAATGTAAAAACCAGATTGCTCCCTTACAATGGCGAAATTATGATAACAAGTAGTAAGGATAAAGGCACACAGTATAAAATTACTATTCCACTTACTCAATTAAATATTAGCGATGGCAAATAACGAAAAACAAATAGTCAGATTATTAATAGTAGACGATCATAAAATGGTGAGGGATGGTATACGAGTAATGCTTGAGTCACAAAAAAAAATATACTCGTTTCTTATAACAGAAGCAGAAACCGGAGAGGCTGCGATAAAATATGTACTAAATAATAGTTACGACATTGTATTGATAGATTATCAACTTCCCAAAATGACTGGTATGGAAACTGTAGAGCGAATACTCTTGTACAAACCCAATACCAAGATTCTAGCACTATCCAATTACGATGAACTTTCATACATTAATAATATGCTAAAAGCTGGAGTTGCTGGATACATTCTAAAAAATGTTGAACCATCGGAGTTGATAGCTGCAATAAAAACAATCTTAGATAACAAAGCATTCTATTCTAACGAAGTTGCAGTAAAACTTATAGAAAGCAAGAAAAACATGGTATCTAGTATCGATAAATATGGGCTTACAAAAAGAGAACTTGAAATTTTAAAATGTATTACACAAGAAAAGTCTAATGACGAAATTTCTGAAATGCTAAATATTTCGAAACGAACAGTAGATTCTCATCGCCAGAATTTGCTTAGCAAGCTTCATGTGAAAAATACGGTGGGGTTGACTAAGATAGCTATTGAGTTGAAACTTATTTAAAAGTTTAAAGTACTCATTTATTTTAACCCACATTGCAGCTACTATAGCTAAAAGTCTTGTTGGTATTGAGTTTCATTTTTTTAGTGCTATTTTGTGTACTACAGATTTTGTTTTTTTAATATTATGCCTATATCATATAGCTAACTATTAGATATCTGTAATTTGAGATACATGGAAACAAAATTCCAGCTAAGTATCCATTTATGAACACCCCCTGTGTACTACAAATCAAAATTGCCTCTCAGATTCCCGTAGAAAATTATCATCCGTACACCCTACGAATAATTGACAAAATTTATTATTTAAAAAATGAGAAATTAACATTTTAATACTAATTTTCTGCAATGTGGGTTAAACATATCACTATGCAAGAAGAGTATTATACCTACATAAATTAGGAAAATATAGTTTAGGTATTTTCGCTTGCAGAGGGATTTTTACTGTAATTAACTATAGCGCTTTGTGAATGTGTGGAATTTGAAATTCGACTGCCTGTTACAAATGCTTAATAAAGATATACAGAAAAATGAAAAGTACAAAAGCCCAATTGAAAACTTCTACCCGAATCCCAATATGAGATTTCATAAAATCTATACCTAACCTTGATTTTAATTCATTCGTAAATAATGAATTAAAAAAAGTTCAGATGAGACCAAAGCCTAATAGCTAACCGATGCTCATTGGGCTTTCTTATGCCACACTTGCATAGGACGCATTGTTGTTGTACGCAGTTTTTATTTTTGAGTTGTCGATTTTAAGAATTTTATAATATCGACATATCCATCATAAATTTCAGCGATTTCCGCCTTTTCATTAATTAAGTATAAAACGGGATAACCTGAAATTTGATATTTTGTTTCAATTTCTTTGTGAGCCACAATTATTGGGAAATTACTCGTCTTGTTTTTAAAGTATTTTTCGACACTTTCTTTTTTGTCAGAAGCATAGGCATTAGCAAACTTTAAATTATTGGGTATTTTAAAATCCTCACTATTAAGATAATCAAATACAATTTTAGATGCTCCACAACTAGTAGAAGAGAATAGAAACAACGTTTTATGTCCAACAAAATTTTGCGACGAAAATTCAATGTTAGTTATGTCTTTTACATTAAAGGCAGGAGCTTTTATTCCTTTTTCTAATGGTTTAATCTCACTCCTTTCATAGTATTTCAAAGCATAGTTTTTAGGTAAAGTAGATTTTAATTTAATTTCTTTTTTTGAAAAATTATAGTTGCTAAATTGAAAAGTTATCGTCTGCCCTAGTACATTATCAACATAGCTTTTTCTCTCGAATTTAGAAATTGTATAATTTTGAGTTATGTAAATATGAAATTCTGCTTTAATTGTTTTCCCCTCATATTGGTTTGTTTCTGCTAGAAATGAATAATGCGATTGTACTTCTTTATTAACTTCAATTTCATCCTCATATTTCCAATTATATTTTAGTAAAAAAGTTGGTCCATATTGAACTAGCCTTGAATTTTGAATTGCACTAGCTTGATTCTTTTTTTTCTCATATTTAAATATTGATTTTTCTGCATTATTTACATTAGAATAATCTCCTTTTTCGTAAAACTCTTCTGAATTGTCAGTTTTACTATAAAATTCAAAACTTTTAGTTTTATAATTATTGACAATGTAAAAGACATCAAAACTTGTAACTTCTTCTGTTTCTGGATTTGGGTACTGAGCAATAGTTTTATAAGCTATAGATTTATAACTATCATATTTTTGTCTCGCTTTTTCTAATTTGACGTTATTTCCAAATAAAAAAGATGAGTTTAGAATTATTAAAAAAGTGATTAAAACTTTATTCATTTTATTTTTATTTGGTTGCGACCTATTTCGGAGTTATTGCGTACAACTATAAGCTTATTTTATTTTGCCAGTTTCTCTAGCTGCATCATCAATTACTAAAAATCTGCTGTTTCGCTTCAATTCCTTATTAAGTTTTCCGAACTTAAAGAAAAATGATGGAGAGTAAGCCTTTCGATTTTGGAATTGTTAGGCTGTCTTTATTTAGATTGTAAGCTTCACCATCACCGTTACAAAAAGAAATTTAAATTTTCAAAGCTGGCACTATTTTTTGCATGGTCTGTTTAGGATGTTAATGCCATAATTTAAAGGTAAGAAATGTTAAGATAACAATATTGTCAAAAATAGTATCTGTACTTAGCGAATAATTTGTAAAAATAATCAGTTAATCTAACTGGTAAATGTTTCAATAATCTTATTGCTTTCCATGGATAATTTGCATATCCCAAAATTTCAAATATAGCTGTAGAGCGTACAAATACATTTTGGTTGTCTATAAAATAAATGGTTTGTAAATCAATGAATTTTATGCCAAAATTTTTTAACAAAGCTTTCGCTTTCACATCTCTTACGGATAATTTCCCAATTTTTTTTTGCTTTTGGGTACACCAATTTGCAAAACGTGTGCAGAATTTGCAGTTGGAGTCATATATAATTGTTTGCATAATTTTAATTTTTAAAAATAGGATTCCAAAAAGGGTTTGATATAATGTATCAAAACCTCTGGAGAAATGCATCTACAAAAAATATGTACCACAAAGAGCTCATTATTCACCATGACAATGTCTTCGACACGATTTTTTTATAGCACGCAAATAAGCATTTTTTTTACAGCTATGAATGTGTTTGAAATTTTCTGTACCCTATTTTTACTCTCCGATGTGTATTTGCTTATATGCTTTATTAGCAAACATTACTTTATCCATAATAAGTGTTTTTTCTTTTGTGATTTTACTTTTCTTTACTGCTTCAAATTCCGATTGTAATTTTTTCAATTTTGCTTCAAAATTTACAGTACTATTTGAGTATTCTATTTTTTCAATTTGCGTAGTTCTATAAAAATCTTCCACCCACACTACAAGACCTGGCAAACCAAGGTATATTGATGGCCCACTAGATATTGGCAGGGCATTTGTGTACCAAGCAGTAAGCCTTAAGTCTCTATTTTTAGAAACTGCCTTCTTACATTCTAACCCTACAATCTGTTTCCTCTCGTCAGTTAGCTCCCATTCTATATCGCCAGTTGTGCCTTCAGTATAAAACATTTGTCCTAAAAAATTCTCTAACTTAAAAGTTTTATTGCCAACAGGGTTAAAAGAATATATTAAGTCTTCTGCATTACTAGCATTCATATCCTCGATTCCTTTTATTGTTGAAATTCTTACCGAATCTTGGATAAAAATAGAATTACGGTCAATTAAATTTATTAACAAAGTATAATAAGATCTGTGACCGTTTAGTAAATCTAAGGTAGTGCCTCTATTAAGTGTTCTTGTTTCTGCTGCATCTTTTTTAGAAACACAGTACTGACTGACTGGTACGCTTTTATAAGTTATCTTGACGATTTTTTTATTTTGTACTTGTGCAAGCGTAATTGTAACACTTAAAAATGTTAGCAAAGTAGTTGTTAATTTTTTCATACTCTTTATTTTTTTTTGAATTTAATGATGTATAAACATTTATCTGGTATGCATTTAATAGTCTCGTTACTTCAATTACTTAAATAAAATAGTTTTAAAATTTATAAGTAGTATTAAACATTAAATAACCGATTCGACTACTGTTTATTATTTGTGTAAGTAAGCTGCCGTCATTATAAGTATTTACTGACGAGTTGTTTTTCGTATTTATCTTAAACAAATCAAATAATGATTTTCCTAATATACCAAAAGATAGTTTATCAGTTTTTTTGTATAGTATTGATAAATTAATATTGGGCACATTAAATTTTGACGTAATTGTTTTATAAAGAATGTTTTCGAAATTCAACTGCCACTCTATCTTCCGTTTGCCTCCAGCTATCAAAATATTATTAGTAATACTTGATAACGAAAAAATACTTTTACTATTTGCAAATAAATTTTCTTCAGCCATATTTGCTCCTATTTTTATTTCCTTTATGTTGTGTCCTTGTAATAACAATACGATATCGAAACTTCCTAATATTTGCTTTTTAAAAAAATCTTGTACTATATTATTGGTGACTACTGGATAGGTTTCTTTGATATATGCTATATTTGCTTTAAAACTTAATTTGTGGTACTTTTTGGTTAGATAAAAACCTTTGCTACTACCAATGTTTATAGTATTACCTTTTCTGTTACTTAGTATCTTATTTTCGTAATAATACACATTACTTATGGTTGTATCATAATTATTTTGAATGAAATTTCCATCAACCTCCAGACTATATTTCACAAAACATGATTTAGATTTAGCAACATTTAAGTAATAATAACCAATATCTAAGCCATTATTTATAGTTACAATATTTTTATTTTCTATATTATTTAATATCTTATAATTGTAAGACTTAATAATTGTATCAAAACTATAGTTTAAATCAAAAAGCTTTTCGTTACGCTCATAGTTTAAAATTAAAGTAGACTTAGGATTAATTTTATACGTAAAATCTAGCATGGCATTATAGTGAAGTTTATTTGTGGCTTTGTTGTTTTTGATATCCCAAAATTGCGGACTTAATAAAAAGTCATATTTTACTTTTTTTGTTTCACCATTGAAATTCAAAATACCACTATACGTATACTGAGTTCTAGATGTCCATTTTACTTTGTCTACTACCGTATTTTTTGCCGTTTCAGTATTAAAGATATACGACAAACCAGCTTTGCCAACAAAAAAATTGCTTTGTTTGTACTTTAAAAGTGATGATAATTTTAATATATTTTTATTCTTTTTTTGTGTCTGATAAATATCAATACTATTAACTGCATCTAAACTAGTTTTGCTATTATTGGTCGATTGCTCCATAAAATAATTAACATCTGTATTTAGAATTATTTTTTTTCTCAACATATTTGTTAATGTGACATTATTAGCAATTAAATATGCTTTTACGTTATTATTATTAAGCTCATTAAATAGGCTGTTTATTGGGAAAAAATTTATAGCAGCAGTACTACTATTATTTTTTTGTCTAATAGTACTCATAACTACATTAGCATTTAACACATTTTTTTTTGAAATCAATTTACTGTAGTTTAAGTCTATGTTGTATAACTGTCCATTTTGAAATTCTTTATAATCGAAATTTTGTATTTTACTTCCTTGTACATAAATTGCTGTATTAGTATTTTTTTCAGTTTTTATAGTTGCGTTTGTAAATACAAGACCAACTTTACTATTTTTATTTTGCTTACGAAGTGTGAGAGAATTATTGCTATTGAAATCTTTTTTCAATAAGTTTCCCATATAAAAGAATGGAAAAAAAGTTTCTTTCAAAAAATCTGATGAGTATTGTATAAATGGATATGATAAATCTTTAAAACTAAAATCTTTTTCAGAAATATTATTTGTATTGGAAGTTAAAAACATATTTAATTTATCTGAAAAGAAGAATGACTTTGCTTTTATTTTGTATGCATCGTTATATCCTAAACCAATTTCTGGTGTGTATTTTAGCACGCCTTTAAATTTTGCTTTTGTTTTTATATTTATTACTGTGTTACTCTTATTATTAAAATCTAAACTATATTTATCTTTATAATTGTTTATTAATTGCACATTGTCCATTATTTCGTAATTCAAATTATCTAAAGCAATTTTATTTTGATTTATAAAAACCTCTTTATTATTTATAAGAACTTTATTTATTGGAATACCATTAAAAGATATAGAGCCATCTTGTGTAACCATCATGCCATCTGTCTTATTTAAAACATCTCGTAAGGTACTTTGCTCTGTAAGTCCAATACTATCTGTTTTTATCTTCATAGTATCTAATAATTTTTCAGTTTTTATAATCACTTCTTCAAGTATTTTATTGTCTGTTTCTAAATAAATCTTTAAACTTTTCACAGTGTCTGCCTTCACTACATAATTTTTATTTTTATAACCAAAAGAATTGATTTCGATATTTAGCTCTTCCGTTTCTTTATTAATTTTAAATGAAAAATGCCCTAAACTATCTGTAAAGCAATAGGTTAATATGGTTGAGTTCTTTTGGTTTAGGCTTACTGTTAAACTTGCAAATTCTACTGGTTTGTTTTCACTATTTGTTAAATGACCTTCAATTATACGTTCTTGAGCTAACAAATTAAAACTTAAACATAAAAAAATAATGCTAAAGAACAACCTTTCCTGTAACATCATATTTTACTGTTTGTATATTATAAAAAGCAGCAATATTCCAAACTATCATTATCGCTGCAAAGGAATATAGTTTTAACATTAGTGCAATACCTAAATGCATAGCTATACAAAGTAAAACTACTGGCTTTCGAGTTATTTTTATACTAACAAAAATTATGTATGAAGTTTCTAATAATACTGTGCCTATGCCTAGTAATAATAAAATTACTGGGTAGATTTGGTAATAATTGTTAGTTGTAGATGCAATAGCTTTCCACATAGAGTTCCCGTTCCACCAGCTAACATCTAACGATTTGAATATTCCAGAAAAAAAATATACTATACAAAGATGTATTTGAATTACTCTTTGATAATTAAAAACATAAATATCACTAGTTTTAAAGAAATATTTATCAAGAGACAAATATTTACCTACTGGAAATACTGTGCAATAAAAAAGCGACATTGTTAGAAAATTATCATAACCATAATTAAAATCTGGAAATGTCTTAAAAATTAGTAATTGAGAAATCAAAGCTATTATAGAAACTGCTCTAGAAAACATTCCAATAATTAGTAGAATTAAAGCAAAAATATAAATCCAAATAATTGTAGAGTAAAAGAATGATTCTAAATTGTTATTTATCAAAAAATTGAAAAAGGGTTGAAAAATTATAAAATACTGCGATTCTAAATACATTAATTCTTGTGGTAATATTGCTTTAGAGTTAGAAAAAAATAAATGGATATCTGATGACATAGATGCTAAGTCAATAAGGGCAATCAAGCCAATAGTAATTCGAAAAAAGGGAAGGAAGTTTACCTCTTTAATAGTTCCTTCGAAAAAACAAGTTGACTTATTTAACAGCGAATTCAATTTCTTTAATATCATAAATCTGTAAATTTTTATTATCATTTTCTTCCCAAATATTGTTTGAAACTATAGTGCTTAGTTTAACCTTATAACTTCTACTGTTAACATTCTTTAATGCCGAATAATTTTTCCCAAGCCACTTAAAAGTCTTATTGATATAGAGGTTTCTAGTTTTACAAATCTCTATACCTTTAATTGATTTGTCTTTTAATGCTATTTCTTCCGTTTCTTGAATGTAGTTTGCCAAAAAAGAAGCATAGCCCTTAAATCTATTGTATGCTGTCTGTGTTCTAAAATTAAAATAGTCAGTCGAGTCTATCATATTTTTTGAGCTATCATAAAGAGTTACTGTTAAATACTTGTCTGTAGAAACTCCTAATCCAAAGAATCCATATCCAGTATTTATACCTGATAGTATTAAATAATTAGTAAAATATTTGTTATCATATACTTTATTTTTTAAATCACCAAGTACAGGTATAGAAACTCTTTTATCATAAAAATGAAAAATTGTATCCTTAATTTCCATGTAAGCGGCTAATGTGATTACAATAAAAAAATGTAATACAAAAAATATTGTTAATTTTTTACTCATCGTATATTTAAAATAGTGGTGTAATTAGAAAATTACACCACTTTATTTCTAATACTTGTTTAAAATACTAGCTTGAGATGTTCGGTCCAATGTAGTCGAGATTTCGTTACACTCGGAGAAAGTAACATCTGTTTTATTTTTTGTGTAACAACCACCAATTGCACTTGGCTTTTTAACCACATTTTTAGCTGTGCCTAAAGTTTTATCAATTGGTTTAAACGAAAAGAATACCAAACTAGCCGCAATTAACAGCGTTGGAAAAATTACCTTTTTCATGATTGTAAAATTTATATATTTAATTAATTTCCCTCTCTTACGCCTTGGGACTATGTTCAGCGGCTTCCATATTTGTGTTTTGCACTCGGCTGTTTGTTTCTAAATACCGAAGTGGTTTCGTTTACCACCAACGTTCTTTTTTATTTTTTCTTTGGGTTAATTAAGATTTAACATCCCGCAATTCGTAGCTACTAGAATTATTTTTTATTTCAATTAAAAAAACTATGTATTTAAAATCAAGAAGTAAATTAAAAAAGGAATTTAACCACATTGTTACAGATTTTCTTTTTTTTAAAAAATACGTTTAAATACTTAGAAAGAATTCGCATAAATGGGTAATTCAAAATATTCCGCAATAACAAAAAGCATAGAATCAGATAAAGAATATAGATAAAAGGTAATTGCTTACAAATACTAAACACGCACACAATTAGTTCATTTAATGGTATGGTTTTAGCTAGTTGTAAAGTAAACACCTTATAGCGGTTACTCATATTTAATTCTTTAAAACTTATAGCACAGGCGTGTAGTAGTTTGAACTATGACTATTTTTTTTTACTTTTAAAGTGTAGATTACAAAATGATTAACCTAATTTTATCCATAGAATATTAATCAAATCGAAAAATTATTTATGACTACTACCGAAATACCTACAAAATTAGTAAGCTTGCTCGTAGTAGATGATCACCATATGGTACGTGATGGAATTAAGACAATGCTAAAGAGTCAAGAAAATGTTTTTCGATTTAAAATTACTGAAGCAGAAAGTGGTGAGTGTGCTATTGAGAAAGCCAAATATAATATTTTTGACCTCGTTATTATAGATTACCAATTGCCAGGGCTATTAGGATATCAAACTATTGAACAAATAAAAATACATACTCCTAAAATGAAATTTCTTGCTTTGTCAAATTATGATGAAATTTCTTATGTACAAAATATGATAAGAGTAGGTGCTATGGGTTATATACTTAAAAATATTGAACCAATACAATTTATAGCAGCAATAAAAAGTGTTTTGGAAAGTAAGCCTTTTTATTCAACAGAGGTAGCTATGAAGTTGCTAAACGCAGAGCATGCTGGAAAAAGAACCGAATCGCTAGAAAAGTTTAATTTAACCAAAAGAGAAATTCAGATATTAAAAATGATAGCTCAAGAAAATACGAATGATGAAATTTCTGAAATTCTTTGCATTGCAAAACGAACTGTAGATACTCACAGACAACATTTGTTACACAAATTGAGAGCAAAAAATACTGCTGGCCTAATAAAAGCTGCTTACGAACTAAAGGTTATTCTGTAAGAGAATAAATATCTAAATACTAGTTTACATTTATAACTAATTTATATTTCACCTCCCCCCTGGCTCACAATTCTTCTTCAAAAAATTGGTATACAAAGTAGCTAAGTGCAAACCTGTACCACGCCCTTCACTTATACTATGCGTTCTATTTGGGTATGCCATAAACTCAAATTGCTTATTGTATTTTATCAATTCGTTTACCAACATTTCTGCATTGCCATAATGTACATTATCATCGCCAGTGCCGTGTATGTACAATAATTTACCTTGCAGTCCTTTTGCATTATATATAGGCGACCCTTTTACAAAGTCTTCCATATTTTCTTGCGGCAATCCCATATACCTTTCTTGGTAAATATTATCATAACTTAATTGGTTGGCTACTGCTGCAATAGCAATACCCGTTTTAAAAATTTCTGGATAATTAAACATTAAATTTAAAGTAGACGAACCACCGCCGCTCCAGCCCCATACTGCCACACGGCTTTTGTCCATATAGGTATTTTCTAATATTTTTTTTGCGCCCGATGCAAAATCTTTAATATTTATATTTCCAATTTTTCTATAAATAGATTTGCGCCACTTTGCTCCTTTTAAAGATGGAGTACCACGGTTATCTACAGAAACTTGCACATACCCATCTCCAGCTATATCGCCCATGTACAAAAAGTTTGAATGGCTACCATACTGATCATTAACCGTAGAGGCTGCTGGCTCTCCATACACATAAAACACTACAGGGTATTTTTTTGTAGGGTCAAAATTCTTAGGCTTACTTATCCAAGCGTCTAATACTGTATTATCTTCTGTAGTCACTTGCAAGTATTCTATATTTTTCTTAGCATCTATCTTCAAATTTTTTTCTATACTTTTTGCTGCAAGCATAGATTTGTTGTCTGGCAAAGTAATCCACTCACTTACTGGCTGGGTGTTGTTATTACTAAAACTATGCATTGCGATTTTCGCATTTGGAGAAATATCATAATCATGTGTGCCTTTTAGCTTGTCGCTACTTACTAATTCTGGCTCATCTTTTCCATTATTTATTTTTACCCTGTACAAGTAAAGTTGTGTAGCATTTTTAGGAGATGCTGTAAAATATATATAATTGTTTAGCTCATCTACAGCCTTCATAGTGCCAATATCGTAATTGCCTTTTGTAAGCAAAGTAGTTGTTTTACCATCTCTACTAATTCTGTAAATATGCCTCCACCCATCTTTTTCACTTATCCAAAGAAAATCTTTTCCTTGGTTTACCCAATTCCATCCCTTTGGTTTGTCTGTATTTAAATCTACCCACGCATCATCGTTTTCTGCCCAAAAAGTGCTGCTACTTCCGTCAGCTGTGTTACAATAAATCAGTTTGCTTTCTTGTTGTTTACGATCTAGCTGCTGTATAATAAGTTCATTCTCTCCACTCCATTCCATACGGGTAATATAGTGCTGCTGTGGATCTCCATCTATATTCATTTTTTTTATGGCACCGCTTGCTACACTTACCACTTGTATGTATGCAGGTGATGGACTTTCCCCAACTTTAGGATACTCTACGGGTATTACTTTAGCGTAAACAGAGTCCGTATTATTTATCAAATAATAATCTCTAATTTTTGTGGCATCTATTTTCCAAAATGCAATTTGCTTACTATTGGGGCTCCATCTAAAGCCATCTCTACAGTTAAACTCTTCTTCGTATACCCAATCAAAAGTGCCATTTATTAATTTTCTTGTACCATCGTTAGTTAGTTTTTTAATGATACCTGTAGCTATTTCTTCCGCATAAATATTGCGGTCGCTTACATAAGCAACATATTTACTATCTGGCGAAAACTTAGCAAACATTAAAGATTGCGCAGGTAAACTTTTACCTAATTGAGTAAGTTTATTGTTTGTGATATTCATTACCCAATAGTCGCCACGGGTATTGTACCGCCATACTTTTGCAGTATTTGCAAACAATAATACTTTCAGCTTATCATTAGCATAATCAAACGACTGCACTTTCAAAGCCTTAGTTTCTCCAGCAGGAGTAAGTAATTCTCTTTTTATAACTATGGTTTCTGCATCAGTTTTAGGGTCTACTTTTACGATGCCGCCATCTTTAAATTCATAATAGCTGAGACCGTCTGGAGTCCAATTTGTGCCTCGCTCTTGGGCTTGGCTAAGGGCAATAAAAACAAATAAAAATAAAGTACTTAACGTAAACTTAGTATGCATATTGAAAAAATTAAGGCATAAAAATAAGTATAAAGAATGTTAACATCAAATGAATATATTAATCATATAACAATACTATAGCAACATTCTTAAAATCATAAAATTTTTTTTGAGCCTTTGTTTTTGTAAGTTGCACATAAGCTACTAAGCTTTGGTATTTTCAATTACTTTTAATATGGAAAAAGAAAAATTACGTTTAGATAAATATTTATGGAGTATCAGGCTTTTCAAAACACGAAGCCTTGCAGCGGACGCATGCGAAAAAGGCAAAGTAAAATATAATGGCGCATCTGTAAAAGCATCTAAACAAGTACATATAGATGAAGAATATGAAGTAAAAACAGAAGCTAAAAAATGGCTTATAAAAGTTACGGGCTTATTGCACAACCGTGTTCAATATTCCGAAGCTATTAATTTTTATTTAGACATAACTCCCGAAGAAGTAGAAGATAAAACGCAATACCAAGGTGCTGCTTTTCATACTGGCAAAAGATTGAGCAAGGTAGGTAGACCCACAAAAAAAGAGAAGAGAGATTTAGATGGATTTATGGAGAGCTAGATAATAGACGTTAGACACAAATTTGCATTATTTAGAAATATAAAAAATATAAATGACCATAGACATTATTTCTGTTGTACCCGATTTACTTACTTCGCCCTTTGCACATTCTATTATGAAACGTGCAGCAGACAAAGGTTTGCTAGAAGTAAATGTAATTAACCTTCGTGAATATACTACTTATGCAAGAGCGCAAGTAGACGATTACCAGTTTGGCGGCGGTGCAGGTATGGTAATGATGATAGAGCCATTGGTAAATGCAGTAGAGGCATTGCAAAAAACAAAAACATACGACGAAGTAATTTTTCTTACACCCGATGGGGAAACGTTTAATCAAAAAATGGCAAATTCACTATCATTAAAAAATAATTTATTGATGATTTGTGGGCATTACAAAGGAATAGACCAACGCTTTAGAGATCATTTTATAACCAAAGAAATATCTATTGGCGATTATGTGCTAAGTGGTGGAGAGTTAGCCGCAGCAGTACTTACAGATGCTATTGGGCGATTACTACCTGGGGTTTTAAATGATGAAACATCTGCCCTTACCGATTCTTTTCAAGACAATTTATTATCGCCTCCTGTATATACTAGGCCCGAAGTTTTTAGAGGCTGGGGCATACCTAGTGTTTTAAAAAGTGGGAATCATAAATTGATAGATGAGTGGCGACATGAACAAGCCGTACAAAGAACAACAGAGCGAAGACCAGATATGTTAGATTAAAATTTCATTGTTTCACAAAAGTATTCATTTTAAAATCGTGCTAAAAAAAATGCCTCTAAAAAGTTAGAGGCATTTTAATTTGCTATTTTAATTTGGTATTTCTACCACCGTCCAGTTTTTAATTCGTCTGTTGTAGAGGATAGAGTAATCTTTGCCATGCAATAATTTAAAAGTACGGAAGCCATTGTAGTACGGCAGTTTTAGCCAACCCCATTGGTATATTTCAAATTTTAAAATAAAAGCTTGCCCAGCCTTTATTGTAGCTGGTTGGTATGTTCTTCCATCATCACTAAGTTGTACCGTTTCGTCTTGATTACTGGCTATACTTAATGCTATCCAAGTTGGATCTGTTTGTGGATCTGTTTGCTCTGTTTGTGTAGTATTGGTATTTGTAGGTGTGCCAATAGTGCCGCCAGGCCCAGGTGTTGGTGCTGGTGCTGGTGGTGGTGTAGTAGCTCCTGTGTTTGCTGTGCTTGCAGTTGTATTTGCTTTAGCTGCATTCCATCCTCTTGTTATAGCCGTTAATCTAGCTGCTTTTGCAGGGTGTGTGGCAGTTTCTCTATCGCTTCCTATTGCCGCCATGGCTGCTAAGGCTTGCTCCAAAGTACCGCCTTGTTTTTGTATCATATAACCAGAAAAAGCATCGGCTTCTATTTCCGAAGGCACATTACTGCCCCTGCCACTTACTACATGGTCGTAATAATGATGCCCCATTTCGTGAGCCATTATACTTATGCTAGCCCACTTGGTTTTTGCATACGCATCTATATCTTCTAAAAAATTATTATCGTACACAATCCAACGCTGACCACCACTCATAGTGGCATACGCATTTTGAATACCATTCTGTTCTTTTAAATTAAAATTTTGTTTCCACTTTATTACATCAAGCATGGTATTTACAACCTGCTTTGCTTCATAAACCGATTTAAAAGAATTTTTTAAAGAACGTGGTGGAATGATATAACCACAAGGCGTTATCCGCTGTGCAAGTGCAGTTGCAAAAATGCATGCTACAAAAATTGTAGATAGTACGATTCGTTTTAACATGAGTAGGGTTTTTTAGGTAGGAAAAATACAAATAAATATTGGAATGAAATAAAAAGGAGGAAATTAATGAAGGGTTGAAGGTTGAAGGTTGAAGGTTAAATGTTAAAGGTTAAAGGTTAAAAGTTAAAAGTATGAGTCTGTAGGAGAATATTATGAACTGTGTTGAGAACATTATGCAACGGGTTACAAACATTATACGTCGGTATGCAAAAAGTATGAGCCTGTAGAGGAATATTATGCGGTGGGGTGGTTACATTATGCGACGGGTTACAAACATTATGCGTGAGTATGCAAAAAGTGTGAGCCTGTAGAGGAATATTATGAGCTGGGGTGGTTACATTATGCGACGGGTTACGAACATTATGGGTCGGTATGCAAAAAGTATGAGCCTGTAGGGGAATATTATGAGCTGGGGTGGTTACATTATGCGACGGGTTACAAACATTATGCGTGAGTATGCAAAAAGTATGAGCCTGTAGAGGAATATTATGCGGTGGGGTGGTTACATTATGCGACGGGTTACGAACATTATGGGTCGGTATGCAAAAAGTATAAGCGTGTATAGGAGTATTATGAACTGTGGTGGTTACATTATGCGACGGGTTGTGAAAAGTATAAACCTGTATTTGAAAATATAAAGTAGAGATGGTAATAATATAAATGCCAAGAAGAATATTTTTGTAGTGTTTAACCTACAAAAAAACTGCTTATTTGTAGTTATGCTATATAAACAAAAAATTATAGGCTTAAATTTTTGTGTATTAGATTATTATCCTATACATTTGAAATAGATTCATGTTAACAAAAACTACAACATGAATTTTTACCAACTAAATGTTTAGCATCCCCCCACTTAAATATTGGTTTTTGTTTTTTTTGTGTGCTGGTGTGCATGAGGGTGAGGCGTGCGATGGATTTAAAGAATGTAGTGGAGGGAATTTGAAGTGATTATAAAAGAATAAGTTGGCGCAATTTAAATTGTGCTAGTTTTAAAACTGGCGTTTTTAAACAATATTTTTTATAAATCAATACGTTGAAAAAATAATTTATACTATTGGAATTTAATAAACTTGCGACAATACAAACGTTGGCAGTAATGTTATGACAGACCTCAATAATTTAGGAGTTGAAAAAGGAAAAGTTACATTAAGTGACTTTCATTCGGACTGGAATGAGCAATTCAAAGCCGAGCAAATTTATTTGTCAAATACTCTTTCAATCTCGACAGACAATATTTTTCATTTTGGAAGTACTTCAGTGCAAAATTGTAAAGCAAAACCAATTATTGACATAGCAATACCATACAAAAGACTTGCAGAAAGCTTTTTTCATCAGCAAGCTTTACTGAAAACAGAATATTGTTTAAATACCATTTACTATCTAACGGACAGAATTTGCTTTACAAAAGGAAATCCTCAAACACACCATCTATATTTGATAGATAAAGAAAGTCCAACATTTCTTAATTGGATTATTTTCAAAGAAATTCTGGATACAAATAATAATATACTAAAGGAGTACTGTATCTTAAAAGAAGAGCTTGCAAAACAATACCCAAATGACCGAATAAAGTATACTGAGGAAAAAGGGAAATTTATATTTTCAACTCTAAACAAAAATAAATTATGGCAAACGAAGACTTTATCAATGAGAAATTAAGTTTGTACCTTAAGTACGATTATTTAACAGTTGAGCAATATTCCAAGATAATTACTGCAACAATGAGGTTTATAAAAGTTTAGCAAGTAGTTTAATTTTTGGGCAAATAAATTATCTCAACTCCCCATTTATTGTGGCATATCCAATACCACTATGCTTAGAAGAAGTTTTAACAGGCAATTCTATCAACACAAAGTTTTCATTTGCCAAACGCTTTTTTCCAAGTGTCTATGTCAAAGATGAAACAATAAATGTCATTTTACCACAATGGACAGCCGTATTAATTTTGTCAGGACTTGTATTAAGCTATGGTATGGACAAGTACAAAGATTACCTTGATATACGAATTAAACAATTAGAGTTAAATGAAAAGACGAGGGAAGAAATTAAGGCACAATCAGAACAACTTAATAAAATAAACGCTACACCTAATAATTCAACTGTTACCAATATTCAGCAAAACGTTTACTTATTTCAATCCCAAATTTATCAGCCAAATATTAAGCAAGTACAAATAAACGACCAGACAATACACGAAAGACCCTAAACACTATTGCCAACAAAAGGTTTTGTGCTATACTAAACAACATCTTCATATCAATCAATGCTAATTTCAAGAGAATATAATCCCAAACGTGGTGAACTCATTTATCACTATTGCAACGCTGAGACATTTTACGCTATTTGTGCCAACAAGACAATTAGACTGAGTGATTTATTTTCAATGAATGATTTTTTAGAAATTCATTGGGGTTATTCCATTTGGGAGAAAGCTGCTAGTGAAATCATACAAACAGTAGGAGAAGACTTTCTAAATCAAATTGATAATGTTATAAGTAGTACAGGAATTAGAACAAATATTCTAGCAAGTTGTTTTTCTTTAAGGCCCGATGTATTAAGCCAATGGAGAGCTTATGCAAATGATGGACAAGGTTATTGCATTGGATTTAACGCTAAAAATATTATACAACTTCCTGTTAGACCTTTAAAAGTTTTATACGACGAGAAAAAACAAATAAAAGAAACAGTTGCAATATTAAAAGCAATTTATGAAGTTCAGAATTCATTAGAAAATGCTACTAAATATGGAGCAGATTTTTTTCAAGCTTGTACAACACTAGCAGTAGATTTAGCAGCATTTAAAAATCCTGCATTCTGCGAAGAAATGGAAATCAGACTACTTCACTTATTAAACTTCGAGCCGAGTAATAAATTTTTGAAATTAGTTGATAATGGTGGAACGAGTTTTGGAGAAGAAACAAAAGGAGAAAAGGTTAATTTTAGGATGGCAGGAAACTTACCAGTTCCTTACATTGATATTAATTATACAAATAAAGGAAAAGCAAATCCAATAAAAGAAGTTTACATAGGACCAAAAAACGACACAAGACAAACAGCTGTTTCAGTTTTTTTAGAGACAGTTAATATTGGAAATGTTAGCGTTTTAAAATCAAAGGCTTCATACAGGTAGACGAAAAGAACGGCACGCAACAATGCTTTATACCGCACGGGAAGATATAAGATTATGAAGCTGTTTAATTTTTTTGTAGTGTTTAACTTACAAAATAACTACTTATTTGTAGTTATGCTATATAAACAAAAAATTATAGGCTTAAATTTTTGTGTGTTAGATTATTATACTATACATTTGAAATAGATTCATGTTAACAAAAACTACAGCATGAATTTTTACCAAATAAATGTTTAAGGTTCCCCTCGCTTGAATATTGGTGTTTTGTTTTTTGTGTGCTTCTGTGTGCATGAGCGTGAGGTGTGTGCGTCTTTAGGTTTCTATTTTTTTGTTGTATTGTAATGAAAGAATAAAATTATAGCATTTTTTAAATTGCTAAATATTTCGAAAGTGAATTTAGCGAACGTTTCGTGGGACATGAACCAAGGCGAAAAATAAAAATAATATTATGATTACACATGACCCATCAGAATATATCAGAGGTATTCAGCAATTATTGATTTCAGATAAAAAGAAAATTGGTTTTCTTTTTGGTGCAGGGACTTCATTAGCAACGAAACATGAAACTTCACTTACTGTTCCTGCTATTGGAAAAATGACATCTGAAATTATTGAAGAAGTTGAAAATGTAAACCCCACATTTAAAATAGCCTTGGATGCAATTAAGGAAAGTCTTGGGGAAAAGAATTTTAACATAGAAACCATATTATCAAATCTTGAGCAGAAGTTTTCTTTTATAGGAAAGGAAAAACTTCATTCGCTTTATAAAAATGATTTTGCAGAATTAATAATAGAAATCAAGAAGGGTGTTAGAAAAAAGGTTAGTGTTCACTATAAAGACTTATGTGATATCGCCTCAAAAAAAGAATTTCGTCAAATAGTAACAAAAGATATAGTATCGGAATTAGTTCAAACAGATTTCGCCAATTGGATAGGTCAAGCTGAGAGAAAATATCCTATTGAGGTTTTTACAACCAACTATGATTTCTTATTTGAGCTTGGATTAGAACATAAAGATATCCCTTATTACGATGGATTTTGCGGAAGTCTTAGAGCCTTTTTTAACCCTGAATCAGTTGAAGATTTTTCGTTTTTATCGAATCAAACAAAATTGTGGAAAATCCACGGTTCTTTGGGTTGGCATTTTGATAATGACACAGAAAAAATTTTGAGAGTTAGCCCTGATGACGATGATATTTTGATTTATCCTTCTACTCTAAAATACAAAGATTCAAAAAAGCAACCATATGAAAGTTTGATGGACAGATTATCTAATTTCTTAAAACAAGATGACGCAATACTGATTACCTGTGGTTATTCATGGGGAGACGAGCATATAAATTCACGTATTATTTCAGCATTGAAAACAAATAAGTCATCACATGTTATAGGACTAATATTTGATAAGTATTATAAAATTGATGAAAAGTCTAATGTTTCTAAGATAGGTTTAGACAATCCAAAAGTTTCGGTTTATGCTTCTCGAAGTGCAGTTATTGGTCGTAACTACGGTGAATGGAAATTAAAATCAGAACCATCAAAAGATGATACAGTAAATCTCAATCTTTATTTTGATGAAGATGGGGCTATAGATTCAAAGGAAGAAAAAAACAAACAAAAAAAAGGCGAAGAAATTTGGACTGGAAAAGGTGAGTTTATATTGCCAGATTTTGGAAAACTCGTTAAATTTCTAAATTCTATGGTTAGCGATAACGAAATCAAAAATCTTGGAGAAAATGTCAAAAAATAGAATAACAGAAATAGGTGAAATAGATAGTATTAGCGGAAATAGTATTTCGGTTAAACTCTTTGATAGCATAAAATCCAATATGCCTATCATAGATGGTGTTGTTTATCGTGTTGGACAAATAGGTTCTTTTGTAAGAATCCCTTTGGGATATGCTAATCTTTATGGAATTGTCACACAGATAGGTTCTGCGGCAATTCCTGAAAGTTTAAGAGAAGCAGTAGCTAAGGATTATAACATATTAAAAAACACGAGATGGATAAATATTGTTTTAGCGGGTGAGCAGGTTGGAAAAAGGTTTGAAAGGGGTGTCACGCAATATCCGACAACTGGGGATAAAGTTCATTTGGTAACAATCAATGATCTTGATATTATCTATGGTGGGTATGAAGAATCAAATTCAATTACTGTTGGAAATATTAGTGTTTCAGAAAGTTTAGATGCTAAGATTGATTTAGATAAACTAATTTCTAGACATTGTGCCATTGTAGGGTCAACAGGTAGTGGTAAATCAAATTCTGTTTCGGTTTTGCTTCAATCTATAGCCGATAGGGAATTTCCAAGTTCAAGAATTTTGGTTATTGACCCTCACGGTGAATATAATGATGCTCTTTCAAAGTATTCAATAGTGATTGAAATAAACTCGGCAGTTGATGAAAACAAGTTGCAAATTCCTTTTTGGGCATTGCCATTTAATGAATTGATGAAGATATTCTCAGGTAATTTGACAGACCAAAACAGAGAATATATTAGAGAAAAAGTTGTAGATGCAAAAATTAAAAGTGCAGAAGATAATAAAATAGAAGTAGCAAAGGAAACCATTACTGCTGATTCTCCAATTCCATTTAGTATAAAACGGCTATGGTTTGAATTAACCGATTTTGAGAAACAAACATTTACAGACACAACACGAACTACATTAAGTGCATTAATAGTTATAGGAGATTCTGAAAAGTTAACTTCCAATGAATATACACCTGCTGGAATGGGAAATAGTCCACCATTTTTAAATCAAAAAGCTAAAGGGTTACTAAGTTTTTTAGATAGCATGAGAAACAGACTAAACGACATTAGTTATAGCTTTTTGTTTTCTCCAGGTAAACTAACACCAGATGAAGAAGGTAAAACAGAGGAAGATATAGATGCAATGTTTTTGAAATGGCTTGGTAACGATTTACCAATAACGATTTTAGATTTATCAGGAATTCCAAGCGAAATAACATCTTCTATATCTGGCACGCTTCTTAAAATTATTTATGATGGTTTATTTTGGGGTGTCAACACCAAAGTTGGAGGGAAAAATCAACCTTTGTTAATTGTATTAGAAGAAGCACACAGCTATTTGAAAGCAGGCGAACATTCTATTTCCTCACGAACAGTTCAAATGATTGCAAAAGAAGGGAGGAAGTACGGCGTTGGGCTATTACTTGTAACCCAACGGCCATCTGAATTAGATGAAACCGTATTAAGTCAATGTGGTACTATGATTGCGTTACGAATGAACAACTCTAAAGATAGAGGTCATATTCGTTCCGCAGTTCAAGACGAGTTGCAAAGCATGGTAGATTTATTACCAAGTTTGAGAACAGGTGAAGCTCTAATTTCAGGAGAGGCAGTTAAGATTCCTTCTCGAGTGAAATTCTATAAGATTGCTAATGCTCCTAAAAGTTCCAATCCTAAAGCATCTGAAAAATGGTTAGAAAAAATTGATGACCCACAAAGTGAATACAAACAATTATTAAAATCTTGGCGTAATAAAAATTATAAAATATGAGTTTACCAGAAATGAATCAAGTAAGTTCTTCAAACATAGATAGTATCGGTTATGATGAACAAAATCAAGAAGTCTATGTCAGATTTCTAAATGGCAGTATGTATGTTTACAAAGGTGTACCTGCACACGAATATCAAAATTTGTTAGAGTCTCCTTCACATGGCTCTTACCTGAATAGAAGTTTTAAAAATGTTTACCCTTACGAAAGAATTGAATAACAATGCTAAACTTAAACCAGCAGTTAAAAAGAGTAGAAATAAAAGAGTTCGAAATTGAAAACCAAATCGTCTTTAACTATTTTGATAATATTCCTGCATCGGAAAGAGATGACAAATTGCTAAGAGCAATTTACATTGGTGTTTTGGCTCTTATGGAAGACCGAATTTCATCTTTTCTATCAAAAACTTCCAATGAGTTAGGTACAGAACTCGAAAGCTTGAAGATGATTTTTGAAATGAAAAAAGAGCTTTTCTATAAGTCAACCATTAAAGGTGTTTTGGCAGAAGATGAAATCGCAGAATTTTTAAACCAATATTTCACTGATAGAAAATTAAAAGACAGAGCATTTTTAACAGGAAATACTGCAGGTAATCTTCCAAAAAACAAAACAGGTGACATAATTTGTGAAGTAAACGGAACTCCTGATTTAAAAATCGCAATAGAATGTAAGTTTGATAAAAGCGTTCGTTTAGGTGACATTGAAAGTAAAGATATTTTTACTCGTAATTCTGATACAGCTTGGAGTCAGTTAATAGAAGCACAAGCCAACAGAGAGAGCAAAGTCAGTTTAATTGTCTTTGATATTTCCTTAGTTGAAAACTCCATTCTAAAGAATTTTGAAAATGTAGGTTACATTCCAGGGATTGGTTTTGTTGCAATCATCAATTCACAAAAAGGAGATTACAGCAATTTGGCCATTGCGTATATGTTAGCAAGAGATATAGCCTTAAATGCAAAAGAAATTGAACTCGATAAAGATATTTTGGCAATGATTGTAAACCGTATCATCAAAGACATTAATGAAGTATTGACAATAAAGTCACTTGTTCAAAATAACATTGACAACAACAAGGCAATTTTAAAGCAATTAGAAAAATCAATCCTTTTAATGGAGTTCAATCAAGAGTATTTGAAACGCTTTTTAAATCAAGGGTCATTAACCAAGAAAGACCTTCTTGACTTTTATTCAGGAGAAGATGTGAAAGACAAATATCGTTTAATTGAAAAAGAGGTTAATGAGCTATGAAGAATGAAAGCTCTCTTCGTCCTCTAGCGCAGACTTCCCTTGAGCAGAAATGAGGCGTAGGTAATGTGAGTTGGCTTTCTGCGCAGCAGTATAAAAGATGCTTGCAAATTGTAATAGGCACAGACACGCTCGCCTACAAACCCCTACTCCATATCTTCTCCAGTGTACTTTATTTTTATTGCAGGTTTTATTTTAATAATATTAATAGTTCTTTTCTTTGAATTCGTTGGTATCCACAATTTTCATGAGCATCCATAGCTCCCACCCGTTAGATGCTGAGCCATGGTCTTTTCGCCGCCGAGGAAAAATACAAATAATTATTGGAATGAAACTAAAACGAACAAATTAGTAAGACGATGATTCTTCTTATAAAAAATCAGTTAGCTTCTTCCTCACCAAATAATATGCGTGTGTTCACAAAAAATATTTGGCAGTAAATTTTTGTAGTGTTTAACCTACAAAAAAACTTGGTTTTGTAGGTATATCTTATTGTAAAAAATAAAATGATGTAATTTTTTGTTTGTTAGATTGTTATGCTATACATTTGAAACAGATTTATGTAAACAAAAACTACAGCATGAATTTTTACCAACTAAATGTTTAGCATTCCCCCCGCTTAAATATTGGTTTTTGTTTTTTTTGCTTGTGTAAGATGGTGAGGTTTGTTTTTTGGAATCCAAATTTTCTTATTTATTGTTTGTGTTAAAATAAATGATTTGAAAAATCAACATTGTGTAATTTTTTGAACTAAATAAATATTTCGTAGGTGAATTTGGCGAAAGTTTCGTGAGGACACGAACCTAGGCAAAGGACCGACACTATCAACAATAACCGAACAGAAAAACGAAAGACAAAATGTAACACTTCGCAAAATAAAAGAGCTACTAGCCGACACACAAGCCAACGCTTTTGCAGCATATTTAATTTAACCAACCACAAAAATAACAACTATGAAAATAAAATTTTTAAAAGCGTTCAATGGAGACTCTATTCTAATTTCTTACAAAGAAGGACAGAAATTAAGAAACATTTTGATTGACGGTGGTATGCCGGCAACCTATGTTCAAAAAGGGAAAAATGGGAAACTTGAATACGGAGAACTAAAAGAAACCGTTGACAAAATAAGTAAGAATGACGAAAAAATTGACCTACTTGTACTGACCCATGTTGACGATGACCATATTGGAGGTGTATTAAAATGGTTTGAAAAAGATAAAGAAGCACATAAAATAATCGGACAAGTTTGGTTTAACTCAGGAAGACTTATTTCAGAATATTTTGACGAACAAGAAATAGCAGAAAATCTATTAGAGATTCCTGATGAAAGCACTCTTACTAGTATTGGACAAGGAGTAAAGTTTGAAGATTACATTGAAGAAAACGGAATTTGGGACAGAAGTATAGTTGTTGCATTAGAGTATTTCGAATATTTGGGCATTAAGTTTAAAATTTTGTCACCAAGTCCTGATAAGCTAAAACTATTGCTTGGCAAATGGGAAAAAGAAAAGCCAGAATCATTAGATACATCAGCCGATAAAAACGACTACGACCTTACACTTACAGAACATATTGCGAAAGATAAATTCAAAGAAGATACTGCCGTTCATAACGGCAGTTCCATTGCTTTCATTATGACATTTGAGAAAAAGAACTTTGTTTTCTTAGCAGATGCACATCCATCTGTGGTCGTAAATTCATTGAAAGCATTTGGGTACACCAAAGAAAAGCCATTAAATGCAGAATTGGTAAAAATTTCTCATCACGGCAGTAAAGCAAACAATAGTGTAGAAATGCTAGAATTAATCAAAACTAACAAATATGTAATAAGCACTAATGGCGACAAACATGCTCATCCTAATAAACAGTTTCTTGCAAGACTTGCATCTATAAATGAAAATTGTGAAGTATATTTTAACTATCCTGAACAAATCGAGCAAATCTTTAAACCTAAAGACCGTTCAGATTTTCCAAACTTCATACCTACAAGCAAAGAAGGTAATGAATTCAATTTTTAAATAATGGCAAGAATAGATTTATTACCAAAATATACTGTAAAAGTTGAAAGTGGAAGCGGTTGCTTGTTTCAACCAATAAATGATGAATATAGTTATGTTCTAACAGCAAATCATGTTTTATCAGGCAATAATGCTCCATTAATAATTCGACAAAACTTGGATGAAAATGGAAATGTAATAAACGAAACATTAGAAATTATTGGACAGCCTTTTAGCCATACTGATAAGAACAAAGATGCGGCCATTATTAAAGTAAAAAAAATTGCCGGCATTGATTCAATTCTACGTGCTGATTTATCGTCAGAAAATAGAGAAGGATTCTATTTATGTGGTCACCCTAACTCCAGAGTAAATAATGCTTATTCCTGGCGTGAGAACAAAGTCTCGATTGAGAATAAGAAACAGTACGGCTATATAGAAGCAGAATTATCAAGAGTTGCAACACGTTCAGAAATAGTTGGTCAATCAGGAGGTGGTATAATTAAAATTGAGGAGTCATGTTTTCTTTTAGCGGGTATTCAAAAGCAAATGACTGTTTCCGATGCTCAAGAAACACTAGGAAGAATTGATTTTATGCCTTTGAGCTTTTTTGATGAAATCATAAATGAAAACGAGGATGATTTATCGAAATTATTTCCGCCATATATTGGTTCATTTGAAAGATTACTTAATGAAATTTTTCCTCTACCAAATCTGATTGTAAAAAGAAGTTTGATTCATAATGAATTGAAAAGGATTGCAACAGAACTTTGTAATGACTTTTCGCCTGCAACTATTTTAGAAATGTTTGGCGAACAATTTTTAATTCATGGAACAGAGAAATCAATAATACATCACAAACAGCTATGGCTTTCTTTCTTGGAAATATTATCCATTAACCAACTACATAGCTTAAACAAACTTACTTTGGCAGATTTAAAAGAATTACACAAAAAACGTAAGATATATATTGTAGACACGGATAAATGGACTAAAAAAATAGAGGATATCTATAAAACTAATTTATCTGATATTGAAAAAGGAGGTGCTATTGTTATTTGTGCAACAAATGAAATAGAAACAACAAAAACTGAAATTACATCAGATGAAATATTGTTTAACATTAGTACTATTCCTGACGAAAGTAATATAAGCAATACTGTCGGGAAGCCATTTGAAGATTTACGTCTTATTAATATCTTCAAATTTCAATCTCATATAATTCAAAATGCAATGTCATATTCACAAATAACCGTATTGAATTCTAATGAAGTTTTAAGAAACACAACAAATGGAGTCATTTAAAATCAATAAAGCAGAAAAATTTGAAGCGGATATAAAGCAATTATTTCAAGTAGATGATTTAATTGTTGGAGAGTTATGTTTTGGAGGCATTGTACCGATAATATTTGTTCGATTTTCAAGTATAGATACATTAGCTAAAAATTGGAAGGATTTTAACGGCTACGTTGCCGCAGAATATATGACATTGATTAAAAATGAATATTCTAAATGGAACTTTTACATTTTCTATTTATCCGCAGAAAATGTGGAAAAACAAGTGAAATATGAAATCGAAAACAACAAGTTTAGCAGTAGAAAAATTGTTATAGAAAACGTCAAATTTATTACAGAAAAAGAAATTAATCTCTTTATATCAGAACATATTACAAATGACAATATTCAAATAGGTGTAGAGAACAAACAATCATTAAAGTTTAAAAAGAATACTTCCCTATCCAAGATATTAGACAAGCTCAGCTTAAACAAAAAGAGTGATGATGATTTACAAGGTGCATTGGATTCAATAGAAAAAATCTATAAAAAATGAAATTTAATAAAGTTGAAATACAAGCATTTCGTGCTTATGATAAAGCCGAAGATGGAACATTTGATTTTATCCGTAAAGAAGATGGTAAAAGTGCTGACTTTATTTCTTTGTATGCACCTAATGGATTTGGAAAAACCTCATTTTATGATGCTGTTGAGTACGGGATTACCAATAATATTGACCGTTTTCTAAGAAAAGGCAATGGGAA
>JANNVW010000021.1:0-45719 GCA_031408295.1 Ferruginibacter sp.
TTTTTCCTATAATTTCGCAGAAAAGTTTATTTGCAAGTGAAATCACCAATTCTTTTCCTTCATAAATATTTAAAGCAAACGGGGCTTGCATAAAAATATTCTGAAGTTGCTGCTGACTATCTTTAATTTTTTGCTTTGCAATCACTTCGTATGTTACTTCATTTGCCAATATGGCTACACCTTCTATTTCGCCTTGCTTATTTCGCTGTGCTTGATAAATAAAATTGTAGTGCATTAGCTCTTGCTTGCCATTGCGTATAAGTGTAACGGGTGTTTCGTAAGCAAGAAAAGGTTCGCCAGTTTCATATACATTTTTTATCAACTTATCATACCCTTGTTCAGCAGCTTCGGGTAACACTTCAAACAACGATTTGCCAATAATATCTTTCCCTTTGCCCCAAGTTTCTATAATGGCATCGTTGGCTATTTCTATAATGCTGTCTTTGCCTTTAAAAATGGCAATCATGTAGGGAGATGTATATATCAAGTTGTGATATCGATGTTCGCTTTCTTCAATTTTTTTACGGGCATTTTTTTGTTCCGTTATATCTGCAATGGCCAATAAAATTAATTTTTCGCCACCAGTTTCATTTACCAATTCACGAGCATTTAACAGCACAATACGCTCGCCAATATTTGGAAAATTGTGGGATATCTCAAAGTTTTCTAGTTTGGATTTATGCCACAATATATTTAGTAAAAGTTCTCTTAACGCAGGAATATCCCATTGTTTATTTCCCAAATCATATATAAATTTCCCTTCTGTATCTTTTTCATTTACTTGAAAGGTTTTATAAAAAGAACTGTTTGCCGATTTTATGCGCATGTTTTTATCCAACACTAGCAAGGGTTCATACAAAGTAGATATTATTGCTTCTGCATAATCTCTAGCTTCCGTTATTTGTTCGTTTAACCCAATTATTTCTTGGTTTACTACGGTAAGTTCTTCATTGGTACTTTGCAATTCTTCTTTGCTGGTTTCCATTTCTTCATTAAGGCTTTGCAGTTCTTCGCTACCACTTAGCAGTTCTTCATTGGCACTTTGTAGTTCTTCATTGGCAGCTTCTTGGTCTTCGGTAATGCTTCGCATATCCTCACGGCTTTGTGCCAGCTCTTTTTCTAATTGTGCTATGCGAAGGTCTTTGGCTGCATTTTCTGTTTTAGTTGTGGTGGTTGTTTTTTTGCGAGCAATGGGTATTTGCGCATTATTAAGTACTACTTGGTTATGAAAAAGCACTAAGTAATGCGGTTCTATAACGTTGGGTAGTGGTATAGCCTCTATAGAAATATTGGTTTGAACGCCATTTATCTGTATTGGAATATTTTCTTTTACAACAGTTGTATTTTCTTTTTTAGCCTTGTGCAAAATATTGCGCAATTCAAAGGATAATCCCTCCTTAGCCATTTTTAATACATTAAGGCTGGCTTTGCCTGGCGATGGTTCTAAAAAATTACCGGTGCTGCCTCTAAAATGCACAATGTCCATAGCCTCATTTACCACCACACCTGCAGGGGTGTATTTGCTCAGCATAATATCATCTGCCGTTTTTTGAAAGTCGGTGCGTATGGCTTCGCTTTTGCTGCTAAGACCTGTATCTGCAAAACTTTTTTCTCTTTGCAGGCTTGAGGTAGGCACAAACCTACTAGCAATATCTTTACGGGTAAATATCTTATCGGTTTTAGCTGTACCCTTTAATTGGCACACCCCAAAATGGTCGGGTACGCCACTAGTAGTTTCTGACTTGCCTAGCAATAAAAACCCTTTTTGGTTTAATGCATAATGAAATGTAGTGAGTGCCTTTTTTTGCAAGTAAGGCTCCATATAAATAAGCACATTGCGGCAGCTTATAAAATCCATTTTGCTAAAGGCGGGGTCTTTTAAAAAATTGTGTGCTGCAAATACACATAAATCTCTTATCGATTTTTTTGCTTGGTAGTCGCCATTGTTTTTTGTAAAATATTCTTTTAAGTGTGCTTCGCTTAATCCTATTACATCGGTTTTAGAATATATTCCATTACGGGCTTTTGCAATGGCAGGTTCGCTAATATCGGTAGCAAATATTTGCACTCTTTGGTGCCCATCCTCCGAAAATCTATCGCCCAATAATTCTTTAAAACAAATAGCCATAGAATATACTTCCTCTCCTGTGCTGCAACCTGCCACCCAAACTCGTATGGGCTCACCCGCTTTTTTATTTTTTACAATTAGCGGAAATACTGTTTTGCATAAGCTATCAAAAATTTTTGGGTCTCTAAAAAAATCGGTTACAGGTATCAGCAAGTCTTGATACAATAAATCTTGTTCAGGTTTTTTTTCTCTTAAATATTTTAAATACACAGAAGGTTCTTCGGTTTTATTAATAGCCATTCTACGGAGTATTCTTCTGCGTATGGTAGAAGGTTTGTAATAAGTAAAATCAGTACCCTTGCGTATGCGGAGTAGCGAAAGTATTTGTTTAAACACATCTTCATCTTGCTGTGGAATATCCTCCACATCTTTTCCTTTTATAATACTAATTACTTCCAACAATTTTTGTGGAATTTTATCCGGTGGCAATACAAAATCTACCACACCTGCTTCTATAGCACTGTGTGGCATGCCTTCGTATGCAGCCGATGCTTCATCTTGTGCAAAAGTGATGCCTCCTTGTTCTTTAATAGCTTTTAAACCCATGGTACCATCGCTTGCAGTGCCAGATAAAACCACACCTATTGCATGGCTTTGATGCACTTCGGCTAGCGATGTAAAGAAAAGATCAATGGGTAAGTTGCGCTCCATTTTATTTTTTGCAGGGCGGGGTGTAAGCTCCAGCACACCATCATTGGCAATCATCATTTTATTGCTAGGTAAAATGTAAATATGGTTTGGTTGCACTTTTATATCGTCTGCAATTTCTAATACTGGTATATCGGTTACTTTTTGCAATATCTCTACCAGCATGCTTTCGTGGCTCGGGTCTAAATGCTGCACCAGTACATAAGCCATACCCGAATCTGCTGGTATGGCTTTTAATAATTTTTTAAAAGCATCTAGCCCGCCTGCCGATGCTCCAATGCCCACTACAGGGAAATGGTTTTCAGATTTAAGAAGTGTTTTATCTATTTCGGGTATGTTGTTTTTTGATTTCATGTTATTAATATTGGTTGCCCTATATAAAATTAGGCTTAAAATATATCATTTGATTTATTATATTTAATTTATTGGTATTGTCCCCATGTAAAAAGTATCCATTCTAGCTTGGTGTTTGGAGTTTCACGCATACGTAGCAATGTGTGAATGATATAACTCATTATTATTATTATGTAATGATCAATACAAAATAAAAATCAACTTTGTTCCTTTGTATTATCGGTTGCTGTCCTAACCAACCGAAATTTTAATGGTTGGTGAACACAGCAACCATTAAAAAAACAAAAAAAACATTGGCATCTTTATTACAAACAATAATGCTACAGAAGCAAATATTAAATTATCCCTCTATAAATTTTTATGATTGTATTATCACATCAGAAAGGTTGGAAAATTATCACACAGCGTTCGCATGGATTGTTGGCCGCAATGATTGCTTACCAATACAATATTGATTTGCCTGTAGAAATAATGGTTCCTGTACTCGTTGCCATTGCAGAGCATGATGATGGAGTAACTGAAACACTGGCTCATCAAAACCTTACAGACGCAGGAGCCCCTAGGAACTTTACAGTGGCAGACGGAAATACGAAGACTGATTTAACCCAGATGTTGAGCCTAATTGAAATTGGAAATTCAAAAAGTCAGTTGAACGGCTTACTAAGTTCTCTTCATCTAAAATTTTTATACGATGGCGATAAAAGAAAAACAGACAAAGGATTGGATGATTTTTTAAAGGATCAGGAGCAATACCGAACCACTGTTTTGAAAAATTTACATATCGATAAGAAATTTGCAGCAAGGCTTTACAGGTTTTTAGAATGGAGCGATGCGTTTTCTCTATTAATCTGTTTAGATAAAATACAACCCGAGGGAAGGAAAATGGAAATTTCTAAAAGCCCAGATGGAGATATGAATACGGTGCATTACAAACCCAACAAAAATATCTGTGTGGAACCCTGGCCGTTTAGGAGTACTTCGTTTAAAGTATTTTACGAATATAAAATTTTAGAACAACTACAATTTAACTCAATAGAAGCGTTTAATGAAGCTTGTAAAGCTGCCAAAGTAGAGCAAGCCGTGTTTAACCTTGTGAAGTAGATATTTGTATACTGCTATGGTTAGTGTGCTAAGAAAATTCCATTGCATACTTTGATATTTTTTATTTAGTGGTGGGTGTCCCGCTCAATGCTTTTCAGCCACTGTGATTGGAAGACCTACAGTTTCAGGATTTTTCTTAGTGGTTGGTGTCCCCACCAACCGAAAGGGATGGTTGGTGGGGACACCAACCACTAAACTAATTGCATATAGCTTATACGCTATTATTCATATGCTTGCTTAAATTTTACAACTGGCTATTTAAATTTTATTGCAAATATCTCTATCCCTTATCACCCATTACCCTACCCCAACTTGTAATACACAGCCGCAGCCCACCTTTTAGGCACGGCACGAATAATTATAGAAACCACTTTTGATACTGTACCAGGTACAATAATCATTCTACCTTGCAGCATTTGTCTTACAGTAACCTCTCCAACTCTTTTTGGTGATACCGCCATTTGTTTTCCAAACCAACCTAATTTTTCTTTGGTGTCCTTTTCAATAGAAGGCCTTGTAAACACAGGGCCAGGGCATAGGCAGCTTACACTAATGCCTTTATCTTTTAATTGGTAACGCAGCCCATAACTAAAGTACAACACAGCTGATTTTGTAGATGCATATAAATTTTTTACAGGTATGGGAGCAAAGGCTGCCATGCTAGCTACATTAAGAATATGGGAAGGGGCATTTTTCTCAAGTAATGGTAAAAGGGTCAGGGTTAAACTCATCATCGATTCTACGTTTAGCCTCACCATATACCGTAAACTATCGAGTGAGGAAGATAAAAAGTCGTTCGCACCGCCTATTCCTGCTACATTGCAGAGCATTTTTAATGGTATATTTTTATTGATACACCATATGGCTATTTCGGTAGCAGCTGTTTCTTTGCTTAAATCTTTTGCCAATATTTCTACATGTATTGGGTATAAAGTTTCCAATTTATTTTTTGCTGCCACTAAAGTATCCACATTTCTAGCTATTAAAATTAAATTGTAATTGCGCTTTGCCAAAGCCTCTGCTATAGCATACCCAATCCCTTTGCTACCTCCAGCTATTAATGCATAAGGCTTGGTGCTATCTTCAAATTGATTAATTGTAACCTCTGCTCTTACATCATGAGCATATCCTGCGTATATGTGTAACATGTTAAGAATAAGAAATAATAAATATTTTTTCATTTTGGCAATGTTTATTGGGATGTACTTTTTAAAAATTATAAAAAATGCAGTTGTGATTTTCAACTGCATTTTTAGTAAAGCGTTTATTGATTTATAATTTTAAAGCACCTTCTTTTGAATCTATTAGTGTTTTGCCTGTGGCTACAGATGCTATCATTTTAAAAAAGTTTATCATTTTGTTTCCCTCTGTATCCCAATAGTATGCTGACTTGCTGGTTACTTTAATAATGCTAATATTGGGGTCATCTTTGCCTTCTTTAAACCACGCTTTTACATGTGGCGACCACAATTCTTCTACTATGGCATAATCAATAATTATTTCTGCTTCACCATTTAGTACCAAGTAAGCACTTTTGCTTGGGTCAGAATAAAACAATTGTACATTGGCTTCTTTTTCAATCTCTTTATTTTTATCGCTATTCTTGTCGCTAAAAAACCAAAGGTTGCCCTCATCATCTACATCTTGTGTACTCATTGGCCTAGCAGTAGAACCATCATCTGTTTTTAAGCTCGTACAAAAAAGGCAGATGTCTATTTCTTTTACTAGCTTTTGTACCATTTCAATGGCTTCTTTTCCAGCAAAATTTGTTTCGTTATTCATAAAATTATTTTTTAAATTTTGAGACCGCTAAGGTCAAAATTGTGCACTAGAAAATTGTTACACAATTATTGAAATAAGTTATATTATTCACGCTTCTACTGCTATTTATAAATAATATAGGTTTCCAATATTCTTTGAAAGTGTTTATAATTCCGCTATACAAAAATTTGCAAAGTTCTATTTGTTAGAAATGTGCGTTTTTATGAACATGCATTTTTGCCCCGCTAGGAGCTACCTATTTGTAACACTCCTATCCTAATTTGGCATTTGCTCCGTAGAAGCTATCCACATCAAAGCAAAACTTTGTAAAGGAGTTAGATTTTTTAAGCGTAATTTTTAAACCTTTAAACTATTTAAGCGTTTGTAACCCTATAAGGTTTTGCAGAAAGTATGAGGTTCAAAGTATCAACATAAAACCTTATAGGTTTTTGAGGAAGCTTTTATTTAGTAAAGATATTTTAGAGTTTAAATGTTTGTTTATAATTCGCAGTATAAAAAATATTACAAGTAGTTGCAAACTAAACTATAGTTCTGTGTAATGTGAGGCAAAATTTATTGCCATAGAATCAAAGAAAAATACATTCTATAAAAAATAATTTCCCCATTACTAAGCAACTTTATGTCCAATTAAACTGAACGCATTTATACTAAGAGTGCAAGTATAGATGGTTTTAAGAAATACTATACAACGATATAAAACTGTGAATCATGCAATGTTTTCTTTGAATAGTGTAATAAAATATTGGTTAAAGAATTACACTTTTGTATTGAATTTTTCTTTTAATAAATAAATAGTATTTCGATGCAAAAAAAAGCAAAAGGAAATATTTTGGCCAATACCAAAATATTAAATGATAAAACATACCAAGATTTTAATAAGGAAGCACCCGACCCTAAAGACCCCAACCAAACTGAAGCTGTGGAAATAGAACAAGCGCCTGAAGTAGGTACAGACGGTGATGTAGATGCAGTGCCGCATGTAGGTGCACGTGATAAGAATATAAAAAACGAAACAACAATTAAAACAATAAAATAATAAAGATGGAAAAGAAAACGACTAAAAAAACAACTGCGTCTAAGTCTACAATGCCTGCTACAGCTAAAGGAAAGACTCCTTCGAACAACGGAATGATGAAGCATTCTCAATTAATGACATTATTTGAAGATGAGTTAAAAGATATTTATTGGGCGGAAAAAGCATTGACTAAGGCATTACCTAAAATGATAAAAAATGCTACCTCATCAGAATTATCCGAAGCATTGCAAAGCCATTTAGCAGAAACTACAGAGCAAGTAACTCGTTTGGAGCAAGTGTTTGCTAATATTGAAAAAAAGGCAGTTGCTAAAAAATGTGAAGCTATGGATGGGTTGATTAAAGAAGCTGGTGAAATAATGGCTTCATGCGAAAAAGGTGCTATGCGTGATGCGGGCATTATATCTGCAGCACAAAAAATAGAGCATTATGAAATAGCTACTTATGGTACACTTCATCAATTTGCAGTAACACTTGGTTTAACGGAAGCAGCATCAATGCTTGAAGAAACATTAACTGAAGAAAAATCTGCAGATGTAAAATTAACTGAAGTGGCAGTGGCTACCATAAATATAGAAGCTGCAGAATTAGAAGATACCGAAGCATAAGTTTTTAATTGTATTTTATAAAGTGAAAAGGTGCAGTAAATTATTTTACTGCACCTTTTTGCTATGAACTATATTAAATTTAAAACTTGATACTATAAAAAATCACTTAAAAGCCGCAACAACATTTTAGGAATATGGAAAACAATACTAATAAATTGCCTTTGTATTTAAAACTTTCCCAAATAGTAATGGGTTTGCTTGCCTTCTTTTTTATTCTTTATATAGGAACTGATATTTTAGTACCAATAATTTTTGCTTCTATTATTGCTATTTTGTTAAACCCATTTGTAAATTTATTAACTAGAATAAAATGTAATAGGGTAATAGCCATTTTAATTGCAGTTGTATTAGCATTATTAGTTATTAGCACTATTACATATTTTATTGTATCTCAAGCTGCCATGTTTAGTGAAACTTGGCCACAATTTAAACAACGGTTTACAAGTTTGTTTAACGATTGCATCAATTGGTTTTCTACCAATTTAAATATAAGCAAACCAAAAATTGATGCATGGGTAAACAAAACCAAATCAGAAGGTATGAACAATAGTACTGTTGTTATCAGCTCTGTAATTACCACATTTGGTGGAATGCTAGTAATGCTTTTTTTGCTACCAGTATATACTTTTATGATACTTTTTTACAAGCCTTTATTACTAGAATTTATAGCACAGTTATTTAGAAATAATGAGCAAACTTTAGTAGCTGAAGTACTGTCGGAAACAAAAATACTTATACAAAGTTACCTCATAGGTTTATTACTAGAAGCCGCTTTGGTAGCGGCACTCAACTCTATTGGGCTGTTGGTGCTTGGTGTGCAATATGCAGTATTAATTGGTGTAATAGGTGCATTGCTAAATATGATTCCATACATAGGTGGGCTTGTAGCCATTGCCTTACCAATGCTAATGGCGCTTGCTACCAAAAGCCCCCTTACGGCACTATGGGTTTTTATATTGTACATTATTGTGCAGTTTATAGATAACAATGTAATTGTACCAAAAATTGTAGCAAGTAAGGTAAAAATAAATGCACTAGTTTCTATCATAGTAGTATTAATAGGTGGCGCATTGTGGGGTATTTCAGGTATGTTTTTAGCTATACCACTTACGGCAATCATAAAAGTAATTTTTGATAGAATAGATCAATTAAAACCATTTGGATTTTTGTTGGGAGATAACCAACCACAAATAGGAAAATTTAATTTGAAGAAAAAGAAAAAAGTTATTATACCAGTTTAATTTACTGGTGGGTTGGACACCGATTAATAAACTTTTCTTAATGGTGGGTGTCCCACCCTCCACTAAGAAAATCAATCTTTAAATGTGGGAATTATATAAATCGCAAACATAATTATATAAGGGATACTGGATAATTAAATGCCACATTTAAAGGAAATGTTTAACCATTGTTATTTTCCTTGTTCTTTAATAATTTCGCATAATAATTATACTATATGAACCTATCCAAATTAAAAAAAGATATACCTGCAAGCATTGTAGTATTTTTAGTAGCACTACCACTTTGCCTTGGTGTAGCGCTTGCATCTGGTGCGCCACTACTGTCTGGTATTATTTCTGGTATTATAGGTGGTATTGTAGTTGGGCTTTTAAGCGGCTCGCATACGAGTGTTAGTGGTCCCGCAGCGGGATTAACAGCTGTAGTGCTAGCAAGTATTGCACAACTTGGCTCTTTCGAAATTTTTCTAACTGCCCTTTTAATAGCAGGCTTTCTGCAAATAATAATGGGTGTACTAAAATGGGGTATCATTGCCAGCTATATCCCATCAAATGTGATTAAAGGATTATTAGCTTCTATAGGTATTATTTTAATTTTAAAACAAATACCACATGCACTTGGCTACGATGCCGACCCTGAAGATGATTTTTCTTTTATACAAGCAGATGGAGAAAATACATTTTCGGTGTTATATAGAATGCTTGATTTTATTTCACCTGGCGCTATTATTATAAGTGCCGTTTCCATACTTGTGTTGGTTTTTTGGGATAAAACGCCACTAAGGAAATTTAGCTATTTTCCGTCTATTTTATTTGTAGTAATAATGGGTATAGTGCTTAATCATTTTTTTAGTCAGTCTGCACCAGATTTGGTTATTCAACAATCACATTTGGTAAACCTTCCACCTATTGATGGCAATAATTTAATGAACTATATACATCTTCCTAATCTGAGCTATTTTACCAATTATAAAGTATTTACTGTAGCGCTTACTATTGCAGTTGTAGCATCGTTAGAAACATTATTAAATGTGGAAGCAGTAGATAAGATAGACCCACACAAAAGAGAAACACCTACCAACAGAGAATTAATAGCGCAGGGTACTGGTAATATTGTTGCTGGTTTATTGGGAGGCATACCAATAACATCTGTAGTGGTAAGAAGTTCGGTAAATATAAATGCTGGCAACGAATCGAAACTATCAGCTATACTGCACGGTGTACTTATGTTAGTAAGTGTGTTGGTGTTGGGTGCTGTTTTAAATATGATTCCCCTTGCATCTCTTGCTGCTATATTATTAGTAACGGGTTATAAGCTTGCAAAAATTTCTCTTTTTGTAGAAATGTATAAAAAAGGGTGGAACCAGTTTATACCATTTTTGGTTACTGTTTTAGCCGTATTGTTTACAGATTTGTTGATAGGTGTTATGATTGGATTAGCAGTAAGTATTTTTTATTTACTACGCAGCAATTTTAGAAATCCATTTACGGTGGGTAATGAAAAACTTAGTTCTGGAGAAGTGGTAAAACTAGAATTATCTGATGAGGTTTCTTTTTTAAATAAAGCCTCTATTAAAGATACGCTTTGGAGTGTTCCTGAAAAATCGAAAGTATTGATAGATGCTACGAGATCTTCTTTTATTGATGAAGATGTACTGGAAATAATAAATGATTTTAAAACAACCGTAGCTCCTGATAGAAAAATACAATTGAACATACTCGGGTTAGAGGCAAAATATGAAATGCGGGATCATATAAAATTTATAAATGTGTTAGACCAAAATGCACAAGAAAAATTAACTCCAATTCAAATTTTAGATTTACTTAAAGCAGGCAATAAAAGATTTATAAAAGAAAATTTAAGTAATAAAGCGTACCGGCATCAAATAAATGCAACATCTTTTGGGCAATATCCAATGGCTGTAATTATAAGTTGCATAGATTCTAGAACATCGCCAGAAATTGTATTCGACGCAGGTATTGGCGATTTACTTACCATACGCATAGCAGGCAACATTATTACGCAGGAGATTATTGGAAGTGTAGAAATGTCAATAAAAAAAATAGGGGCAAAATTAATTGTAGTAATGGGCCATTCTAATTGCGGCGCAGTTCACGCTTCCATACAACAAATTAGTGAAGGCAATATTGGAGCCGTTACTTCAAGAATAGACAAAGCTATTTTTGATAGTGGACACAAGCATGCCGAAATAGATGGCGCTGATTTGCAAGTAATAGAAAGAATAACAAAGTTAAATGCTAAAAATTCTATTGAAGAAATATTGATGAATAGTACTTATTTAAATAGCAGATTTTATAGCGAAGAAATTGGAATAGTTGCAGCATACTATCATACATCTACTGGTATTGTTGACTTTGCTGATACGATAAATGAACAAGAGGTAATAAAGAAAATGAGTAGGGGTGTTTTTAAAAAATAAGTGAGTAAAATAAAATTAATTCATGCTTTTAATTTACTGGTGGGTGGAACACCCACCAGTAAATTTTTCTTAGTGCTGGGTGTCGCACTCACTACTAAGAAAATAAAAAATTGTACATATAATGGATTATCAAATCATCATTTCGCTTTTAAGTCTAGTTGCACTAGAAGTTATTTTAGGAATAGATAATGTGATATTTATCTCTATACTTGCTGATAAGTTACCTGCTGAGCAACAAAAAAAAGCAAGACGACTCGGTCTTATTCTAGCAGCGTTATTACGATTTGGCTTGTTGCTTATTATTTCCATTATTTTAAAATTAGATGATGATTTGTTTAGCATTTTTAACATCGGTTTTTCAGGAAAAGATTTAGTACTCATTTCAGGCGGCTTGTTTTTATTGTTTAAAAGCACCAAAGAAATTTATCATAAAATGGAGGGTGATAAAGAAGGTCAAGTAAGAGCTACCAAAGCATCTTCCTTTGGCCAAGTGCTTATTCAAATTTTAATAATGGATATGGTATTTTCTATAGATTCTATCATTACTGCCGTAGGAATGGTAAAAGAAATTTGGGTAATGTATGTAGCAGTAATTATAACCGTTGTTATTATGTTGGTTGCTGCGGAACCAATAAGCAACTTCGTTAATAAACATCCTGCCTTTAAAATGCTTGCTTTATCTTTCTTATTGCTCATAGGCTTTGCTTTGCTTAGCGAAGGTTTTGGTGTAGAAATTCCTAAAGGGTATATTTATTTTTCTATGGCTTTCTCCTTACTGGTAGATATTTTTCAGATGAAAATGAATAAGAAAAAGCTACCTTAATTTCTTCATACAAATTGAATTAATAAAAGCAACACGTTCATATTCCAACTTTTCTTTTTACCATTTCGTGTGAATTATGTAAATATTAGTCATAAACGTATAACAATTATGAAATAATAAAAGTGAATTTTACAAATGATATTAATCAATCATTTTACCCATTTCTAATTTTTTTATTTATGCCATATTTCAGTGTTGAAAAAAACAATGCAAAATCTATCAAACTTTATTATGAAGATTTAGGTACAGGAAAGCCAGTAATTTTTATATCTGGTTGGCCGTTGTGCAGCTCTATGTGGGAGTATCAAATTACACAACTTACACAAAATGGCTTACGCTGTATAATATATGACAGACGTGGTTTTGGCAAATCTGATTGGCCTTTTGATGGGTACGAATACGACACATTGGCTAGTGATTTAAAAGCATTGATAGATACATTAGATACCAACGAAATAACACTCGTTGGTTTTTCTATGGGTGGAGGTGAAATAGCTAGGTATTTTTCTACATACGGCGGAGAAAAAATAGCTAAAGTTGTTTTAATAAGTGCCGTAGTACCGTATATGCTTCAAACGGCTGATAATCCAAATGGCGTACCACAAGATGTATTTGATAATATGCTGACTGGTATGACCGCAGATAGACCAACTTTTTTTGAATCTTTCAACAAAGATTTTTATGGAGAAAATTTTTTAAGCAATATCGTTAGCAGCGCATATGCTGCTAATAGTTTAATAGCTACTATGAATGCATCTCCACTAGCTACTATTGGTTGTGCAAAAGCATTTTCATCTACAGATTTTAGAAAAGATGTATTAAAAATAAACGTGCCAACCCTTATTATACATGGCGATAAAGATAAAACAGTACCTATAAAAGCTACTGGAGAGCAAGCTGCAGCTATGATAACCAATGCTACATTTAAAGTATATGAAGATGCGCCACATGGGCTTTGGTTTACAGATAAAGAAAAATTAAACAAAGATTTAATTGATTTTATAGGATTAGGAACATGATACACAAATCGCTTTTCAATACATCAATTTGTCCTCAGTAAAATAATATGTAAAAAATCTTCGGTTTAAATATACATCTGCCTAATCTTATAAAAAAAAATCTGTGAATAATATAAGTTTTGACAAGAATTGTGCAACAATATAATTTTAAAATAAGTTGAAATTTGTGCAAAAATTAGGTACAAATGAATATCAAAAAAGGGCTTTTTAAATTAACGCACTGGGAAACTTGGCATTACCTAGCAAAGTATATTCCTATTGCACCAGTGTGGGCATGGTACTGTTTACGAGCAAGGTCGTTTTGGTTTTTTACCCCATCTAACCCTACCCTTACTTTTGGCGGCTTTGAAGGAGAAACTAAAAGAGAAATGTATGAGCAATTACCTGTAGGCATATACCCATATAGCATTTACATAACACATAATGACACATTTGAAAATGTAGAAAAACAATTTTTAGAAAGCGAATTGGAATATCCAATTGCAGTAAAACCAGATGCTGGCATGATGGGGCTGATGTTTAGAAAAATTAATAATCGTAAAGAATTAAGTGATTACCATAACAAAATGCCAGCAGACTATATAGCACAAGTACTTATAGACTATCCGTTGGAAGTAAGTGTATTTTATTATCGTTTTCCAGACCAATTAACGGGCACTATTACTGGTTTTATAAAAAAAGAATTTTTACAAGTTATAGGAGATGGAGCATCTACATTAGAAAATTTAATAGACAATTGTGCCCGTGCTAGATTCCGTACGGAGGAGGTAAAATCTAAGCATGAAGACATGTTAGATAAAATTATTCCTACAGGAAAAATTTATATTTTATCGTATGCACTAAACTTGAGCAGGGGAAGTAAACTTGTAAGTTTAGAGCATCAAAAAGATGCCAAATTGTTAAGCGTGTTCGATGAGATTAGCTTGTATACAAAACAATTTTACTATGGTAGATACGACATCAAATGTGCATCTATAGAATCACTAAAGGAAGGCAAAGATTTTTCAATAATAGAGTTCAATGGCTGTGGTGCTGAACCCCACCAAATTTACGGCAATGGGAATACGTTGCTACAAGCATACAGTATTGTACTAAAACATTGGAAAGTACTGTACCAAATTTCTCAAATAAATTACAAAAGAGGTATTGATTATTGGGGATACAAAAGAGGTAAAATATTTTTAAGAAACGCTAGAAAACATTTTAAGATTTTAAAAGAATTGGATATTGCTACGGCAGTGTAAAATTGCTTTTAATGAAACACAAAAAAAATGGTTACCGATAATAAAATTATAAAAAAAGATTTTTCAGATTTTATAAATAACAAAACTTTTCCTTGCATTGGTGCTAAAACAGCAATGGCTAAAAATCAAATATCATATATGGTAGCTGGTAATATTTTATGTGCACAACATGATAAGGAAATATGCTCTTTTCTCTATTCCTTTGTTGATGGGTATCGTAGGTCTGATAATCACTTTCATAGTGCAGCAATAATATTTATTGGCCCTAAAACCATTACTGAAGCAGGTTATGAAAATGCAATGTGGCAAAGGTTGCAAAGCATTTCAGATTTAGATGCTCTACATTTTGCATTTGATAAAAGAGTTTCGCCAGATATTAACTCACCGTTATTCAGTTTTAGTGTAAAAGAAGAAGCGCTATTTGTTGTAGGTATGCATCCAGATAGTAGTAGAGCAGCACGAAGGTTCAAATATCCAGCAATCGTTTTTAACCCACATGCTCAATTTGAAACGTTAAAGAAAACGAATAAATATAAAAGTTTACAGTCAGTAGTGAGAAAACGAGACATAGCTTTTTCTGGCTCTATAAATCCAATGTTGAATGACCATGCCTTATCTCCAGAGATTGCACAGTATAGTGGTAAAAATTATGGAAATTCTTTTACATGCCCATTAAAAATAAAACATGCATGCAGTTAATATTATTGAGCCACGCTGCGGCACATCTTTTATTTTAAAAGCTGGACAGTATTTGAAAGTTACCGACTTACAAGGAGAGCAAGTGGCAGATCTTGTATGTTATAACGAACATGACAAAGCAGAATACCTTTCATCTGGTCGCACTATAGATTATGCAGAAACAATTTTTTTAACTACGGGGCATCCATTTTATTCTAACAGAAGTAATGTAATGTTTGATATAGTAGAAGATACTGTGGGTAGGCACGATTTTTTACTTACACCTTGTAGTGCAGAAATGTTTATGATTATTTATGGCCATAAGGAACCACACAGGGGTTGCTTTGGCAACATAGCAAATGCCTTAAAAGAATTTGATATAAAAGAAGATAATATTCACATTAGCTTCAATATCTTTATGCACGTATCTGTAAATCCTCTTACAGGCAAAATAGCTACCTTACCTCCCACTAGCGAAGCTGGTGATTTTATTGTTATCAAAGCAAGAATGGATCTTATTGTTGCACTTACTGCTTGCTCAGCAGGCATGTCAAACAATTATACTTACAAGCCTATTGGATATGAAATTATTGATAAATAGCTATTGATTATTCTGTGAATGTTATAAGATTTTTTGAGATTTGTGTAACAATTATCAGCCTGTACTGATGCAATTTTGTACAGCCAGCAATTTTTTTAATGGTAATATATTAGGTATGCAAAAAACAATTATAAGTTTTCAAATAAAGATTTTTGTTTAAAGTTTATTAACATAAAATTGCTTTTATAAAACAGACAGTATGACACAATTAATTTTTGAAAAGATATACAATAAATATGCTGCGGTGTTGTATGGTATTGCTTTGGAAGTTTGGCCTACTGAAGAATGCGCAGAACAGGTATTTATAAAAAACTCTAACAGTATTTATGTTCAAACAAAACCAGAAAAAATTCACCTTCTTTTTACGTAGAGCTCATTAAATTAATTATTGAAACAGCAAAATGGAGGTTTGCACTAATGACGAACAAAAGAATTTGAAATTAAAACAATTTCAAAATACGGCATTGCTACAACTGCTTATTTCTGATGAACAGCATTTAGATACTTATTGTAAAACAAACGAAATTACAAGGCAAGATGGACTGCTAATGATTAGAGATGAATTTAAAATATTAAGAAAATTTAATGAAGATAATAAATATAAAACAGTGCTGGTATAACATATTAGTTGTAACAAAACGACAAATATAAATCTTACACAATGGACATAAATAACGCAAAGGATTTGGATGAAGCAATAGCATCACTCAAATTACAAAAAGAGAATAAAGCTAAAGAAATAAAAACGCAGTTTAATGAAATTGTAGAATCATATAAGCCTAAAAATTTAATAAAATCGGCTTTTAAGAACGCCACAGAGGGAAGTAGTGCTGGGGGTTTACTGCTAAAAGCTGCGGCAGGTATTGGTGGAAGTTTTCTTAATAATAATTTGAAAGTAAGTAGTAGTAATTCTATAATGGCTATTGCAACAAGTACTTTAAAATCTGGTGTGGCAGGCACGGTCTTAAAAAATGCTGATAAAATAATAGCATGGGGTACAGCCATTTTTAATAGTTTTAGTAAAAAAAACAGAGTAAGTGATAAAAACAAAAGAATAGAAAATGTTGTTGGTAAGGATGTAAAATATATTACTGCTATTGATGAAAAAATTACTACTAATGGCGATTTAAAAATTGAAAGTATATCAGCTAACATAAATAGTTTGCCAATTACTTCAATTATACAAACAGATGCAGAACGAGGTTATAAAGAAGGATTGTTTAATAACAGCGATACAGAAAAAACTTAAGTACTTTTATTTTGTTGACGTTTTTGCCCCTGCAAATATACTCTTCCAAACAAGGTTAAAGAATGATTTATTCATAACCCTGTCAAAGGCCATATCTCCTTTTCTAATATTTCCATTTGCAGGATTTTTATTTTTTATAAAAACATTAGTCAAAGCGCTTAAAGCCGATTTATTTTTCAATTCAGTTTCTCCCTCTACTTTTTTCAATAATGTTACGTTTAGGTTATCGTAAAGCAATACTGCATCACCATTTGCCCTTATGTTGTTTCCTTTCATTGCAAAAACAAAGCTATTAATAGTGCCACTTTTTATAGATGCTAAACCCAAAGGCTCTGTTACTGGGTTAAGCTTTACAGCATCAAAAGTGCCTACTTTCCCATTAATGGTAAAAGAACCATCCTTACTATTCAGCGGCAATAACCAGGTAGTAGCAATTGGTGCTACATTTAAAAATTTGCAGGTAACATCTACTGTCATTATGTTATTGCTTTTTACGTATTCATCTATATTCGTAAAATTAGAAACAGTCCCGTTTATAGCGTTAAAATATACATCTCCAATATTTTTAGAAAGTTCCCCTCTCTCTCTGTATTTTATGTAGCCGTCATTTACAGTCAGTTTTTTTATATAAATACTGGTGGCTAGTTTTTGTAAAAGTTGTTGTGGGTATTTCCCAATTTTACTTGTTGGATCTTCTTTAATGGTTTTATCATTGTAAATATTAAAGGTTGGTGATAAACTTGCTTCATTTGCAATAACCGTTCCGTTTGTAATTAACTTTTTAAAATCAAGATTTGTAATGCTTATGTTTGTTAAACGTAGGTCGTATCTATCTTTTTGCACAGTTAGTTGTTTTGCAAAACCTGTTTCAGAAAGTGTAGGCACAACAGCTATACTTTTAAAGCTGGTAACTGCATTGTAATTATCCAACATAAAAGCACCAATATTAATTTTATACATTTTATCATTTGTAAAAAATGATGTACCATCTCCTGAAAGTTTCCAATTGCTATTGCTGATGAGGCGCATTATATTAGTACCAGAGTAAACGTCTCCAATATTTGCAGCTTTAAATTGTACATTTTTTAAAACCAATGCCGCTTCATTTTTATTATTAAAATTATAAATAGTAATACTCGTATTACCAATATTTATATTCTTTAAAGAGGCTTCATCAAAAAAATCATTTTCCATTTCTATGGTTTCTTTTGTATCGCTACTACTTTTCTTTTTATAAATAACCAATGCTCCACCTTCTGTGGAAAGTGAATCTGCTTTTAACTGCTTATTAAAAATAAATGCATTGGTAGATATGCCAGAAATTTTATTCTTGGTTAGCATCATTAGTTTTCTATTAGATGCAATATCTAACTGTGTTATTTTACCAATTTTTAAAAACCTATTTACTGCATTGTATTCGGTATTTTCAAAACTTAATAACCTTGATGAACGCTTGTTTATTACATCAATTTTTTTTACTGTTACCACTACATCTTTTATAAAATAACTTATTATATTATCGTAATTTTTACTACTGTCTATTGCCAAGTTTTTTAAATCAATATTTATTCCTTCTAAGATAGTTTGCGGTATTTGTTTATTATCTGCAAAAGTTATATTAGCATCAATAATTTTTATTTCCCCAGCTTTTATACTTTTAAATTTACCAACTAATTTTTCATATAAAGCCAACGTATCTGCTGCGGTAAATTTTCTTTTTTCGGCTGCTCCAGTTTGGGTAATGGTAATTACTGGTCTTGTAATTTCTATACGCTTGGTTTCTACCGTATTCTTATTTAAAAAGGAAGGAATGTCTGCTCCTAGTAGCAACAATTTTTCTATCCGTATATTAAATATTGTAGCAGGTAAGGCCAATGTATCTTTCATGTAGCTCATTTTTTGTAACGAGTCTGATTGTAATACAATATTGTAAAAGCTTGCATTGCCTGCCACTTCATCAATGCTGCTACTATCGTAATGTATAAAGTAAGTACTATCTGTAGCCTTTGACACAGCAGTTTTTATTTGGTTTTTTACAACTGCTTTTTTATTGTATTGCCACCATACAAATGTACCCACAGCACCAACCGCAATTAACACAAACAAATATTTTAATATCTTTTTCAAATTATTTTTTAAAATGGTAAGCCAATAGCAATATTTAATATTAAGTTTTCTTTACGCCAAGCGCCAGAGCCAATATCTATTTGCTTAAAAACCCACCTTTCACCATCGGGTAAATATGGTTTTCGTATGGGCATTCCAAAGTCTAACCTTATCAATAAAACGGTTGCATCAAATCGTATTCCGATACCAGTGGCAACAGCTATTTCTTTTAAAAAATTATTACTAAGCTGCCCCTGTATCCCAAAAAGTGTAGTGTCTTTTGTCCATACATTTCCTGCATCTACAAACAATGCCCCACTAAGTTGCTTTGTAAATGGCAACCTCAATTCTGTATTGCCGAGCAATTTATAATCGCCTCCTATTATTTGAAAAAAACGTTGATCATCCAGCGTAGGTTTGTATGTGCCAGGGCCAAGTGTACGTGTGCGAAAGCCACGTATTGAATTAGAACCACCAATAGTGTATAGTTTCGTAAATGGCAGTAACTTAGAATTGTTGTATGGTAACCCTATACCTATTTGTATCCTGTTTGCCCACTCTATGTTGTTCAGCATTTTTTTGGTGAAATGATAATCTGCATCTAGCTTTACATATTGGGCAAACGGCACACCAAAAATATTTTTTGACCGATATTCTTTTGCACCAGTAACAAGACCTGCTATATTTCCAGATAATTCTACACTTGCATTAAAATAAGTTTTGTTTCGCTTTGCTCTAAAACTTGATGTACGTGTGTACGATGCAAACGAACCAAGCACAGCTTCAGAATATACAGATAATAATAATGAAGGATTGATGGCTATTTCTTTTTTAAAAGAATCAGTAACGTTTGTAGCTTGTAAATAACTTACTGTAACTGGGGCTACTGTAAATTGTGTTTGCAAATTTGGTTTCCAGGTAAATTCATATTGAAAACGAAAAAGATTTTTTCTAAAGAAAATATCTTTTTTAAACCATTCATATCCTAAAAGCAAAGTGGTTTTTGGAGGGTAAAAATTATTTTCTTTTACTTTAAAAAATGGAATGGCATATTTTGGTATGGATAAAGTAACTTCTGTACCCAATCTTAAATTATTTAACCTTACAGCTCTACCTATTGAAGTTTCATAACCACCATAAACCTTGACGGCAAGCTGTTCTGCCCCTTTAAAAGTATTTTTATTTTTCCAATTAACACCTAGTTGAATACCTATAAAATTATTTTCTTTTGTATTGCCGTCTGCTTGTGCTTGTAAAGATTTCTTCTTAGCAGCGGTAAGATAATAGTAAACATTTAAAAGATGTGAGGTATCTATTTTAGTAGTGTCCTTCACGGCTTCGAAACGATTCTTTACAAATTTAAATGCCCCCAAGCCAATCATTCTATTGAGTGTAGAATTTTGTTGCCTACTGTTGTATATACTCCCAGGCCTAAAGGTGATGGTTGTTGCAAACAAACTTGGCTTATATTTTTTCTGGCTGTCATTTATTTTTAATTTGTCATACAATACAAAATTATTTTTTGATGTATCCATACTTGCAGCGGTAAGTGAGTACGAGGGATAAACGTGAATATCATTTATTTTGTAGGCATGCTTTGCTTCATCTGGGGTAGTCTTTTTTATATTCAAATAAAGATGTACTTTTCTATTTCCAACACTGCTATCTGCATAAGCCATCAAATAATCTGGATTAAAAAAATAATACCCTTTTGTTTTTAAAAATAAATCTAGCCTGTCTCTTTCCGTAGTTATATCGCTGAGGCGGTAAGGATTTCCTATTTTTAATAGCCCACTTCTTTTGCTGTTATTTTGTAAAGTTTTAAATAAAGCACTGCTATCACCAACCCATTCTATTTTTGCTAATTTATATTGGGGTTTTACTTGCGCTGTATAATGTGCTTTTATAAAATAGCTACCTACATGGCTTGTGTCGCCTTGCACGGTTGTGTGAAAGTAACCTAAGTTTTCCATCAAAGATTGCATATTTTCTGCACTTACTTTTGCGTTTACCCTACTACTAAGCACAGGAGGCTCACCAAGTCTTTTCCTTAAAAATGCTTTCAATCCTTTTTCTTTTTTGGGTTCTCCTATTTTATACCAGCACCACACTTTGTAAGGTTGTCCGAATAAAAATTTATTTGCTTTAGGTGTAACGGCTAATTTTATTGTTTTTTTCAAAGATTTTTTTCTAGTTGTAGTTGCTGAATCTTTTTCAATTTTTATAGTAGAGCCATTGTACAATCGCTCACCAGTAGGCAAAAAGCGCCTCACGCTGCAAGATGTAATAAGCAGTATTGTACATAAAAATATGGCGCCTAATATATTTTTCATTTTATAATTTCTTTTTTTTGGTTCTAAACAATTCTTTAAATTTCTCATAGTCCAACGTTACCAAAAACGACACCCCTGTTTCTATTACATATCCATCCAGCGTTACTTCAAATTGATTTTTTGTGTAAGCCCTTATCATATATTTTCCATCAGTAGTAAGTTTGTATGATATGGTAACGTCTGGCATAAAACCTGTATTTGCACCAGATGCTTTAGCTGCAGCATCTTGCCCTTCTACCCCAAAATTTTTACCAACGCTTACCGTTAATCTATCATTAGCAAAAGATTTGCTAACTGCCACATTAAGATCTGTACGCTGTACATTGCCAGCATTGCTATAATCTTTGTATGAGTTTAAATTCAAATCAATATCAATTCCTTTAAAAATATCTTCTGCTATTTCATTTAAAGCAGATGATAAAAATTTACTTACACTTTGCCTAGCAAGAGCGTCAAAACCTCCGCCATTACCTTTAAAGAAATCGCTACTTTGCTCACTCAAAAAACGTCCAAATAACAATAATGAAAACACTTGCTTGTTTACCGATGCTGGGTCATTTCTTATTTGTGCCAATTTATTGTCAATGGTAGTTCGCAAATCACTACTGATTAATCTACTCTCTTCTGGCAGTTGTATATCAAAATTGATGATAGGTTTATTTAATTGTCCAGTTAAATAAAGCACTACCCTAAATGGTATTTTTTGGTTGAAAGAATTTGCTAGTGTAGGAGATACATCCGTTACTTCATTGCTCAATAAATCTTTGGAAGCAGTATTTGCAATATATTCTGCTGTAATATTTATACTGGCATTTAAAGGCGCTCCTGCAAAACTAATGGTGCTACCTTTTATTAAATTAAATTTTCTTTGCAATATCTGATAATGTAAATCGTAATAACCATTATCCAAATCATATACACCCGCAAGTATCAAATTTCCACCTGGGTCCACGCCTACATTTAATCTTGCATCGCCTTGTACTTTAATTTCATCTCCTGTAGATGGATCTATTAATATGGTAAGTGCTGCATTTTTTGTAAGCTCTATATTTAAATTATAATTTAAAAATTGTGCAAATGCAGCCGCAGGAATTACAGCAGGAGCAAAACCTGTATTTGGCTTTTCAAATTTAAACGTATCCATATCCACGAAGCGCACAATTGTTTTGCCATCGTTTTTCGTGTAACCTGATTGGGGTAAAACCAATTTTACATCGCTCTTGTCATTCACTATTATTTCACCTTCTATTTTTGGGAAAGCTGTATTACCTGTTACCGCCACATCTACATTTACTGCGGCATATCCATACACTTGGCTATTGATGGCTTTCTTTGCATTTAGTACTACAAAATCTTTTGCAGAAATGTTCAGCCCTAGATCATAATCCATTATACTTTTAGAAACAATATTTCCATCAAGTATTAATGTATTGTTTAAAGAGTCGGTTACGGTAAATTTTGGAAATGTAATGGTAGGATAATCAAAAATAATTTTTTGTTTGTCGATTTTATAAGGAGTACCAAGTTGTGTTAATGCAAATTTTACGGTATCAAAATTTAGTACCCCTTTCCAGTGTGGGTCGGTAAATTTACCTTCTACAGTAATATTACCATTTATTACACCTGCTGTATTTTGCAATTGCCCATCGGAAAATGTTTCAAGGGTTTTTAAGCTTAGTTTCTTCAATTGTAGGTCTGCATCAAATTGTTTGGCTACATCGTTTAAATAATAATTTCCTTTTACTACTACATCATTGCCAAAACCAATAAGGGACAGGTCTGCGGCTACATTATTGTCAGATACTTTTTGTGCATTAAAAGAAATATTACCAAGCGGGTTTTGCTTAAATTGTACATCTGTTATGCTGGCATTTCCAGTAAAAGATGGTAACGATTTTTTAAGGTCGCTCACGGTTGCTTTCATATCTAATAACCCAGCAATAAAAACAGTATCCTTGTTTATAATAGAACTTATGCTCTTTAAATTGAAATTATTTATATCAATATCAATAGGACTATCCGGAAAAAGTTGCTGGCTTTTAATGGCGATACTTGCCGTATCACTACTTATTAAAAAATGATTTACTACAATACCAGCAGGGGAATATGTAATTAGATTATCTGACGCAACTTTCCATTTTTCATAATTTAACGTAAGGCTATCTTGTAAGCGAAAGGAATAAATATTTTCTTTTGCAAATGCATTTGCACCAAGGGCAAACCAATTTCTATTGTTGATATCTTTTGTAAGTGCTGTAAAAGAAATACTATCTTTTGCTGCAGCACCGCTTACACTTGTGGCATAAAAAACATTACTCACGGTGGTTAAGGTATCAAAACTTGCGCTATAGTTTAGTTTAGCATTTTTAGCATTTATATTTATTGCGCCGTTGCTTATTCTGTTGGTGGCGTATAATATTTTTGGTAGCGTTGCATTAAAATTTAAAGCAGAGTCCGTATCTGCTGACACATACTTTCCGCTAAACTCAATATTGTCAAAACCAACAAGCTTAGGTACAAAACTTTTTATAATTGGGCTTTGCTTAATGGTGCCATGTACAGCAAATTCTTGGTTTGGAATATTTTTATACAATGGGGTATTGCCTGGGAGTTTGTAATATCCATTTATGTATTGCTGTAGCGAAATGGCAATTTTATCATAATCGAAAGCACCGCCTGCATGCACATCTGCAAATGGCGAAACAAGTACGATAGAATCAATACCATTTGCACTTTTACCAACCAATGATGTACTATCCAATTGGTAAAAGTTTATCCCATTTTGTAATTTTAAACTATCTAAAAATAGAGATGCATTTAAACTACGTGGTTGTAAGCTTATCGCATTTACTATGGCACTTGCAGAAAAATTTACCGTATCGGCAGTAAAGTGTAGTTGATTTAACTGTGCAGTGTCTATTCGTATTGTTGCATTTACTGTTGGATATTTATTACGCACATTCGCATTTAAGTTATAAGAGAGTATTAAGTTGGTATCATTTATTTTTCCATTACTTTTTATTGTGCCATTATTTAAATCTGCATTTACCAACAGTTTTTTATAGTTGTATTTGTTATATCCTACTGATACTACATCTGCTTTTATAGATGATTGCATCGTTTTATAATCAAAGCCAACACCTTTTGCAACAAATGTTCCTGCTACATTTCCAAAAACGGTATCTTGTTTTATAAGTTTACCAATGGCAAAACCTGGCGTAATAATTTGCAAATCGTAATTGGCTTGCTTTGGTACTTTAAAATTTTTAATAAATCCTTTTATATTTAATTTGCCATAGCTAGAATTAACTTTTAAATCAGTATTAATATTGTTATTGTCACCATTTAATTTGCCTGATGCAGATATTTGTTGAGGCAGTTCTATTGTCTCCAATAAAGTTGGCGGTAAAAATCCAACAATTATTTTTTTTGAGAAAGATGCATTCTCAGCAGCAATATCAAATTGTAGTTTAGTAGGGTCACTGTAATTTTTTAAATTTACCTTGCCAGTAAAAGCAAGGTCTTTAGCACTCGTTTGCACATCAGCTAAAATATTATTTTTATCTCCTGTCAGTTTTCCTTTTATGGATATTATATCTGGCAAGTTGGCAAGTGCTTGTTGGTTAGCAAGCGGTACAAATTTTAAAAGATCTTTTTTATAAATATGGCTCTGCTCAAAGGCTAAGTCAAAAGAAATATTTTTGGCATCTGTTACATTGTAAATTGTGCCTTTTGCATTTACAGTTGTACCAGATAGCCCACTCAATTGTAAGAATGGAAAATACAAGCGTTGCAAATTTCCTTTTACTACGGTATTTACATTAAGGTATTGCCCAGCAAATTTTGCTTTAGGAAAAGAAGTTTCTAGCGATGGTGCTAGCAAATAAATATCATTAAATGCAATGGTACTCTTATTTACATTTGCCAATAAAAAAGTATTTATTGGATTTTTTGTAATGGCAGCTACACTATCATAAGTGAGTTGTACAGCAGATTGTATAAGGGAGTTTGGTAATTTTGCGTACAGGTCAGTAACAGACAATGCAGTATCTGTAAACAAAATACGAGCATGCATTGTATCTAGCCCAATACCACTTTTATCTGCAAACGCCAATTGAGATATAATAGCTGAGGTATTATTTTCAGAAAAAATAAAATCAGAAACATTTACTTTTATATGCTTAGCATCAAGATGCGCAAAATCTAAACCTTTTGCATTGGGTTTATTGTTATCATCGTATTTTATAAAACTGTTTTTTATATCAAGTTGCTTAGCGGCATAAACCCAAAGATTTGGTTCTTGCTTTTTAATAACATTTGTATTGCTGTCTTTTACATTATTTGGCATTACAAAGCTAATAACAGCACTATCCAATAAAAGTTTATCTGCGGTGGCTTTAGCTTGCCCAATGCTGTACAATACATTTTTCCCATATAATGTACCAATGTTATTGGCATAAAACATTCCCGTATTTTTATTGTCTATCAGTACATCAATATATTTTATGTTTATATTTTTTGCATTAATAAAAAGTTTGTAGGAAGATGATGCGCTGGTATCTATCACTGTTGCTGCCTGTGTAACAATTGCTTGTTTATAATTTCTCATATAAAACTGCACATTACTTGCTGTTAAGTTTTCTATATCAAAAATTGATCTGTCTGGTTGAAATTTATTGGTAACTAGCTCAAGGCTTTTAATAGATGCGCTAAAATTATTGCCAATCAAACTATCTTTAAAGCTGAGATTTACATTATCAAATATTAATATAGATAAAGTAAGTTTCATTTCTGCAGTATCCTTATTTGCAGTAGTACTTTTATTGCCAGTAAAAGCATCTAAAATAAATTGGTAATTAAACAAGCTGTCATTTTCTGCACGAGAAACTTTTATGGAAATATTTTTTAGAAATACTTTTTTAATATCTGTATTGCCTCTTATTAATTTAATCATGTCTAAATCAACAGACAATTCCTCACCAAATAAAAGTGTGTCTTTTTTTTGGTCTTCTATATAAACATTTTTTATTTCTAACCATTTAGGCAAACTGTAATCTACTGAGCCAATAGATACCGCTGTTTGTAACTTTTTGGTTAAATATTTTGTAACCTGATTTTTTACAACCCGCTTACCTGTATTTGTATTAATAAAAATAAAAACGCCAACCACTAACAATATTACACACAGCAATACCCAAAGAAATACTTTGCCTATTTTTTTAAAAATTTTTGTTGAAGTTGCCATTAGAGAGCCAGAAATTTCCAAGATGTAGCATAATTATTTTTTTATGCCTTTTACAAGAAATTATTTATTTATACAAAATGCTTATTCATAAAGTTGGCATTTTATTTTATTTTAAGCATTACACAATTACACAGGAAACTTATATTATTCACAGATTTACAGTGTAGTTTTGCTTAGTTTTTTATCGGTTGGTGTCCCCCACCAACCGAAAGGTTAATGGTTGTTTTTTTTTAAGCGGTTGGTGTCCTCACCACAGGTGTTCGGAAGAAAAATATATTGCTCCTACGGAGCTTTGATAGTGTAGTATTGTTTTTTCTATAGAAATATAGTCTCTAATGAGGCCAAATACTTTAGACCAGTAGCTCCATAGGAGCGGTATGTTAGTAGAAGAGTTTGAAAAGTTGAGAGGGAAGCTCCGTAGGAGCGGTATGTAAAACAAATTGCATAATCTTCCGAACACTTGTGGTGTCCTCACCAACCGAAAAGTTAATGGTTGGTGAGGACACCAACCATTAATTAACCGGCTAATTTATCCTACAATATTTATTTTATACTATCCTTTTTATTTTTTAAAAGCAATTTTTGCTCGTTCTTTTTTTCTTGCTCTAATTTTTTTGCTGCTGCAGCTGCCGCCTTTTTCTGTTTTTTAAAAGCTCCTCTTAATAAGAAACTACTTTTAGCAGCTTCCATATTTTCGCTCAGTCCTTTTGTGCTAGATTGTAGGTTAGCCATGGTAGTATCTAAAGCCTTGCTAAGTTTATCATCATTCATCAGCTTGCCCAACGTACCTTTTCCACTATTCATTTTTGTAGTAAATCTAGAAAATTCATTAGAACTGTTTTCCAAATTGATAAGCGTAGATTTTATGCTACCCGAAAATTCTTTGTCAGATAATAATTTTGATAACACACCATCATTGTTATTCATTTTATAACTAAAGGCTGCAAGCTGCTGTGTTATAATGTTGGCATTGTCTACGCTACCTTTTAAACTCAGCATTACATCTTCCATTTCTATAGGATTTTTAGACAAAATAAAATCATTATCTTTTACATGTGTTTTTATTGCTACATTACTATCCCCAGTGCCAGCAGAAATAGTTAATACTTTATCACCCATCAACCCATCAGAACCTATGCTTGCTCTTGCAGAAGTATTAATAAATTGTTGTACACTTTTTTTCATAGCTAAGTATACTATTACTGATGTATCTGTTAATAATTCAATACCATCTACAGTTCCTACATTAATGCCCGAAAAGCGTATATTGTTTCCTACCTTTAAGCCACTCACGGTTTTAAATTTTGTTTGTAAGCGAAAAGTATTCCCAAATAAATTTTTTTGTTTGCCAATAAAGTAAATTGTACCTACAAACAGTACCAATCCAATTAGCACAAACATTCCAAGTTTCCAAGTAGATCCTGATTCCTTATTCATAACATTTTTTTTATTTTATTAAATGAAAAATGACCTTACCCATTCATCATCACTTTTCTCCAATTCTTCATAAGTACCTTCTGCATTTATTACACCATCTTTTAAAATAACAATTCTGTCACCCGTAAGTTTTGCGCATGCCATATCATGTGTGATGATGATAGAAGTAGTTTTATATTTTTTTTGCATCATTAAAATAAGTTCACTTATTTCTCTAGAGGTAATGGTGTCTAGGCCTGTAGTCGGTTCATCGTACAAAATAATATCTGGTTTTAAAATAAGCGTGCGAGCTAGGCCAATTCTTTTGCGCATACCACCAGATAGTTCAGAAGGCATTTTATCGATTGCTTCCATAAGTCCAACACTTTCTAAAATTTCTTTTATAGATTCATCTACTTCTTTTTGTGTTATGCTTTTTGAATGGCGTTTCAGCGGAAATTCTAAATTCTCTTTTACTGTCATTGAATCATATAGTGCTGAATTTTGAAAAAGAAAACCAATTTTTAATCGTATTTTATTTAATTCTTTTTCTTTTAATGTTGTTACATCTATACCAAAAACTTTTATTTCCCCGGCATCTACCTTTACCAAACCTACTAAGCATTTTATAGCAATTGATTTGCCTGAACCCGACTTTCCTAACACTACTAAATTTTCACCATTTTTCACGCCAATATCTACACCTTTTAGTACATCATTTTTACCAAATGATTTGTATAACCCTTTTATATCAATAACAAGATTATTTTTATCAATTGATAAAACATTTTTTTGAGTATTTGCTGCTGTTATCATTTAAATAATTAATAAAAAAGATCTGTTATTTGCACTGCCAGCATATCAATAATAAATATGGTGAGAGATGATACTACTACTGCGGCATTAGCAGCTTTACCCACACTTTCTGTTCCATTAGCTGCATTGTAACCCTTGTAACAACCAATCATACCTATAAAAAAACCAAAGAAAAATGTTTTAATAGTAGCAGGAATAATGTCAATAAAATCTAGCGAATCTAGCACTTGAGAAAAATACCTAAATAGGTTAACATCGCTGTGAATATTGATACCAACAAAACCACCCACAATGCCAATAGCATCTGCAAATATTACTAGTAATGGTATCATTAAAGTAGTAGCTAAAATTCTTGTGACTACTAAATATTTATAGGGGTTGATGGCAGATACTTCCATGGCATCAATTTGCTCAGTTACTTTCATAGAGCCCAGCTCTGCTCCAATACCAGATGCAATTTTTCCTGCACATATTAAAGCAGTAATTACTGGAGCAATTTCTCTTATCAGCGAAAGCGCTACCATGCCCGGTAGCCAAGACTCTGCACCAAACTCTGCCAGCGTAGGCCTGCTTTGCAAGGTGAGCACGAGCCCCATTATAAAGCCAGTAATGCCAACCAGTGGCAATGATTTATAACCTATGACATAACACTGTCTTACAAATTCTTTAAACTCATATGGAGGTGAAAGCAATTCTGTAAAAAAACGCCCTGCAAATTTTGTTGCATGCCCAGCATCATAAAAAGTATTTTTTAAATGAGCAATCAAAATATATTTTTTTATTTATTACTCAATGGTGAAAGCGAAGTGTGTTCAATGTTTTAATACGCATAAAAGCAGATTTAATACCCATTAATTGATAACTAATAATATTTTTTAAAGAAATATTTGGCAATAGGTCATTTAGAAAATCGCTGTATATTTTGTGAAAAAATGCTTCACAACTTTCGCAAAAAGTTAATATTTCTTTTCCTTTTTCTTCGAAGGCTAAGTCAATTTTAGTCTCTGTAATTTCTTCTATTAAATTATTAAAATCTACAAATGAATTATTAATATTTAAATTTTTCATTTCAGCTCGCAGCTCGTTTGCATACTGATTGCTTTCCGCTGCAAAAGAGCGCATGGCATTCTTCAAATTCTCATTATCTATTTCGTCTGCTATCATTTCTACTTTACTAGAAAGTTGTTTCAAAAAAGAAATGATGGCACCAAACCTATCTTCTATTTTACTGTAACCGTATTCCATAAATAAAAATATAAAGGGGAGTTATCTAATTTTTTTTCTAGGTATTCTTTTTACCAAAGCGCATTGCCACAAAAATGATTAATGCAACGATACCTACTACTATAAATATACCGACACCCATGCCTGCTTTAAATATACCTTCAATAGCACTACATGATGTTAAAAATATAGTACACAAAATAACCAATACAGCATTTTTCATAATTATTTTTTAAGGTTTGTAAATAAGGTTATCAACCTTTGTTCAGTACATTTATTTTCAAATTACAAATTAAGGTTTAAACCCCTTGCGACATTTTTAAATGCACCGTTTGTATTTGGTTTATAAATTATTTCCTATTGAATAAAGCACTTTTTGCTTGATATAAATTTTCAATTTTTAAAAAAGGGATTGCAACAAATTCAGTTTTATTGTTTAATATAATATCCTTGCCATTTTCAATTCTTCTATCGTTTACTTCCAGTCTATTGCCAACTTCAAAGTTGCTTGAGTCTTTATCTACTTCAGTTGTGTTATCAATTGGATAAACAAATAATAAAATAAGTAAACAAATATTATATATAGAATAAAGATTAATTTTTAAAAAAGACTTCATAATACTTATAATTTTAACTGTTGAAACGTTAAAACAAAGGTGAATTAAATAAAGCTAAATTTATTACACAAATTCAACAAAAACTTACATCATTCACATATTAGCGCAAAAAACGCTCCAAAAATTGGAGCGTCTTTTTCAATTAAAAAACCACTGAACCTACTTTTTTGCTGCTTCGTTTTCAGGCCCTTTTGTACTTGCTCTATACGTTGCTTTTATACCTGTAAATCGTACTTTTAATAAAGCAATTTGTCTGTTATCGGAACCTGCCAAATCCTTTTCTATTGCATTTTTTCTAGTGTCTAATGCCTCGTACAAAACTTTTATTTCATCCCAATCTTCACGAGTATATTCATTTTTGTTATCAGCTACAGTATTTACGAAGTTCTTATATATACCATAAATATTTTGTGCTGTAGCAAATTCAAATTTCATATCAGTACCAATCTTTCCTTCTCCAAATAATCTGTTTCTTAATGCTTGTCTGTAATCTGGGGCAGTAGCAGTTGCCATTTTATTGTCATTTATTTCATTCTGCAGTTTACCCTCCGTTTCTTTAAGCTTAATGTTTGAAGCAGCTTCTTGCTCTTTCAATTTTGCTTCATAATTTGCTTTTAATGTTGCATACCTTGCTTTACTCGCTTCTAATTTTTCTTTGTCTGCTGCTTCAAGTGCAGCCATAGACTTTTCTGCTTGCATGGCACGCATTTGATATCCTTCATCTACCGATGACCAGTTACCTACTGTATATACTGGTGTGGCTTTTTCCACAGAATCTACATACGTATTTAAATTTACCACATCTTGCTTAGCAGCATCATTTTCAGAATTTTTACATGACACGAATCCTGTTAGGATTATTATAGCTGCCAATATTACATTTGTTTTTTTCATTTTATTTTTATTGATGTTTGAAATTGATTTATTTTTTTTTAATGATTTTATTATGCTTCATCTTTTATTGTTTGTACTAAACTTATACCAGCAATAAAAAATATTGTACCAAGTACAGCATACGTAATCATTACTCTATAATCTGTTTTGCCATTAGAATTATTTGCAAACAATGCTGCTGTATAAATAAGACCTACAATACCAAGTATAGTAAGTATTGCCCCAAAAATTCTTTTAATATTCATTTCTCAAGCTTTTATTCCTTTATTAAATTTTTATATTAGTGATTGAGCTAAATAAGCCAAATGCTTTAAGCAGCCACACAATTAGCACTATTACTACAACAACATTTAGTATAGTTTTTATCTTTCCATCCATTGGGATGTATGTATTTACGAGCCAAAGTAGTACACCAGCAATGATTAAGACAATAACAATAGTAAGTAAAGGCATCTTTTATATTTTAATTTGTTAACGTAAAGATGAATTAATTTGAGATTAATATTATTACACAATTCTAAAAAAACGTTACATTATTCACATATTTCGTGAATTTGTAAAAAGGGGCTAGTGAAAAAAACAATAGCCCCTTTTGCTTTAAAACTAACAAAACCTGACCTAAAACTATCTTTGTTTAACTATGTTTAATATGATGTTTTTAATTCTACCCTTCTATTTTTTGCTCTACCTGTAGCAGTTTTATTGTCTGCAATTGGAACTGTTTCTCCATATCCTACAGCAGTTAACCTCGATTCCATTATTCCTCTGCCCATCAAATATGTTTTTACAGATTCTGTTCTCTTTTGAGAAAGTGTCATATTAAAAGCATCTTCACCATTGCTATCTGCATGACCACCAATTTGTAAATTAGCAGACTCGTATCTTTTAAGTATCATAGCTAGCTCATCTAATTGTGCAAGAGAAGCAGTTTTCAATTTATCACTATTATTTAAAAAGAAAATCTTGCTTGCAATTTTTGTAATTTTCACTTCATCCTCTTTTGTAATTTCCGGACATCCTTTGTTTGCCATTGTACCTTTTACACTTGGGCATCTATCTTCATTATCTGCCACACCATCACCATCGGTGTCTGGGCAACCCTTCAAAGCCATTATGCCTGCTGCATCTGGGCATGCATCATCTTCATTAAGCACTCCATCTTTATCATTATCAAAAGGGCAACCTGTTGCATCTACTTTATAACCCGATTTTGTATCAGGGCATTTATCATCAATATCCGCTACGCCATCAGCATCAGCATCTGGGCAACCTCTTAGTTCTATAGATCCTTTTACGTCTGGGCATTTATCATCTTTATCTGCTATGCCATCGCCATCTTTATCTGGGCATCCTTTTAGTTCCATTATTCCAGCAAGGTCAGGGCATTCATCCAAATAATCTGCTACGCCATCAGCATCTTTATCAAGTGGACAACCTTTTTTATCTACTAGTACACCTACGGGAGTGTTAGGGCATTTATCATTTCTATCAGATACTCCATCTTTATCTGCATCTTTCTTTTTGCCAAAATTAAAAGTTAAACCTGCGCTATGAAACAAATAAGCATCATTCCTGTCTGCATTTATGCCATCTCTTTTATCTTCATTTGTGTATAAAAATGTTTCTTGAAGATTTAACATTACTACGGGGCTTAATCTAAAGTTAATACCACCTCCAAATGATGGTGCTACATAATCAACTTTTTCTTCTGTAATGTCTAAATTTTTATCAAACAATATTGCCCCACCACCTACTAACACATATGGTCTTACGGGTGAGTTTGGCCCTAAAATATTAAACTTAAAATTTATTAATGCAGAGGTAAACTGACTATTAAAATTGCCATTTGCTCTGTTATAACCAATAGTACCTTTATTTAACATTAAGCCCACATCAATATGACTACCTAAGTATCTAGAAACTGATAAGCCACCAAAACCATAAAAAGGCATCTTCGTTGTATAGAAATCATTGCCCAAGTCTCCATTGTATTGTGTAGCTCCACCATGCAATCCAATATTCCATTTTTTATCTTGTGTTTGCGCATTTGTATGTAAGGTTAAGCCAAAGCACATCAGAAACATTGCCACATTTTTCATCTTGTTTTTCATTTTATTTTTTTATTTTTTGAAATACAAAATTGCTTTGTTTTGCACAGTTAATTATTACACAATTGGTATATTATTTTACATCATTCACAGATAAAATTAACTACCAAATAATCAATACTAAAATTATTTTCCAAAAATTTCTTTTGATAGTTTTGCATCTAAATTATATAGGTCATTTCTAAAATTTAAATCGCCTGCACTATCTACCCACGTAGTAAAATATACAATGTAAACGGGCATTGTAGGTGTAAGACTTATGGGAAATTCTTTATTAGTTGAGAAAATACTATCCATACGTACTGCATCCCATTCTTTATCTTTTCTTAATAAATACAATGCTAGTTTTTGAGGCTCTTGTACACGTATACAGCCATGGCTAAATCCTCTTTTCGTTTCTCCAAAAAGATTTTTACTTGGTGTATCATGTAAGTAAATATTATAGTTATTAGGAAACAAAAATTTAATTTTTCCCAATGCATTATTCTTGCCAGGTTTTTGTCTAACGCCTCCATTATATCTTTCCATATTATTTCTTGCCAAATATCTATTACTAAGCCTTGGTCTTATTTCTTTTTTATAAATACTGTACGGTACATTCCAGTATGGGTTTAAAACAATTTGCGAAACGTTTCCTTTAAAAATAGTGGTTTGTGTAAGTGCTTTGCCAACTACTACATTTGTTTCCCATGCTAGCTTATCATTCTCAAAAACGTGTAGTTTAAATTCAGGAATATTTACGAGCAAATAATCATTTTCTACTTCTGCAGGCACCCAGCGTAAGCGCTCCATGTTTATCATTATCTGTTTTATTCTAGTGGCTATTGGTTTATTCATTTCAGCAGCAATAGTTAAATCTATTTTACCACTTTCCGTTAATCCCATCCTTTGTTGATAATGCTTTACAGCCAACATTAAAGTATCTGTAAACAAATCTGTTTTATCATTTTCTTTTAAATCACCAGTTGTAAACAAATGTTTTTTTACTTCAGATATACAGCTATCAATATCCGTAAAGGAAAGTGTTTCTTTTAAATGTATGGCATCGGAAAAGCCACCATTTTTTTCAATAATTCTGTAAGCTTTTAGTCTTTCTTTTAAGAGGCTATAGTATTTATTTAAGGGCTCTTCAAAACCGGAACTAGCACTTTGCGATACCAACGAATCTAGCAATACTTCGTAATCTCTTTTCTTACGAGGTATAAACCATCCAAGGCTTTTTGATTCTTGTGTTATGCCTCCATATACTTTTTTTGAATATTTAAAAAAAGTTGTCGTCAATAGTAATTCTAATTGTTCAATATGTTTTGTTTCCTTTAAAAATATTTTTTCATCATCTTTAATATTATACATCAATGAATCTAGCTGTACATCCATAAACCTATTGTCGTCAAAATCCTTTTTATAATTTTGTAGCTGGTCATAGAAGTTATTTGCAGCTATTGTTAGCCCATCTGCATTTATCCATGCCTGTTGAAAGTTACGTTCTTGATAAAAACTTAGTACATCTTTTTGTGTACTATCAGAAACTTTATTAGCTTTAAAAAATGGCACTAATGCATTGCTATCAAGCAATAAGTCATTATTGTTTTCTTTAGACAACGCATTATTATTTGTTGTTTTATCTTTTTTAGAAGCCCTGTTTTTACAAGATAATAGCAATATAAAAAACGAGATGCTTAATGCAAATAAAAATATTTTTTGTGATTTTTTTTTCATGTTTATATAATTTGTGGTTGGTATTAAAAATGCCTGCTTTCAATAGCAGGCTTTTTTAAGCTTTAATAGTCGTCTTATTTTTTTATAACCTGTAGTTGTCGTATATTCTTTATTCTTCAAAAAATTCATTACCTGTAGAATTTATATAGCCCACTTTACCTGAACTGGTTTTTATCTGCAAGTAATTACTTCCTCTATTTGCTATTCTAATGTCTGCATATTTTGGTGCAATTATTTTCTTATCAGAAAAATAAAAACCACGCATATTACTTTTGTCGGTTAAAATAAATCCTCCATTGTCATCATATGTTACATCTGCATATACTGCTGGTATAATATCATTATTATTAATATCCTTTACATACGTTTTACCATCTTTTTGCACTATTACATAGTCATTACCTTCCACCCCTTTTACCATTACAAGATTAGAATAATTGGGTGTAATGGCAGCTACTCCATCACCTTTTATAACCCCATTCATTTCACTTTTCTTTACTTGCAAATATTGGTTGCCACCAGATTTTATTTGTTTAATTGAATTGTATTCAAAAGGCACTATCGTTTCAAATTTCGTATTAAACACACCGTACATGCCTCCCTTTTGGGCTATGTAATATGTTTCGTCACTTCCTGCTATTTTATAATCATCTACAATTTTATCAAACAGTCCATTATTGTTTGGTACGGAGTATGTTTTTTCTCTTACGGTAGTTTCCATTGCTACAGTATTGCTAGCTACAGAGTTTTCTGCAATGGCAGGGCATTTAGTATACATTTGTCCCTTTTTATTTATGCAATTTTCATAGCCACTTGCTACTATCGATGCACCTGCAAAAATCACTGAATCGCCACCGTCTTTATTTTTTGTAGGTACAAACCCTTTTCTAAAAGATTTTGCTACAGTAAATTTTGCGGGTATTACCATTTTGCCCGCTTTATTTATGTAGCCCCATTTTGCACCTACTTTCACTGCCGCCATTTCTTCTGAAAACCAGCGGGCATCATCATATTTTGGTGTTATTATTATTTGTGCATCTGCATTTGCATAACCCCATTTATCTCCTTTTCTATAAGGTATCATAGAGTAGTCCATGGTTTGCGAAAAACTTTGCAACGAAAAAAGCACGAAAAATACGAACATACTTTTCTTGGCATTTATAGTATTTATTGTTTGCATAATATTATATTTTAAGAATTACTAAAAATAAAATTTTCATTTTTTATAGGATTAACTTGCTGTGGAATGAATATTTTTTATATTGTTTTAGAGTTAATTTTGACCTCTTTTTAATATTTTTAGCTACGAGATTAATGTTCGCTTTAACTTAAATATCTCCTAAGTTTCCAAGCTATGGTTTCGTGTTGCTCCATTAAACCAGTTAAAAAATCTGCTGTTCCTGCATCTTTTATTTTCTCTGCAACTTCTTCCACATCTTTGCGCAAGGCCATTACAAGTGCTTCATTATCTTCCAATAATTCTTTCAGCATTTCTTTTTGTTCAGGATATTTTTTTGCATGCTCTTTTAGTCTTGTTATTTCGCAAAACTCTTTCATTGTACCTATTGTTTTACCTCCAAGTTTATTTATGCGTTCAGCTACTTCATCTATTACTTCTTCAAGTTCTGTGTATTGCTCTTGAAATAATTTGTGTAATTCCATAAAACTTTCTCCAGCTACGTTCCAATGAAATTTTCTTGTTTTGACGTACAATACATGTTCGTCTGCAAGAATAATAGAAAGCATGTCTACAGCCTTGTTCAAACTTTTGTCTGTAATTCCAATTTTAGGCTTCATTTTTTTAAATTTAAATTTTCTTAAGAAGGAAAAAGTAGTCGGACAATTATCCGACTACTTGTACTTGAATTATAATATATCTAAAACCTATACCCAATAGTTGCTTGATACCATACATTTTTATAACGGGGAGTATTATTAGTCCCATCACCTGCATTATTTTGAACGTCCCATCCAGCTCTTGCACCTATTACCAATTTGTCAAAATTTAAATCTACCCCGCCTAAAAAACATAAAGTGTTTTTACGAATATTATCATTATTAAATTCCTGCTCCTGTACAACGTTAAACAATGTGTTTTCAAACACATTATTTTCTTTTATCAAAAAAGAATATTGGGGACCTACAACTATTGTTAGCATCTCTATAGGCTTTATTGCAAGCAAAATAGGTATGTCTAAATAGTCCGTATTACGTGTGTAACTATATTTGCTACCCCCTAATGTACCAGTTCCCTTAAACCCTTTTTGAGAAAATAAAATCTCTGGTTGTATGCCTATAATTTTTCCTAATGGAATTTGTGCAAATGCACCAATGGCAACTCCCGCCTTAGCTTTAGCCACAAAATCCTGCCCCTTTGTATCATATACATTAGATATATTTAAACCTGCTTTTATTCCAAAATGGAAATTACCTGCGTTATCTTTTTTAGCATTTTGTGCATTGCTACTACTACTTATACTTGTTATTACTACAAGCATCAAAATAATCTTTTTCATCTAATATTCATTTTTACTGTGAATTCATTTTCACAATGCAAAGGTGGTTTACATGTTACTATTAGGCATTACACAATTAAGAGAAAGAATTGTATTATTCACAGGTTGGAAATAGAAAAATAAATTTATAGATGCATATAAATAGAACATTGCAAAATTAATTGATACTCAACAAATGATTTGCAAATAAGTTTTGAGGATTTAGCGTTACTCCAACCCTAAGAAACAAATCATCATAAATTTGTTTAGCACCATTTACTTTTCAACTCGAAATGCTCTTTTTTTCTAGTTTCAGTAATTACCAATTTAATTAATAAAATTTTGTAGTTTTTTTATAGCTGCAATTGGTCAAAAATAGAATATTTTGGATTTCGTTTTCAAGGTTTAAAATACCCTTCATTTATTCTTTATTTCGGTTTCACTGCTTACATTTTCTTTTGGTATTTAACTACAAACTTATCGTAGGATTCATGCTGCATATTTTAAATAAAGCTAAGCCTCATCCGTATTATTTGTGCATTATTGAGTAGTTAGAATTTGTATTTTAGGATTTTCTCTTCATTTAAAGACTTTTAATTTGTACTTAGTAAAGATGCTTTAGTTGAGATTGAAATAAAGCTACAACATTAGTTTTAAAAAGATATTGCTCCAATAATCCATAAAACCTTGTTCATTTAATCAGCACTTCTATTAGACAGCACAACAGCTATCTGATAGAGATGTCTTAGTTATGCGACATATGATGTTAAGGAAATATTATGATGGGTCAGTAAGATTTGAACAAATCGCTTTACGCTGCTTAAAAAAAAATATATTTGTACTTAAAAACGTGCTATTCGTGCATAGAAATACAGTTTCTGTATTAAAGTAATTTTTATTAAAAAAAATGGTGAATTTTATGCAATGAAAAATACCATAAAAGCTGCTGTTTTATTTTGGGCATGCTATTATTTATTTACAGTTGGCTTTGAGTTTATGTGGCTAAAATGGCCCTTCCCAAATTGGCCTTGGTATACTAGGCTCTCTACATCTTTTATAACTGAAATAGGTCTTTTACTCATTAAAGTTCCTACTACCTATTTAATTTTTTTAGCAATTTCAAAATTTCAATTTAAGAAAAATGCAAGTCTCTTAATAGTTGTAAGCATTTTGTTTATTTTGTTTTGTGGTATTTTAGTTTACAGGCCGTTTGTTTACTATTTATATAATCCCTATTTATATGATAATATTACCCATGAAACAGTATTTGATTTGAATAGGTGTGTAACCGCATTTGCTGACTTAGTTTTTGCCACAGGAATTGCCTTTGCTGTAAAACAATATTTATTACAATTTTTATGGCGAGAAAAAGAAAATAAATTAGTAAATGAAAAGCTATCTGCGGAATTAAAATTTCTAAAAGCTCAAATAAATCCTCACTTTTTATTTAATACACTAAACAATATTTACGCACTAGCAAGAAAAAAATCGGAAGAAACCCCAGAGGTAGTTTTAAAACTATCCAGCATGCTTAGATATATGCTTTATGAAACTAAAGTTGAAAAAGTAGGAATTGATAAAGAGATACAGCTTTTAGAAGATTATATAGAAATAGAAAAAATTAGATATAGTAACAGGTTAAATATTATTTTTACCAGAGAAATTGATAACTCCAAAACACTTGTAGCTCCGTTAATATTGCTACCTTTTGTAGAAAACGCTTTTAAACATGGCGCTAGTGAATCTCGTTTTGATATAACAATTACATTGTCGTTGAAACTAATCGGTAATCAATTAGAATTTATAGTAACAAATACCAAAGAAGAACATTCGCTAGAAATTATAGATAATATTGGGCTTAGCAATGTAAAAAGGCAATTAGAATTAACTTATGAAAAATATGATTTGAAAATAGAAAATAGAGAAACTAATTTTAGAATTACATTAACCATTTCTTTATAATATGCAAGGTAAAATAAATTGCTTAATAATTGAAGATGAGCCTTTGGCTGCTGAGATAATGCAGGACTATATAAAACAAGTTCCTTTTTTACATTTAATAGCTACTTGTGGAGATGCTGTATTTGCTTATGATGTGCTTCAATCAAATGTTATAGATTTAATTTTTCTTGATATTCATTTACCAAAGTTAAAAGGTTTTGATTTCCTAAATTCTTTAAAAAACCCGCCTAACATAATTGTAACAAGTGCCTATAATGAATATGCCTTGCAGGGTTACGAACATAATGTGTTAGATTATTTACAAAAACCAATAGCCTTCAATCGTTTTTTAAAGGCAATAAATAAAATACCAACTCAACAAAAACCCATTCATACTGCAATTCCACATCAAAATACTGAAGCACTATCTTTTTTCTTCAATGTTGGAAAAAAGAAAGTGAAAATTTTCTTAGATGATATTTTGTATATAGAAAGTTTAAGAGAATACATTAAAGTTGTTACCCATAAAAAAACGATACTAACAAAATTTCAAATTGGACAAATAGAAAAACTATTAGAAGATAATAATTTTATTAGAATACATCGTTCTTTTATTGTAGCCAAAAATAAAGTAGATGCATTTACAGCCGTAAGTGTGGAAATTGAAAATAAAGAAATTCCTGTTGGTAGAAGTTATAAGGAATTAGTACAGTCTATTTTTGAAATACCTGATACCAAATTTGAATAAGCGTAAAATCTACTATAACTTTTTTTTAATTAACTCTACTACACTATTTGTTTCTTTCCCAAACATTAACCCAGCCCACATTTTAGTTTCCATTAATTTATCTAGCACTAAAAATAAAGCCAATCCTTCTTCTTGCGACCACCACTTTCCTCCACGACGTACGCCTATTAACGATTTTTCTTTTGACAAGCTACCTCCATCTTTATGTACCAGCCAAGCATACATAGAGTACTGTCCTACTCCCTCCATACTAAGAAAAAAGTTATCAACTTGGGCTAATGCTTTTTTGTTTTTAATAAAATATTTCCCTTGGCGCTTATCTAACATTTTTAATGCTTCGCTAATTAAAAATCTTTGTTTATTGCTATCAACTTCATTTGCTGCATTATAAAAAATGGCTACTTCTTTTCTAAACGCATTATTATAAATAGAGTCGTTCCCAAAATAATCTTGAATAATGTCGTCAGAAAACTTAACATCAAAGGAGAATTCTTTTTCATATACTGTCATTTTCCTCCCAAAGTTTTGCATTTGTTGTGTATGTGAAAACTCATGCAAAAAAACGCCTGTAAGCATTTTCTCCAGCCCAAGTTCTTCGCTTTTTACACCTGCTGCTTTCCAAAAGCTAGGAAGTGGCATTACGAAAAAAGCATTAGCTGGTAAACCATCTATTGGAGAAGCAAAAGACATTAAACCTATAGGCACTTTTTCATTGTTAGGTAATGTTAATTCACCATTATGTGGTATTGTTTTCCAAAGCAATTTATTTCTAAATAAGTTTGGTCCATTAATTTCTCTCCCTTTTGGTATTGTAATAACCGAAGTAGAGTAAACATTTTTATCATCAAAAAAAACAAACTCTACAGGGTAAAAAGTATTTAGGTTAAATACTTTTTTACTTATAAGTTCCCAAGCGTTAAACCACTCATCGAGTGGGTATAAAGTATCTTTGGAAGTCAATTTATTCATTCCTTTATTTTGAGCAAATAGACTGTTTGTAAAAAAAAGCAACAAAAATTTAAAGTATCTAAAATGCATTTTCACTATTATTTTGTTTTTTATTTCTATGAAGCCAATTCTTAATTTTAAAGTATTTGTGTACTTAAAACAATGAGATTTTCTACCTAACTTTTGTAGATACCAAGAATAATGCACTAATAATTATTACATCTTGAATAAAATGTATAAACCAAGCCCAAAAGAAACCATTTGTCTCATCCAGTGATTTGGCTAAGACAAGCCCTAAAACCCCTGCCATTATAGCTCCCATTAAACCACTTGGTACTCCTACCAAATGTGGAAGCCCGAATAATATTGCAGAAATAGTGTAGATAGTCATTGGCGATAAAAGCCCTTTTAATGGCGATACGATTCCCATTCTGTAAATCATTTCTTCTCCGAATGAATTTGTGAAAGAAAAAAGTAAAATCCATAAAATGCTAGTTTGTAATATTGTCCAATTTAGTGGTGATTGTTTAAGCTGAAGAAACATAAATATAACTGTTGCTAAACTTATAACAAAGGTAAGTGAAGCCCCTGTTTTTAACCAACTATCATTTGAATTTATGCCAAACAATTTAATTTCTTTAGCAGGTGCAGAAATATTGCCAAATGAAAAGTAATTTATAAAATTTTGTTTATTTAAGAAATATGTTGTTGTAAGAGAAAGTATAGTAACTAATAAAAGTAAAAATTGATAATTTGCTTGAAAATTTATATACCCATTTTGCGAAACGGTAAACAATTTTGCTGTTTTAAGCTGATTAGAAATCAATAAAATTAACGCCGTGTAAGTAACAACAAGAAGTATTGGCAATGCTATTTTTGTTTTTTTCATTTTTAGCTGTCTTTTTTATTTCTTACATTTTTAAATCTTGAAGGATAAAAAACTGCTTGAATTACATTATACTCTATTTGGTTTTGACTAAATGCTTTTCCATTTATATCAATTTTTGAAAAAGGATACCATCGCAAATTCGTTATCAATACAAACCATTGCTCGGTTTTGCCTGGCAGTATATCCCAACCAAAAGTAATACCAGGATTAAAGTTTTTAAAAATTCTATTATACCTTGATGCAACTGTTTTCTCTGAATATTGAATATTATCGTACGCTACATTTAAGCCCAATACGGTGTAAATCCACTATAATCTGTCAAAAATTTATACGCTTCCAATACGAAAGAATTGTTCTTTATTGTTTGTGTTGTACCAAATGCTTCATTTGTAAATTTTGGATTTCTGAAAGATAATGTAGTAACAATACCTTCTTTGTTGAATTGATAACCGATTGCAATATCAAAGAAAGTATTTGAAACCGGTTTTTTACTAAAATATGGGAAATGTGTTTCGTTATAGTCTGATTTTGATAGCATAAAAGAACTCGAAGGCCCAATCCCAATAAAATAATCTCCCTTTTTAAGTGCATTCATAGTTGGCTTTGATACTTTCGGAAATTTATTTAGTCTTGCATTTTCAGCTTCCATGTTTTTTGAACGTGTACTTTCAAAAGCATAAATTAAACCAAAATAAGCACCCCAGCTGGGTGTTTTAATTCGTTGGAAATTATTCTGTGCTACCGGGTATTCCCAAGTATTAGAAGGATAAAAATTTGCACCTAACCTTGTTATAAAATTACCTTTCCCATATAGCAATCCTGCATCAAAAAGAAGTTTGTTCTTTGTAAGTATGGGCTGATTTTCGTCGGGTTTAACACTTTGTTTAAAATTGGCAATAGCCCAACTTGCTCCAATATAAGGTCTTAGTTTATTTTCTCTGTATGCCCAAGGTAAAAATCTAGCACCAGTGCTGGCTGACTGGTACAATTGAAAATTAGTGCTGTCATTTTTCCTAGTGTTTAATTGTGCTAAAGGAATAGAAATGTAAAACTCAGCATGCCCCCAAAAATGTAGTCCCCCAATGTTGAGGTATGGAACAATTGAAGATGAGTTGGAAAAAGCATTACCTTTTGAATTCTTACCTGTGAATGAAGGCGAAAATTGTCCGCCGAGTTCAAAATAGGTTTTGGCAAAATTCAATCTATTTTTACCTTCTACAATGTACTCTTGCCCAAAAACATTACTTACATAATAGTTAATTACAACCAACAAAATTATTTTTCTCATTTTTCTTATAAATTTAATATAAAGCAAAAATGAGCACTCTACCTGTTAAAAAACATACCGCAGGATAAGAAATATAAATCACATAATTTTTTTTCGGATTCTACTGAAACTTTCTGGGGTTATGCCCAAATAAGAAGCTATGTATTTGTTGGGTGTTCTTTGTAAAATATCGGGTTGCTTTTCAATCATTTCAAGGTAGCGTTGTTCTGCTGTTTTTGAAAGGAGCTCTAATTGTTGAGTTTGTTTGTGAATAAACAAACTTTCAGATGCCGTTTGGCAAATGAATCTGCCATACTCAGTATTTGCTAAAGATTGGAAGTTTTGTTTACTAATTCGAAAAAGAGTTGAAGGCTCAAAACAAATTACTTCAAGGCTAGTCTGTTTATTAGTTAAAAATGAAAAATAGTCTCCAAAAAAATCCCCAGAATAGCATAAGTCAATACATAGATAATTATTGTTTTGGTACAACATTATTCCACCTGACCCTTTCAAGATAAAATAGAAATACTTTTCTTGAGCATTATGTTTTTTAATAACCTCATTTTTTTTAGTTTCAATTACTTCTCCGCTTTCAGAAAATGTTTCCCAAATATGTAATGGCGCATTGAAATATGGGTCGAAAGTTGTTTTAAATATTATTGCTAAATTATCCATCTATTGAGTTAGATATCATTATTATGATATCTCTTTTATTTTGTACAAAAAAAGTACAAAAATAATAACTATTATACCATCCTATTTACTTATTATAAGTGATGCTGATTGCACTCCATCTACCTTCAATGAACTTAAGTTATTGTAACATATCTTCTTTGCAAACCCTGTATTGCAAAATTTCTCGCTACTTTGAATATTTGATATCTCGGTAATTCTTTTTATTGTGGTGCTTGTATTCCAAAAGACAAAATCGTAGTCATACCCTGGCTGAATAAAAAAATCTCCCATAAACGAATCATTAAAAGTTATCGTTACTGTGTTTCCATTTTTAATATAAATATGATAGGGCTTAGAAATAACCACAGAGTCAATTACCCTAATAAAACTCGTATTTTTAGTATACTTGCGAATAGAAAATACATCTAAATCGTTATCTGAAAAATTTACAAATTTTATCTCTTTAGCACGCCACGAATCACATTCTACCGTTTTACAACAAGAGCTAAAGCAGATTACAATTATAAAAGAAATTAGAAGACAATGTATTTTTGTCATTCTTACATTTAATTTTCTTTTTAACATAATTGTATTCTAGTTTGATTATAAATTCGAAAAAAAATTTACTCCTTTCTATTATTTACTTAAAACTTGCTCCCATAAGAGTTTTTTACTACAGCAAACGCTGCCCAATTTAAAATAATTTATTTTCGTTTTACAATGCCTAGGCTTACCTTTTCACTAGATATAATTATCATTACTTCCATTTTGCAACCAAATCTAGCGGAGTGGTTCGCCAGACCAATCATCAAGTCTATTGTGGGGTCTATTTTATCTTTTTTTGCTATATTATTTATGCCTTCGCCACCTCTCAGCTATTCTATTATCTGTGTAAATGAAATACCCCTATACCAGAAGCAATACTACGAACCTAATAAAAGTAATTTTTAAATGCTTGTAAATTCTTTAAAGTTTATATATTATTATTCAGAAATAGTTAACATTAACCCGATTTGTAAACAATGTTGTTTTATTTCATTTGCTATTGTTGCAGGAGGTAGCTTTAAATTTTCATTACTACCCCACATGCTCGTTAGCCAAGTTTCGCTCTTCCAAGAAATGTATTCATTTGCAGGAAATTTATTTAGTAGTAATTTTAATTGTACATTTCCAACCACCCTTAATAAAACATTAGACCTCTAACATAATTAAAATAAATATTATTCCCATGCAGCGTTTGTCAGTTAATAATGATCTGATTTAGATGCGATATACAGAAATAGAAAACACAAAGGAATCAATATTTAAGCGCCTCACAGGTGTGAAGAAAG